>CP031740.1:3806250-4418125 GCA_022701275.1 Microcoleus vaginatus PCC 9802
TGTGCTATGTTTCGAGCTGGGGATATCCATCCCTGGCTTTTTTGTGGGCATTAGCATGGGGCAATTTTAGATTTTACATTTTAGATTTTAGATGGGTAATTTTAATCGAAAATCGAATGGGGTATGGGACGGGTTCACCAATGAATTTGGCCACGACCCAATAATCTTTAGAACTGACGCATCAGAACCAAAGAAACCGGGTTTTTCACTCCTAGTTAAAAGCCGGGATGCAGTATTTCGGTAAAAACCCGGTTTCTGCCTCCAGGACTAAGCTTGATAAACCCGCCCCCAGCCCAGTCCAAAAGTGAGGTACAAATAAGGAAAAGAATTAAAGACCTAGATATTGTTGCTTTAACAGAATATTTAGAAGCAAGCCATTTTGTAAAAAAAATAAATCATTAAATTACATAAAGGACAAGTAGGAACAGTTGTGATGGAATTTGATGGCAGTGCTTTGGATGTATAAATTTTTCATCAAGATGGCACAACTTATGCAAGGGAGACAATTCCCGCCACAATGTTAATGCTTTTACATTATGAATTAGTAGAAGCTGTAGCGGCGGTTCGCCGATGAATTTTGCCACGCACCAATAATCTTTATCAGGACTTACGCACCGGGACTAAAGAAACCGGGTTTTTTCACCAAGATTAAGGGTTTGAACCAAATATTTTGGTTGAAAAACCCGGTTTCTGAACACGGTTCTGTTAAGCCCAATCCTCCCTAGCCCCACTCCCCCCAGCCCACCCCCTACTCCTCCAAGGGGGGAATGAAGGGGGGACAAGAACTTACTCAAAGTCGCCCTTATTAATGGGAATTTAGGGCGATTTTCGAGGAATAAACAGTTTTAACCCAAGCGTATTGCTTTATAGTCAGTGCTGGACGCACTCCGGCAAAGAAACCGGGTTTTTTACCGAATCTGCTGGCTGCAACGCGTCTTTTCGTCCATCAAACGCGGTTTCTGGGTTCCAATGCGTCTAGGACTATAATCTCGGAAAACTATCTATAAAAAAAACCAGCAAACGATATGTTTGCTGGATTTAGTAGGCAGGAAACTTGTAGCAAATACTGTTACTAAGCTTTGTCTACAATCTCTTTTGCTTTATCTTTGAGGTCTTCTTTCAGGTGAATTGCTGATGCTTCGTCCTGCTTGGCTTGACCTTCTAATTTATCTTTCTGATTGCCTGTAACTTCGCTAGCAGCTTCTTGGATTTTGCCTTCAATATTCTTCGCTGTTGCTTCGACTCTATTTTCAATGCTCATAATTTTTTATTCTAACTCTACAACTATTAATATATAATTTTAAAGTTGAGTCTGTATCCCTCTTTAGATAGATGTGTTATTACCTTTATTTCAAAGTTAAAGGTTGGATTGGTATTTCCACAAGTTTATTTCTGGAAAAAAAACCGGATTTAATGCCGATCGCAGATTTCGGCACTTTAAACTTTTTCGCCAACAACACGATTAATTCTTGATTGGCTTTACCATCAACGGGCGGCGACTTGAGATGTGCTGTGAGGCTGCCGTCTGGTTGTTCTGCGATGCTTTGCTGTTTGGAATTCGGTTTAACTTTGACTGTGAAAATAGTCATACTTCGACTTTCTCTGAATGTTCGATCTTCGTTCCCAAAACTTTCAGGAATTCAGCTAGCCAGTTAGGATGTGCTGGCCACGCGGGGGCGGTGACTAAATTGCCATCGACTACCGCTTCGGTAACGGGAACTTCTGTATATTTGCCGCCGGCCCGGAGTACGTCGGGGCTGCAAGCCGGGTATGCGGTGCAGCGTTTGCCTTCGAGTACGCCTGCTGCAGTTAGAACCTGTAAGCCGTGACAAATAGATGCGATCGGCTTTTTGCTGTTGGCAAAGTAGCGGGTAATTTGCAGCACTTGTTCGTTGAGGCGGATGTATTCTGGGGCGCGTCCTCCGGGGATAATCAAAGCGTCGTAGTCTGCCGGGTTGATTTCGTCAAAAGTCGCGTTTAAAGTGAAGTTGTGACCGGGTTTTTCGCTGTAGGTTTGATCGCCTTCAAAGTCGTGAATTGCGGTGCGAATCGTTTGGCCTGCGGCTTTGTCCGGGCAGACGGCGTGGACGGTGTGACCTACCATTTGCAGTGCTTGGAAGGGCACCATTACTTCGTAGTCTTCTACAAAGTCGCCGACTAACATTAAGATTTTTTTGGCTGTCATGTTTCCAACTCCTGTTATTTTGATTTGGTTAAATAGGATTTTAAAAAAATGCGGGGCAGTTAAAAAGCTTGCCCCGCAAGCTATTCTGGAATCTAGAAACCGTTGCGTCCCCAAACGACCATTGAAATTGAGAAGGAGAACAGAACTAGCACCGAAACCCAACCGAGTGACAAAATATCCATAGCTATTTATTGAACAAACTGTACAAAGTGACTACAAACCTTATGATAAGTCAATTTGAGCCATTTTTGAAATGAGGGCGCCGTGAAGGACTCGTCAAATTTTAGTGCCGCTGAACGGATAGAATCTTTGAAGGCAGGGAGTGTTGCTGCTTTGTCTTGTTTGCTGGGTTTTGGGGCGATCGCCCTTGGTAATAGCTTAATTCTGGCGCATAGGTTCGATTCTCTGGCGAGTTTGCAGGTAAGGGAAATTGACCTAAATTTTGCCTTCAGAGGGGCGATCGCACTTTTAGGCGGTTTTTTGTTCGGCGTGACTTACCGCTATGCGATTCGCCGAGATGTTAACCCGCAGCTTAAATCTGGTGCTGTGTTGGCTTTTGGGTTGGTGCGGGCTTTTGGACAATTGGATGCTGGATTGTTTTTTGAACCCGGGAAGATGCCCGCCCTACAGGAGTTATTGCCATTTGCTGTTCGCGGTGCCGAGAGTGTGGTATTGTTTGCGATCGCGGGTTTGGTTTTGGATTGGGCGATCGGGCGATCGTGGATTAAGCCTTTCGATTCTTGAGTGCAAAATCTTGCAGCATTTTTAGGAACAGGCAAGATGCCTGTTCCACAAAAGTTCAATTTTATTGTGGGGTGGGCTTCTAGCCCGCCCAAAAAATACAATTTAGATGCGAAACAGCTTATTTTGCGCTAAACCCGCCCCTAAAGATTTAATACCTCAAATTCTGGATTGCCGTAAAGCATTTGCCTGTCTACCGCCGACAAAACTTTATTATTAGCAGCATCAGAAACTAAACACTGACAAACTAGCTGCGCTACATCCGCCCGGTGAATAGTTCCAGCAACTCGACAATCTTCTGTTAAAATACCGTTGCCTGTTGCAGGTTCCGACTTGAGTCCGCCGGGACGAATCACTGTATAAATCATCCCGCTTTCTATCAAATGATTTTCGGCTTTTTCTTTCTCACTTAAGACCGGGCCCAAAGTTTCCAAAACTTGCGGTTGCAAAGCAGCGGCACTGTTACCGCTACCGATGGATGAAACTAAAATAAATTTTTGTACGCCTGCTTTGACAGCCGCATCAATCAAGTTTTTGTTGCCCAAATAATCGGCTCTTTCCCCATCTTTGGGCAAGCCGCCAATTGTGCTGATTACGGCATGAATTGGCTCACCGCCAGCCATTGCCACTTCCATAGCGGCAGCATCCAAAGCATCGCCAGTCACGACTTTGATGCCCATGGTTTCTAATTCGGTGCTGGTAGCGGGCGATCGCAAAAGTGCAGTTACTTGCATATTTTGTGATATCAGACATTTCGCGATTTCTAAGCCGACTCCTCGACTAGCACCAGCTAAAAAAATGTGGCATTTCTCTGTCATATCAATTTTGATTTAAGGGGTTCACAAAGTGGTTTATTTGAATGTAGATTATACAAGAATCCTCTGTCAATTGGTGAATGAGTTTTTTTATTTAACCGCAGAGGGCGCAGAGGGCGCAGAGGAAGAGAGGGGAATGATTTGCGATTACCGATTGCCTATTTCCAATTTACGTTAGATTTTTCTGCCCACCATTACTACCCAAGATTGAGCTTCGCGCGGTAAGCCGGGGGGGCGATAGTAGTGATTGACAATGGCAAATCCCGCTTGTTCTAAACAAGGCGCTAAAGTATGATATTCCCATCCGGCAGTATAGCGTTTTCCGGTTGGTCGCTCGTCGTATCCCTCCCAATTTCCCCGGCACATTGACATGACAATTGCACCGTTAACAACTAAGGCTTGGTGCAAATCTTTCAGCACTTTCACCATCTCATCGCTGGGAACGTGAATCAAGGAAGCATTGGCAAAAATACCGTCAAATTCTGCCTTTGGCAAGTCGAGATTCAGAAAAGATTGCTGCCAAACTTCGCATCCTGATAATTTCTTAGCTATTTCTACAAAAGCCGGAGTTGCATCTAAGCCTACAACTGTGTGTCCTTGGCTCTTGAACGCTACTAAATCTCGTCCCGGGCCGCATCCTATATCGAGAATTTTACCGGGATTGCGCGGCATGGCAGCGGTCAATGCGGAGCGATTTTGGGATACGTCGTGGTGCCAAGTTCCTTCTCGGAAAGATTCGGCAGTTAGCTGGTATTCTGCGATCGTAATTTCTTCGCGTTTGTCCACAATTTCCCCCTCTTGTATTATTTTATATTTTAGATCTTAGATTGAAGAATATCAACCGGAGAATAAGGGTTTATGACTACAATCTAAGAGCTTACGGCTTAGGCATTTGCTACCTCAGAAACCCGGTTTCTCTTCCCCATGCGTAAACGGGAAGTAGAGATATTGGGTAGGCCCACGGCACTGCCGTGTCCTACTCTATTTCATCTGATTGAAAACTACTATAATAGTTAAACAACCAGGGTTTTTTGTTCGGGTTTGGTAACTGCTGAATCAACTTCTAAGAGAGAACCTTCGGGGGATTCGATCGCAAATCCCGCATCTCGAATCATGTCCCAATCTTGATGTGCAGCTTGTCCGGGAGTTGTCAGATAATCGCCCACAAAGATAGAATTAGCGGGGTAGAGTCCGAGAGGTTGCAGCGATCGCAAATGCACCTCCCGTCCCCCAGCAATCCGAATTTCTTGACTCGGAAGCAAAAATCGGAACAAACAGAGAATTCGCAAACATTGGCGGGGAGTTAACCTGTTTACCTCTGCAAATGGCGTGCCGGGAATCGGAATAAAAAAGTTGACCGGCACGCTAGTAACGCCCAACTTGCGAAGCGAAAGCGCTAAATCGATCGCATCATCATCCGATTCGCCCATCCCCAAAATGCCGCCGGAACAAGTTGTGATTCCCGCTGCTTTTACGTGTTCGACGGTTTCAACCCGATCGCCAAAAGTGTGAGTAGTGCAAATGTCCGTGTGATATGATTCGGAAGTATTGAGATTGTGATTTACGCGATCGACTCCAGCTTTAGCCAAACGGTGAGTTTGTTCCTCGCTCAACAATCCCAAACAAGCGCAGATTTTCAGGTTATGATTTGCCTTCACAGTCTCGACAGCATCCAAAACGCGATCGAAAGTAGATGCGCTGGGTTGGCGGCCAGAAATCACCAAACAAAATGTACCAGCTTTTAAATCTGCTGCGCGTTGGGCGGCATCCAGAATTTTCTCCTTAGCTAAAAGCGGATATTTCTCAATTTCCGCAGTCGAAATTTTTGACTGAGAACAATAATGGCAATCTTCAGGACAAAGGCCACTTTGAGCATTTAACAAATAGTGCAGCCTGACTCGGTTTCCCCAGTAGTGGCGGCGCACCCGATAAGCTGCGTTTAGTTGTTCCAGCAAAACCTCATCCGGTGCGCGCAATACGGCTAAAGATTGCTCGCGAGAGATACATTTGCCCGCCAGCGCGTCGTCAGCCAAATCGTTCCAATTGGGTAAATTCATTACTAAAATTAAAGGGTTTACAGAGTATCCAAAACCTGACGAATTACCCGATAAATCGATTCTAGTTCATCAGGAGAAATGCAGTAGGGAGGCATCAAGTAAAGCGTGTTTCCCAAGGGGCGGAGCAAAAACCCCGCTTCGAGAAATCTGGCTTTCAATACAGGAGCGATGTCATTAAAATAACCGGAAACGCTTTCGGTTTTCACATCCATTGCTGCGATGGTGCCGCAAGTCCGAATCCGTTCAAGCTTAGGATGATTTCTCAGCCATTGATTTAGATATTTGCGGTGCAGTTTTTCCATCCCTTGATAAACATTTGGGTTTTGCTCCAAAAGCTCCATAGATGCTACACTCACCGCACAAGCTAAAGGATTTCCGGTGTAAGAATGACCGTGAAAAAAAGCTTTGTCCGATTCATCCCGCCAGAAAGCTTGATAAATATCCTCCGATGCCATTGTGACAGCAATTGGCAAGCAGCCGCCAGACAATCCTTTAGACAAACACAGAATATCCGGCGAAGTTCCAGATTTAACAGAGGCAAACAGTTCCCCCGTGCGCCCAAAACCAGTCATTACTTCATCGTAAATCAACAATACATTAAACTGGCGAGCAAGTTGTGCGATCGCCTGCAAAAACTCAGGGCGGCACATTCGCATTCCCCCGGCACCTTGCACCAAAGGTTCGATAAAAATTCCCGCATAGCCGCCCTGCTTTAACAAAAACTCCAACTTCTCTAAACTCGCCGCCTCCTTGCTTTCCACCTCCTCGTCGCCGTCAAAAGTCGCAGGAAAAGGAACAACATCCCCAGGAAACATTAAAGGTGCAAAAGATTCCCACCACAGCGAACTTCTGCCAGCAGACATCGCGCCCACAGTATCGCCGTGATAACCTCCCTCAAAACTAATAAAGCTAGTACGGTTAGTTTCTCCGAGATTGCGCCAATATTGAAATGCCATTTTCAGAGCAACTTCAACAGCAGTTGAACCGTTATCAGAAAAGAAAATCCGCGTTAAAGAAGCAGGCGTATGAGTTAGCAATTTACTCGCAAGTTTCTCGGCCGGTTCGTGAGTAAATCCCGCAAAGATTACGTGTTCTAACTTTTGGGCTTGTTCATAAAGAGCCTCAGCGAGAACCGGATGGCTGTGCCCATGAACAGTCACCCACCAACTAGAAATGCAGTCGAGAATTTGCCGCCCGTCTGCTAATTCCAGCACCGATCCTTTGCCACGAATTACCTTCAGCGGCGGGGCAGCCGTTTTCATTTGCGTAAAGGGCTGCCAAATCGGTGAATTTGAATAATTATGTTCCTGATCCGCCGTCATTTCTACCAGTCAAACTAATATTAAGTCGCCTTTTAATATAGCAAGTTTCCCTCACTTATGAACTTTTTATTTTTTCTTCTTTCTTCTTCTCTTCCTTCGTGTCCTTAGCGTCTTCGCGGTTCGTTCAAAAAAAATATAGTTTGGTGTCGATGGCGGCTGCGCTGCAACGTCAGCCCCCATACCACGTATTCGCGGGCGATGGTTAAAATTGTCAGTTACAATTTTCTGCCTTTGAGCAAATAAGTCGTCATAGATCCTTTGCCTTTAACATTAATTTTACCGCGTTTTTCCAACAAATACTTATCGCACAGCAACTCATAAGTTGAGTTGCTAACTTGAATTTTACCAGGAAGTCCCTGAGACTCCATGCGGCTTGCTGTATTCACAGCATCTCCCCACAAATCGTAAATAAACTTTTTAGTGCCGATGACACCTGCTACAACAGGCCCAGTATTAATGCCAATGCGGATATTGAGAGGTTTACCGCATTCGTCGCGGAATTTCATAATTTCTTGCTGCATTTCCAGGGCCATTTCGGCAATAGATTCGGCGTGATTTGTACAGGGAAGAGGCAAACCGCCTGCTACCATATAATTGTCACCTATCGTCTTAATTTTTTCTAAGCCGTATTGCTCGCTCAAGCGATCGAAAGCTGAAAATATTTTATTAAGTAATTCTACTAATTCTTCAGGAGATGTGCGCGAAGATATTTCGGTAAAACCCACAATATCAGCAAACAAAACCGTAACCTCGGCAAATCCGTCCGCAATATTTATCTGACCCTGTTTTAGGCGATCGGCAATCATTGCCGGTAATATATTTAGTAATAAACGTTCGGACTTTTCTTGTTCGGCGCGCAATACTTCCTCAGCTTGTTTACGCTGTGCGATTTCCTTGTATACTCGGTGAAACATTTGATTGAATGCGACCATGAGTTCTCCCAACTCGTCATCGCGCTTGACAGACAGAGAGTAGAAATCAGGTTGTTCTCGATCTTTGCTCAAAGCGTCTCCAGCAGCGATCAAGTCATCGCGCAATCTCAAGAGAGGTGAAATTACTGTCACCCCTAAAAAAAACATAGTCACAGAAGTGACAAAGGCTGATATAATGATAACTAGAACGGCAATTCGCCCGATAAATGCGTAGAGTTCCGGTTGAACGGTGGAAGCATCGTGGCGAACAATTAAGATGTAATCGCCTCCAAAATGTCGCTCCGTCCAAGCAATATCGTAGCGCTTGCCATCGAACTTGTGACTGTGAACTATACGAGCTTTTTTTAGTTGCTGTAAACGGATTTCTGGCGGTTCGCCAAGTGTATATATTAGCTCACCGTTAGCTTGGTAAATAGATAGTCCTAACACTACTTGAGAATCTTTAGTAATATTTTTTACTTCTTCTTGCAAGAAAGTGCGATCGGAAATATCTTGCTGTAGCAAAAACTCTAGGGAATCAACTGTCGCCCGAGATACCTGTTCCAGTTGACTTAAAAGTTCATTTTCTCGCCGAAAATAAGAGGGAACTAAAATAATTCCCTCTATGACAAGAATGCTAGCAAATACCCACAAAGCTATTTGCCTAGACAAGCGAGATTTGAAAAATTTCAAAAATGATAAAATCCGCGATAACATAAAACTTACTATTTTGCCAATGGCTAATGTAGGACATAGGAAAATAAACCCGGTTTCTCGTAATAAATTTTTGGTTTGTCAACGAAGCAACCGCGCAGAAACCTGGTTCTCACATCCCCTGTGTAATTCCTGTAATTGTCAGCAGTCAAAAGCCAGCAAGCATTAACTGTTAGTTCTTGGCTAAGGGCTAACAACTAATGACTGATGACTCCGGACTAACTAGCAGACCCCTTCATAATATAATAAACAAATCAAACCGAAACTGCGCTGACTAGCCTGCCTGCAAGCAGATAAGTATTCATATCGCCCTTGCCTTTGATGTGGATCATTCCTCTGTATTCAAAGAGATACTTATTTCTCAAGATATCGTAAGTTGATTGTGTGACTTGAATCGCGCCGGCAATCCCGTGGGATTCCATGCGGGATGCTGTATTGACGGCATCGCCCCAGAGGTCATAAATAAATTTTTTAGTGCCAATAACCCCCGCAATTGCAGGCCCGGTATTGATGCCGATGCGAATGTTCATTCCTGCATGATGTTTGGCATTAAATTTTGCTAATTCCTCCTGCATATCTAAAGCCATTTCCGCAATGCTTTCAGCGTGGTTGGTGCTGGGATTTGGCAAACCTCCCACTACCATGTAAGCATCTCCAATTGTTTTGATTTTTTCCAAGCCGTACTTTTCTGTCAGACAATCGAAGGCTGAAAAAATTTCGTTGAGAAAATCGAGCAATTCTTCGGGAGATATTTGTGATGAAAGCACGGTAAAGCCTACGATATCCGCAAACAAAATCGTGACTTCTGCGAAGCCGTCAGCAATACTGCTTTGACCATCTTTTAGCTTAGCAGCAATGGATTCGGGTAAAATATTTAGCAGCAGGCGATCGCTCTTTTCCTGTTCTTTTACCAATTCTACATTAGTTTCTTGCAATTGTGCCGTGCGTTCCCAGACGCGCTGTTCTAATTGTTTAGCATTTTGGCGCAACCTGCTGATAGATAAAGTTAATCCTGTGACCCCTAAAGTTGAAAGTCCTACTAACAGTAAAAACAGGTTCTTAAGTTCACTTTGAGTGTTTTGGGTGATGGTACCGAGAGGTTGAGTAATTTCTAATATTCCCCGCACATCTCCCAATTTCCAATCAGTTTTAGGACTGTCAGGGTGAGTATTGTGACAGTTCACGCAGCTAGAACTTAGAATATCTGCCTCGGCATATCGAAATGCTGGTTTGCCGCGATAATCCTCACGGCGAAAAAACTTTTGTGTCGGATTTTGGGTCAAATACGTAATAGCTTGCCGTTCAAAATCGTCTCGGGCTCCGCCTTCTCCTCGCCGCCAGGGAAACGGGTAGTCGCTGTAGAGACGAAGTGATACTTCGGGATTTTTATTTGTGATATTTTGACCGACTTCTATTAAGAAAGCAGCCGGTACCGGAATTGTTACTTTTGTCGGGTTGTAGTCGTGGGTAAAGTTAATCGCTTTAGCGGTGTTTAGAGGATTGACAACATCGGAACTGTAAAGGGTGCGGGCTTCTTTAATAGCTTGGGCATAGAGGGTGGCATTTTGGAGGGCTTGCGATTCGATTAGGGTGGAGGAAAGACGAGACATATTTGCCATCGCTACTCCTACACCTACACAAAATAAAATTGTCAGCGCAAGCAGAATCCGCTTATAAATTAATTGGCTGATGGCAGCCCGACTGCGAGAAATCAACTGGCGCATGGTATCCTCAAGCCTGAGCTTTAATCTTTATTTCAATTTATGCACTACTAACATAACACTGCTTGTTCAGACTGTTTTGCTGGCGTCCGGGGTAAACCAATACTCTCTGGGTGCAACGGAGGGTTAATTATTGTTTACCGCGAGTGTTTCCCTTATCCGTAAGAATACGCATAACTTTATAGTGATTTTCTGTTGAGTGAAGTACAGATGATCGGTTAAGGACACGGCAGTGCCGTGTCCCTACTTCACGCAATTTTTGCTTTATCTCGGTTAGGATAGCAATTGTAGTCTATGGTTGGCGATCGTGAATTCTGACTCTACTGCCTCACCTGTGCGCAACGAAATTTATCCCGGAGAAGTTTTCGTCAATATTGCCAATTTTGATACCGGCATTCGGCGACTTTTACCTAAATATGACGAAATGCTGGATGTATTAGCAGGCTGCATTGCTAACACAAACCATCGCATTTTAGAACTCGGCTGCGGTACCGGGGAACTCACTTTAAAAGTTCTCCAACGCTACCCATCAGCGGAAATAGTTGCTGTCGATTACTCGCCGCGAATGCTTAATTTTGCCCGCGCCAAAATAGAGTCGGCAGGATACGCAGCCCGGTGGACTGGCCTAGAAATGGATTTTGGAGAATGGGCGAACAATCCCAATTTCTCCGGCTTGGGCGATAAATTCCATGCTTGCATTTCATCTCTGGCAATTCATCATCTTGAGGATGAGATGAAGTTGAAATTGTTTGAACGCATTCGCGAAAGTTTAAATGCTGGTGGCTGTTTTTGGAATGCCGATCCTCTTTTAGCAGAATCAGCAGCAATAAAAGATATTTATCAAGCGGCGCGAGAAGATTGGGCGCGAAATCAGGGGGAAACCTTAGCACAAATTCGCGCAAATGTGGGAACGAGTGTCTCTTACGGGTATTCTAATCCCGATCGCCTAGCTACACTTTCGGCACAGTTGGAAATGCTGGTAAAAGCTAGATTTGAGACTGTTGCAGTGCCTTGGAAATACTACGGTATGGCGGTGTTTGGGGGATTTGTTAATTGAAAAAAGCACTCCTGGAGGCAGAACTTCTATGTGTAGGGTGCGCGCATAAGCACCTTACTGCTTAAAGAAAAATTGCAGCTAGTATTTTTGGCTACTAAGTTCGGCTTGAGAAAATATATAATACTGCCAGCATGGAGTAAACAAAATGACTGCAACTGCGATTCAAAGTATTGACTGGGATGCTTTTTCTTCGGAACTCTCGGGAATCGAAATAATTAGCGATCGCGCGCAAGTTGTCAAGCTATCTCAAGACTATTATCACTTCAGTCCTGTTTTGCAACCTCTCTTAAGTGATAAAACAGGAGATTTAGTAGTTCGTCCCGCCAGCGAAGCCGAAGTTTTGCGGATTGCAGCAGCCTGCGTCAAATCCAAAATTCCGCTAACTGTTAGAGGTGCAGGAACGGGCAATTACGGGCAGTGCATTCCCCTCAAGGGCGGCGTCATTTTAGATACCACCAAAATGCACAGTATCCGCTGGATAAAACCAGGTTTAGCTTGTGTAGAACCGGGGGTGAAAATGTCGGTTTTCGACAAACAAGCGCGAGAAACTGGTTGGGAATTGCGGATGGTTCCCTCAACCTATCGCACCGCAACGATTGGAGGATTTATCGGCGGCGGTAGCGGGGGAATTGGTTCGATAACTTACGGGCAATTGCGCGATCGGGGAAATCTTCATGCCGTTCGAGTCGTTACAATGGAAGACGAGCCCCGCGTCATCGAATTGCGCGGCCATGAAGTGCAGAAAGTCAATCACGCTTACGGCACAAATGGGATTATTACTGAGTTAGAAATTCCCCTCGCCCCTGCTTATCCTTGGGCGGAAATCATTGTCGCTTTTGACGATTTTATGACATCGGCAAACTTCGGTCAAGCTTTGGGCGATGCTGACGGAATTATCAAAAAACTAATTTGTGTTTGTGCTTGGCCGATTCCTGCTTATTTTGCTGCTTTCCGCGAGGATCTTCCTGAAGGTAAGCACTGCGCTTTGTTAATGGTATCTGAATCTTGTCTGGAACCGCTGCAAGATTTAGTGCGCGAATATGGCGGCACAATTTGCTATCAAAAAAACGCGCAAGCAGCGAGCAAAGGTGGAGCCATTGCTGAATTTACTTGGAATCATACAACTCTGCACGCTCGCAGCGCTGACCCGTCTCTGACTTATTTGCAGACGCTTTTTCCCGCAGATAAAGGTTTGAAATTGATTGAGGAACTGTACAATTATTATGGGGATGAGGTGATGATGCACTTGGAGTTTTTGCGGATGAATGGCAGAGCGATCGCCGCGGCTTTGCAAATAGTTCGCTACACTACGGAATCACGGCTCAATGAAATTATTCGCTATCACGAAGAGCAAGGCGCACTGATTGCTAATCCTCACACTTATATATTGGAAGATGGAGGGATGAAAAGTATTAATGTGGAACAGTTGCAGTTTAAAGAGTTGGTCGATCCTTACGGTTTGCTTAATCCGGGTAAAATGCGGGCGTGGTTGGAACGGCATTAAGGGGGATGGTTTTTAGATAAGATTGGGATATTGAAATCGCTGCTAGACAAACGAAGTCCGCCTAAGCGCTGGCTTCGCTCACGCGGACTGAGAAATGAGGAAACAGCAGTTGTAAATTTAAGGGACGGGGGCGGTAATTTCTGCAGGTGCGATCGCCGGTGAAGGCACTGCTTGGTCTGGTTTTTGCAGCATAAGGCGCTGTTTGTTGCGAAATTCTGCGGCCGCATCGTTCAAATTTTGGCGCTGTTGGCTATTAAATTCTTCCATGCTGCGACCGCCTCCCAATTGAGATCTGTGAATTAAATCAAATATTCCGCTTCCGTCGCTGCGGCCGGAAAATGGGTCGGTATTGTCTTGAGTTTGAAAGTCTTGCAGGGGTTGGGCATTATTTAAACCGCTGGCTTGAGCGAAGCTTGCTTGAGGGGAGAACAGAGAACAGGATGCGATCGCGCTTGCAGCAATCCCCATCATCAATTTGCCCGATTTGGAAGTGTTGGTGTTCATAATTTATTAGTTGAATCTTCAAAAAAACAATTCTATCTAAACAATATTCTGACTTGCGACTAAATATTATATTACTTCACTGGGGCTAAGGACACGGCAATGCCACGTCCCTACAATTGACTGCGATCGATCCGTCCACCATTGATTGTATTACTTCGATCGGGCTAAGGACACGGCATTGCCGTGTCCCTACCATTGAGGGTGCAGGTTAAACGATCGCCCGCAGATTTGCCACGATCGCCCTAAGCAAACCTGCGTCTCAGCAGCGGTTGAATGCTCAGCAGCGCCACCAAATCAAACGCCAGCAGCACTAATAGCGCTCCTCCAAAGGTAACATTACCCCAAGGAGCGTGCATCACGACACTGGCTAGGGACCAATCGCTGTGCAGGTACAAATAGCGGATGGGTTCGATCGCGTAACTCAGAGGATTGAGAGTCACCACAACTTGCAGCCACTCTGGCATAAATGACAGCGGCGCGAGGGCTGTGCTGGCAAATAACAGCGGCAAGTTAGTAACAAAAATTACCGCAATTAATTCTACGTGACCGGGGAGAGCGAAGGCTAAACCCAGACTCAAGCCGGTGACGCCCAAAACTAATAGTAGGACAATTAGGGCGATCGCCCCCAGTCCGGCAATACCGGGGAATCCCGCGCCCAAAAACGCCCCCGCTGTAACGATTGTGCCGGTTTGGATAAAGCTGAGGGTGACGATAAAAATAGCCGAAGCTAGGACGATCGAAAATCTGGAAGCCAGCGGCGCGACTAACAAGCGGTTGAGAAATCCGAACTCGCGATCGAACATAATCGGCAAACCGGCATTCAGCGCCCCGGCAAATGCAGTAAAAACGATCACGCCAGCGCCGAGAAATTGTCCGTAATTCTGGCTTTCGCCGAACAAGCCGGCGGGTGCATTTTCAAACAGAGCTCCGAACAAAACCAACCACATCAGCGGCTGAATAATGCCTGCAACTAGCGTCGAGGGGCGGCGCTGCAATTGAATAAACAGGCGCTTGGTTAAGGCGAGTGTTTCTTGAATGAAGTCGCCCAGCAGGGAACTGGAAGTGTCAGCGGATCCCGTGGAGAGTGGCCGCTGCTGGTTGAGGTTGTTGGGGGATGTAACAGTACCGCTCATAATTGCTTGCGCTGATTTTAATTAAATCTAACTCTCTTTACAGTAGCAAGTCTGGAGGTATTGGTGGTGTTGGGCGGGCGATCAAGCTTACAACTGTTGGGGGTCAATCCCTTTTTCTCGCAGCAATTCTATTAAAGCTTGATAGCGCTGCTGTTCCTGTTGTCGCAGAGTGCGTTCTTCTTCTAGCTGTTGCTGAGCGAGTTGTTTTTCTTGCTGTTGGCGATCGGCACGTTGGCTTTCCTGTTCTCGAAGTTGATCTAATTCTACGGAAGTGAGGAATCTGCGATCGTCTGGGCGATAAATTTCGAGGGTTTCTGGTGTCATTTGAAACCGTATCCCCAAGCGGGGGCTAACCCAACCGTTGATTTCTTGGATTTCTTCTAGGCGATCGCCCACTCGCTGAGATCCTGTAAATTCTAAGGTATCTGGGTCATAGATATAATATTCTTCTACTCCGTAGTTTTGATAGAAGAATAGTTTTCTGAGCATTTCGGTGTTGGTATTTCCTGGGGATAATATTTCAAATACTACTTGAGGCGGAATATTATCTTCTTCCCATTGTTTGTAACAACCCCTGTCTCCTTTTGGTCTGCCAAAGACTGCGAGTATATCTGGTGCTTTGCGAATTTTGTTATTGCCTTCGACGGGATACCAGAGTAAGTCGCCGGCAATAAATACGTCAGGGGAAGTAGCGAATAATATTTCTAGGTTTTCTTTGATTGTAACAATCCAGCGGAATTGTTTGGTGTTGTCTGCCATTGGTTGACCGTCGCTGTCGGGATAGATGACTTGTGGTGTTGTTTGTGGGGCGAGTTGTTGTACCATGCCGTTCACCTTTTGGCTGCAATAGTTTTAATTATATCATGTAAAAGATATCGTGTTAAATTTGTAACAAGCTATCATTAACTCTGCTAGCTAAAAACTTGATTTACTAGGAGGATAAAGCTATGTCATCAAGGGCGATCGCCACTTTGGTCGAGATTATGGAATCTTTGCCAGAAACTCTTCAAGACAAAGTGGTTGAACATTTGCGAGAATATCTTGAAGACTTAAGGGATGAAGAGCAGTGGAATTTATCTTTTCAGAACACACAACAATCGCTGATTATGGCTGCACAGCGCGCCAAACAGGAAATTTCCGAAGGAAAAGCACAGCCATTAGATATTGATATAGCTTTAGAAATACCAACACTAGCCGACTATCCCAGTCGCCGATAATTTATGCAATTGCCGCTAGAATAGAGGCGAAAAATTATAGCAAAACAAGCTGAGGCAATGTTGCAACATTCCCAGGAAGATAGAGAATGGCAAGAATTAGAAGCAGGAGATTTAAGTGACTACTAAAGTAGATTATCAGTAGTCACTTATCAAGAGCGATCGCTCTTACTCAATGAAGGGCGATCACTTTTCACTGCGGTAGAGTGATAGAAGGGGCGCTCCCTAACTAAAAATTGGATTAAAGGAAGGCGAAGCTGCTTTGCAAAATCGCCTTTTTCTCCTAATGTTTGTCCGAACCTTTTAGGTAACGCAGATTGTGGATATTGAGTCTACCATGTCCGGTAGCTATCGTAACAAGAACGTCCTCCATCGCCAACCCAAGTACCTTCCCTCGGATGCTTATAGTTACAAACCTCATTGAGATGATGGAACTCCTGTTTCCAATCAGGGTCATTGACCGTGACATTTCCTGTAACGCCTACATTCGGCACTGGTCCCTGCATTCCGCCTTGTACACCCATTTGAGTTTGTCTAGTAGATGCCCGTCTCGAACAGATAATACGGTCATTCTCAGGATCGAGGCGAGCAGATGTATTTTGACCGTAAGTATCCTTACAAAAGCGGTCTGCATCTGACTGGTTTATATCAGAAATTTTGTAGGTTACTCGTCTTTGTCCTGGTAGCAGTGGTACTTCAGCAAAAACAGCTTCACCAATTGTGCTAGTTGCTACTAACGCGCAGACTGCTGAAGACATTAGTGTACTTAGCCAAGATGTTCTGAACATATTTTTCACGTTTGATTTGCTAATAATGGCATTTGGCGTTTTAAGCCTCTACCTAAAGTTAGGTATTTAGTTGAAAGGCTTTGAGAGGATTATATTAATATTTTTTATTATTGCCTACTATAAAAAGTATCTTTGGGTATTCATTTTAAAACCTTTTTTGTTAGGATAAAAATATTTTAAGTAGCGATCTGGTAGTAAAAAGTAGTAAAAAGTAGGAAAAAGTGGGATAATGGCTACAAGATTAACATCTGCATGACCTATGGACGTTCAGGAAGTATTGAAATTAGCGGATGAACTAGCGGTGGACAAAACAGGAAAATATTTGGATGACATTCAAAAGGATACACTGCGAGGTATTTGGGAACGCAAGAAATACTTGGAGATAGCAAAAGCTTCCAACTGTAGCGAGACTCACATTAAAAAAGTAGCCTCCAAGTTATTCAGGCTATTCAGAGACAGACTTACTGATAAAAAACTTAAAAAAACTAACTTTAGAGCAACAATGGAAAGATATGAAATTTCTCAATGTTCTAATTTCGTAAACTTTAATATTGTACAAAAAAGTAACATCAATAACTTCTGCCCAGAAACATCCCACCCTCCCAAAACTCTACAATACTCACCCCCACCACAAACCTTAAATGAAAACAACACCCAACAAAAACTCGATTTAAGAGATGCACCAGAGCTCAAAACCTTCTACAACTACCCCAACTCACCCCTCACCGCCCTCGAAACCTGGATTCTAGAGCAAAACTGCCGCCTCCTCACCATCACAGGCATGGCAGGCACCGGCAAAAGTGCGATCGCCCGTCACCTCATCCCCCAAATTCAAACTCAATTCGATCGCATCATCTGGCGCAGTCTCCGCACCTCCCCACCCCTAGGAACAACCCTCAAAAATATTATTCAATTTATCTGCGATCGCACCGATATTAACTTTTCCACAAACACCGATGATCGGTTGTCAATCCTAATAGAACCATTGCGCGAAAATCGCTGTCTCATCATCCTAGATGACGTGCAGCAAATTCTCAGCAGCGGGCAACTTGCAGGACATTATAAACCCGGATATGAAAATTACGGAACCCTATTTAAACTTATAGGCGAAATACCCCACAATAGCTGCTTAATCCTCAATAGTTGGGAACCTCCCTCAGACATCATCACATTCACCGACGATAATTCAGCAGTATGTTTATTGCAGCTAACTGGTTTAGGTGAAACAGCCACAGAAATTCTTAGAGAGAAAGGTTTATTGGATGAAGAATACTGGCCAGAATTGATTGAGCTTTATCAAGGCAATCCCCTCTGGTTAAAATTAGTTGCTCAAACTCTTAATAACTTATTTAACGGTAGAGTCTCTCAATATTTAAGTTATCAACCAGTATTTTTAGGTGACGAATTGACACCGATATTGCAGCAGCACTATCAGCGGTTGTCGGAAATAGAAAAACAGGCGATTTCGCAACTTAGTAATGAAATGGAGCCTGTTTCATTTACCCAATGGATGGCAAAATGTCAAGGATCACAAAGCGAATTATGTAAAGCAATTTAATCTTTAGCCAGACGGGGAATGATCGAAAAAGTGAGCTGTGAATCTGAAATAGTTTTCAGGATTCCACCTGTGTTAAAACAGTATGTTAAAATGGTTGCAGAATAGTCTTAAATATCTAGCTAATTGTTACAAAAGCAGATACAACACAACTCCTTTTCTCGCAAACCAACATCCTGAACGCGAAGCAAGTCAAGGTCTGGCTGACGCAGGAAAAGCCCTCGAACAATATCGCCATTAAAATTTTCATCGCTCAACAGCCGCAGCATAGTTAACCCTCAAGATTTTTTTGGGCTAACAAACGCGATCGAATAACGCTGAGATCTGGTTGAATGCCTAACAAACGCTGACGGACGGAATCTGCTAATTGCTCGCGATAATAGAGATAAGTTTCCACTGCTTCTTGGTGTCGGAGATAATAGCCGATCGCACTATAGACATCAGACAATGACACAGTTGAATAACGCTGCACAATTGATTCCGGCGACGCCCCATCCTGAAAAGCTCTAATCACCACTTCCAGCAAAACTCTTGAGTTTCCCACCCGAATAGCACCTGTTGCATCTTCTCGAAAAGGAGGCGCTTCAACTTCTAAAACAAGATTCATTTATTAATATCTCCCAAAATCACTATAGTATTTTTCGATTCACTCTTAAGATTATAGCTAACTTATCTCGCTTGTCTGCGAAGGCAGACTTCGTTTGTGTAGACGCGGTTTCCAACCGCCGAACTATCTAAAAAAGAGAAGAAGGCTTTCTCTTCCTTCTTCCTTCTTCCTTCTTCCTTCTTCCTTCAAACTACGATCGCATCGCCTGTTTTTGTTCCGCCTTCAAATCGCGCTTGCTAGCAGCAGCCAACTCCGCATCCAACAGCGTCTTACCAGTCGCAGCCAAATACACATCATCCAAACTCGGCCGAGATTGAGCAATCCCAAAAGTAGGCAATCCCGCATTTTTTAAAGCTTGCTGAATAGTCACTAGCGCATCGCTTTGCGGTGTTACTACTAAATTGAGAGAATTTCCTTGAGCCGCGTTGACAATTACTTCCTGCACAAAAGGCAGCGATTGCATCAGAGTTTTAGCTTTTTCGGCTTCTTCCATCGGCGAAAACTCCCGAATCCGCAGAGTCACCCGATCGCCGCCAACCCGATTTTTCAACTCCTCCGGCGTACCCTCAGCAATCACCGTACCCTTGTCAATAATCGCCACGCGATCGGCCAAAGCGTCAACTTCTTCGAGATAGTGACTGGTAATCAAAACCGTCGTACCTTCTTCCCGCAAGCGCCGCAGGAAATCCCACACTACCACCCGGCTTTCAATATCGAGCCCGACAGTCGGTTCGTCTAACACCAAAACATCCGGCTGGTGAAGCAACCCAGCAGCTAAGTCCAGGCGTTTGCGGATACCGCCGGAATAAGTGCCCGTCTTTTTATTTTCCCACTCTTCCAAACCGAGGAGTTTCACCATTTCGTCAATCCGCCCTTTAATCGTATTGCGCGGCAAATGGTAAAGCGCTGCTTGCAGTTGCAGGAGTTCCCGCCCCGTCAGCACCTTATCGAGAGCAACTTCTTGGGCGACGTAGCCGAGTTTTTGTCTGGCCATTCTCGGCTGGCTGACAGCAGAAATGCCAGACACTTCAATGCGTCCGCTATCGGGCGCACTCAAAGTACAAAGTACCCGCAGGGTTGTGGTTTTGCCTGCACCGTTGGGGCCTAGCAAACCAAATATTTCCCCCGGTTCTACCTTGAAGGAAACATCTTTAACGGCTTCTACAGTGCCGTAGCGTTTCTGAAGATTTTCAATTAAAACGGCGGGAGCCATATATTTTGGGGATGAACTGGTTGTTAATATTTTGACACTTCCGGGCTCAAATTGCCGGAATGGTCGATCGACCAATGCGACTCGCTATCCTTGTAACGATCGCACAATCCTCCTCAACGGGAAACTGCTTATAGTTGTGATTTTTAATCCCAGTTTAAAAAATATTAACTTTATAGCGGTTCTCCGCCCCGCTCCCCATCAGTCTTTTCGCCTCTCAACTCTCAAATCTCATCTCCCAAAAATTATGAGTTTTGAGTTAATTATAACTTCTCAGTTACTAACTCAAAACTCACAATGTTTCAACAAGTAGAGATGCACCCACAACCTGTTATTTTATAATTATCTCTACCTATAGGCTGATGTGTAGCGCGATTGTCATAATTAACACCCTAGTCAAACACATCAAACTTTCGAGCTCAATATTAAACACCGAAAACTTCCCGAGGTGGCAAGTTCTACTTTTAACTCCCCTCAAGAAAGTTGAGTGTGGCGTCTTTAATCGATAATTTTTACCCAACCGCGGCGCACGTTGTACAGCAGTCGGTTGATGATGGCATACTCATCATCATTCAGTGTTCTTTCTAAGAGTGCAGATCTGAGCTGTCTCCGGTCGTGGCGAGTCACGACGCTGGAGAACATGACCTGACCAAATAACTCTTCGAGTGTCATTTGGGATACTGACATGATAAACCTCCTAGTTGATTGAGACAGATAAAATTTTCACAGGTTGACTGTAATCCTATTATGCTCTCTGCGAGCGACTTCAAAGGCGATCGAAAACATTGACACAGTGTGATTTTTTGGTTAAAAATCTGTGACCAAGACTTCGATGCCAAGTGACTTGGATCTCTTAAATTTGTGATGCTGGTCACGGAAGTCAGGAAGAACTCAGAAGGAAGAGGGAAAAAGACCATCAAGCACGATCGCCAAATAATCGCTTCGCTTCTCGCCCTCAAAAGATCTCCACCCCCTCCTCATGGCTTCTCAACCTCATTTTCCCCTATGCCAATTTTCCAGCTAATTGAGGCATCGGTCAATAGTCGCGACAACCGACTCGGCCAACTCTTTCAGCGCGTAACCCCCCTCCAAACCAAAGGCGATGCGGCGGGTGATTTGCAGGCAGTATCCGGTGAAAGTACCGTAATCTGACGGAGCCAGAGTCATGCTAGCCAGCGGATCGGACGCAGTAGCGTCATAACCGGCGCTGACAATCAACAAATCCGGTTCAAAGTTTGACAAAAACGGCACGACAAGAGATTCAAAGGCGCTCAGGTATTCAGCTATGCCGCCGCCCGGATACAGGGGAATGTTCAGCACGTTGTCGTAGGCCCCGCGCTCCTCGGCATCTCCCGTTCCCGGATAGCAGGGAGATTGGTGCAGGGAACAGTAAGCAATTTGCCGGCAGTTTTCCACCAAAGATTGAGTGCCGTTACCGTGGTGTACGTCCCAGTCGAGGACGGCGACGCGGTTGATTCCCGGCTGTTCTAGGGCGTAGTGAGCAGCGATCGCAGCATTGGAAAACAAGCAAAAACCCATCGCGCGGGCGTTTTCGGCGTGGTGTCCCGGCGGCCTGGCCAGCACAAAAGCCGGTTCCCCCGCAGCCACCACTCGATCGACCCCATCGAGCCAAGCACTCGCCGCTAGCAACGCTACGTCGTAACTTTCAGCAGAAATCGGCGTATCGCCGTCGAGGTAGCCGCCTCCCCGATGAGCCAAATGTTCGACTTCTTTGATGTATCTTTGCGAGTGAACTTTTTTGATCGCCGAGAACAGTGCTTTTTCGCGGTGCGCCACTGGGGTGGGCAGTTGCCACTCAATTTGAGCCGCCCAAGGAGCAGCTTTCAGAGCGTTGGCGATCGCCGTTAAACGTTCTGGTCGCTCTGGGTGAAGCATTCCAGTCTTGTGCAGCAAGAAATCTTCGGAGTAGATGACGGGTAGCATCGGCTGATTTTAGATTTTAGATTTTAGATTTTAGATTTTTAGTTGGCTTTAAGAAGGCCTTCGGTTTTGTGAAATTAAAATTGCGATCGGGCCACCATTTTAAATTTTTATATAGCCCTCAAAAAAACTCACCAAAGCATGAAACCCGGTCGCCTAAAAAAACCTTTCTAGCTTTTGCCAACGGCTGACAAAATCACCAACTGACAAATTATCAATTGTCCTTGTTTCGTCCCTTAATTTTTCTGACAACTTTTCCATAAAGTCAAAGGCAAATTGTGATATAATTTCAGGAGTAATTTGCAATATTTGGCAGCTCTACTGAATCCAAACCGATTTTATCGCATTTTTGAGATTTATAGCGGTCAAATTTAAATTTTTAACGGAGTTTTTCAACCTATGAGCACCTCTGAGTCGCGGATAATCCCGACGGATCTGGGTAATGAGATGTCCCGATCGTACTTGGAATACGCCATGAGCGTAATTGTCGGTCGGGCGCTACCAGATGCCAGGGACGGTCTCAAGCCCGTTCACCGACGCATTCTCTACGCCATGAACGAATTGGGCTTGACTCCCGATAGACCTTTCCGCAAATGCGCCCGCGTCGTGGGGGAGGTGCTGGGCAAGTATCACCCGCACGGAGATACAGCGGTTTACGACGCCCTGGTGCGGATGGCTCAGGATTTCTCCATGCGGGAACGCCTGATCAACGGTCACGGCAACTTCGGCTCCGTTGACAACGACCCGCCGGCTGCCATGCGGTACACCGAATGTCGCCTCACAGCTTTGACTAGCGACTCCATGCTGCGCGACATCGACTCGGAAACAGTTGATTTCGGGGACAACTTCGACGGTTCCCAGCAAGAACCCCTCGTACTCCCGGCACGCATTCCCCAAATTTTGCTCAACGGTTCCTCCGGGATTGCTGTGGGGATGGCAACCAACATTCCGCCACACAATTTAGGCGAAATAATTGACGGTTTAGTAGCACTAATTCACAATCCAGCAATTACCGACCTGGAATTGATGCAGTACATCCCCGGCCCGGACTTTCCCACCGGAGGGCAAATTCTGGGTAGAGGCGGCATTCGCGATGCTTACACCACGGGTCGCGGTTCGATTACAATGCGCGGAGTCGCCGGCATTGAAACCATCGAACATCCCGGCCGCCCCGACAAAGAAGCAATTATTATCACCGAATTGCCTTACCAAACAAACAAGGCAGCACTAATTGAGAAAATTGCCGAACTTGTCAACGACAAAAGATTAGATGGAATTTCCGACATTCGCGACGAAAGCGATAGAGACGGAATGCGGATCGTGATCGAACTCAAGCGCGACGCCTATCCCCGCGTCGTCCTCAACAACCTCTATAAACAAACACCCCTCCAAGCCAACTTTGGAGCCAATATGTTAGCGCTAGTAAATGGGGAACCCCAACTACTTACGCTCTCCCAATTCCTCAATGTCTTCCTAGATTTCCGCATTGAGACAATTACTCGCCGGACTCAATATGAGCTCCGCAAAGCAGAAGAACGCGACCACCTTCTGCAAGGCTTATTAATTGCCCTAGACAACTTAGATGCAATTATTCACCTAATTCGCGCCGCTGCCGACTCCGCCGCAGCGAAACAAGAATTGATGGATAATTACGGTCTTTCTGAACAGCAATCCGACGCAATTCTGCAAATGCAGCTCCGGCGTTTGACAGCATTAGAAGCACAAAAGATTCAGCAAGAACACGAAGAACTGCGCTCTAAAATCGCCGATTTGGAAGATATCTTAGCGCGCCGGGAACGCATCTTAGAAATCGCCGAATTTGAAGCAGTTGAAATCCAAACCAAAATCGCCACTCCTAGGCGCAGCGTTATCGAACACGCCGAAGGAGAAATCGATGAAAGAGATTTAATTGCCAACGAACAAGCAATTATTCTGATCACCGAGCAAGGCTACATCAAACGGATGCCTGTTAGCACTTTCGAGGCCCAAAGTCGCGCTACTCGCGGCAAAGCAGGCGCGAAAATGAAAGAAGACGACGGAGTAGAACATTTCCTTTCTTGCTGCGATCACGATAGCGTTTTGTTCTTCAGCGACAGGGGCGTAGTTTACTCTGTCAAAGCTTATCAAATTCCCATCTGTTCCCGGACGGCCCGCGGCACTCCCGTGGTGCAACTGCTGCCGATTCCTATAGAAGAAAAAATTACTTCTATGGTGTCAGTCACAGAATTCACCAGCGAAGAATACTTGGTAATGCTGACTCGCGGCGGCTACATCAAGAAAACCGCACTTTCGGCTTTTGGCAACATCCGTACTAATGGATTAATCGCGATTTCTCTAGAAGAAGGCGACCAACTGCGCTGGGTACGGAGAGCAAAAGTGGGTGACAGCATCATCATCGGTACGCGCCAAGGGATGGCAATTCATTTCCGCACCAATCACGAACAGTTGCGCCCAGTCGGCCGCGCGACGCGGGGTGTAAAATCAATGAAATTGCGATCGGGCGATGAGTTGATTAGCATGGACATTTTGCCCAGTTCAATAGTTGCCGAAATTGCTGAATTGGAAACTGAAGAGTCGGAATTTGAGGGAGCTAATATTGCTCAATTAGAAACGGGCGACTCGGAATTTGAAGGAACCGAAATTGCTGAATTGGAAACGGAAGAGTCGGAAGTGGAAGATGAAGAATTAGAATTGCAAGCCGAGGAAATTGAAGGCGAAGAGGCTGAAGAAATTTCGACAGTTAGCAGTGAAGTTCCTTCCGTGTTGGTAATCACCACCAACGGCTACGGCAAGCGGGTTCCAGTTTCTCAATTCCGCCTACAAAGACGGGCGGGCAAGGGATTGACGGCTACTAAATTTAAGTCGAAAAAGGGTAAGGATCAGGTAGCTGCGCTGCGAATTGTCAATGAAGATGACGAGTTGATGATCATTACCAACCGAGGTATTATTATCCGTCAGGCTGTGAGCGCAATTTCTACTCAATCGCGCACTGCAACGGGCGTGCGGGTGCAGCGGTTGGACGAGGATGATTCGATCGTAGCTGTGGCTTTAGTGCCGCCTGCTGGTGAAGAATCGGCCGAAGAATCGGAATCTGAGGAAGTGGCAGAATAGTCATAGGTTAATAGTTTGTAAGGTGCGCGCTGCGTACCTTACTGCTGAATGGTAAAAATGCGATC
The DNA here is from genome assembly GCA_022701275.1 of Microcoleus vaginatus PCC 9802. NCBI lineage: Bacteria > Bacillati > Cyanobacteriota > Cyanophyceae > Oscillatoriales > Microcoleaceae > Microcoleus > Microcoleus vaginatus. The sequence continues at coordinate 3,831,406 of CP031740.1, forward strand.
GTCTATTCCCGGTTTCTGCCTCCAAGACTGGTCAACCTTTAATACTAATTATGAAATAATACCTCTAGGGACACGGCATTGCCGTGTCCTTAATGCGATCGTTGACAATCGATCCGATAATTGCTATAGGATAATATAAGCCTAAATTTAATAGCAAAAGTCTGTAAAAATGCCTTATTTAACAGCAGAAAACGACATCAAAGCACTCATCACTAAATTTTCCCAAGCTAAAATCCTGTGGGTTGACACAGAAATAGCAGACTATAAATCTAACCCCAGATTATCTCTAATTCAGGTGTTAGCTGACTCCACAGATTCGACCGGAGATGGAACTTTTCTACTAGATGTCTTGGATAAACCTGAATTGGCAAAAGATTTCGTCAACCAAATCATGGTCAATCCAGATATTGAAAAAGTATTCCACAACGCCAGCTATGACATCAGATTTCTCGGCAATGATGACGTTCAAAATGTCACTTGCACATTAAAAATGGCGAGACAGATTCCTTATTACATCCTGCCATTACCCAACCGACAGCTCAAAACTTTAATAGAAACACTTTGCGGCATTGCTTATGTAGATAAAACAGAACAAAGCGGCGATTGGGCAAAGCGTCCGCTGACCCAGAAGCAGCTAGAATATGCCAAGATGGATGCGGTCTATTTAGCTGGAGTGCATCGCCGCCTGCTAGAAATCCTTGCCCAATGTTACTCCGAACCCGCAACGGAAAACTTGACAGCATTGGGCCAAAAATATCAGGAAATAGAATCTAGTTGGAAGCCGCTAGACTCAGAAATTGCTGAAGTCAAAGAACGATTTAAAGCGGGCATGATGGCACAAAAGCTCAAAGATAGTTCTTATTTTGAGCTTTCCAGTTCGATAACGATGAAAGTTGATTTTATCACGCTGGCCAGACTGACGCAAACTGAGGGAATTGAGTTGAATTTTCCGGTGACACTGACGAAAGAAATTCAAAAACAGTTAGGCCAACTCCTCACTGATCCATCTTTGGAAGTTGAGGAAATTGCTAGCTTGCGCTTGAATTCCAACCTACAGCAGCGGCGGAAATCTACTAAGAAAATTGTGCCGGAACCGGAGAGTGAGGATTTAACAGCATTGGGGGAAAGGTACAAAGAAATTTTGCCTGAATGGAAGTTGCTGGATTCAGAAGTTGAGTATCTGAAAGAGCGAATTAAAAAAGCAATGTTGGTGCAAAATCAGGAAAATACTCCCCATTTTAAGTTATCCAGTTCCTCGATTTTGAAGGTAGATTTTGCTAAATTGGCTAAACTTGCGCTATCTGTTGGAGTGGAGTTAGATTTTATGGTGACGCTGACTCAATATATCCAAAAGCGGTTAGGGGAAGCGATTAACAAAATTGATGTGCAAATTGAGTATATTACGAGTTGGCGGATGAGGGCTAAGACGGTGGAAGATGAAGATGATGATGAAATCCCTTTTTAACTACTAAAATATCACGTTTCCTCTCATTTTTCTGTGGGACCCGGGGTCTGCGAGGGTGAGAAAGAGGTCTATAAACAATGCCGAATAAGGGGGTTGCAGCCTGTATACGCTGTTGATAAAAGTGATGTTTATTACGAGTTGAATTGATTAACTATTGTACAGATTCAGAATATTTATCCACATAATTCACCCACTGCTCTCCATCTTGCGCCAACGCCAAAGATACTCAGTCTGCGGTATTTTTTGCTTTGTTTTTTAGGCGGAACTTCCCCGCTTTGGGGCAAGGCTGTTTCATTCTCAGAAAAACCAGGATTTTGCAGGGGCGGTGCTAAGAGTGCCCGCCCAGGCCCAGACACGATAAATTGGGCATTTCAGCGATCGGGGCAACCACGGGGGGTTGGCCCCTACAAGAGAATGAAACAGCCCTGCCTTCTAGGGGCGGCCTCAGTTATTCAGATTTAAGCGATGCCATATCAATTACAAAGCGATATTTCACATCGGACTTGAGCAGTCTTTCGTAAGCTTCGTTGACTTTTTGGATGGGGATGACTTCGACATCGGAAGTGATGTTATGTTCGCCGCAAAAGTCGAGCATTTCCTGGGTTTCCGCGATGCCGCCGATATTAGAGCCGGAGAGACTGCGGCGGCCCATGATCAGGCTGAATGCCGCGACCTCCAGGGGCTTCTCAGGTGCGCCGACAAGGGTGATGTTGCCGTCGAGGCGAAGCAGGTTGAGATAGGCGTTGATGTCGTGATTGGCTGAGACGGTATCGAGAATGAAATCGAAGCTGCCAGCGTTCTGCTGCATCTCGTCGGCATTGCGGGAGACGACCACTTCGTCAGCACCGAGGCGGAGCGCGCCTTCCTTTTTGTCGGGCGAGGTGGTGAAGACGACGACGTGGGCACCGAACGCACGGGCGAACTTCACGCCCATGTGACCCAGCCCGCCAAGACCGACTACGCCGACCTTCTTGCCCTTAGTGACGCCCCAGTGGCGCAGGGGCGAGTAGGTGGTGATCCCGGCGCAGAGGAGCGGCGCAACCCCGGCGAGATCGAGGTTATCTGGAACGCGCAGAACGAAGCGTTCATCGACGACGACGCTATCAGAGTAACCACCATAGGTGACTGGAGCAGTCTTGTGCTTGTCTGGGGAGTTGTAGGTGAAGATCACATTTTGGCAAAACTGCTCAAAGCCAGCTTTGCAATGGGGACAGGTACCATCCGAATCGACCATACAGCCGATCCCCGCGAGGTCGCCAGGCTTGTACTTCGTCACTGCCGAGCCAACCTGAGTGACACGACCGACGATCTCATGGCCGGGGACAATTGGATAGGTAGTAGACATGAAGTCGCTCCACTCGTTACGCACCGAATGGACGTCAGAGTGACAGATGCCGCAGAAGAGGATCTCAATCTGCACATCATGTTCGGTTGGATCGCGCCGTGCGATCGTGTCGGAGGCTAGCGGTGATGTTGCACTGACTGCGGAGTAAGCTTTGGCGTTGTACATGAATTGATGCTCCTATTTGTTTACTTTTGGTGCCTGGTATTGTTCGTCGCTGACCTTTTCCATCCAGTCCACGGTCTTGCCGTCGAGCTGTTCCACAATGGCGATGTGCGTCATAGCCGTGGTTGCCGTGGCACCGTGCCAATGCTTCTGGCCCGGCGCAGATCGCGTCCCCTGGCCTAATTTGCTCGATCGAGCCGCCAGAGCGCTGTCCAAGTCTGCAGCCAGCCGTCACGCTCAGGGCCTGTCCCAACGGGTGAGTGTGCCTGGGTGTCCGAGCACCCGGCTCGAACGTGACACTGGCGCCGATCGCACGCGCCGGATCATTTGCTTGGAACAGAGGGTAAATACGTACAGTGCCGATAAAATACTCAGCCGAGCCTTTAGCGTTCGGCTGTGAGCCAATTCTGTTGATTTCCATCTCTTAATTCCTTCACTTGATACCCTGTTAGTGGCTTGCCCAATCATAGAAATTGAGCACTTACCGCCTGCTCTATCAATAGGGATGAATTTTTTAATAAGCAAGGTTCGCCTTGATGCCCTTTTGGTTGTTAGCAGGGGAATCTCTTGCCCAATCAAACCTGCGTTTTCTCTTAAATAAAAGTCCAGAATGCTTACAATTCGCCGGAATGACGTTTCATTGCTTTAGCTTCATTCTAAGAATCCTCAAGGGCAAGCCATAGGACGATCGTCTAAGATTGTTGTACAATCCTGCAAACTTAGAAATGAACGCTGCCAAACCGAGTGAAAAGCCCGATATGGAGTTAATGAACGGCCAGCAGGCAAAGCGCGAGGCAGATAGAGCGCAAGCCCACAGAGACGAACTGACTGAGCGGATTGCACCGGCGATTCGTCAGGACGGGACGATTGAGCCACTGAAAGGATTGCACTTCTACCGCTCCTCCTCTTGGCAACCTAACACTTGTCCCATCTACCTATTTCCTAGTCGCCACCGCTGCGCCTTTGCGGTTTATTTCAATCACACATATTTAACCAAGGTGGGCAAAAGCCCACCCTAATTCCTACTTCCCTACCGTGAAATACTCATTCTTAGCATACACGCTAATAATGCAGTCTCCCACTTCAAAAAACATCCCCTCTTGCTCATCTTTAGAAAATTGCAAGTTGCCGTATTTAGAATTAATTTCCTCAGCAGTCGCCGCTTTTGCCTCCATTTCATCCGGGATAAGTCCGGTAGAACCGATATAGAAAACCAGCGGTGAAACTTTTTCCCTGTACACTTTTTCAGCATAAGCTTCCAGTCGCTCATTCGCATTAGCTAAAGCAGCTACAAACTCCTCTCGCTTGACATCTTCTCCCTGCCATTTCGCTTGCAAAAGGCGCAGCAAACTATCTGCACCCACTTTGGCTAAAGTAGCGCTAACAATTCCGTTATCCTCCAACCCCAAAAACTCATCGAAAATCAGTTTCATCAAGTCGTCAACTTTGGTGATTTTTGTTCGGGATGACAGCGTTTTGTGTGCGAAGACAACAGGCTCATCTAAGGTGATGTCAAATGTCGGTTTTGCTAGCTTTTCGCCCGTCTTTTTGTGGTAAACTTCATAAAGGCGATCGAGAAATTTGTTGGCAGAGTGCAATTTGCCGAAGTTAAGGATGTTTTTGCTGCCGATGTCGATTTTGTAGCTGACTCGCGAATCTACTGAACCGTTGGCGATCGCACTTTTTAAATCCGTGTATTCCGTCGTCGTCGGAAAGTTGATGTAAAGGCTTTTTGACAGATAATGCTGTTTCAATTCTTCCAATTGTTCCGCAGTGTAAGCCTCGGATTCCTCCTTCAAATGAGCCGAGAGAATGCTGGAGAGAATTTTAATTTCTGCGAGTTCCTCAAACACTCCGTCAAGGCTGCCGTAACGCCCGTCAAAAGGCACGAGGGGCAAAGTCTCTAACTTTATATCGTACTCTGAACGGAAGTCGAATTCTTGCACAGGCGAACCGTCTTTTTCAAGGACACCGCATTTTTTGAGCAAATCAAACACTGGTTTGCTGCTGATTTTGGTTCGCAGTGACTTGATATTAACTTCGCCGTCGCTGACAATGGTATAATTGTTGAAAGTAGTGAGGTCTGTAACTAGAATTCCCGCCACTTCTGCGATTAAAGTTTCATCCTCAACTTTTTCCAGCTTAGCTTTTCGGGTAATTAGCATATTGATGGTAGCGGTATTTTGATTGATGGCAAATGAACCCATTTGCACGTATTCGCCACCATCTAAGAATTCAGTTTTCAGCCAAGGCTTGACAAGGTTGCCGTTTTCGTCTCGCTTTCCTTCAATTCGCTTCAAACCTTTTCGCTGATAATTTTCTTGCAAGTGTTTCAACTTGATGATGATGCTGTTGCTGTTTTCCTCCAATATCTTGATTAACTCCAGCAGGGAAATTTTCTCGCTGACTTTTACCCGATCGCCAATTTCATGATTTTTCAACACCTCAGGCGCAAAAACAGCCTGTTCCAAATCTTCCGTAAACTCGGCTATTTGGGCATTTGTCAAAGCTTTCGCGTGTTTTTCTGTCAAAGTAGCGTCGAAGGTGCTCGCCAGCGCATACTTAGCCGTATTTAAATTGCCGTCAGCCAGGTTAGCTTTCGCAAAAGCAAACACCGACTCATCAGTTTGAGCAACGGGAACATCTAGTTTGTCATACTCATCTTTGGCGACTTTCTGATATTTGTAAAACAGTCCCCGATCGTCTGCTTTCAGCCCGCAGATTTTCAGCGTACTCGATGAACCGTTGATTTTCTTGCCGCTTTTGGAAACAAAAACTTGATAATCATATTCCTTAATTAACGGTTCTTCCAGCGCAGGTGCAACGGAACTGCCTAAAAGTTTTGTGCTGTCGTAAAGAGCATCATAAACCATTTTGACTTCGCCAGCGCGGATGCAATTCCCCGATAATGTGTTGGCGATTTTGGAGAGAAGTTTGAAGTCGGCAGAGGCATAGGAGATCGTGTTGGCAAACACATCCATCTCTTTGAGTTCTTCGCAAATTTCCCCTAGTTTTGCAGCTTCCGAATTGGGACTGGGGTCATTTGCATAGCCGTCTGTGTGCAAATTGATCGCTGTCATTTCTCCCGCTTTAACCAGAGATTTAGCGAGTTGCATCGACTGCGATATGCAGGTACAGCCAGCCGTGTGGATTTTTTGAATTTCTTTGATGTATTGAGAGTCAAACTTCAGCACTTCTTGAATGGGAATTCGCTGGAAATGACAAATTACGTCCCCATTGCTAGCATAGGAAATCAGGCTGACAATTAGCTGGTAATTGTTGTATTCGTCTAAGGTCAAAAGCTTGATTAGGGTTTCTTTCAGCGGTTCTAAGTCATAATACATTGAGCCGGAACGGTCGATGATGATGATGCTGTGAGCGACGGATTTTTCTGGGATATCACCGGGCTTTCTTTCTAAATTAATGCGATCGACTAGATAGAATGCCTTTGCGTTTCCGGCAAAATTGTAGAGGGTAAATTTGGTGCGAGTATTGGAGGCTGCTTGGCTGCTGGAACTTTTGACTTGAGACGATTGTTTTGCTTGCCGTGCCATAGTTTTGACCTATGTTGATTTATTCCTCAACTTCATCATTACACGCGCTTCTGTGGATGTCAAGGTCTGTGTGGAAAATTATCTGCGAGGCTGAATAATCATTAATATTTAGCCCTGCGGTGCCAGGGAAAACTGCGGCGGTAGGGTAAATGTGGGCTTTTTTGGCAAAAGTAGTGGATATGCGTAAGTATTTAGTAAATATTTAGTCAATCATGCTTTATTTAGAAAATCCGCTGCTCAAACTTTATCTAAATCTGATCGGATGGGTGGCCTTGGGATTTTTTCTCGGCCGCCTGCTACCACGAAGCTATTCTACATATTTAGCCAAGTTTCTTTTCTTCTTTGGCACGCCATTGAGCATTGTGGCTTTTATCCGCAGCGCCAATTTGTCGGGCGCTATTTGGAAGGCGCCGCTGATAGCTTGGGCGGCAATTCTAGCAGGTGGAGGACTCGCTTGGGTTTTGATAAATTTCGGTGTCGGCGAGGAACGTTTCAAGACTCTTAATCCGATCGCCCAAAATAGCCCGGAACACACCAGCGCTTGGAGTTTGCCCACTCAAGGCAGCTTCTTATTGGCAACGATGGTTGGTAATACGGGTTTTTTAGGCATTCCCGTTACCTTGTCCTTATTAGGGTCGGAACACTTTGCCTGGGCGTTGTTTTACGACTTGCTAGGCACTACCATGGGAATCAATATACTGGGAGTTGCTATTGCTTCTCACTGCGGTAAAAGCGATCGGCGTCAGAGTTGGTTAAGTCCCCTGCGGGCAATTTTTCAGAATCCGGCACTGTGGGCTTTTGGTCTAGGATTTGTCTCGCGCAGCTTGCCGCTGTCGGCACAAATCGCAGAATTGTTAACAACAGGCGCTTGGACTGTAATTACTTTAGCTTTAATTACGATTGGGATGCAGTTGAGCAAGTTGAATTCCTTGCACAACCTCAAACCAGTTTTGGCTTGTCTGGCGATTAAAATGCTGTTAGTTCCCTTGGTAATTGGCACGGGATTAACGTTTTTTGGCATCGCGGGCGCGCCGCGACTTGTGCTAGTGCTGCAAATGGCAATGCCTCCTGCTTTTGGTACTACATTGTTGGCCGAAGCTTTCAATCTCGATCGCGAATTAGCCGTAACTGCGATCGGCCTCGGCTGCGTTAGTTTATTATTCACTATTCCAATATGGATGAGGCTATTTAATTTTTAATAAAAATAGGAATTACTCAGTTTTTAAACTACCTTACTTCAGTGATCGCCATCACAAACATTGAGCGATATATGTCATATTGATTTAAAATAACTATTACGGGACTTGGAAACTGTATTGGCTTCTACTAATGGGGAAATAGCCCGCGGAGGGCGGGAAGAATAAAAGTATGGCAAGTATAAATTTTACCTTGACAGGTTATCAAATTGTCGATCGCATTTACTCAGGAACTCGCACCCTGGTTTATCGAGCTTTCCGCAGTGGCGACAAACAGCCCGTCGCCATCAAAGTGTTGCAGAGTCAGTATCCCACGTTCAGCGAACTGGTGCAATTTCGCAATCAGTACACGATCGCCAAAAACCTCAACTTGCCCGGGATCATCGAAACCTACAGTTTGGAACCCTACCAAAACAGCTATGCGCTGGTAATGGAAGACTTTGGGGGAATTCCTCTGAATGAATGGATGGAACAAGGGGAAACTGCACCGAGTCTGAGCGAGTTTTTGCAAATGGCGATCGACCTGAGCGATACATTAGATATACTCTACCGCCACCGGATAATTCACAAAGACATTAAACCAGCCAATATTTTAATTAATCCGCATACAAAACAAGTCAAACTCATTGACTTTAGTATTGCATCCTTGCTGCCCAGGGAAACTCAAAGCCTGATGAATCCTAACGTACTGGAAGGAACACTCGGCTATTTGTCTCCCGAACAAACGGGAAGGATGAATCGGGGGATTGACTACCGGACAGACTTTTACTCTTTGGGCGTGACTTTTTACGGATTGCTGGCGGGACAATTGCCGTTTCAATCCAACGATGCGATGGAATTGGTACACTGTCATATTGCCAAGCAACCGCCATCACTGCATGAAATCAATCCCGAAATCCCGCCGGTCCTCTCGGAGATTGTCAGCAAATTAATGGCAAAGAATGCCGAAGACCGCTATCAGAGTGCGTTGGGACTGAAATTCGATTTAGAATTTTGTTGGAAGCAACTTGAAGAAAACGGTAGGATAGAGAGTTTTACGATCGCGCAGAGGGATGTGGGCGATCGCTTCCTCATACCCGAAAAACTCTACGGTCGCGAAACCGAAGTTGCCGAATTACTGGCAGCATTCGATCGAGTAGCAGGTTTTTCCCAGCAGGCATCAGAACAGCGTGGAGGCTGTGAGTTAATGTTAGTCGCGGGTTTTTCTGGGATTGGGAAAACTGCAATTGTCAATGAAGTTCACAAACCAATTGCCCGCCAGCGCGGCTATTTCATCAAAGGCAAATTCGACCAATTTAACCGCAACATTCCTTTCTCAGCTTTTGTCCAAGCATTTCGAGATTTAATGGGACAATTGTTGACCGCCAGTGACCAGCAGTTGAAAAATTGGCAAACTCAAATCTTGCAAGCAGTGGGCGATAACGGACAAGTCATTATTGAAGTAATCCCCGAACTCGAAAGAATTATTGGGCCACAACCGCCCGCACTCGAATTATCAGGAACTGCGGCACAAAATCGGTTTGATTTGCTGTTTCAAAATTTTATTCGCGTGTTCACCAAACCAGAACATCCCCTGGTGATGTTTTTGGATGACTTGCAGTGGGCTGATTCCGCCTCGCTGCGGTTAATGCAACTGCTGGTTGCCGAGTCAGCAACGGGCTATTTATTAGTAATTGGTGCCTACCGAGATAATGAAGTGTTTGCAGCACATCCGTTGATGCTGACACTCGATGCAATGGTAAAAGCTGGGGCCGCGGTGAATACTATTACGCTGGAACCGTTGAGTTCAGAAAGTCTAAATCATTTGGTTGCTGATACGCTCAATTGCGATCCATCTTGGGCAAGACCTTTGGCTGATTTGGCGGCACAAAAAACTCAAGGAAATCCCTTTTTTGCAACGCAGTTTCTCAAAGCACTGCATCAGGATGGGCTGATTGAGTTTGACCGGGTTTCTGGTTATTGGCAGTGCGATATTGTGCGAGTTCGGGAGGCAGCGCTGACGGATAATGTGGTCGAGTTTATGGCGTTGCAGTTGCAAAAATTGCCGCCAGCGACTCATAATGTGTTGAAGTTGGCTGCTTGTGTTGGGAATCAGTTTGATTTGGGGACTTTGGCAGTTGTCTCCCAGCAATTGGAAACGGAAACGGCGGCGGATTTGTGGAAGGCTTTGCAAGAGGGGTTAATCCTGCCTGAAAGTGAAGTCTACAAGTTTTATATGGGGCGAGAAAGACGGGAGGAGACCGAAAATTCGGAGGTGGTGAATTACAAGTTTTTGCACGATCGCGTTCAGCAAGCTGCCTATTCTTTAATTCCCGAACAAGAGCGATCGCGCGCTCACTATCAGATTGGACAATTGCTGATCCGGCAAATTTCACCCGCAGCTATAGAAGAGCAAATTTTTTCAGTCGTCAATCAGTTGAATTATGGTATTGCGCTGATTGAAGACCAAACAGAACGCGATGAATTGGCACAACTCAACCTCACGGCTTGCCGCAAAGCCAGAGGCGCTACTGCTTATCAAGCTGCTCGCGAGTATGCTGCGATCGGGCTAAATTTGCTTGGAGAGAGCGCTTGGCAACGACAGTACGAGATGACCTTGAACTTGCACGACATAGCCGCAGAAGTGGCTTCACTCTGTGGCGATTTTGACCAGATGAATCGGTGGATTGACACTGTGATTCATCATACCAGAACTCCCCTAGAGCGAGTCAGCGTTTACATCGTCAAAATTCAGGCTTTATCGTCCCAGAACAAGTTTTTAGAAGCAATTGCTATCGGTTTGTTGAGTCTCAAAGAATTAGGCGTTGAATTGCCAGATAGCGCTACATCAGAAGATATTCAGCAAGCAGTGCAGGAAGTTAATAGCTCGATCGGCGATCGACCGATTGAAGAGTTATTCGATCTGCCAGCGATGGTGGATACCCAAAAGCTTGCCGCGATGCAAGTGGCGGCAAGTATGGCATCAGTTTGTTATCCGGTTGGTTCGTCTTTGTTTCCACTGGTGACTGCCTTACAGGTAAATTTATCTATCCAATATGGCAACAGTCGTACATCAGCTTATAGCTATAGTTTTTATGGGGTGATTCTCAACAACTTACTACAAGATGTGACGGTAGCCGATCAATTTTGCCGATTAGCTTATCGTCTTGCCAGTGGGCCGGATGCCAAAAATATTCGCTCTGCAAGTTGTGTTGTGATCGCAGCTTTGTTGTACCATCGCAAATCGCATTTGCGGGAGACCCTCCCCATTTTTCAGGCAGGCTATCAAGCCGGATTAGAAACAGGCAATCTAGAGTTTGTCGGGCATAATGGGCATGGATTTTGTCTAAATTCCTACTGGTGCGGTCAACCTTTGGCAGAACTTGAACCCCAAATTCGGGCATACCGTCAGCAATTACTCGACCTCAACCAACTAGCGACGGCAAATTATTGTTCGATTTATTGGGAAACAACGCTGTTTTTATTGGGTAATCCAAACAAGTTTGAGATTTCCTTTGAACAGGAATGCTATGAGGAGAAGCTGGTTTCTCAGTCGCTTGCCACTAACGATTTGTACCGACTCTGCATCTTCTATCTGTACAGGGTGACGTTGAGATTCCTGCTGGGAGACATTGCTGGGGCCTCCGCAGATGTCGATCGAGCAAGACAGTATATAGCCGGAAGCGTAGGAACTACTTCCGAAGCTGGTTTATATTTCTATGACTCACTCATAGCCCTTGCCACTCCTGAGTCCGAGACAGAGTTAGAAACGCAGTGGCAACGAGTTCAGGAAAATCAAAGGAAGTTGCAGCATTGGGCAGAACACGCCCCCATGAATTATTTGCATAAGTGGCAGTTGGTAGAAGCAGAGAAATACCGAGTTGCCAGACAGAGGGCAGAAGCTATTGAAATGTACGATCGCGCCATTTCTGGAGCGAAAGAAAACAAATATATCCAAGAAGAAGCCCTTGCTAACGAATTAGCAGCTAAATTCTACCTCGACTGGGGCAAAGAAAAAGTGGCGCAAGCCTATATGCAAGACGCCTACTACTGTTACGCTCACTGGGGCGCGAAAGCCAAAATCAATGACTTAGAAAAACGCTACCCCCAACTTCTTGCTCCCATATTGCAGGCAAGAGAAAATCGTTTTGGCATCAGCGAAACCCGCCTCCACACAATCAATAAATCGTCAGTTTTACATCAAACCTTGCACACAACTCTATCTAGCAGTAGCAGTATTTACGAAGCCCTCGATTTCGCGACTATTCTCAAAGCCTCCCAAACTCTATCAAGTGAAATTCAATTAGAAAAATTGCTGGCTGCACTGATGTCTGTGGTGATGGAAAATGCCGGGGCAACCAAAGCAGTTCTGCTGTTGGTTAAGGATGGGAATCTCGCCATCGAAGCTGTAGCTTCCTTCCATCAAGATGTCATCTCAATGTCTGTACCGCTGTCACCTAGCGACGAGGTTCCCGCTGCTGTGATTAACTATGTTAAGCGGACTTGGAAAACTGTGGTTTTGGATAATGCAGCAGTACAAAACGATTTTATTGCCGATCCGTATTTGATGCAGAAAAAGCCAAAAAGTGTGCTGTGTACCTCGATTTTAAATCAGGGTAAATTAATCGGGTTGCTATATCTGGAAAATCACTTGACAGTTGCTGCATTTACAGACGATCGCACTGAAGTCATCCAACTTTTGTGCGTCCAAGCCGCTATCTCTCTAGAAAATGCCCGCTTGTACCGACAATCTCAAGCTTATGCAAAAGAATTAGAGCGATCGCTCTTTGATTTGCAGCAAGCACAGTTACAGATCGTGCAAAGCGAAAAAATGTCCACCTTGGGCAATCTAGTCACAGGAATAGCCCACGAAATAAATAATCCTGTCGGCTTTATTAGCGGCAATATTGAGGAAGCAACGACCACGATCAAAGATGTGATTGGTCACTTAAAATTATATCAAGAAAAACTGCCAAATCCAGGCGAGGAAATTGAAGAAGATGCTGAGGATATTGATTTAGAGTATGCCTTAGAAGATTTGCCAAAGATGCTGTTGTCGATGAAAGTGGGGTGCGATCGCATTCGCGGCATTAGCACCAGCCTCCGCACTTTCTCCAGAGCCGATAAAGACTACAAAGTTCCGTTTAATATCCATGAGGGCATTGACAGCACCATCTTGATTTTGAAACACCGACTCAAAGCCAACGAACATCATCCCGCCATCGAAGTCGTCACAGACTACGGCAATCTCCCCCCCATCGAATGCTTTCCCGGTCAACTGAACCAAGTCTTTATGAACCTGCTTGCTAACGCGATCGATGCCCTAGAAGAATCAAACCAAGGACGCAGTTTGGAGGCAATTAAAGCAGATCCACACTGTATCACAGTTCGTACCAGTCTGTCGGGCGATCGGCACATCAAAATTCAGATTGCCGATAACGGTGCGGGCATGACAGAAGCCGTGAAACAGCGGATTTTTGACCATTTGTTCACAACGAAGGCAGTAGGAAAAGGCACTGGGTTAGGATTGGCGATCGCCCGCCAGATTGTAGTCGAAACCCACGGCGGAACAATTAATGTGAATTCTACCTTGGGGGGAGGAAGTGAATTTGAGATAGTGTTACCTATTACCGAATAAAAGTAGAAGACATTTGTTATACCATTTTAGAAGTGAAAAAGTGAAAACTTTGGAATGACAGATAACCTAAGGATTTGGAGCTAACATACACTTGCATTCTTGTTTCAAAGTGCTAAAAGAAGAAAAATTTTGAGAATGAGGAAAAAGGAAAAAGGTTATTCATTTTTCATTCTTCCTCATTTCGTTTGTCTAGTTTGACTTCCTTAAGTGCGATCGACTAATTTCTATTTGAAAAAATCCCGACTAACTAAATTAGATTGCCGATCGGGCATTATACCAGCCCCGATCGCAACTGCGGACACGAGCAAAACTTCCCGCGCCCCATGCCAGATTGCCAAAATCTCAACTATGCTAACCTAGGCAAGCAGCAATCCCTTGTCACGAAGGCGATTAACCTAATTTCAAACAATTTATTTTATTGAGGACCGGTGTATCCCGTATGGCAAACCTGATCGGCACAGACAGCAACGACTTTATTCTAGGAACTCCGCTGAGCGATCGAATTCGCGCCTTAGATGGCGATGACACGCCCCTAGGTGCGGGAGGAGATGACACCCTAGAGGGCGACGCCGGCAACGACCAGCTTCTTGGAGCTGACGGAGCAGATTCGCTGATTGGCGGTGAAGGAAATGACGAACTCATTGGCAACCAAGGTCGCGATTTTGCTTCCGGCGGGAACGGCGATGACTCGATTCGCGGCGGTTTGGGCAACGACATCCTCGAAGGCAACGACGGGATAGACAGCGTGGTGGGAGACGCTGGGGACGACTTAGTTTTTGGCAACGGAGACTTTGATGTGATTGCCGGCGGTACTGGCAACGACACGCTCACAGGGAATGACGGCGACGATTCGGTGTTCGGGAATGCTGATGATGACTTTCTCTACGGGAATTTTGGGAACGATTCTCTCAACGGCGGTAGTGGCAGCGATCAAATGTTGGGCGGTGAGGGCAACGATTACTTTAGCGCCAGCGACGGCGACGACACTTTGTACGGCAATGCCGACAACGATTCGCTCTTCGGAGATGCTGGTAATGACCAGATCTTCGGTGGGAAGGCTAACGATACAGCTTTTGGCGGCAGCGGTTCCGATACCCTTCGCGGCGATGAAGGCGACGACTCGGTACTGGGAGATGAAGGTAATGACTTCCTGTTTGGCGGCAAAGCTAATGATGCTCTCGACGGCGGTTTTGGCGATGACTCTTTGGCCGGAGGTATCGGCGACGATACAATTTTGGGCAGTTTCGGCAATGACAATTTATTTGGGGCAGAGGGTAATGATTCTCTGATCGGAGGTGAGGGTTCGGATACTCTGACGGGCGGTAGCGGCAGTGATGTCTTTGGATTGGGAGCTGGGCCTGGCAGTTTGGCTTTAATTACTGATTACAATGAGGCAGAGGATTTCTTTGGACTGCCGAGCAATTTATCTTTCGCTCAACTGGAAGTTCGGCAAGGTAACGGTGCAAATCTCAGGGATACAGTCATTACGATCGACGGCAAGCTTTTAGCAATTTTGACAGACACTCCGGCGGCGCTGCTCGATGCCAATGATTTTATCGCTGTGACTGGGACGGTTCCCCCCAGACCAACCACAATTACAACTACAACTACAGTTACAACCACAATTACAGATCCAACTGCGACGCCGACTCCGACTCCGGCTCCAACTCCAACTCCGACTCCAACTCCGACTCCAACTCCGACTCCAACTCCAACTCCAACTCCAACTCCAACTCCAACTCCAACTCCGACTCCAACTCCAACTCCAACTCCAACTCCCACAGCAGCACCGACTCCAACTCCCACAGCAGCACCGACTCCAACTCCCACAGCAGCACCGACGCCGACTCCCACAGCAGCACCGACGCCGACTCCCACAGCAGCACCGACTCCAACTCCCACAGCAGCACCGACGCCGACTCCCACAGCAGCACCGACTCCGACGCCGACTGCTTCGAGGATTCCGATGCCGCCGACAGTTAGCGTGCCTGATTCGCCTCTGCTGTCAATTAGTTCGATCCCCCCGACTCCCGGACTATTGCCAATGCCCGGCCAGACGCCGATATTCCCGACGGTGCCGAACCCGATACCCTTAGCTCCTACACCTTTTGGGTTCTAGGCGCGATCGCGCAGCTCAGTTATGAGTTTGTGAGTTTTACATAAACTCATAACTCATAACTCATAACTATTTAACGTCCTGAGGAGTTTCGGTCGAGTCTTGTGGCGACTCGGCTGGAGAATCTTCTACAGGAGATAATTGTTGGGTGTACCCCAAGAGCGATCGAAGTTTCATGCGGTGGATGTAAGGCCAGCCGCCATTGGCTTCAATATTCCTGAGCAGTTTGTAAAGTGCTTGGCGGTTGTCGGGAAAAGACGCTTGAAACAAACCGTCGCGAATTTCCCGGTGCGAAGCTTCCAGCCTCCGCAGCAGGGCCAAAAGCAGCAGACTGTCTCCCTGACAACTTTCGGCTAAAGTCCGAATCGCCTCTGTCAGCGATTGCATTTGAGACTGCAACTTTTCTGACTCTAAATCTTTGCCGTTGTCCATACCGCTGCTTCCTTTGAAATCTACAAGGCCTTTGTCCCCAGCCTTTTGGTCAACCGACTAATCGAGCTAGTCGCGATCGCCATTCGGGGTCATAAGCAAAGTAACTTAAGTAGGTTGACTTAAGCAATATTAATTTGCAGTCCAAGTCAGGAAAAGAGCACCACCCGTCGTACCATGTGTATTGGGCTGCGATCCGAACATGATTGAGAAATCATAAGTTCATGCTTATTTTTACGGCGCACTAGCTTGATTTTTGGAGTCAATGCCGGTGTCTGTGAAGCGAGCGATCTGGATCTAAATGCTGCCCTAAGCGCTGGCCTAGCCTGCCGGCGGGCAATTATATTTTGCTCGAAGTAGGGCTTTTTCTTAATATAATCCGATGTTGGATATTGAGGTTGGCAATGAAATATCGTGCTTTAATTGTTGCACTTTTAGCATTTTGCATGAGTGCGCTGGTTGCTTGTTCTTCTGCTTCTGACACGACGGTGGCGACTACCGAGTTGCTCACCTACGACGAGATTAGAGGTACTGGCTTGGCTAATAACTGCCCTAGCTTGGCAGAAACTTCTCGGGGTTCGATCCCCATCGAAGCGGGTGGCACCTATAAACTGAGTGGTTTGTGTTTGCAGCCCACAACTTATTTTGTCAAGGAAGAACCAGCAAACAAACGCCAAGAAGCGGAATTTGTGCCTGGTAAATTGCTGACGCGGTTCACCTCGAGCATTGACCAAGTTCAAGGTACGCTCAAGGTGGGTAATGACGGGACTCTGACTTTCAAAGAAGAGGACGGCTTGGACTTTCAAGCAATTACGATTCAATTACCGGGCGGAGAGCAAGTACCTTTCTTGTTCACTATTAAAGAACTGGTAGCCAGTTCCGAGCCCGGAGTGGTTGCTATCAATACTTCCACCGATTTGAGAGGGGAGTTTAACGTTCCTTCTTACCGCAGCGCAGGCTTTTTAGACCCTAAAGGTCGCGGGGTAGCGACTGGGTATGACAATGCTGTAGCGCTTCCGGCTTCTGACAATTCCAAACGTGTGCGGGCTAATGTTAAGGTAGCTGACACCAGCACCAAAGCTGGCAAAATTTCTCTCCAAGTTGCTAAAGTCAACAGCGCCACTGGCGAAATCGGCGGAATTTTTGAGAGTACGCAGCCTTCTGATACTGATTTGGGAGCTAGACCCGCTCTGGACGTGAAAATTCGGGGTTTGTTTTACGCTCGCATTGAGCCTTCTGTCTCGTAAAATTGGCTTTCTGGATCGATCGAACTTGAGTAGTTTTTTATCCTAAAGGTACTGCTCGCTCTTCATTAGCCAACAGTCTTGAGCAACATAACTTAGGACTGTTGACTAATGACTAAATTTATGATTGAATTGTGGTGATTGGCAAGTTATGAAGTTTGGATTTTTTATTAATTAAAGTATTGTAGTCAAAGCGCTTTCAGCTTATAATATATTTTTAAAAAAACCTGGTTAAATTGGGGATTGTGCTCAAGGCCTTCTACCTGGTAAAAGTCTGCCTTATGCCGAAAACCTTCTGATAATCCCGCTAAATCCGTTCACGATCCGAAAGTTAAACTGGTGTGTCCGGTATCACACCTATTAAGTGCTAGGATTACACTAGCTAAAAGTGAATTGTTTTAGACTAGATAAGAAGCTAGATCTAAAGCAACCTCAGTCCTCTGCTCTACCAACCCTTATGTCACCATGTCTACCACAGTGCCGAACGAGCTAAAAAGCGAAAATTTGCAATTGTTGCGCGAGTACCAAATTTCTGGCTCGAATGAAATCCGCAATCAGTTAGTTAAACTGAATATCGGACTGGTCAGAAAAGAAGTTTACCACTGGATCAACCAGTGCGGTGAAAGCTATGACGATTTGCTGCAAGTCGGATGTATTGGGTTGATCAGGGCGATCGAGCGGTTTGATATCGCCAAGGGACACGCTTTTAGTTCCTTTGCAATTCCCTACATACGCGGCGAAATTCAACACTACTTGCGGGACAAAAGCCCTTCTGTGCGATTTCCCCGCCATTGGCAGTCCCTGGAACGCAAATCAGTAGCAGCGATCAAGGATTTGCAGGTGCAGTTAAACCGCAAACCTACGGATGCTGAAGTAGCAGCAGTCCTTGAGGTTTCTTTAGAAGAATGGCAAGAAATTAAGTTGGCCCATCTCAACCGATCGCCTCTGAGTTTGGACGCGCCGATGCAAGATGAAGATGAGGGGGCTACTTGTCTGGGAGAATTGGTGCCCGATACTAAGTATCGGAGTTTCCAGTTGGCGCAAGAGGATCAAATTCGCGTACAGCAAGCTTTGGCTATGTTGGAACAACGGACTCGCGAGATATTGGAGTTTGTTTTTCTCTACGATTTGACGCAGAAGGAAACCGCTGAACGCTTGGGTATCAGTGCGGTGACTGTTTCTCGGCGAGTTAAGAAGGGGCTGGATTTGCTCAAAGAGATTATGACTAAACAGCTTTAGTTATTAGTCATTAGTCATTAGTCAGCAGTCAGGAGTCAGCAGTCAGCAGTAAGCTGCTACTGATAACAAATAACAAATAACCACTGACTACTAACTAATTTTTAGATGCTGCGGACAAATTTATCCAGCCTTTCTACGGCTTTTTTAATTGTGCCTAAATCGGTGGCGTAAGACAAGCGAATGTGGTCGTCTGCACCAAAAGCAATCCCCGGAATAACTGCTACTTGCTGCTGTTCTAAGAAAGCGTCGCAAAATTCCAGAGAATTCATTCCAGTCTTGCTGATGTTGACAAACATATAGAAAGCACCGTCTGGTTTAATACAGCTAATTCCGGGGATAGCATCAAGTAATTCAAATATTACCTGACGCCTTTCGGCAAAAGCTAGACGCATTTTTTCGACAGATTCTTGGCTGCTTTCCAAAGCTGCGATCGCGCCGTACTGTGCAAAGGTACACACGTTTGAGGTACTGTGACCTTGAATGGTGCCGGTGGCCTTAATTAATTCGATCGGCCCGGCCAAATAACCGATTCGCCAGCCTGTCATCGAGTAAGCTTTGGCAAAACCGCTGCTGATGAGAGTGCGATCGAAGATTTCTTTGCCCAGGGAACCGATGCTGACGTGTTGGGCGCCGTCATATATAATTTTTTCGTAAATTTCGTCAGAAACGACTAAAATATCTCGATCGACTATCACCTCAGCCAAGGCTTTGATTTCCGCCGGAGTGTACACCATTCCCGTCGGGTTAGAAGGCGAATTCAGTACAAATAACTTGGTTTTGGGAGTAATCGCTCCACTCAGTTGTTCCGGTGTAATTTTATATCCTGTAGAAGCATCAGTCTGTACAATTACTGGCTTGCCGCTAGCGAGTTTCACCATTTCGGGGTAGCTCAGCCAGTAGGGAGCCGGAATAATTACTTCCTCTCCCGGCTCGATCAAAGCCATCATCAGATTGTAGAGCGAATGCTTGCCGCCGTTGGTGACAATGATATTTTCTGGTTGATAGTTGAGATTGTTGTCGGATTGGAGTTTGCGGACGATCGCAGCTTTTAACTGCGGTTCCCCAGCCACAGCGCCGTACTTAGTCTTCCCCTCGTCTAAAGCTTGTTTTGCCGCTGCTTTAATGTGTTCGGGCGTATCAAAGTCGGGTTCTCCCGTACTCAAACTACAGACATCAATCCCTTCGGCCTTCATGGCTTTAGCCTTAGCGGCGATCGCCAAGGTTATAGAAGGAGGAACCTCACCCACTCGTGCTGCCAACTTAATCATTGGATTTTAGATATTAGATTTTTGACTTTAGATCTTAGGGTGAGAAATGTTGATATTCAACCCTGTTGTTAGGGAATTATGACATTTGTTTACATAGTACGTAAAGGATTAAGCAATTAAAGAATAAAAATTAAAGAAGCTCTTAGTTTTAATTTTTATTTTTAAATTTTTAAATTTTGACGTTATTATTGTAGCATTTTTGATGCCTCGTTACCCTCAACGCCGATCTGCAAGCTTATGGATCTCAAATCTCTGATTCGCGACATTCCTGATTTCCCCAAGCCGGGAATTATGTTTCGAGACATTACAACTTTGCTGCGCGACCCGCAAGGGCTCAGCTACACCATTGACAGCTTAGCCGAAAAATGCTCTGCAATGTCTGTTGACTATGTGGTGGGCATGGAATCGCGGGGCTTCATCTTTGGCGCGCCTTTGGCTTATAAAATGGGAATAGGCTTTATTCCTGTCCGCAAACCAGGGAAACTGCCCGGTGCGGTTCATTTTGCTGAGTACGAATTGGAATACGGTGTCGATCGGCTGGAGATGCACCAAGATGCGATGGCATCGGGCAGCCGGGTGCTGATTGTGGACGATTTAATCGCCACTGGCGGAACAGCGGTGGCGACGGCTAAATTGTTGGAACAAGCTGGCTGCGAGCTTGTCGGTTTTGCTTTTATCATTGAATTGCAGGCTTTGGGTGGCAGGCAGAAATTGCCCGATGTGCCGATCGTCACGCTAGTTGAATATTAGTTAGTTAACTGTTGGCAGTTGACAGTTGACAGTTGACAGTTGACTGCTGAATAAAAACTACTGACAAATAATATCCTTTCCGTTTGCATCGGAATTATTCATCTCTCTCTTCTCTTCCTCTGTGCTCTCTGCGTCAAGAGCGGTTAAATCATTCCGATGCAACCGGAATTAATATAATTCACAATCCTAAAATCTAAAATCTAAAATCTAAAATTGTATGACTTCTCTTAAGTTAAATCGAAATTGGCGAGCGTTGAATTCTCTGTTTGGCAGCGAGACATTTACTTATGTTGTCAAGCGACTGTTGCAGGCACTTTTAACCCTATTTTTGGCATCGATGCTTTGTTTTGCAATTATTGAGCTAGCACCGGGAAATTACTTGGATACTTTGAGCCAAAATCCCAAGATTTCGCCGGAGACACTCAAGCAACTCGAACAGCAGTTCGGCTTAGATAAACCAGCTATTGTGCAGTATTGGCTGTGGCTGCAACAAATTGTGACGCGGGGGAATTTTGGCACGAGTTTTGTGTATCAGCGATCGGTAGCTTCGCTGCTGTGGGAACGGGTACCGGCGACGTTATTGATGGCGATCGCATCTTTGATTGTAACTTGGGCGATCGCGATTCCTTTGGGAATTGTCGCCGCCGTCAATCAAAACCGCACAGTCGATCGAGTTTTACAAGTAGTCAGCTACACGGGACAGGGATTTCCCAGCTTTATCACAGCGTTGCTGCTGCTATTTTTTGCTCAGAATACTTCGCCTCTGTTTCCCGTCGGAGGAATGACAAGTATCGACCACGCAGACTTACCTTGGTGGGGTCAAATCCTCGATTACGGCTGGCACTTAATTTTGCCAACTGTCGCCCTCAGCCTTACTGGTTTTGCAGGTTTGCAAAGATTGATGCGCGGACAATTTTTGGACGTGCTGCGTCAAGATTATATCCGAACAGCACGGGCGAAAGGTTTGCCGGACGATCGAGTAATTTACATTCATGCTTTGCGGAATGCTGTTAATCCGTTGATTACGCTATTGGGTTTTGAGTTTGCTAGTTTGTTGAGCGGTGCGTTTATTGCCGAATATTTCTTTAATTGGCCGGGTTTGGGAAAGCTGACTTTGGATGCGGTGAACAATCAAGATTTGTATTTAGTAATGGCAAGTTTGATGATGGGCGCTACCATGTTGATTGTTGGGAATTTGTTGGCGGATTTGCTGCTGAAAGCTGTCGATCCTCGGATTAAGCTGGAAGATTTGAAATAGAAGACTTAATTCAGTAACAGAAGCTACGCAAGGGCGATTGGTAATAGTCAACAGTCAACAGTCTTCCATTATCCATGCCCCATGCCCCATGCCCCATTACCCATCTCGGAGTGTTTTATGTCAGAAAAACAACCCAACGAGCCAATGAGTTTTAGCAGCTTTGCCGACTGGTGCAGGCATATTGACAGTCTTTCAGAAGAGGCAAGGCACACAGTTAAATTGTTGTTAAAAAAGGCTGGCACTGATGACGCACAAGAAGCGGAGCAGATACTTTCAAGCATGACAGAACTGGCTCTCAGCTACGATCACATTACCGACATCAGCTTCCTCCGCTGGCTCACCAATCTGACCACCCTAAATTTCGAAAACAATAAAATTACCGACATCAGCTCTCTCGGCTCGCTCACCAATCTGACACGCCTGAATCTCAGCTACAATCAAATTACCGACATCAGCTTCCTCGGCTCGCTCACCAATCTGACAACACTGGATCTCAGCTACAATAGAATTATCGACATCAGCTCCCTCGGCTCGCTCACCAATCTGACACGCCTGAATCTTAACATCAATACAATTACCGACATCAGCTCTCTCGGCTCGCTTACCAATCTGACAAGGCTGGATCTCCTCAGCAATCAAATTACCGACCTCAGCTCTCTCGGCTCGCTTACCAATCTGACAAGGCTGGATCTCAGCAGCAATCCAATTACCGACATCAACGCTTTGCGTAAGCTCACCAATCTGACAATACTGGATATTCTCTCCAACACTCGAATTACCAATATCAGCGTGTTAGGCGAACTCGCACAGAAACGTCTTACTCTCTCGACTAGACCAATTGATGCTCAAAAAGCCACAGAAGCAGTCAAAGTTGCCTATGCAGCTATTGGCCTAGAAGAACCCGAAGTTATTGTTTGCAGCAGTCCCCGCGACGCTTTTCTCCAAATCTTCAACTTGCCAAAAGGCGACCATTCACCAAACTGCTCAGACGAATGGCACAGGAATAGATTGGGGGAAAAGCTGGACGGGAAATGGATGTCCATGTTCCCATCGATTGTGAGAGACTTTGCAAGTCCGGCCGTGTGGAAGTATGAGCTCGATCGAATGACAATCGAACGCGAAGCAGACACGACACTGAGTTCGCTAATGGTCGAATTGTTTTACGAATATAAGCCATCGGAACGAACGGGGAATGTTATTCCCAGTCATTTTTTAGACCTGGTGCGATGCCCTATAACCCCCAGGACTTTGTTTAAAGAAATCTATTTGACTCAATTGTATATCTATTCATTAGGCGTCAATCTTTCCCAAAAGACACAAGAAATACTTCGCTGCCAAAACCTGCTTTTCGAGCATTGCGGTTTTATATTTCCCTTGGAAACGTTTTGCTTTGTGTGCGATCGCCCGCGCCACCTGCGCTTTGACAGTCAAAACCGCTTGCACGCTGAAGGAGAACCTGCTATTGAGTTTGCGGATGGATGGAATTCTTACTATTATCATGGCGTCAGATTGCCTGAAAAATACTGTCAACTACACCCGAACCAATGGCAATCCCAATGGCTGTTATCAGAAGATAATGCCGAACTTCGGCGAGTGTTAATTCAAGGAATTGGTTACGATCGCATTTGTCAAGAGTTGGAAGCAAAACAAATACATAGTTGGCAGGAATATGCACTATTAAAAATAGATCACCCTAGGGACGAGCCGATTTATTTGTTAAAAATGACTTGTCCGAGTACGGGATTCATTCACGCTTTGAGAGTTCCACCTAACCTGAACTCAGCTAGGGAGGCAATTCGCTGGGTAAATTGGAATATCGATCCAGAGGAATTTTCTGTGCAGACTTGATATATAGCCTTTCTCAGGTAAATTAGATGCTCGTGGGCTGCGGGCATAGCAGATATAAAAGCGTTTGAGTTTTTAATTTCAGAACGGGGCTGACAATTCATTGAAGAACGGGCTAGGCTAGTTGTAGACTTCTATTTCCATGCCAGGAATGCACCAATAAAAATTCATTCACCCTCCAAACATGGCAAAACAACTAGCAATAGAAACTCGCGGACTCACGAAACAATTCGATCGCCATATAGCTGTCAATGACATCGATTTGCAAGTAGCAGCAGGTGAAGTATGCGGACTGATAGGCCCCAACGGTGCCGGCAAAACTACTTTGCTGCGAATGCTGGCGGCGGCTGAGGAACCGACTATAGGGGAAATTTACATCAACGGGGATAGGTTATTGCGCGATCGATCGCACCCAATTCTCAAACAGCGCATCGGCTTTCTTCCCGATGACTTTCCCCTCTACGACGACTTGACTGTTTGGGATTATTTAGACTATTTTGCCCGACTCTACAACCTCCAGCAACCGCGCCGCCGAGAGCGAATCAACTCCGTGTTAGAACTCGTGCAATTAACTAACAAACGCAACAGCTTAATTTCTACCCTGTCGCGGGGGATGAAACAGCGCCTGAGTTTGGGGAGAACTATTATCCACGAACCGCTGTTGCTGTTGTTAGACGAACCCGTTTCTGGCTTAGATCCGATCGCCCGAATGCAGTTCCGCGAAATTATCAAAGTTTTGCAAGAAGCCGGCATGACCGTAGTCATATCATCTCACGTCCTCAGCGACTTAGCCGAACTTTGTACCTGGGTAGGCATCATGGAACTCGGATATCTGGTCGAAAGCGCACCTTTACAAGAACTTTACAAACGCCTCAGCCGCCAGCAAATTTTCATGTCGGTTTTAGGAAATAAATTAGAAGCGCTAACATCGGCATTAAAAAACTTTCCTTGGGTGGAAAATTGGGCAATAATCCCGGAAACTCAACAGGTGTGCGTTGATTTTTCAGGAAGCCCGGAAGATGCCGCCAGTTTATTACGCGAACTCGTCGCCGCCCACATTCCCCTAACCGAATTCCACTGCACTCAAGAAGACTTAGAAACCATCTTCCTCAAAATGGGACACAAACAAGCATCCTAATGTGCTAGTTTCCTGTTTACCAGAATAAACAGTGAGTTATAACTAAGTCGTCACCCATTCCTAATCACCAATAACCAATGACACTCCACTTACTAGACAAAATAGGCAACTGGAATCCCCAGTTATTTCGAGAAATCAAAGGTCGCTTGAATACTGGCAATATGGCGATCGCCTCGGCTTTTTCCCTAAGCGCTCAAGTGCTGCTGTTCAAGTCTGTCAGCGCTCAGATACCCGTTCCCCCTCCTAATGGGTCGTACACTAACCCCATCTATCACAGATTTTGCTTAGATGACGCCCCTCCCTATGAAAGAATCTGCGTCAGAGATGCCTTCAGCAACTTTGTCATTAACTGGCCGATGTGGTGGCTAGAGATATTCACTTGGCTGAGCATATTTAGCGTCTTAGCTTTATTAGTAGCCGGGACTTATCTACTTGTCAGTGACTTAGACAAGGAGGAACGCCGCGGGACGCTCAACTTTATTCGCCTCAGTCCCCAGTCTGCCAAAACAATTTTTATCGGCAAAATTCTCGGCGTCCCAATTTTACTGTATCTAGCAGCAATTCTGACAGTACCGCTGCACCTGTACAGTGGATTAGCTGCTCAAATACCCTTGAATGAAATTGTATGTTTCTACCCAGCGGTTGCAGCTAGCTGTGCTTTATTTTACAGCGGTGCGATGCTATTTGGATTGACAACCAGTTGGTTGGGAGGATTTCAACCTTGGTTGGCTAGCGCTATGGTTTTTGTTGTGTTTGGGATTTCTTGGCTTCCGCTCACGCGAACTGCTGTGGATGTGTTACATTTTTTGTCTCCCCTTGCTATGCTGAGATATCCGCTTTCTCTAGTTGATAAAACGGATTTCGATTCGTTAGTTGAAAACTTAGACAAGTTGCAATGGTTTTACTCGCCAGTGGGTACAAATATTGCGATTGGCCTTGCTTTGTCTCTCTTGGTTTGTGGTACAGGAACCTACTGGATGTGGCAGGGATGGCAGCGCCGCTTTCCCAATCCCAGTGCTACAGTTTTGAGCAAGCGGCAAAGTTATTTGCTAGTTATCTGCTGTCAGGTAATATTTTTAGGGTTTGCACTCCAATCAGACCCCCCAGGAGGCAACAGTAATCTCATCTGTTTACTTATCTTGAATTTGGTGATGTTCTTAGCTTTAATTGCAGCTTTAACATCTGACAGACAATCATTGTACGATTGGGCGAGGTATCGGAAACAAATCGTTCCCAGCAATCAGAAGCTGTGGCGACGCTACCCACTACTCGATTTAATTTGGAGCGATAAAAGTCCGGCTGTAGTTGCGATCTCGATCAATTTCCTCAGCTCAGTAATAATTTTAACACCTTGGGCGCTGTTGGAAAAAAGTGAGAATAATGGATTTGGGGGTGTAATTTTATGCCTGAATCTTATCCTGATTTACGCAGCCATCACCCAACTATTCCTATTTACCAAAACCCGAAATCAGGAAATTTGGGCTGCCTGCACAGTCGGCAGCGCTATCTTGTTGCCACCTGTGATTTTCTCTATGCTTTTACTAACCCCAGAAAAAGCTCCTTTTTTGTGGTTGTCTTCAACATTTGGCCTTTGGTTTTCGCCGTCTCTGACAGCCGCGTCAGGAAATACCTTTTTGCTATCCCTACTCAGTCAGTGGACTGTCTTGGTGTTGTTGAACCTCAAATTGCGATCGCAACTGAAACTCGCAGGGGAATCAGCTTCTAAAGCCCTGCTGAAAGCTTGAAAAAGCAGCGGAAGGGATCAAACGTGAAACTCCGATTTAGGCAGGGATTTAAACCCCTGCCTGAAAGCTTAAGTCGTCTGAAAACGACTGTTTAACTAACTTATTATACTAATTCCGCATTTATAATCCACTTTATATTGATCGGTGGTGGTCGCCCCTACACACACAAAGCCCATCTTCGCAGGCTTTAAGATTAAAGTAAAAAAATTTCTGACTGTACAGATCCAAAATTATTGAGTCAGCGTATATTACTAATGAACGCAGTACAAAATTTCATAGGTTCGCACCGCTAACAATTTCAGCTTGCCTGTTTGCAGTTGAGCTGCGATCGCCCTTGGCTACACAGCAAACTATAAAATACGGCTAAGTGATCTGTATTTAGGAGTGAGTTTATTTGAATCCGGGGGCGGGTTTATATATCATTTTAGCTGCGTGTAATACTTTTATGGCAACCCACCCCTACAGCCGAAAATAAGAAAAACTATCCTAAAAGTGCGAATTTGTGATATTTTAACTGAGAATACCACCGCCGTTAGGCAACAGAAGTATCAAACTTAGAGGGTGATTAGATCATGGCAGAAATTAGAGGCACCGCACAAGCAGAATTGCTAGCAGGAACTCCAGAAAATGACCTAATTTTTGGTTTAATGGGGAATGACACCATTGCGGCAAACTCTGGTAATGACAGCATTTATGGAGGAAAACAAAGCGACTTAATTGATGGCAATGCTGGTCAAGATTCGCTTTTTGGAGATTTAGAGAACGATACTGTTAACGGTGGAGACGGTAACGATTTTTTAGTGGGCGGAAAAGGCAGCGATTCCATATCGGGAAACTCGGGCAATGATGTTTTGTCGGGCGATCGAGATACTGATGTCCTGATAGGCGGAGACGGGGCTGACTTATTTGTTTTGAGGCGCTACGCGGAGGCAGATCCTGGTCGTACCAGCGGCGGTGCTAATTTCGCAAATGCGGACGCGATCGCCGATTTTACAGCCGGTACAGATTTAATCGGTTTGGCGGGAGGTCTTAGTTTTAGCGACTTGAATATTCAGGAAGCAGGAAACGATACTGTTATTCAAGACCGAGTGACTGGAGAATTTCTCGCTACTCTCAGAGGGGTGAGACAAAGTGCGATTAACCAGGCAAGTTTCACTAATAATATTGGCAGCGTTGTTCCCAGCCCCCCGCCTCCAGCGCGGACAACGGCTTATGCTTTAACTCCTGCTAATCGGATTGTCGGTTTTAGTCTTTCCAATCCGGGAAGTGTACTCTCAGATTTTCCCGTGACTGGATTGCAAGCGGGAGAAAGTTTGCTGGGAATTGATTATCGGCCGGCTAACGGTTTGCTTTACGGTGTGGGTTCTAGCAATCGCTTGTATACTGTCAATCCGATGACTGGGGAAGCAAGTCCAGTCGGTAACGGGCAGTTGGCTGTTCCTCTAACTCCGGGGGCTGCGGGTTTTGATTTCAATCCGACAGTCGATCGAATTCGGTTTGTCAATGAAGCCGATCAAAACGCCCGCCTCAATCCTGATACAGGCGCAATTGTCGATTTTGACACGCTGGCGGGGGGAATTCAACTCGACGGGAATTTGGCTTACCGGGCGGGCGATCGCAATTTTGGAAGTTCTCCGGCTGCTGCTGGGGCTGCGTATGTGAATAACTTTGCAGGGGGAACTTCGACAACGCTGTTTGTAATTGACAGCGATTTGGATGTTTTGGTGCGACAAGATCCGCCGAATAATGGAGTGTTGAATACGATCGGATCTTTGGGAGTTGATGCTACTAGCGTTCTCGGCTTTGATGTCCGGAGTATTGGCGGCCGCGAGGTGGCAGTGGCGGCACTGGAAGTTGGTGGCATTTCCGGCTTGTACAATATCAATTTAAGTAGCGGTCAAGCTTCCTTTGTCGGTCAAATTGCCGACGGGAGACAGATTAACGGTTTGGCTTTGCCTTTGCCTACAGCTTACGCCTTAACTGTCAGAAATGGCGCTGAAACAATTGTCGGTTTTAACGAGGCGGGACCGCGGGCGATTCTCAGCGACGTGGCAGTTACGGGGTTGCAGCCGGGAGAAAGTTTGCTGGGAATTGATTTTCGCCCCGCTAACGGTGTGCTTTACGGTGTGGGTTCTAGCAATCGCTTGTACGCGATTAATCCGGTTACTGGGGCTGCAAGTCAAGTCGGTAGCGGGCAGTTTGCTGTTCCTCTAACTCCGGGGGCTGCGGGTTTTGATTTCAATCCGACAGTCGATCGAATTCGGTTTGTCAATCAAGCTGGTCAAAACGCCCGCCTCAACCCGGATACTGGGGCACTTGTGGATTTTGACACGCTGACGGGGGGAATTCAACTCGACGGGAATTTGGCTTATGCTGCGGGCGATCGCAATTCTGGCAATCCCGGCGCTGCTGCTGCGGCGGCGTATGTGAATAACTTTGCCGGGGCAACTTCGACGACACTATTTGCAATTGACACCAATTTAGACGTTTTGGTGCGCCAAGATCCGCCGAATAATGGAGTGTTGAATACGATCGGATCTTTGGGAATTGATGCTGGTACCGTTCTCGGCTTTGATATCAGGAGTTTTGGCGGTAACGAGACGGCTTTGGCTGCGATCGAGGTTGGCGGAGTTTCCAGCCTGTACAATATCAATTTGACGACCGGTCAAGCTTCGATCGTCGGTCAAATTGGTGACGGGCGAGGGATTAAAGGCTTAGCACTGACTTTGATTTAACTGCTAGATTCCCAGCGATTTTAGATTGATTTTAGGCATCAATTATCTAGTTTTTAGGTGGAAAATTGAAAACAACTCAACTTTTCTACAATCTGAAATTCTCAGTCTAAAATCGTTTGGGCAATTCCCAATTCCCAATTTGAGGTAACATATTATTTTGACAACCAAGATAAGATGTTATCTCAAGTTTTTTACTTGCTACGTTCCCGCAGTGACGGCAAATATCTGTCCGCGAATCCCAATCCAGATGCGGCAGTGAGTTACCTGCTGATGTTTCGCGAAGACTATGACGCTTTGAGCTATCTCAACGCCCACGCTGCTGATGTTGCCGATCGATTCGGAGTAGAATCGATTTCCGGTTCTCAGGTAAAAAAGCTACTCGAACGTTGGGGATTTAACGGTGTGGGGGTTGTTCAAGACCCGCTGTTACCCAATATTGAGTTTTTATTGACAAAGGATTGACAATTGACAAGATTTGCTATTCACCCGGTTTCAGGAAGAAATCGGGTTTTTTTGTCAAGTTTTGAGCCGATCGCCCGATCGAGCTTGTAGAGTTATATGCCCCATATTTAGTGCAAATTGTCAAATTTGTAAAGCTTTCACCCTAACTCTGAATCCTGTTGTATATTCGTAGTTTGATTTATTCCGACCCGTCAGTACACAACCTCTGGTTCGAGAATTAGAGCGAGCGAAGCAACAGACTGGGCAACTAGCGTGCGATCGCAGTGTCTGGCGGTTAATCAGACTCGGCAATACCGCCCCTGAGCAAACAAGAGCTAGACCAATAAAAATCCCCAGCAGCTACGAACTGACCAGGGAAATGCACAAAAAAACCAAGAGATAATTATGGCACAAATCAATGGCTTTGGAGCAAATGCTCAAGAGTTCGAGTACCCGAAATTAGTAGCAAATATCCAGCTAAAACTGGTTTTAAGCCCAGATATTGACCGACATCAACCTTACCACAGCCAGATCCAAGAACTTCAAGCTCAAATGAATGGTCTAAAGACTGAAAACCTCGACTTGAAGACTGAAAACCTCGACTTAAAAACTGAAAACCTCGACTTAAAAACTGAAAACTTCGACTTGAAGACTGAAAACTCAAACTTGAGGCAGATTAACCAAGAATTGCAATGGCGTATCAATCCCAACTCTCCTGATGGAGATGCAATTTGCAATTCAGACTGGTAGTTGAAAATACAGTAGGTGTGCAGCCCTGGCTTAAAAAGTCAGGGTTGTTTTTTCAACAAAATTACTGGTATCCAGGGGGCAAGCTAGAAAATTTTGCTGAGCTTATACACTTCTGAGCCCCATATCTAGTGCAAATTGTCAAATATATTAACCTTTTACCCTAAATCTGAATCCTGTTGTATATTCGTAGTCTGTTGATATATTCCGACACGTCAGTACACAACCTATGGTTCGAGAATTAGAGCGATCGAGTGCCCGCGAGAAACGCAACCTGTCCGATTTCCCCGAAACAGCACCCGCAGCCAATCCAGTATTTTTTAGGACTTACAGCCGCCGTACCGAGACGGGAAGGGAGACTTGGGAGGAAGTGTGCGATCGAACAGTCAAGGGGCTGCAAAAGCTGGGAAACCTCACCTCCGAAGAAACACAACTGCTGCACCGGATGCAAAACCAGCTCAAAACCCTCGCTTCAGGCCGCTGGCTGTGGGTAGGTGGCAGCAAATGGATCGAGCAACCAGAGAATTTTTCCGGCGCATATAATTGCTCCTCAACAAATATTCTCGACTGGCGTTCCTTTGGTTTGTTGATGGATTTGGCAATGATGGGCTGCGGCACTGGGGCAGTCTTGGAACCACAATATATCAACCAACTGCCGCCGATCCGCAACCGTTTAACCCTAACCATGCAAGGCGAAATCGGCTCTACACCCGCCCAGTCGCGCCGTGAAGAAACAGAAGTAAAAATAGCAGAAAAAACCGCAACTATTTATGTCGGAGATTCTCGCCAAGGTTGGGTAAACTCCTATCAAACTTTGCTGGAATTATCCACAGATGAAAGATTTGCAGGAGAAGTTCAAGTATTCATCGATTTGAGCGACGTTCGCCCGGTGGGAGAACCTTTAAAAGGTTTTGGCGGAGTAGCAAATCCCGTGAAATTGCCCGACCTTTATCAGCGCTGCGCCGCTATTTTGAATAAAGCTTTAGGGCGGCAGTTAAATTCAGTTGAATGCTGCATTTTGATAGATGAAGCGGCGGTCACGATCGTCGCAGGAAATATTAGAAGATCGGCCGGAATGCGTCAGTTTTCTTTTGATGACGAACTGGGGGCAAATGCTAAAAATAATTTGTGGCAACAAGATGAAAGCGGCAACTGGAGAATAGATCCAGAACGCGATGCCCTTCGGATGGCCAACCATACGCGAGTTTTCCATACCAAACCTACACTAGAAGAATGTATTGATGCTGTCCGCAAACAGTATTACAGCGGCGAAGGTGCGATTCAATGGGCTGGCGAAGCCGTAGCTCGATCTAACGTTGATTTACTTTCAACACCGAGTCTTAAACTTGAGTTTTTGAAAGCTTACGACGAAGGAAAAGCTAAAGAGTGGTTGCAGGAACGCCATCCTAATATGACTGCTGGCGAGTTAGAGCATCGGTTAGTCCGCGTGGGCTTAAACCCGTGTGGTGAAATCATCGGCTCTAATTTTCATTGTGTCAGTGGCGACACTCTGCTAATTACTAGAGACGGACTGCATAAAATAAAGGACGTTGTTGGAACTGAAATCGAGATTTGGAATGGTAAAAGATGGAGCTGCGTCACACCATTTAAGACAGCGAGTGATACTTGTGGCGGGCGACGCAAACTTTATCGTGTAAAGTTTGGTGATGGTACTTATCTGGATGCCACAGAATATCATCGCTTTTTTGTCAAGGATCGCTTTGGTAAAGTTTACAGAGAAGTTCAAACCAAAGACTTGATGGATACAAGTCGATATAGCATTCATACTGAACCTTTTACAATTCAGTATGAAGATGGCTTGAATATCGATTCAAGTTATGCTTACACTTTGGGAGTGGCTGTAGGAGATGGAACTACCGACAAAAATGACAATGCGAAAGTTCGACTTTACGAACACAAAATGGCATTATCAGTAGCCGGAAATAAGTCTTCTGAAAGAAGCTATGACTATTTACCTGCTTTTACCGATGTAACTAACTTGAGCTTTTCTGGAGAGTTGCTGAAAAGTTTGAAAGTTAACCCAGAAGCACTAAATGTAATTGCGAGCTGGAATCGGCAAGCAATTTTACATTTTATTGCTGGATTAGCCGATACGGACGGCTCGAATACCCACAGTAATGGTATCAGAATTTATATTTCTGACCGCGCTCGCGCTTTCAGAGTTCAGTTACTTTTGACCAAATGTGGTATTCGTTCGTCGCTAAATCTTTGCGCTCATCAAGGGTCAATTACTAATTACGGTGTCCGAAGTCGGGATTTGTACTACTTGCAAATTACTGACTGTGGTGAAATTCCTTGTCAGCGGTTAGATGTGAGCAAAGGGACGAATGCTAAACACAAAGGTAAATGGCAAGTGGTCAGAAGTGTCGAAGAATTACCAGGATTGCACGATACTTACTGCTTCAACGAACCAGAGTTTCATAAGGGAGTTTTCGGCAATACCCTAGCTGGAAACTGTAATTTGGCGGAGGTTCACCTCAATCAAATTGATCCTTACAACTTCAAAGAACAGGAGGAAGCTTTCAGGGCGGCGGCTCTATCTGTCGCGGTACTTCTCAATCACAAATTTATTGAACCCCGCTATCAATACAGCCGCGAATTAGACCCGATTGTCGGCGTATCTTTCACGGGATTGTTCGATTTCTTTGTTCATGCTTTTGGCGTTGAGTGGCTGCGCTGGTGGGTGGAAGGCCGCCCGCAAACTCCGCAAGGAATCGCTTTTAAACAGCGGGAAGAAGAGTATTTGAGTGGTTGGCGCGAGATTGTGAATCGGGTAGTATGGGATTATTGCGATCGCCATTCCTTAAAACGCCCAAATCGCTGCACAACGGTTCAACCATCGGGTACTAAATCTCTGCTGACAGGTGCTTCTCCCGGCTGGCATCCGCCGAAAGCCCAGCGTTTCATTCGCCGAATCACTTTCGGCAAAAACGACCCCGTAGCCCTCGCCTGCATCGACTACGGATACAATGTGATTCCGTCTCAATCTGACAAAGATGAAAACGGCAATTTGCTGAACAATCCCTTCGACGAACGCTGCACGGAATGGCTGGTAGAAATACCCGTTGCGGTAAGTTGGGCTGATTTACCCGGTGCTGATGAAATTGACATTAACAAATTCTCAGCGGCGGCACAAATGGACTTTTATATGCAGGTGCAAAAGTTCTATGTCCGCCATAACACTTCGGCCACGATTGAACTGCGCGAAAATGAAGTTGAAAGTTTGGGCACTCGGATTTATGAAGCCATTCGCGATGATGAAGGCTACATTTCCGCAGCGCTTTTGGCTAGGTTTGATGCTCTTGAAACTTTCCCGCGTCTACCCTTTGAACCGGTGAGCAAGGAAATTTACACCAAGATGGTGGAAGAGACGGTAGCGCGCCGCCAAATAGATGTTTTTCATGCGGCACTAAGTCGCTATGACTTAGGTGAAATGATGGATTCGGGGCCGGCGGGCTGCGATTCCGATAAGTGTTTGATGCCGGAGACTAAATAGATTTAGCGATCGGCTTAAGTATGAGAAATCCCCTGGCTTTGGGGATTTCTTTTTTTTGAGTTGCACAAAAATTCTAAAGCCTTGATTGAGGCTGTTCTGGAGAAGAGGTGATCGCTCTTACAGCCAAAATTGTTTATCCCCATCCAATGCACCCGGAGAAATCCCTTGTAAACGACGATAAGCGATGCGATCGGAGCCATATAGCGGTACAGGTAAGCGCGGCTCTTTAAGGGCTCCATGATGTAGTAAGGTAAGTTTAAGAGTTGCTTCTACTACACTATCAAGTGATACTTGCTGTCCTTCATCAGGAATAACCCTCAAACGCAGGGGATAAGGTAAACCCATTTTCTCAGATTTCACTTCAGTTGTCACTAAAATCACTTCATGGGAAGACAAGCAAAGTGATAACCCTTTTTTTGGTGCTTTCAAAACAGACTGCTCAAAGTTGTAAAGTCGGGGAATTCCTGACTTTATGCACTCCACTAGAATAAAATTGGAACCAATGGCTTTCGATCGTTCCCGTAAATGCTTGATTTCACTACCGCAAAAGTGACCGTCACGGTAAATTAGTACAGTTTTGCGACTGAGTTCAGCAGCAGGGAGAAACCTTTCTAGAGTTCTTTTATCGATTTCTTCACCTTCTATAAGAGCATCTTCTAGCCGATAGCGAATAAACTCTCCTTGTTTACTGTAGAGACGGACACTTGCACAGACATTTAGGCTTCCAGTTCCCTTCTTTTTCGGAGTTCGGGAAATATCGAAGCCGATAAAATAATCCGCAACCTCCAGAGGTTCAGCTAGAATAAAAGGCAAGTTTCCCAATTTGGCCAAAATTCCAGGAATGACTTGATTGAGGATATTTCCGTGATTGCTAGTATCTTTCAGCGTGTCCTCGTAAATGACTTGGCTAGCAATTCCACGGCGAAGTAAGCGCGAAGATATAAAAGCATAAAAGCTGCCATCCTCGCTATTGTCAGCGTGGCGATCGCTCTGCGGTAGAAATGTCAAAACCAGATCTGCGGGAATTACCAATAACTCATCTATCGCTTGTTCCACTCGGGCTTTAGCCTCATCTACGCTCAAGCCATCTGTCAAAACTACCTTTACTCTATCTTCATCAATCTTTTTGGTATCTAGATCTATCAAACGGAGGCTTTGAAATTTGTATTGTTTGAGCCGCTGAGAGATTTGTTCAAGAAAGAAAGAATTGACTTTAAAGTTACCAATTTTTAAAACAGAAATGCGAATTTCTGTGGATGGATCTTCATAGTCACGGTGCTTTCGATAAACACCACCTCTAGAGAGTCCCTTTAAGACTTCACCTCTTTTGCCAATAACATTTTGACCGGACTTGTCTTTTCCGAAAAGTAGTTTTGTTTCATCAAGCTTAAATGGCAGCGTTCGAAATATTTTGGGATGCTGACGGCTATTGATACTATCTCCTAACTGAAAACCATAAATAGCTAGATGTTCTCCAGCCTTTTGTTTGTAGGAGGTTAAACAGTTCTTTCGTTCTAGGTATGGAATTTTAGTATGCTTGAGTAAATCCCCATATTCCATATCAAATTTGTGAGCTGTATCCTTGGTAATACAAGGATAAATAGCTGCCATTGGATAGTGAAATTCTTTTGTCCCCTTGCCAAACTGAACAGCTACTACTGGTTGCTCGTCAGGTGCCGATATGAGTTTTTCTTTGCTAATTGAACCCGTCGCTTTTTCAAGCAATTCTTCTCTACGTTCGCCAATATTTCCGGCAAGATTAACAACGGTAGCAGAACTATTAGTTTCAATTACGCGAACTTTCATTCCGCTCAAAAGCTCTTGAGGCTTGTGTCGGTAAGGATGATTTTCATAGAAATCAGAGAGACTACCATTAAAAGTAAAGTAACTGTGAGGTGTTAAAACCAGTGCGGAGTATAGAATTCCTTGCAGTTCAAAAGTTTCTGCCCAAAAGTCAACTTCACGCTTGACTGCAACACGATTATCAGACCAAACAGTGTCAGCAGGTGAGAAAGTCCGCCTGATTTGTAATACTCTTACAGCTAGTTGAGCAAAGATACAAGCTGTTGGCTCTGGTTGATTTACCCATTGAATTGAGTAAGAGCGATCGCCAATATCATTTTTCAGCTCTTCTATAATTTCATTCAGTGCTGTTCGCCATTCACCTTGGTTCGGCATTGGTTGATCTGGTTTAGCTAAAACCCAGAAACATTTATCTTCCCAAATGACGATCGCATCAGGAAATTTCTGACTGAAACGCCAGCTAAATCGATTGCCAATCTTGCGATCGACTTCGGGAGCTAGTCGAAAGCAGATTAAATTTGGTTTAGAAATACTCAGTTGAAAAATTTCACTCAGATATGTTGGAGATGGGGCAGATTGCCGAGAAATTTGAACGGGAGCAGTAGTCATGCAGCAACCTCTGATACAGAAGAAAATTGACAAATTGAATTAAAGGAACAGTAGCCACAGCTAAAACCAGGATTCGCTGGAAAAATAATACTGAAATCAGCAGGATTATCTCTGTAAAGCTTTAACTGTTTCTGATGCTTTTGAGCAATTAGTGCTAACTCGATCTGAAAAGCTTTGAGTGTACCAGCAGT
Source organism: Microcoleus vaginatus PCC 9802 (assembly GCA_022701275.1). Taxonomy (NCBI): domain Bacteria; kingdom Bacillati; phylum Cyanobacteriota; class Cyanophyceae; order Oscillatoriales; family Microcoleaceae; genus Microcoleus; species Microcoleus vaginatus. Next base: position 3,867,820 of record CP031740.1, read on the forward strand.
TGCGCTAATTGGGTCAGACTGCTTGCCAGTCTCCAAATTGTAGAATGAGGCAATAGCTGGTTGGCTCCGATAGAGATAACTGGCTGCTAGCAGGTAAATGTATGCCTGTCGTCTGTCAAAATCTGATTTACCTGTTTTGAAGTCCAAAATGTGCAGCCTGCCATCAGGCTCAACAAAAATGCAGTCAATTGCTGCATAGAAGTTAAACAGATAATTCCCCTGCTTGATGATAATTGCTTGGGGAACTCCCTCATCACCTCGACTCAATTGAATGATGTTCTTGCCAAAAAGAATAGGATGCTGCTGGTAATTTTGTAAGATGAGCTTTACTCGCTCCTCAACCACGGCTGACTGTTGATTTAATTTCAGCATTTCTGCTACTTGCTGTGCACCATCTTTTCGGGATAACAGTTCAGGGGCTTGATGAAATTCATAAACTCCTCTTTGTGCCAGCAGTCCAATTTTCTGAGGTTGGCTGTCAGTCGCTAACAGTGCTGCTATTTGAGGTTCTCGCTGGAGTGCTTTGGCAAAACCGCGCTTCATATCGCAGTGTAAGTGTTCTTGTCCCACTGGTGGAGCAAACTGCAACCAGAGATTATAACTGGCAAATGCCCAAATTTTTTTCACAGGCTGAGCCCTCTAGAATAGAGGGCAGTTATTGGTTCATTTCGTGAGAATTGCGTGAATTGCTTCTTTGGCTTTAGCTGACTTGGATATTCCAGTCTGGTTGGCTAGTTCCAAAGTACGTAACCCTTCCAGCATTTGTTCGGCAGCCTTCCTCACGTTTGGATTCCGGCTTGTCTTTTGCACTTCCTCCAGCAGCAGTGGCAGGGGTCGGCCGATTGAGAAGCACAGTTGATCCGGATTCGATTGCTGTTTTTTCATACTTGGCCTCCTGTATAAAGCTTTGTAACTCAACAACTAGAGGGATGCCAGTCATAGTTGATATATACTTTCAACATATTGGCTAGATGCCTCTAATGTTGAAAGTATATGCAACATGAAAAATTATGTCAAGGGGTCGAGAGATAAAAAAGTATGTTGACATAGCTATTCAACATCAGCTACGATCGACCTATAAGTTATGGTGGATTAACCTATTTGGGTAATAGCTCGACAATAAAAGCATTGAAACCCTTATGAGGTAAAGGTTGTAGCTTTCACACCCTTTGAATGCTCGCAACGTTAAAATCAGTGGGCTTAGGGAATCTCGTCAGTAAATCGGATGTGGCTATGGATAAACAAGAAGGTCAAAGTTTTGGTGCGGTTATTTGGCAAGCCCGCAGGAAAAAGCGATTGAGTCAGAGAGAACTGGCTGTAAAGGTAGGAGTGGACTACACCTACCTTTCAAAACTGGAAAATGACCATGTTGAGGCAAGTGAGAAAGTCATCCGCTCCTTAGCAAAGCATCTAGAGTTGAACGCAGAGGAATTGATCTACCTAGGCGGTCGCATGACCGAACATGACACTGAAGCTCTTGAGGAAATGGTCAGGGCGAATTACAAGGAAATGCCTGCTTTATTCCGTCGAGTGCGGGAAAATCCTGGTATGGATTCATTCGTAGAAGCACGGGAGGAGCAGCTCGCAAAACTGCAACAAGAAAATGCTACCCTCAAAGCCCAAATTTCAGAGCTAGAGAAACAACTACGGATCTATCGTTTTTTTTCCAAAGCGGAAATAGAACGCAGTGCTAATGAAATTCTGCGGCAAATGCAAGCAAAAAAACTTATTCCTAACTGGCCTTTGGATGTCACTCGTGTAGCTGATTTTCTAGGAATTCGTATTTATTATGATATAATTCCTCCTGATGAAGAAGGACCTATTGTGGCTAAAATTTTACATCAAGAACGCGCCATTATTATCAATGAAGATTTGACAATTTTTAATAAAGATATTTCCCCCTTTAAGAATAAATTTTACTCTTCAATAATTGCTCACGAAATAGGACACTGGGTACTTCAAGTTAACCAAGATGAATTTGAAACTTTATCGGAACAGCGGAAGATGAATTATAATGTTGCCAAAGGTATAGATACATTATTGTGTCGCTTTGCTAGCGAAGAACTCGATCGGTACAGTTTGAATAAGCCCGGGAATGGGGTAGAATGGCAAGCTCAATATTTTGCCAGTTGTTTGCTAATGCCTCGCCACCTCTTGGAAGAAAAACGAAAGGGGCGTGATTTAACGAAATGGTCTCATCTTTATGCAATGCGAGATGAACTGGGCGTAAGCATATCACATCTAATTAATCGCCTGCAAGACTTAGGCTGGATTTACATCCCAAAAGGTTCCAAACACATTTACCAAGGTAAAGGCTAGCTCCAATGATATTTCGATAGGTTTGATAACAATCGTAGAAGGTGAGGAGAAGAAAAAATGAACTTATTTAAGCCAGTAAGATTCTTAAAAAAAGAAGAAATCGAAGATAAGGCTAATGAGGTTTTGATGAAGATGAAAAAAGAAGGTTTTATCCCCAAATGGCCTTTTGAAGCTTCTTATGTGGCTGATGCTCTTGAAATTCGTATAGCTAGAGGCAAAATACCACCAGACAATGAGGGAATAATAGCAGCTAAAATAGAACCAATAAAACGTTTAATTACCATTAATGAACTGTTCTTTGCAAACATAAAAATAAATAAAGGGCTGGAAGAATCAACAATCGCTCACGAAATAGGACACTGGGTACTTCATGTCAACCAAGATGAAGCTGATGGTATTGTAAAGCAGCTCGAACTACCTCTAAACTGCCAAGCTACTCCACAGCTATTTTTGTGTCGCAGTCTTGATAAGAGCCATCAAACTACATTCAATAGTAAAGTTGATATTGAATGGCAAGCGCAATATTTTGCTAGCTGTTTGTTAATGCCTAGATATATCTTGGAAGAGAAGCGAAGAGGACGTAACTTACAAAACTGGCCTCACCTCTATGCAATGGCTGATGAACTTGGCGTAACTATATCAAATTTGACAAATCGCCTGCAAGATTTGGGCTTGATTAACATTCCCAAGGGTTCCAAGCAGATATATTTAGGTAATTCAAGACCTAATGGGCAGCAAAAGTTGTTTTAGAAAAGCACGATCGTCCTTTCTCTTCCCCTACTCAAAAAGTGCGATTGTATAGCAACTAGCTTGCATATCGCTTGCGTGGAGGCCTAAAATTCGCCCATAATTCAAAGCCAAGTTTTGTCAAGTCGGTTCGTAGACTGCACTCTTCTCGAATAACTGCGGTAAGATTGTGCGATCGGGCTTCCCCGATCGCACTTCTCTCAACCGTTCACATAATAATCCCGCGTTCCCTTCGCATTCATCGCTTCTCCGAGTCTATTTAACCCGTACACGTAAGCAGCAGTTCTCATCGAAACTGACAATTCCTGAGATTTTTTCCAAATTGCTTCAGTTTCTTCGACCATTTTATGCTTCAACCGCTGGTTGACTTCCTCCAGCGTCCAATAAAGCCCGCTGCGGTTTTGCACCCACTCAAAATAACTAACCGTTACGCCTCCGGCATTGACTAAAATATCAGGGATTACTTGAATTCCCCTCGCTTCTAAAACCAAATCAGCAGCAGAATCAATCGGCCCGTTAGCTACTTCAAAAATAAACTTAGCCTTAACATCATTAACATTCGCTTCAGTTATTTGATTCTCCAAAGCTGCTGGCACCAGCACGTCTACATCTAATGCTAAGAGTTGCTCATTTGTCAAGATTTCGTGTTCGATAATATTGCAAACAGAACCTTCACAGTAAAGAGCTTTGATACCTTTGTTAGAGTTTTTAAAGCCTCGAATACTCGGGATATCCAGACCTTGTTTAGCATAAATTCCCCCTTGGGAATCGCTGACAGCAACAACTTTGTAACCTGCTTTCCACAGCAGTTCTGCTATTTCTGCACCTGCATTACCAAAACCTTGTACTGCGACAGTTGTATCTTGAGGATTTAGCTCAAATTTGGGTAGAAGAGTTTGTACTACAAAAAAAGCACCCATTGCTGTTGCGGTATCTCTGCCCAAACTGCCGCCAATTGTCACTGGTTTACCAGTCACAACCGCTGGAGAAAGCTGCCGCTTAATAATATTGTATTGATCCATCATCCAACCCATAATCATGGGATTGGTGTACACATCCGGCGCGGGAATATCAACATCGGGGCCGATAAAATCTGCGATCGCATCGACATAGCCCCGGCTCAACCGTTCCAATTCCAGTTTGGACAATTCCTTGGGATTGAGAGTGATTCCGCCCTTGGCTCCTCCAAAGGGCAAGTTCAAAACTGCACATTTAAACGTCATCCAAAATGCTAAGGATTGCACTTCATCAAGGGATACTTCCGGATGATAGCGCACTCCTCCTTTAGACGGGCCTCTGGTATTGTCGTAGCGCACTCGATAACCTTGAAAAATTCGCAGGGAACCGTCGTCCATCCGCACGGGAATCGATACAATTAAACTGGATTTGGGGTGTTTCAGCCGTTCAATAGTATCCTCGGAAAGCGACACATATTTTAAGGCTCGTTCTAATCGGCGACTGGCATCGGCAAATAATGAATCAGACATAATAGGAAGGAAGAAGGAAAGCACGACATGGATTTTGACACGGATACACGGATTAATTATTTAGTGTCCGTCAGATTTTGAAGTCAGAGGGAAGAAGGAAGAATAGCTGACATCTTAATTTTAAGTATCTCGGCTGGCCTACTGGTTTTCCTATACATTTTAATTTAATCACAATCCAGGTTGAATTCTGTCAACGGTCAACTGTCAACTGTCCACAAACTGCCTTGTGTCGATCGACAATCTCGCAGTGCCAAGCAGCGATTAAGCAGATACACTTACAATAGAGGGTGATATTTAAGCTCAAGCCCCAATTTGAGTTCGCTCGCTCAAATCACAGCCAGCCATCAGGGAAATTAAATTCTGAAATAGATCGAGGCTTTAGCTGACGTTAGAAACTGAATTATTATTATGGTTGGACTCCTAGCCGCACTCTCTGCGTCTGCGGCAGGGGGTATGAGAATTGCCCTGCCCCTGCTGTTAATTGGTTTGTTGCGGATTGACAAACTTTGGTCGGAAATACCTTTATTGTCGGGGGTTCCCCCCCAGGTGGCTATCACCATCTTGGTGAGTTGGTCGCTGTTAGAGTTATTTGCTTCTAAAACCTTTGTAGGACAGCGGGTACTGCAAATGGTGCAAATTATTTTCAGCCCCATTGTAGGAGCAATTATGGGAATTTCGATCGCTCAGGTAAGTTCGATCGACGAAATTATTGCTCACCCTTGGATGCTGTGGATAATAGGTATTGTCGGAGGTTTGTTGGCTTTAGTGCTGCAACTGGTACAAGCAGGATGGTTTTATCGGCTGCGGGGTTTGCCGATTTGGGTGATTTTCCTCCAAGATGTTCTGTGCATTTCCTTGGTTTTGTTTGCCTTCGACGCCCCGCGGCAGGGAGGGTTAGTTGCTATGATCCTGCTGTGGCTGGCAATTCGCAGTTCTAAAGAGTGGTATCGCTGGTACAGAAGTCAGGGAATACCGGGCGATAGGGGAAATCCCCGCCGCCGCAAGCGCGATCCTGATTAGTTTAGTCTGTAATTATTCCAAGTGGAACTTGTAGGGGCGGGTAAGCGCGCCTAATACAAGATAGAGCGCACAGTCTCGATACAAAACCCGCCCTCTACAGATTCATTGCAGAACCCATTTTTAAAGCAATCCGATCGAGTGTAGCGGGCCCTGACCCGTAATTAACTCCAGCAATAGTGCCACAAAACCAATCATCGCCACACGACCGTTCCAAACTTCCGCCCCCGTAGTCAAACCCCACTCCCACTGCTCTTGAGGGTACATTTTCACTTTCTTGGAAGGGCGTATAACATCAGAGAATTTAACGTTGGGAGATTCGATCGACTCGATGACTAAATCGGCCAAAGCTTCAATAAACACCGGATGAGTATTCAGCGCGGGCACTCGGTAGAAATTTTTAATCCCCGATTCTTCTGCTAATTCTCGATACTCCATGTCAATTTCTTGCAGAGTCTCGATGTGTTCGGAAACAAAACTAATCGGAACTACCAACAAATCTTGGACTCCATTTTCTGCCAATTCGGTAATCGCGTCTTCGGTGTAAGGCTTGAGCCATTCCACCGGGCCAACCCGACTTTGATAAGCTAGAGTGTGTTCGTTCGATCGGTTCAAATGTTCCATAATCAGACGAGTGCAATCTTCAATCTCGCGCTGATAGGGGTCTCCAGCCTCTTCTACGTAGCTGAGGGGGACGCCGTGGGCGCTGAAAAAGATGTGAACTCGATCGGGATTCGGATTGTGGTCTAGTTCTTGGGCTATCAGTTCCGACATTGCCTGAATGTAGCCTGGCCGCTTATACCAAGAAGGAATCGCGGTATATTCGATATCCTTGAGGGCTGGATCTTTGCCCCACATTTCTTCTAGCTGCCGGAAGCTAGAACCGCTGGTGCTGATGGAAAATTGAGGATACAGCGGCAAGATTGTCAAATGTTCGATGCGATCGCGCTTTATTTTGGCGATCGCCTCTTCGGTAAAAGGATGCCAGTAGCGCATCCCCACGTATACTCGAGCATCTTGTCCCTTGGACTGCAATCGTTCTTGCAGCGAAGCTGCTTGTTCTTCGGTAATCCGCCGCAAAGGAGAGCCGCCCCCGATTTGGCGGTAGTTTTCCTGAGATTTCTGAAAACGCAGGGTCGAAATCAACCAGGCGAGCGGTTTTTGCATCCACGGAAACGGGATGCGAATGATTTCCGGGTCAGCAAACAAGTTGAACAGGAAAGGACGGACATCCTCGATTTGATCTGGCCCGCCCAAGTTTAATAGCAATACTCCCACACGACCCATAGCGGTTACAGCTCTCCCAATATCTCAGTTCTGTTACTTATCTTTATCATATAACTTAATAATATCTTAAGTCGATAGCAAGGTATACATAATTTTGACTATGGCAACAATTTTTAGAGATTTAAGTTATCGGTATCAGTGACTGTACGATGCGATCGCGCGTCTGGCTGCTTTGAGCGTAGGCGGCAATGCTCGTTTGAGTCAACTAGCCTGGGAAAATTGGATCGTCCGCGCCGAAACTAAAGTTTTACACCGTTGCTGCGGTAGGGGTCAAACTAAGCGATTTCTAGTGCAATATTTCCACGATGTCACAGGACTTGACGCTTCGCCATTATCTTTGCAAGGGGCAACGAAAAATGTACCATCAGCCAATTATTATTTAGAAGCTTTTGCCGAGTCGATGCCTTTTCCCGACTGTCAGTTTGACAGAAGTACACAGCAGCGTTGCGATGCACGAAATGCGATCGGCGCAATTGCGAAAAATCTTTCAGGAAGTATACCGCCTGCTTAAGCCGGGTGGTCTATTCATTTTGGTAGATTTTCATCCACCCACAAATCCGCTATTTTGGCCAGGGTTGGCTGTATTTTTGTTGTTATTTGAGACTGAAACTGCTTGGAAGTTGATTGAAACTGATTTGGGGAGTTTGTTTGCCGAGGTGGGATTGCGATCGTACAATTCCGAATGAACTCAACAACCAAAACTTTAGGCTGGCGGCAGCATTCAAGTAATCCAAGTTCAAAAGTCATTAGTCATATAAATTCCGGTTGCACCGAAATGATGTTGACTGTTGACTGTTGACTGCTGACTGTTGACTGTTGACTGTTGACTGTTGACTGTGAATCGAACAACTGAAAATTGCGCCGAGATAGGTAACGACTTGTAAAAATCATTCATTAATTGCCCTCGAATTTATTATTCCGATGCAGCCGGAAACGATATCACAAGTCATTAGTAGACTTGAATGGCAAAAGTCGCCAACTATCTGGAAAAGCCTCTGCGTTTATCTGCGTTTATCTGCGGTTTCCCTATCAATAAAAAAAATTGCAATAAGTCTACTAATGACTCATGACTCATAACTAAACAAACTTTTTCGCTTCTGCCAAAGCCGCCTCAAACTTGAGCAATACATCCTTTTCTGTGTGAATAGCTTTCTCTTGTTCCAGCAGCGGGCGGCCAAAGCGAAAAATGCCGTCCTGTTCTACGTGGTCTACATAAGGCAGCGTCTCTGGATGCGGCAAAAATTTTCTGCCGATCGTGTAGGGCGTGTGGAAAGAAAAGCTAAAATCGGGAAACTTGTCGCTCTTGATTTCCAGGTAGTAAAGCGAGTAATAATCTTTGGTTTCGGAGTACACGCATTCGCGGCACTTATTTACCACTTTGCGGTTCTGATAGAAAAAATCCCACTTGTCCCAATAGTAGCCATCTTTCATCATTTCCTGGTGGTCGTCGCACAGTTCGAGATATAATTTGTCAGAATCCGCCGGACGGTAGAAGTAAAGCATGGCGTAAGGCATTTCAATCAGTAACTTGACTGCTTGATTTTTTCGCTGGTACCATTCCTGCTGGTGAGTTTCGTAGATTTCCTTATATTTATTAATTGCTTTGAAGCTGTTGAGCTGATTTTCTTTTGCCCAGCGCGACGCCCAAACTGTCCAGTAAGCTAGCTGGAAGGTTGCTGAAATTTCCGCCGAACCTTGTTCTTTCCAGCCGGCAATGATTTTTTCCCACTCGGAACTAAAAGCTACTCGGGATTGTTCGTTTTCTGCGGGGTTTTCTGTATTGATTGGGGTGGGTATTTGGGGATTATTTTTAATGAGCCCTTTGGGTTCTTTGCGCCAATTATTAATATCGGTTGGCGTTAGACTTAAGATGAATCTTCTGTCGTGAACGGGATATTCTAAATGGATTCCTGATTTGCGGAAAGAGCGGTATTCTAGAACAGGGAGTTTGTCTTGTTCAATCCACTGCTGGCGTTCTGCAGGCGAACACTTGAGTATTGTTTCTAATTCAGCAGGATCGACGGCTAATTCACTTTTGAATGTCTCCCAAAATCTTTCTTGTTCGGCTGGATTTGCTTCCAGCAGGGATACAATTCGGTTGACGAGGTGATCGGTTTTGTCTTGGCAATTGTCGGGAAGTCCTAAGAAGTCGAGGAGTTTGGTCTTGAGTATGCGTCTGGCTGAGATTAGCTCGGCTAACATGAGAAGCTCCAGTAGAGTCATGACTTGCGCCCTTGAATTGGCAAGATTTGCACAAGTCTTATATATCTTAATAGATTCTCCTGGGTTGTCGGCAATTGAAATGTCTGCGCCAGCGAAGCTATCCCGAACGCGCGTGCGTTCGGTGAAGGGTAGGGAATCGCCCAACCTCCGCCTCTATCTAAGCAAAAATACTCAAAACAAGGCCAAAAGACCGATCGACCTTTTGCCGTTTTTGGCTAAAATCGATAATTGCGATCGCGCACCCACAAACTCACAGGCACAGCATGGCCTGTTTTGTCAACCTTTACTTCTACCAAAAATGATTGTCGCTGCTTCCTTTGAGCTTCGCTAATCTCCTGGTTGACTTTTTCCCTTTCATCCTCTGGCATATAATAAGTTTCTAAGCCGTATTCCATCTGCCAACCGTTATATTTGCCCTTAATTGCGATTTGATTGGCGGGTAAATTGCCGGGATTTTCTAGACTGACGCGGACGGGTTTCCAAGCTTGGGGGCGGCCGGGATTAGTCCCGGCTTTTGGCGCTTCTAAGATTACATAAAAACTGGTTTTTGCCTTGACAGTGTTCGTATTTTGTGGACAAACAACTCCGGGCGAACAATATATTTTTTCTTTAGGTAAATCTTGCCAACCGGGCAGTTTTTGGAGATTGGTGCTAGCAGAAATATCATAGCTCAAAACTTGGTAATATCCGCGCAAAAAGTCGTAAGGGTCTACTGGTGCTGTTTGCAGGACAACTGTTTTGCCAGTCATAAAAGTGTAAACTGCGGGAGCGGGTACGGCGGCAATTAGTCCGATTTGCAGCAGCAAAGGAACCCACAGCCGCCACGCAGGAAGGCGTTTTGCTTCCGGGGGAAGGGTGAATGATGGGCGATTAGCGCTGGTCTCTCCTATTTCGGAACTTTTATCTGTGAAATCTGGATTTTCGGTGTTCATATTGGGAATTGGTTTGCAGAATAATATCGTTGACCTTTGAATGGCATAATAATCTTCCGAGTGCAGTGCAAGGGGGACGATCGCACTATAGTAGAATGCTCCTATTCAGCGGGGATTTTTGCGAAGTGGCGCTCGAACCACAAACCCGCAGCAATTACGCCAATTCCGCACAAAACAAAGACAAAAGATTTGAGCAACAATCCTGTATTATATTCAAACACTCGGCTGATAAGTTGCAGGGTGATTAATACCATGCCTCCCCAAAAAATCTGGCGGTTTCCTAATGCTAAACCTTCTCGGATTAAGCCGATAGCGAGCAGAAATAATAAAACATTGAACAGAAAGGTCGCTAATTGAGGAATGGGAGTAAAATTGAGGTGAAAAAGCGGTATAAAGGCGCTGGCGAGGATTAAAATGCCGATCGCACTTGTAGTCAAATCCAGTGCTTTTTGTTTTGGTCGCCGCAGTTCCAAACGTCCCAAGCGCAGCCACTCAAACACCGTGAAACCGCCCAAAACAGCCACATTTGCCAGCAAAACCCAATCGGACTCAGTTGGCGAAGGATTCGGCGAATCCCGCCACAACCAGTGGAAAGAAAGAAAATAAAACAAACTGGCGAGAAACAGCAGTGCTAAACTGCGGGCGGTAGGTTGAAACAGCCTGCTGTGTACCTTCGGCCAGATTGCATCGTCGTATCCCCACAGCAAAGCGGGCGGTAAAGCACAAAAAATTGCTGCACCCCAGGTGGGATTTAACCCTTGGACAATAGAAACTTGTAGGGAAAAAATTATCGCGATCGCACCTATGGCAAAAATAGCACGCGATCGACACCAATAAGCCAGCGGCACAAACATTATACTGGCTGCGATCGGCATTTGCCGCACCAAAACTTCCAGCCAAGAAAACTCGACTTTGGAAGACCAATCTAACACGGCCAGCCAATAGCCTAAACCGACTAAAAGTGCGGACAAAACGCCCAAGGAAGTCAACCGCAAACTGTAAGCCATTCCGAGGACGCCGATTCCCCAAGTGAGGTAAAGTCCGTAGGAAGAACCGCCAATGTGAAACATTTGTGCCATCAAAGCCATATTTGCTCCTAAAATCAGAGATCCTAACAGCAACAATCCTTCACCTAGGAGTTTGTTTCGCCCTATTGTTATGGGCAAATTGAGATTGGAGTTTTGGCTTCGGGATGGGGGAATGCGCCACAGATAGAAACCTGCTGCATTGACTGCTACGAAAAGACTTAGCAGCAGCGCAACTCTCACTTCGCGCGACCAAACTTGCCAGTTTGCGGCTACAAAGGTGATGACTCCTATACCGAGGAGAATGCCGCCGAGACTGATGAGAATGCTGAGGAAACGGTTGCGGGAGGCGGTTTCGAGTGTGTTGAATTGGTAGCGTTCCGAAAGTTGTTGGTAGAATGAAGTGTCGATGAGTCCTTCTGCTTGCCAGAGTTTGGCTTGTTCGCGCAACTCGCGTCGAAATTTATCTGAAATCATTTTTAATATTCCAGAGGATTTGAACTCAATACGGTTCAGTTAAGCCCGATCCCCCCTAGCCCCCCTTAAGAAGGGGGGGACAAGAACTTACTCAAAGTCCCCCTTCTTAAGGGGGATTTAGGGGGATCTCCGAGGAATAAACAGTTTTAACTGAACCGTATTGGATTTGAACTGTGATAGTTTTTAATATGTCACTTGTGGGTTGATTGTCGATGGAGGCTGGGACACCTGTCTAACTTGCACAGCAGATTTGATTGAGCTCTTTCGGCGGTTGAAACCGTTTCTATATAAACAAACTCCCAGCAGCAAGGGACGAATAAATTAAGGAAGGTAATTTTATGGTACAAGCTCAATCTAAAAAATTAACTTTTGACGAGTACCTTAATTACTCAAATGATACGGATCAACGCTATGAGTTAATTGATGGGGAGTTAATCGCTTTGCCGCCAGAATCTGAACCTAATAATTTCATTGCTAACTATCTATTTTTCTATCTGGCTAGCAGCGGGCTAGTGCCACTTAGACTGATTAAAACGCATAATTGCGAGGTTCAAGTTGCCGTTTTGCGATCGGGAGATGCCGCCAACCGCTACCCCGATTTGATAATTCTGGAACCTGAACACATTCCGCTGACAGCAACCAGGCTAACTATCACCTTCGATATGTTGCCTCCTCGGTTTGTTGTGGAGGTAGTCAGTCCGGGTAGACTGGGCAGGGATCGGGATTACGATCGCAAACGAGCTCAGTACGCAGCGCGGGGCATTGCAGAGTATTGGGTTATCGATCCAATTGAACAAGTTGTGACGGTTTTGCGGCTTGAGAATGGGCAATATGTTGAGGTTGGGGTATTTCGGGATGGAGAGGCGATAGTATCTCCGATGTTTCCACAGCTAAGTTTGACGGTTCAACAGATTTTGAGTGGAGAGGTTTAAGGGCGGATCGATAGCTAATTGGTTAGCATTCATCTAACCACCTACCGATTAGTGAAAATCTCCACCCTCAACCTGATTAAGGCCATGTTTCAATCCCTGATAGGGATTTAGGTTGATTGCAACCTGTAAGTTTCGCTAACAGTCACACCATTTTTAGATAGTGACGTGAGAATATCACCAACCTTACTTTGCTAAATAAATCTAGGCGGGGAAAATCCTATTTCCCCGCCTAAAGCCTGCAACCCTTACACATGAGAAAACGCACTTATCCTGATTTAGAGCCTCAAATAAAGATAGGCGGGGATAGTCACATTTCCCCGCCTATAGCTTGTAATCTTTACCACCACGTTCAACATCTATGATTAAAACCTCTCAAAGAACTCAATTTACTTCAATGAAAGTTCGAGAGGCTAAGTCATAAAATTATTCTATATCACTGTGTCTATATCCTATAAGCTTTTTAGAACCATTGTCTTTTAAAGTTCCTAATTCACTTATTCTTTTTTCTAATCCACCTTGAATCATTTCTTTTGTAGATACAAAACACCAATCAAGTAATTCAATCCAAGTATCATCAATATCGAGGTCTATTGGTGGGAAAGTTCTTTTTTTATTGTTGTCTAAAACTTCCACAATAAATGAATTATTGTGGTGTTTAAAAGCCATAAGAAGAGCTACCCCTGATGGTGGGGCTAAGCCTTTTTCAATAAAAATACGACCAGAATTATTGCTATTAAAATGTGCTACAGGTATCGAAATTAGTAGCCAGAATTCAAAAAAGCCGTTATCTTTTATAGTGATCGAGTCTTCAACACGACATTTAGGAAGTGAACTTTCTCCTTCAGGATTGGCAAAAGATATATTATCACTACTTCCAAGGTCGTGAACTAACTTTGTACGAAGTTGATCCATGAATATAAAATTTTTATTTAAATACTCATAAGTTTTTTTCTGATCGGTCTCGACAATTTCTATTAATTCCTGCATTTTTGATTTTGACATTGCTTTGCTCTCTAACTTAAAATTATTTTTTATTATATCATTTACACCCTCTCTCTAAAAATCCGTAACTTTTAGCAACATCACGAGTGTGAAGCAAAAAATCTAGACCGCCACCGCTGCGACCGACACTGCCTGCCACCGCTCCGACCGTGCCAGCCTCTCCGACCGCTCCGACCGTGCCAGCGCTGCGATCATAGCAGCATGATGTTTAACGTAAAAAAGCTACACCGAAAGCTTCGATAGCTCTCACTAAAATTTAGTTGTTGCATAGATATAGCGATCGCAAATGGTTTGTAAACCATCAATTATGTAGAATGAGGTAGGTGAATCTAAGTAGGAGTCGAAATGTCACCCAATAAATCGTCAGAAAAATTCGGAGAGCATGAAGTCCAAGCTTTATTAGAACTAGAAAGTTTTATTGCCAGTAATCCCGACCCAAGAGAACTAAAAAGAGCCGTAGCTGTCCGCATGCTAATGGAAGGTATCTGGCGAGAAACCATTCAAACTATTTTAGGAGTATCATCTCCCTTTATCAGCAAGTGGAAAATCAATTATGCGTTGCAGGGAATTGAAGGATTGCGCTTAAAACATCAAGGTTCGCAGGGACAACTTAAGCCAGAAGAACGAGAGGAAATTATCCAATGGTTAACCAATCAAAACCACTGGGATTTATCCGCCCTAGAAAACTATATAGCCGAGCGGTATCAGATTGAGTTTCAATCTAAAACCAGCTACTATCAACTCTTTAAGTCAGCCGGAATTAGCTGGAAAAAGTCTCAAAAAAAGAACCCCAAACGGGATGAAGAACTGGTCAAAAAAAAGCATGAAGAAATTTGTAAAAATCTTGAAGAACACCGGGAAGCTATAGAGTCGGGAACGCTGGTGGTGTATTTAATTGATGAGTGCCATCTCCTGTGGGGAGATGTCTGTGGTTATCTTTGGGGAAAGCGCAATGAGAGGATAGAAATACCGCTAGTGAATGAAAGAGAAAAACAAACTTATTATGGCGCAATAAATCTTTTAAGAAAACAGTTGGTTCTGCGAGAATATGCGAGTGCAAATTCCGAAAATACGGTCGCTTTCCTCAAGGATTTACAATCTTTAAATCCGGCAGCGCGACATTTGATTATTTGGGATGGAGCTAGCTATCACAGATATAAAGAGATGAAAGCTTATCTAGAAGAAATTAATCTCGGTAAGGAGAAGGATGAATGGCCTTTAACTTGTATATTGTTTGCTCCCACTGCTCCCGAGCAGAATCCCGTAGAAGATATTTGGCTAAATGCCAAGACTGGGTTGAGAAAATTTGGGAAGCGTCTGAGTTCTTTTTCCTTAGTTAAATGGTTCTTTAATTTTACCATACAGGAGCAAAGTTTTGACTTTCCCAAGCTACACAAATTTGGTAATTTTGAGCCAACATTCTCATGAAACTACTGCTCGCTCGAACTCTCAATCGATTTATGAATGATTTACGATCGCTATATAATATCTTTTTAAAAACTTGTTTTCATTAATGATAGTTTGTATATTAGATTGATTCACTATCTCCTGGATTGTTTTACCACTATCAACTTCTATAAGAAATAAAATATTATATAAGTCTTGATATTTACTGTAAATCTTTTCAATTACAGCATTGTAGCTGTTATTTATTCCTGATGTAGATGTAAATTTTAATATAATTCTATATGAAAGATGTGTAGTAGTATGGTATAAATTTATAACTTTTTCTTTAGGTGCATATTTCACCCTTAAAGGACTATTATTCAAATATTGCTCAAGTAATTCTAATAAAATAAGCTGTCCTTTTTCTTCCTCTTTAGGTTCTCTTCCAGGTCTATAAAAAGCACGCTCTAATCCTAAGTTTACTAATTCACGAAAGTGTTCACATATTTTTTCAACAATTTCTTTGTTATTAATAAAATTTTTACCACTCGAATCGGTAAGTTTCAGAGGAAAACGTTCAGCATAGTTTCTAGCGGTATCATGCCATTTAAACACATCGTTAGGATCGTTTTTAAAGTCGTATGATTTCGCCTCTTTAGCTTTATATTTGCTAATAAAATCCTTCATTATTTCAGGATGTTTAAGAACAACATCTCTAAAAACAGTTTTATTTTTAGTAAGTTGTTTATATGATGGTGATAAATAAGTGTATTTAGTAATCTTTTTATTTATATAATTTCTAAGTTCATAATTATGATATGTTACACGCTCTCTGTCTTCCCAAGAACGAGCAACTGGAAGCGAAGTTAATATATCTTCAGGTACTAAAAGAAAACCTTGACCAGGGTTTGCGTGAATTCGAGTTGAACAACAAGGTAAACTATCATAATTTTCCCCACCAATCAATGTTGATTTTTTCGATGTTGGTAAATTTAAATCTTTAGCAATACGACGTGAAAATTGGACTAAATCTGATAACAATATCCAAAATATCATGTCACTAATTCTATCAGCACCATACTTTTGTTCAAAAACTCCTGCTAGTTCAAAAATAATAGGATCTTTTATTCCTTTTTTCACTATATCTATAACAGTTGTTGATAAGTTTGTTGCTAGTTTAGGGCCAATCCCTTTACCTGAATTATGATTGATTGAATATCCTAATCCTGTAAGGGGTATTTCAGGAAATTTTAAATTTTCAATAATCTCAGCTTTTTTTAACGTTTTTTCTTCACAATCATCTTGATATTCTAAAAATTTCAAGATGTTTTTTAAGACATTATCAAAATAATTTAAAACTGTTTGATCTGTACCTTGTAATTCTTTAACAGATGTGTGTGGTAATAACCTTGGATCTACATACAACTCAGAGTCGATGTCAACGAATCCATTATAAACATTATACTCTCTTAATAATGTTGGAGAAATTTGAAATATATCACTAATTCTTTGAGGCATATTTTTAATAATAACTGTTTAAAAATTTTATGATTTTCCGATTAAAAACCTATAATAATTTATCTGTAATACACATCAACTATTTACTTAATAATTCTAAACTTTATCAGACGGGTCTAGTGTCAGATTTTCACTCACACCTGTGACGCAAAAAAGCTAGAGCGCTCCGACCTCTCCGACCGACACTGCCTGCCACCGCTCCGACCGTGCCACCTAGCCACCGCTCCGACTGTTGCGACCGTGCCACCGTGCCAGCCGTGCAGCCGTGCCATCGGTGCGAGTGCAAGTGCGAATGCAGCCGTGCCTATGCCAGCGCTGCGAGTGAAGCCGTGAGAGTCGATCGCCGTGCAGCCGTGAGAGTCGATCGCCGCGTTGCCTCGGAGTCATCCGATCGCACTGTTGAATCTGGCAATTTGAAGGGGTAACGACAGACTAAAAAAATTACCCCCTCAAAAAAACACCTATCCACTTCCGCAAATTTTATCCTTCAACCCGATTCAAATTCCAGTCATAGGGCAAAAAAACGATCGCCCATCCATCACCCACAGCCGCCTCCGGCCCCAAATAACCGCCCACATACTCAGCCACCGAACCCGCCGCCTTTACAAAATCCTCGCCGTACCACTTAAAAATCTTGCTCAAATAAAGCGTCTTTTTCTGGGCATCATATCGCACCTTATCAGGATTGTGAATAAAACGGCTCGCATCTGCTTCTAGTTGAGTCCGTACCGACTCCGGGAAATAAGCCCCGCGACGCAGCAGCGGGCACCCGACAGAAGCGCAAACTAATGCAAAATGGATGCGCGGTTCCGCAAATTCCGGCCGCAAAATTGCGTGTTCGATTTGATTGAGACTGTACTTTTTGCCGCCAACAATCACATTTGAACGGGTGAAAAAATCCAAAAAACTCAGCCAGTTGGGAATTCCCAAAACTTTGGGACGGATCGACGCGATCGGATATACTTCCAGAACTTGAGAAATTGCGATCGCATTGTACGCATTCAGCCACAACGCCAGCCGCGCATCCGCATCAGTACATTCCGCCAAATCCACATCCGCCAAACTTTCCAGCCACGCCCTCAAAACATCGGCCCCCTCAGCTTTCCAGCCCCGATAATTGACGCGGCCGAAATCGTCAACGTAGCGTTGCAGCAACTCCTCCCAAATCCTAAAGTCGATCGTAGCGATCATTTATTACTATCCATAATATAAGGCGGGCATTGCTTTAACTTCTGCTTCTATTTAATACTACCGTCAACCCAAATAACACCTGCAACGGTAGTATTTTTTAGATTAACCCCCTCAAACGGGCTCTGGATTAAATTAACTAGAGTCAAATTAGCGCCTTGTAAATTAGCTTGCCACAAACAAGCCCCGCTCAAATTTGCCCCCGATAAATTAGCTTCTCTAAAATTTGCTTCTCTCAAATCTGCCCCTTGCAAATCCGCATTTGCTAAACTCGCGTGCCCCAGGGGAATGTGGATCAAATCGCCGCCCGGACACTGGTTAGTTTAGCACAACTAATTGACTTGCTGAGGGTTAGGTGCAATCACTGGTTTAGCCAACCAGAAAATCATTCCCCATTAAACTGCTCCCAAAGTTACAGATTTCCTGCTCTTTACATTCTACAATCTTAAAAGATTCTTAATTTCAATTTCAACGGGGATCGGTTTCTTCCGGCACAACACCAATCCCACTTTGACCTGCAATTTTTTTAATTCCCCTTACCTTCTTAACACACTATGAGCGATCGAACCGACTTTTTCGATAAACTGTTAGCGGCTGTTGAAACTAATCAAAGTTTGCTGTATTTAGCCCTCGATCCAGACCCGGAAACCTTGCCCCCGCTGGTTTCGATGACTGGGGAGGAAACTCAAAGTTTTGTAACTGATTTGTTGGCAAAGCTAAAAAGTGCGATCGACCAAACAGCCGATTTAATCTGTGCCTGCAAAATCACCCTCGGTTTTTACCAATCTCTCGGTATTCCCGGTTGGGCATTGCTGCAAGAAATTTTAACAATTATTCCCCCTCACCTGCCAGTAATTTTAGATGCCAAACACTGCGATTTAAACAGCAGCACAGTGTTTGCCAAAATTGTATTTCAAGACTGGCGAGTTGACGCTATTACTTTAAGTCCCTATCCCGGATTCGACCAAGTAGCGCCTTTTTTGTTATACGCTGGAAAAACTGTTTTTGTCCTCTGTGCCACCGCCAACCCGTCAGCGGCGGATTTGCAAGAATACCCGACGCCAAACAACCCTTTTTATTTGCAATTAGTCCGACTCTCTCAAACTTGGGGAACTCCCGAAAAACTAGGTTTAGAAGTAGGAGTAATGCCGGATATGTTAGCTCGCATCCGCAAAGAGGCTCCTGAACGCCTAATTTTAGTCGAAGGAGACATCCCCGTAGAAAATGACCTCACAGAAGAAAACGACCTCGCACAACTGCTGGCGGCTGGTTTAAGCAAGAATGGTGAAGATTTATTGCTGCCAGTCCCCCCGAGTTTATTAGCGGGAAAAGAGCCGCGCCGAGAAATTGAGAAATTGCGGGATAGTATTAATCAACAGAGGCTAAAGGCGATCGAAGGTAGCCCCACTTGCGAATTGTGGCTGCCGGATGTTTGCTTTTTGCAACCGGAACCTCACCGCGATTTAATCTTGCAACTTTATGACATCGGCTGCGTAGTTTTTGGCGACCACGTACAAGCATCGGGCGCCGTATTTCCATATTACATCGACTTGCGGAAAATAATTTCTATTCCGCAGATTTTCCATCAAATTGTCAGCGCTTATGCAGACATTCTCAAGGATTTAAAATTCGATCGCATTGCCGGAATTCCCTACGGTTCTTTACCCACAGCAACGGGTTTAGCATTGCGGATGGAACGCCCGATGATTTTCCCGCGTAAGGAGGTGAAAACTTACGGGGCGGGCAAATTGATTGAGGGGCATTTTCAGGCAGGAGAAACGATTGTGGTAGTCGATGATATTTTGATTAGTGGCAAAAGCGTGATGGAAGGCGCGGGCAAGTTAAAATCGGCGGGGTTGAATGTGGAAGATATTGTAGTATTGATCGACCACGAACAGGGAGTTAAAGATAAATTGCAGGCTAATGGTTATCGCGCACATTCTGTGCTAGCGCTTTCGGAAATTGCTCAAACTTTGTATCAAGCAAATCGCATCGATACCGAGCAATTCAATCTTTTGACAGCGGAACATTAAACCCCAATTCCTGTAGGGGCGGGTTTTACCAACCATCAGGGCCAAAAATTAATAATTTTATAAACCCGCCCCCACTAAATGTACATTTTTTCCCTTGTCTCATTGGGCTTGTTTTAATGGAGGCAGAGCCTCCTGAAATGCGTTACCAGGCTCTGCCTGGGAACGAGTAAAGGTAAATAGATCAACCTTGCAAAACTTCAATTAAAGCATCGCCCATTGCCCGACAGCCGACGAGTTTCATGCCTTCCGACATGATATCGCCAGTGCGATAACCTCGATCCAAAACTTCGACAACGGCTTGCTCGAGTTTATTAGCAGCTTCCGGTTGATTTAAGGCGTAGCGCAGCATCATTGCCGCGCTTAAAACTTGGGCGATGGGATTAGCTTTATCTTGTCCGGCGATGTCTGGTGCGGAACCGTGCACGGGTTCAAAAACTCCCGGCCCACTGGCTCCCAAACTAGCAGAAGGCAGCATCCCAATGCTACCAGTTAGCATCGCCGCCGCATCGGAAAGAATGTCGCCGAATAAATTGCCGGTGACAATTGTATCGAACTGTTTCGGCCAGCGAATTAACTGCATGGCTGCATTGTCAACATAGAGGTGAGAAAGTTCGACATCAGGGTATTCTGAAGAAAGGGCAATAATACGATCGCGCCACAGTTGCGAAACATCCAAAACATTCGCTTTATCAACGGAACACAGCCTTTTCCCGCGCTTCCTGGCCGTCTCAAAAGCAACTCGCCCGATTCTGTCAATTTCCGACTCGGTGTAAGCCATCGTATTAACACCGCGTTTTTCGCCTGTTTCCGTCTCAAAAATACCTTTCGGTTTGCCAAAATAAATGCCGCCTGTGAGTTCGCGGATGACCATAATATCCACGCCTTCGACAACTTCCCGTTTCAAACTAGAAGCATCAACCAATTGCGGTAAAATAGTCGCAGGACGCAAATTTGCAAATAATCCCAATCCGGCGCGAAGTCCTAATAATCCCGTTTCCGGCCGCTGTTCGCGGGGCAAATTATCCCACTTGTAACCGCCAATTGCTGCCAACAATACTGCATCGCAGTTGCGGCATTTTTCCAGTGTTTCTTCTGGCAGCGGATTGCCTGTTGCATCAATAGCAGCGCCGCCCATTAAAGCTTCTTGAAATTCAAAGCCGATGTCCAATTGTTGACCGACAAGTTTCAGGACATCTACCGCCACAGCGATAATTTCAGGGCCGATGCCGTCTCCTGGTAAAAGAGTGATGCGGTAGTTTTGAGTCATATCTACTAAGTTGAGAAATTTTGGCGAGCTTATCATTGTATCAGGACAAGTCAGCTAAAAATTCATTCTCGATCTCTTAGTCTGCAGAGGCAGACTTCGTTTGACTCTAAAGCGGTTTCAACCGCCGATTGATCAAGACGATAAGTTAATCTATAACTAAGAATAGTTCGATCGCACGCACGTACAAAAAAATCGGCAAGGAGTCGCGCAGTGGCAGAGGGCGAAGGCATACCAACATCAGCACAGATTGATTCTCGGGACTATTCTTGGGCCTTTTGGCCGGTCGTCCCCCTCTATCCCTACAGCAAGCGGCGCACCATCCGCAAGGAAATAGTTAAAGATACAATCTGGACTTTTGACCAGCTACAAGGCATTTTCTACGTAGTCGTCCCGATTCGGATGACAGTAATTAAACTAGAACCCGAAGGCCTTCTCGTCTACGCCCCCGTTGCACCGACTCCTGAGTGCATCCGCTTGGTAAAGGAGTTAGTAGCAGAGCACGGCGAGGTGAAGTACATCCTGCTGACAACGGTTTCGGGGATCGAGCACAAAGTTTTTGTCGGCCCCTTTGCGAGGTGTTTTCCCGAAGCGCAGGTGTTGGTCGCCCCGCAGCAGTGGAGTTTCCCCATGAATTTGCCGCTGAGTTGGCTGGGTGTACCCGCCAAACGCACCTCTGTACTGCCCTTTGACAGCAGCAACACGCCCTTAGCCGATCAATTTGACTGGGCAATTCTCGGCCCCCTCGACCTCGGTTTGGGCAAATTTGCTGAAGTTGCCTTATTTCACAGGCGATCGCGCACGCTGATGCTAACAGATTCCATAGTTTCGATTCCCGAAAATCCGCCCGCGATCGTCCAACTCGACTCGTACCCGCTGCTATTTCACGCCAAAGACAGCGCCTTGGACACGGTGGCAGACACCCACGAAAATCGGCGCAAAGGGTGGCAGAGAATCGCCTTATTTGCCATGTATTTTACGCCTAGCGTGCTGGAAGTGCCGCGGTGGTCGGAGGTATTTGCCAGGGCGCGCCAAGCGCCAGAACGCTCTAGAAAAGCTTATTTCGGGTTGTATCCGTTCAAGTGGAAAACACATTGGGAGCGATCGTTTGAGGCTTTGCGGGGAGGAGGGCGGTTGTTTGTCGCGCCGATTTTGCAGACATTGATTCTCAACCGCGCGCCGAGGGAAACTCTCGATTGGGTGGATAAAGTGGCGAGTTGGGACTTTGAAAAAATTGTACCTTGTCACTTCGATGGTGCGATCGACTCCCGGCCGCGTGAATTTCGGCAAGCATTCTCGTTTCTCGAAAAACACTCGCCTGTTAATTCTTTACCAGAAGACGATTTTAAATTGCTCAGGCAGATTGATGCGGGTTTGAATAAAATTGGTGTTGTGCCACCGGCTAAAGACAAGGTTTAATCTTACATCTTGCACCATTTTCAAGAACAGGCAAGATGCCTGTTCCACAATAAAATTGAGTTTTGTGGAACGGGCATCTTGCCCGTTGCGAAACAGGTAATTGAGAATAGTGCAACATCTCAGTTTAATCTTACATCTTGCACCATTTTCAAGAACAGGCAAGATGCCTGTTCCACAAAGAATTAATTTCTTTCTTGTGGAACGGGCATCTTGCCCGTTGCGAAACAGGTAATTGAGAATAGTGCAACATCTCAGTTTAATCTTACATCTTGCACCATTTTCAAGAACAGGCAAGATGCCTGTTCCACAAAGAATGAATTTCTTTCTTGTGGAACGGGCATCTTGCCCGTTGCTAAACAGCTAATTGAGAATAGTGCAACATCTCAGTTGACTCAGATATCTGTAGGGACACGGAAAGGCCGTTTCCTTACCCGTCGCACTTAAACTCATCAAACTTCACCACTTCCGACTCCGGTTTCCGCGTATCAAAATAATAGCTACTCACAACACCACTACCCGTATCAAAAATAGTAAAAGCCGTAATATCGTTGCTATCAATATACGGCAGCGGCTGCCCGTCTTCTGCCAACAAAGGCGCAACAGTCGGCACCACAGCTTCCAATCCGTTCGGGTCTCCAATTGCGCTGTAATCTTCCCGATATGCCGGCGGCACAAATCGGCGCTTTTCCCCCGCAAAAGCACCGTAACTGTTGCCAACATTAGAAGTCTCCAAAAAGTGCATTCCGCTGGAACTTACAAACCGATTCCACAAGTGCGAATGTCCGTAAAATACCAACTGCACTCCCGCTGTTTCTAGCAGTGGCACTACATCCCGAATCAGATAATCTTGCTGTTTTGGATACTCGTAACGCACCATTTTAATCTCGCCATTCTCAGCGCGATCGACTATTTGCACTGGATCAGTATAAGCAGGTACAATATTGTCGCCCAGAGAATGCGGCGGGTGGTGAAACATCACAATTTTATATTTTGCCTGCTGGAATTCCGCACTCTTTAACTCTTGTTGCAGCCAATTATATTGAGCGCTGCCCTTGACAATCGGCTCAAAAATATGCTGTCCGTATCCCCATTTTTCGGGATTATTAAAATCTTCGTCCCGTTCGCGATACCTGCCTCTCGCACCCGGATCTAAATTCGGAGTTCGCCAGATATTCGTGGCATACAAAGTAACTAACCGCACGTCGCCAAAAGTCACAGCATAGTAATTTTTTCCGCCCGGTAAATTGAAAATTTCGTCATAGGTATCGCTATTAAAAGTATGGTTTTTCAGCCATATTTCCCGCACTGA
Source organism: Microcoleus vaginatus PCC 9802 (assembly GCA_022701275.1). Lineage (NCBI taxonomy): Bacteria > Bacillati > Cyanobacteriota > Cyanophyceae > Oscillatoriales > Microcoleaceae > Microcoleus > Microcoleus vaginatus. The sequence goes on from CP031740.1 coordinate 3,891,385, forward strand.
AGAGTCATTATTGGGATTCAAAGATGCAGCACGTTGAGCGTATATTTTCTCGGCAGCAGCGCGGGGAAAAGAATCACTAAATTGGTCAGCGAGTGTGCTGTTGGTTGCAAACCTGCCCATGATTTCGTGATTGCCAATGGCGGGGAATAAAGGCGCGTGTTGGATCAGTTCGCCACCGCTGTAAACTGTTTTGATGCCGTTTTTGTCGAGTTCGGAAAATGCGCGACCTTGCAGCGCGGGAAAGAAGGCGCGGCCTCGGTAGTCGTCAAACCATTCAGAAGCGCGATCGGGTATATTAATTAAATCCCCAGCCATAAAAACCGCGTCAACTCTCCCAATTGTTTCGGCTACTTTCTGGAGATTTGCTGCTGTCATAGGCATCAATTGATGGTCGGAAGTGAGGAGAATTTTGAGCGCAATTCCTGCTGCTGGTGTCGGAGAAAGAGTGAAAAGTTTGCTGCTGACAGATGCGCCGTCTTTCCTTTGGCTGGTGACTCGATAAGGAATGCGAACACCGGGCATTAAATTGGGGACTTCTGCTTCGTGACGCCAGATGTCGCGGACAATTGGATTGCTGTCAATTATCCTTTGTTTGATTTCATCGGAAATGTGAGAGTCTTTGTCTTCGCGAGTGCGGCTTAGCTTGGTAGTATTTGCCGTCACAGTTTGATTCAAATTTTCGCCGTAAGCAACAGTGTTGCGAGTACCGGGAAACTCAGTGAACCAGACAACTCGCACCGAGTTTACTGTTGGGAGTTGCAAAAACGGATCGGTTAAAAGCTGAGGTTGATTAAGGTAAGATTGCATCATGAAACCTAGCAGTAGGACAATCAAAATCAAAACAGCAAAAAACCAGGGATTGCGGGGCAAATCTCTAGAATTTTTTAATTGATCGGGCAATGGTGTCAACATTAGTCATTAGTTATTAGTCATTAGTCTGAAGAAAAAACAGCCATCGATTTTAGATTCTCGACTGGGAATTTTAAACTACCAAGGTTATCAAAAAGTTAAGAAATTAGTAAAATATCTCACATCTAACAAACTTCAACCATTTTTTCACATCTTCTGATCTCTCTATTCTCTTTCTCTTTCTCTGCGCCCTCTGCGCCCTCTGCGGTTCATTAAAAAAAATCTTTCTCAAAAATGCTTGAGACTTGCGATATAACATTCTTAACACCCTTCCTTCAATCTAAAATCTAAAATCTAAAATCTAAAATCCCATGACTCGCCACCTTCTCAAGGCTAACTGCAACACCGTACACTTGGGCGGTTTTTCTCCGAATATCGAACCTGCTTTAAGGGTGGATTCGGGCGATCGCATCGACATCGAAACCTATTCAGGATATTATGTTGCTGACAAAGCCCCGCCGGAATTTCTCACCCCCGAATTTTTAGATATTTGTCAGAATTTGCCTCCCCACCGCAAAGTTGGCCTCGGGCCCCACTTGTTGACAGGCCCGATTTATGTTAACAATGCCGAACCGGGAGACGTTTTAGAAATTCACATTGAGGATGTTTACCCGACTTTACCAGTCGGATTTAATGCAATTCGCGCCGGGTGGGGAGCTTTACCGGAGTATTTCTCCGAACCTAAATTGCGGTTTATTCCGCTAGATTTACAGCAAAAAACTGCTGAATTTCCCCCAGGTAGCGGCATTCGGATTCCCCTGCATCCTTTTTTTGGAATTATCGGCGTCGCCAATGCCGAAATCAACCGTTCTTCTATTCCTCCAGAGCGCTACGGCGGCAATATGGACAATCAGGAACTCCAAGCAGGAACGCGGTTATTTTTACCTGTTTTTCTGCGAGGCGGTTTACTGTCCATCGGCGACGGACATTCGGCACAAGGAGACGGTGAAGTTGACGGTACTGCCATTGAAACTTCGATGAAGGGAACTATTCAAATCATCTTACGCAAGGATTTTATTCGGATATTTCCGTTTGCAGAAACGCCCACTCATATTGTGATTATGGGATTCGGTAGAACATTAGATGAAGCGTTTGAGATGGCGGTAAAACAGACGATTTATTGGCTCCAAACTTTTGCGGGTTTCAAAGAAGAAGATGCTTATGTTTTGTGTTCCATTGCCGTAAATTTTCGGATTACGCAGGCTGTCAACAATCCTCAGAAAGGAGTTCACGGAATGATGCCCAAGTGTATTTTGCCGGAGATAAAAATTATTGGTCACCGAGTTTGATGTGAAATGATAACACGCGATCGACAAAAAACTTAAGATCGCGATCGCACAAACGACACAAATTTGTCACTGCTGTGGTCGATCGGGATCGCGTTCCTGTTGACAATTAAGCTTAAAATGGGATAATAAGTTACCAGTTCTACCTAAATCGAACTCAACATGAAAAACCAGACTGACGATGTTGCCAAAAAAGATTTAGTCGATCGAGCTTTTGGGAGTGCAGAAATACCAGATCCGACAGCGTGGGTGCACGAACATTATTTTCTGGCTAATTTCGCTCATACTCTGGCCCATATCCAAGAACATATGTCTGAAGACAGTTGCGAAATCGGCGAGAATGGTGATTCGGGCGAGGAAATATTATCGATCGATGCCAAAATTAGAGATATGTTGAGAGCTACTTTTAGCGACGACGGCTGGCAGTATGTCGAAAGTTTATTGTGAGTTTGGTACAATCCCTAAGTATTTGTACCTTCATAATTTGAGCTCGTAAATGATACCAGTTTCACAAAAGAATGCAACTGTAGACGGGTGATCTAAACCCTTAGATCATTCGTTATCCCCAATTTTTTAATCTCAAATATTAAATCTCAAATAATCTCACTTCTCCCCCAAGACAGACTCGCAAATCAGAGTGGCTGCGTGCATTTCCACTACAATTTGACGTAAATTTGACGTATTGTGATGTAGGAGACTTTAGATGGGGGGGAAATTACTGTCGCTAGGAATTTCGATCGATCGCAAAAAGGCGGCACTTTCTTCGGGCAAAGCAGTATTGATAAACATCCCGCTGCCCAACTCAAACCCAGCTTGCTTCGTGACTCTGGGAATAATTGCGATATACCAGTGAAAGTATTTTGTTGACCGTTGGGCGATCGGCACCGATCGAATATTATAGTTGTAATCGGGATTGTTCAATCCGTAATAAAACTTAGCCAGTACAGTTTTTAAAGTATCAGCAAGATCCGTAATTTCCGCATCAGTAATTTCATCAAACGACGAGGAATGGCGGCGCGGAAAAATCCAAGTGTGAAACGGTGAAAGTGCAGCGTAAGGGATAAAAGCCACAAAATGTTCACTCTCACAAATCACTCTTTCCTTCGCCGCTAATTCGTCTTCCAAAGTCCGGCAAAACAGACATTCTCCCGTGTCATCAAAATATCTAATAGCTTCGTCGATGCGGCTGCGAAATTGGCTGGGTACAACGGGCGTCGCTGCTATCTGCGAGTGGGGGTGTTCGAGAGAAGTTCCGGCAGTTTCGCCGTGATTTTTGAAGATAATAATTGTTTCAATGTGGGGATTTTTTCTAATTTCTACATAGCGCTGGCGGTATACTAAAAGTATGTTTGCAACTTCTTCAACACTCAACAAAGCTGTCGTCAAATCGTGTCGCGGGTGTTCGACAATTACTTCGTGCACGCCGATTCCCGCCATCGTGCGGTGAATTCCTGATGATATCCTCATCCATTCTGCTGTCGGGGAGAGGGCGGGATATTTGTTGTGAATTGCCCTGACTTTCCAGCCAGCGCGATCGCCCAAACGGCAAGTTTCTAAGGTTCCGTCTTCCTCATTTCCCACGCAAAACGGGCAATCTGCACGGTGCGGTGGCACTACGGCAGCCCACTTTTTTTTGTTAGCGAATTGATCCGGTCTTGTCGCCCGTTCGGTGGCGATGATTACCCAATCTCTGGTAATTAGATTTTGTCTAAGTTCAGACATTTTCTTACCTTCAGTTTCCGGGTCAATTTGTCTCTTATTTTAGATACATGATTTATGATTTGTCATCGCTTTTTTGTAAAATCTTAATAAATCTTGACTTTTAAATATCCGGCTTGTAGTCTGCTAGATACCAGAATTATTCAATAATTCTGGTGTCTAAAGTGGGTAAAGCTAATAGCAGTTTGAACAAGTGAAAAAGAATCGTAAAATCGTTGCTAAATTCAAATCATCCGCGTGGATCAGCGGTTAAATTTTCTCACCAAGCCATTCCCTCCCCCTCGCCAACAACTCGTCCAAACTTTCGATCGGCCAAAACCGCACCTTTCCATCCAGCGAACCAGTTATCAAAAACTTCCCGTCCCGACTAAAACAAATACTATAAATCGGACTTGTTAACTCCACAAAATCTGCCTCACCTTTGAGTAAATTGCCCTTATAGCCGCTAAAGTTTGCCAGTAAACTCCCCTGCAAGTCCCACAATTTCGCGGTGCCGTCATATGAGGCAGTGGCGATCGCATCTCCTGTGGGGCTAAAACTGACACTCCATACCGAGTCATTATGTCCGGTGAATGTTACCTTGCAGTTGCCCTGCAAGTCCCACAATTTCGCGGTGTTGTCATGTGACGCAGTGGCGATCGTATCTCCTGTGGGACTAAAACAGACACTTCTTACCCAGTCATTATGTCCGCTGAATGTTACCTTGCAGTTGCCCTGCAAGTCCCACAATTTGGCAGTTTTGTCAGATGAGGCAGTAGCGATCGCCTCTCCATTCGGGCTAAAACTGACACTCCATACCGAGTTTTTATGTTCGGTGAATGTTACCTTGCAGTTGCCCTGCAAGTCCCACAATTTGGCAGTTTTGTCAGATGAGGCAGTAGCGATCGCCTCTCCATTCGGGCTAAAACTGACACTCCATACCGAGTTTTTATGTTCGGTGAATGTTACCTTGCAGTTACCTTGCAAGTCCCACAATTTGGCAGTTTTGTCAGATGAGGCAGTAGCGATCGCCTCTCCATTCGGGCTAAAACTGACACTTCTTACCCAGTCATTATGTCCGGTGAATGTTACCTTGCAGTTGCCCTGCAAGTCCCACAATTTGGCAGTTTTGTCAGATGAGGCAGTAGCGATCGCCTCTCCTGTGGGGCTAAAACTGACACTTGTTATCCATTTATTATGTCCGGTGAATGTTACCAAGCTGTTGCCTTGCAAGTCCCACAATTTGGCAGTTTTGTCTCTGGAGGCAGTAGCGATCGCATCTCCTGTGGGGCTAAAACTGACACTTGTTACCGAGTTATTATGTTCGGTGAATGTTACCAAGCAGTTGCCCTGCAAGTCCCACACTTTGGCGGTGCCGTCATATGAGGCAGTAGCGATCGCCTCTCCATTCGGGCTAAAACTGACACTTATTACCAAGTTATTATGTCCGGTGAATGTTACCAAGCAGTTACCCTGCAAGTCCCACAATTTGGCGGTGCCGTCATATGAGGCAGTAGCGATCGCATCCCCTGTGGGGCTAAAACTCACACTCCATACCCAGTCATCATGTCCGGTGAAAGTTACCAAGCAGTTGCCCTGCAAGTCCCATAATTTGGCGGTGCCGTCATATGAGGCAGTAGCGAGCGCATCTCCTGTGGGGCTAAAACTCACACTTTTTACCAAGTTATTATGTCCGGTGAAAGTTACCAAGCAGTTGGTCTGCAAGTCCCACAATTTGGCGGTGCCGTCATATGAGGCAGTAGCGATCGCATCTCCTGTCGGGCTAAAACTGACACTATTTACCCACTGATGATGTCCGGTGAATGTTACCAAGCAGTTACCCTGCAAGTCCCACAATTTCGCAGTTTTGTCTCTGGAGGCAGTAGCGATCGCATCCCCTGTGGGGCTAAAACTGACACTTGTTACCCAGTCATCATGTCCGGTGAAAGTTACCAAGCTGTTGCCCTGCAAGTCCCACAATTTGGCGGTGCCGTCATATGAGGCAGTAGCGATCGCCTCTCCATTCGGGCTAAAACTGACACTCCATACCGAGCCATTATGTCCGACAAACTGGCACCGTTGGCGGATTTTAGCAAGAATCTTCTGCAAAACTAACAGAGGATTGGTAACGGGATATTCCGAAAGCGGGGGATTATCTGGTATCCACTTCTTTAAATCTTCTCCTGCTTTGATACCTGCCCGCAAGGCTTCTATTTGCTTTTCCTTCGACTGAAAAAGATTTAACGTCATGCGTCCAGCTTCTTCGATTTTGAAAACTTCCCTGAATTGTTTACGGAATTCTCTTAATGATTCATTATTTTTTTTCAGTTCTTGCAGTTCATCAGCTCGACAGGCATCTAAAAAATCATTATCCTCATCGCTTAAACGTTTCCCCACTTTCCACTGCAACGCATCATGCAACGCTTTACCGTGCAACAGTGTGGAAGTATCTTGACGATTTGAGGCTATCCAAGCGGCGAATTTTTCCTGGTAGGGGCGGAGTTTTGCTAATTCTTGCTGTACCCAATCGAGGTTAAATATTTCTCGATAAATACGGTTGTAAACTTGCAGTTGACCGTGTTTTTTAACAACTAACCCCGATAACTGTAACTCCATTTGGTCGGGACTGTTATCAGCGGCGACCCCCCCCTGCCCCCCCTTGCTAAGGGGGGGAGTAAGATTGTCTTTTTCCTCCTCTGCTAAGGGAGGATTAGAGCTATCTTTCTCACCCCTTATTAAAGAAGAATTAGTGCTATCTTTCCCCCCCCTTAGCAAGGGGGGGTTAGGGGGGGTAATAATTTGCTGATAGATACCGAGGAGTTGGCTGGTACGCTGTTGGTTGCTGAGGATGCGATCGCGAATTGTTCCGAGGTGTTCGGGATTGTCGTTTTCTTCCCAATTATTAATGATGTAATGTTGTACCAGTTCGGCAATGTCAGGATTGCTGGTTTCTGCTCCTTCAAGGACAATTTTACAAAGTTTTTGAGTCAAAAAAGGCTGTCCGCCCGTCCAGTCTAAAATCTCATTTAAAACCTGAATCGGACGCTCGACTTTTCCTTCTAAGCCTTTCGCTAAAGGTGCAGCTTGTTCCTGAGTAAAACCTTTTAATTCAATGGCTTGACCGATATTAAAGGGGGTGCGTTTTTTATCTTGAATCAAATCTGAAGGTGTTGCCACGCCCAACAGACAAAATGTTAAGCGTTGATAAGCAGGATTTTCACCGCTTTGACCTTGATTGTGACAAGCACGAATATAAGCAAAAAAGTCATCAGTCGGAAAATTCAAACTAAGAACGCTATCAATTTCATCAATAAAAATTACAATGTTTTGAGAAATGCGTTTCAGGAGGATAGAATCGATAAACTCTGCCAAACGATCCTGCGGTGACAGCCAATCACACTCGCTCAACCAATGTTTTAGATTCACATCCAGCGATAATTTTCGATTGAGATTTAACAAAATACTGTTGTACCACTTTTCCGGGGTAGTTAACTGAGTTCCCTTTCCCGAAAAATCAATTTCAACACCAGCTATTCCCTCTTGTTTTAGGCGATTCATCACTTGTACGCGCAAGCTGGATTTACCTGTTTTGCGCGAATTGAAAACATAACAAAACTTACCTTTTTTCAGTTCTTCATACAGTTGTTCGTCAGCTTCTCGCTTGACATAAGTTTGGGTATCAACGCCCAAAGTAGCTTCACAAATATATTTGTAAGTCATTTGTTCCCTCCATTAATTGGGATTTAGGCGATCGGAAAAATATTGCCGATACAAATCGCACCGAGGCAAACAATCATTTAGATCGACCACCACCAATCCCATACCTTGCAATTTAAAAGTTGCGTTGGTGTCAAGTCGCACTGGCTGTGTTTCATTGACAACTTGATAGTAAGCAGTTTCTAGTTGAGGATTTTTACGGAGTTCTCCCAACAGTTGTCGTAAATGATTGATAAATGGACTTGCTTCTGTAGCAGCAATTTCCAAAAGTCTATCCAGGGAACATTGCTCTTTTTGGAGAAAAACAAAAGCTTCTTGGATCAGATAAGGATGTCCGCCAAAAATTTTCCTAAATTGCTTAAATATATCTGAATTCAACCCCTGAAGTTGATAGCAATTTGCTAAATAATCAACTTGATCGGGAGTGAAATCGAGTAAAGTTTTAGTTAAGCCCACACCGCTAAGAGGAGAACAGTTGATATCTAAGGAACCGTAAACATTGGTTGAGTGAACAATGATTAACCGCAATTTTTTCCAAAGTTCAGCAAATTGATTTCCCTCAAGGTGCAGTTGACTCCAACATCTCAATAATTCACAAAAATCAATTCGGAAAGATTCTTGCTCAAAAACCCGATCGACATTTTTAAAAGCCAGTACCAAAGGTTGAGTCTGATTTTTTAACAAATAGTCTTCAAAGTAGGTTTGAGTATTCGTGTGTTCGTCAAATTCATCGCTATCCCAATATTCAGCTAATTTGTTTTCTAAACCCAAATCTTTACCAACTTCTTTACACAGCCATTTTAGTAATTCCTCATAACTTGAGAAAACTCTACTACTTGGTTTGGTAAAATCCAAAGTAACGGCTTGATAATTATGACTTTTAGCACGACCTATAATTCGTTTCAATAGGGAAGTTTTGCCCGTATATTTAGGTGCTTTAATCCGAATAACGGCTCCAGGTTCCAAGATTTTCTCATAGCATTCAGATTCGATCGAATGACGCTCTACATAGTAAAAATTAACTTCTTCTCTATCATCACAGGAAAATTCCGAAGCTTTTATTAATTTATCGCTAACTAATTCACGTTTATACTTAGCAAATAGCGGGATTAATTGATCGCGCTGTCGGAAGCGTTCGCCCGGTTCATTTTTAAAACCAAATAACTCGCAGATATTTGAAATATGATGTCTGACACTTGATGAATTACTAACGCCACAGGATTTAGCGATCGCTTCCTCTGACTTCCCTTGCAAAAATAGCTTTAGCACCTGACCCTGTTTATCATTTAGCTTTTCGTACTTTTCCTCAAAGTCTTTTCGCTCCATCATCCGCATACCTGCCTTAGCGCTTTACCTACCACTCTTACTAATTTACCACAGTTGTCAGCTTCAGCCCCGATAGCCAGTTTAATTTCACAAATTGACAAACACCAGCTAATTTGTGAAGATTTTTTCACAAACCCTTCAACTCCCTTGTCAAAAAAATTGGTAATTCCCCGGCAATTGACAAATTTGTGGATTTTATTTATCAAGCAAATAATAGTAACAAAGTTAGTTTACTATCGAAATTGTAGATATTGGAATTAACTAAATGAAAAAATTAAATCGGCGGCCCCAGAACAAGACTACATCAGCTAAAAAGGTAAATCAAGTGAAAAAATCTGACAATTCAAACATCAAGTGGTCGATCAAGGAAGTTGTAGTACCGATCGCGATCGCCCTAATTCCGTTAGCAACAACGTACATCAGCACTCAAAATACCCAACAACCGCCCAATCCACCGATCGAGCACACGACTCCACAGTCACAATAACATCCAATAATGCGATCGCCCTTGTTAAGCTAACTGCAACTGCACATTCTGCAACTTGCAAATAGCTTTCAAGACTTGGGCCAACAAGAGCGATCGCTCTTTGTCCATCAAATTCAATTCCGGTAAAATCTGATAAGTGCAAGGATTTCCGCGCGTCACCCGCACAAACCGATAACTTTCACCATTCGTCGTCAATCCCCAAACAGACGATTGCTGCTGCAAACTTTTATAAGTATAAGTCAGGAGTTGCGGCAAACCAGTCAAAGGTGCGATCGCACTATTTTTCGCCTCGACTACCAAAATCCAAAACTGTGCAGCCGCGAGTTCTGCATCCGGCTGATTTACGGCTAAAACATCCAAGCGCCCTTTAATTAAAGTATCCCCATCCTCAACCTCGATCGGGATGCTATCCTCCATTGTCAGCACGATCGGAATATCAAAAAATCCTGCTAATCTCATTAACGGTGAAAGCACTAAAAATTTAACAAGTTCTTCGGAAACTTTTCCGGCGGATAAGTAGCGTCGAAAGTCAGTTCTAATTTTTAATATTTCCTGCTGTTCTAATTCTGACAGCGGTTCCAAAGAGAAAAAATCGGTGAAGGCGTCTCCTTCTCGCTCTTCCAATTTGAGAAGGCGGCGAACGTCGTTTAGAGAAAGTGGGCTTGCTTCTAAATTTTGGGTCATGGCTTTCCTTTAATTAAATTTAACTAACTTTCTAATTATAGCTAATATAATTTACAAAAAAGTACAATTCAAAAAGTTGTAGCACAATAATGTCCAAGAATAATTAAGCATTAAATAGGCTAAAAAATCCTCTTCATCTGCGTTAATCGGCATTGATCGGCGAGCAAAAAAAGAACAACCTCTCAACCTATTACAAAATTTTCCAAAGTCTTAAGGAAAATAAACATACTTCGGTCCCAACTTATGCAAACAATAGTTACAAAGACTAACCGAAGTTAAAGTTAAAAGCAATGTCACAAGATACCATCGAATCAATTCTGCAAGAAAAACGGCTATTTCAGCCGCCCGCTGAATTCTCCGAAAAAGCTCACATCAAAAGCCTAGAAGAGTACCAAGCCCTCTACGACAAAGCCAAAGCTGACCCCCAAGCATTCTGGGCAGAACTCGCCGCCCAAGAATTGCACTGGTTCCAAAACTGGGATACCGTGCTCGACTGGCAGCCGCCTTTTGCTAAATGGTTTGTCAACGGTAAAATTAATATTTCTTACAATTGTCTCGATCGCCACTTAACCACTTGGCGCAAAAATAAAGCCGCCCTGATTTGGGAAGGCGAACCCGGAGACTCTCGCACTCTCACCTACGCGCAACTCCACCGGGAAGTCTGCCAAATGGCGAACGTCATCAAAGAATTGGGAGTCCAAAAGGGCGATCGCGTCGGCATTTATATGCCCATGATTCCCGAAGCTGCGATCGCCATGCTAGCCTGCGCCAGAATCGGTGCAGTACACAGCGTTGTTTTTGGCGGATTTAGTGCAGAAGCTTTGCGCGATCGGCTTAACGACGGCCAAGCAAAACTCGTGATCACCGCTGACGGTGGCTTCCGCAAAGATACCGCCGTCGGTCTCAAAACACAAGTAGACAAAGCACTAGCAAATAATGCCGTACCCAGCGTTACCAACGTTCTGGTAGTTCAGCGCACCAAACAGCAAATTGACATGGAACCAGGGCGCGATCGCTGGTGGCATGAATTGCAAAAAGGTGCATCCGCTGACTGTCCGGCCGAACCGATGGATAGCGAAGATTTACTATTCATTCTTTACACTTCTGGAAGTACCGGAAAACCCAAAGGAGTCGTCCATACAACTGGTGGTTATAACCTTTATACCCACATGACAACCAAGTGGATCTTCGACCTCCAAGATACCGATGTCTACTGGTGTACTGCTGATGTCGGCTGGATTACCGGACACAGTTACATAGTCTACGGGCCGCTGTCCAACGGTGCGACAACTTTAATGTATGAAGGTGCTCCTCGCCCTTCTAATCCTGGCTGTTTTTGGGATGTAATTGAAAAATACGGCGTCACAGTTTTCTACACTGCACCCACCGCCATTCGCACCTTTATGAAAATGGGTGAAGAATTGCCAAATGCCAGAGATTTGTCATCTTTACGATTGTTAGGAACCGTCGGCGAACCGATTAATCCGGAAGCTTGGATGTGGTATCAACGAGTAATTGGCAACTCGAATTGTCCGATAGTCGATACTTGGTGGCAAACAGAAACCGGGGGAATTATGATTACCGCTTTGCCCGGTGCAATTCCTACAAAACCCGGTTCTGCAACCCTACCGTTCCCTGGAATCGTGGCTGATATTGTTGACCAAGATGGCGAACCAGTAACTAACGAAAGTGGGGGTTATTTAGTAGTGAAACATCCTTGGCCGGGAATGATGCGTACACTTTACAACGATCCCGATCGCTTCCGCCGCACTTATTGGGAATATTTGCACCCGAAAGATGGCGAATTCGTGTACTTTGCAGGGGACGGCGCGCACAAGGACAAAGACGGTTATTTCTGGGTAATGGGCCGCGTTGACGATGTAATTAATGTGGCCGGACACCGACTCGGCACAATGGAAGTCGAGTCAGCTTTGGTATCGCATCCAGCGGTGGCGGAAGCTGCAGTTGTTGGTAAACCCGACGAGATTAAAGGTGAGGACATTGTGGCTTTTGTCACGCTAGACAACTCGCAGCAACCTAGCGATGAATTGGCTAAGGAATTGAAGCAGCACGTTGTTAAGGAAATTGGGGCGATCGCCCGCCCCGGCGAAATTCGATTTACCGATGCCTTGCCGAAAACTCGCAGCGGCAAAATTATGCGGCGTTTGCTGCGTTCTTTGGCGGCGGGAGAAGAGGTTTCTGGAGATACTTCAACCTTGGAAGACCGGACGGTTTTGGATAAATTGCGCGGCGGTTCGTAGGGAGATTTTTTTCAGGGCAGGTTCTTAATAGCAGTAGGGTGCACGACTCGGCGCACCTTACTGTTTCTCCTTATGCTATGTTAGATATTTTTACTGTAGAAATGAATTATTTGGCTCATCTATTCTTATCTGAAGGCACGCCAGAATCTCTGATTGGCAACCTCTTAGGAGATTTTGTCAAAGGAACAGCCGTCAACCTTTATCCCGAGGAAATTAGAAAGGGCATTGATTTGCACCGCAAAGTAGATAGCTACACGGACTCTCACCCAATAGTGCGATCGAGTAAAAGCCTTGTTTCTTCCCACAGACGAAGGTTTGCTGGAGTTTTGATTGACGTGTTTTACGACCACTTCTTAGCTAAAAATTGGCTGGAATATTCAGAAATTCCGCTCCGGGATTTTTCTCAGGATGTCTACAAAATCCTGCAAGACAACCGCGATATATTACCTGACTCTCTCCAGCGGGTGCTGCCCACAATAATTGCCCGCGACTTGCTTTCATCTTATCAGGAAATTGCCGAAATCGGCATCACTCTTACAAGAATGTCGGCGCGACTCAAACGGACAAATAACTTGGCAAGCGGCATAGAAGATTTGACAGCTAACTATCAACGCTTAGAATCGGATTTTCGCGATTTTTTTCCAGACTTGATAAAATACGCGACTGTTGGCAAACTTTAATATAAAAAACCAAAATTCCAGTTGCTAGTGATAACGAACTCGTGTATAATCCAAGCGATACCTGCATGAAATCTCAAATGCAACAGGGTTCAAAATATGGCAACCAGAATTCCGAACCTGCAAATAACTAAAGTAGTTGATGGCGACAGCATCAAAATTTTTCTCAACGGAAAAACCGAGTCTCTGCGCTTGATTTGCGTCGATACAGAAGAAAGTCATTCGGGAGGCTCCAAACCTATAACTGCGGCGGGCAAAGCAGCTTCGGAAATGGCTAAAAAATACTTCGCCACAGCAGATGGTGGACTTGCTCAAATTGACAGAGAATTTGATACAGACGATTCGGTTGAAGTGGCTCTACAAAAACACCGCGACAACTACGGGCGTCTCCTCTGTTACGTACATAAAGACACAGAAAATTACAATCTTAAACTGATTGCAGAAGGCTGGAGTCCCTACTTTGTGAAATACGGGCGCTCCAGATTGTATCACCGACAAATGACTGAGGCAGAATCGGCAGCAAAAGCTTACAATCTGATGATTTGGAATCCGATTACCAATGCCAAAATCCCCTCCCGCAACTATGGTAATTTACTACCTTGGTGGTCGATGCGAGGCTCCATTGTTGAAGAGTTTCGGTTGTCGGAAGCAACGGCAGGAGCGATTTCTTTGAGGTTGCACTACCCTAAAATATTAGCGGCTTCTGAGAGAGCTAAATCTATTACTATTTTCTGCGATTTGCAGGCGGGAATTACTAAATGGATCGGGGGGAGCGCTCTAATTTATGCTGGTTCAGTGTATCATAAATTAGATTTGTGGATACCAGATGCTGAAACTGATGAAAGAGCTCCCTTGAAGCGGCTAATCGAGAAGCGTTATGCGGGTCTGGGACGCGGATATGTCTATGTCAGTGGGAAGGTAGAACAGTACAAAGGGAAGCCTCAAATAGTTTTGAAGGATATCAAACAACTTTCAGACTTTCCCCGATAATATTTAAACTACAGTTAATTTCATCAATCCTTTTTACTACATATAATTTGCTTACGAAGTAAGCTCGCGCAAATAGAGGGATCTCCTAAAAAAAGATCACCCTCTATTCAGCCATGATATTTTATTTATCCAGAGGTGAAGGAAAATTTATTGTTGCATTGAAGGAGTAGTGAAAAATCTACATCCTAAGGGATTTGTGCGTACAGATGGATTTTGAGGAGTTGTTATAGGAGGAATAGAGTTAGGAGATGTACTATTCAATTCTGAGACTGTAAAAGATTTAGAAAGGTTAGGATTTTTCCAGAGAAGGCTGGCAGAAGTGTTAGCAAGATTTGGTGACTCACTAATTGTAATCTGCTGTGTTGCATTTACGTTTATCTGCGATTTTACAGTGGTTTGTGCCTGACAGGGATAGGCAGTCATAGCAGAAATTACTGCAAAGCCCAGACACCCAAAATAGCCCGTTGATTTAATCATATTTATCTCAACCTAAACTTAAACAACTATTAGTAATGCTCCTGATAATAGATTAAGTTAGGAGAAATTATATTTCAAGCGTGTATATGCGTATTTTTTTAAACTTAAGAATTAGGTATTTGTATGTAGGAGAGAAAGATATAAACGGGGGAATTACTACTCAATGTAAAGCTTTAGTAAAGATAGCGGGTTTTTACTGAGAAAAAATCTTAGGACATCCCGCTGGGGTTGTAATTACTGTCTGCTTACCGAAGAACACCTTTTTCGCTTAACACGCAGGATTTCGGTTCCACAAAATTAAATTTTCTTGGGGTTCGTTCCTTCGGGGCGGGTTCGCCAAAATTGTTTGCAATTAGCGATCTACTAAACCGGGCCCCACAGGATTAAACTCTTAAAACGAGAATGAAGTTCTCAATACACCAACTGCGATCGGGTCGCTATCGGGAGTGTGACCGGGTTGAAAAATCAAGATCAATCCAGGGGTGACGCTGATATTATCATTCACCTGCCAACGGTAGAATACCTCTACATGAGTAGTCGTTCCGGGTTGCCCGCCCGATCGCCCTAAACCCGTATCTAAAAAATCAGGAACGTTATTACCTGTAGGTAAATCGCTGCTGACAATTTTAGGCGGTTGCCCGATATAAATGCCTCCTAAATTTCCTGCTTTAAACAAATCAGGGAAATTTACAAACACCATATAATTTGTAGTTGCTACCGTACCAGATTTACCGGGAATGCGAGAATTAGTATAACCAGCCCAACCTCCCAGAGAAACTCGCGATGAAATGCGCCAATTTAAACTTGCTCCAACTGCATTTGTTTGCACAGAATCGGACTTATTTTTGTTAGAATTGATAGCTGTTAATTGGCTATCGCCTGCCAAAGTAATCAGATTACCGTCAGGCGAATAATCGTTAACGTAATAGATAGTAAAATCAACGGGGTCGGCTGGTGTCAGAGTTAGTTGTACACCCAATGTATTGTGTCCTCTAGACCCGTTAGAACTGACAAAAAATCCAGAAATGTTAGTTGAATAAACTGCTTGCAAACTGGCTCGCTTCGCAAATTGCCAGTCAATGCCGATGCCGCCTAAACCCAAACCAGTGTTCAAAATAGGGTTTCTTTGGGCGAAGGCAGAAATGGGGCCCGAAGCTGCACTTTCTGCCCGATTCGGCCCTCGAAAAGCGGTTATCATGTTAACTCCTGCTGTTCCTGCAAACACTGCCAATTTGTCGCCGACAAGAAAGCGGTAGTTGAGGTCGCTGACAGTTAATCCAGAAGTTTCGGCTACATTATAAGCAACGTTTACGTCTTCGGTTAATTGTGGTGAATTGCTTCCGTTCTGGTTGTAAAAACCGATTAATAAGTTACTGCGAGGACTAAATTGAGTGGTTAAGTAGAATTGATTTAGGTTAATGGTGTTGACATTTGTACCGGGGTCTTTGGTATCTCTTTTGCCGTCTCTGGGAGTCCGATCTGCACGGTTGGGCGTGCGCCCTTGGATTCCAAAAATTGTGAATCCCGACAGCTTAGTTGTGGTCGAAAATTGATTGGCTTCTAGTTCGGTAGCTCGCGCTTCTAGCACATCCACTCTGCCTCGCATTGTGGCAATTTCGGCTGCAAATTCTTCTTGCAATTTTTGTAGTTTTATTAAGTCGTCTCGCTTAGCTAGACTTTCAGTAGATTTGGCGATGGACTCGCGGATTGTATCTAAACAAGCATTGACTCCGGCTGCAAATTCATAGCGCGTTATAGCGCGGTTTCCGCGATAGGTTCCGTCGGGGTATCCAGCTATGCAGCCGTATCTTTCTACTAAGGATTGCAGTGCTTGAAATGCCCAGTCTGTGGGCTGTACGTCGCTGAGTTGGGAAACTGATGTAACTTGTTCTAGTGAGTTGTCACCAGGGTAAACTAATGGGGGATTTTCTAATTTATTTTCTTCAACTAATGCGGGTATTGGGGCGGGCTGCGTTTCCCTGGCTTCGGATACGTGAGTTTCTATCTGACTCGCGATAGGTACGGGCGGCTCCGATGTGGGGTTTATCGGTGAATTTACATCTACATTGTGAGAATTTTCGAGGGATTGCCGATCGGGATTAGGATCGAAATTATCCGCTAGATTATTTGTCGGTGCGGGTAATTGATACCATTCATTAACTGCATCTTCCGAATTTGCACTATTTGCTGTTGTTTCAGGATCTGTCGTTTCTGCTAAGGCTGGAATGCTGAATAATGCCTGCAATCCGAATCCTAGTATTAAGCTGCTAAGGATTTTCCAAATTTGTCGATCGCACGTATGATTTTTCATAATTTTTATACTTTGTGAGTGTAAAGCCAAAAAAGTGAGAAAAAGGGCGATTACCTACGGGATAGCTACCCTTCACGCACTATTCGAGATGAAGGGCGGTCGTAAATTGCATTCCTTCTCCCAAAACCGAGGAACAAGTCAAACTGCCCTCCTCGGTTTCTTCCCCTATGTGACGCCTGATTGACTATCCGGTTCCCGTTTTTTTAAAAAATTTTGTAATGAATGAATAGTCAAAACTATGCGCTTTTTTTTCCTCATGTCTTCCTCTGTTATTGTCTTTAATTTTAATAAAAATATCTCGTTTCTACCAAAAAAAAAGTAGTAATAGTAATAATTCATAATTGCGTAAAATCGATAAAAAACATTTTATGTTTAGCCAAAAGATAAGTTTTTACTATAAAAAATTATAGGTACAGATAATATAGGTATTTTTTGAATGTGTGAGTAAATTAATATTTTTTATTTTTGGAATTTGCGGACGGTTATTATTTTGCTTCAAACGAGGTCACACAATAATCAAAATTATATCATTTTTTCCATAGCGCTAATAGTTTATACTCGCTGTATGCACGTAAAAAGTGAGAAGCGAGTGAGCGTGTAACATCGTTCCGACAGAAACACAATCGATTGTTTTAGCTAGCCAACTTTTTAACTTCCGTATCATTAAGGTTGACCAAGCCAAAATATTAAGTGTATTTAACCCGTTAATACTATAATATTATCACCGCAAATCGGTAGCTGCCAATAGCTGCGCGATCGATCCACACTCCAGAGACTTAAAAGCTATGTGCCAATTACTGGGAATGAACTGCAATGTTCCGACAGATATTTGCTTTTCTTTTGAGGGTTTTTCTGCAAGGGGGGGCAAAACGGACGTTCATCAAGACGGTTGGGGAATTGCTTTCTTTGAAGGTTTGGGATGTCGCCTTTTTATAGACTCTAAACCTGCGATTGCTTCTCCGGTTGCAGAAGTAGTGCGTCGCTATCCCATTCATTCAACTAACGTCATTGCTCACATCCGCAAAGCTACGCAAGGCGAAATTGCTTTGGAAAACTGCCACCCTTTTATTCGGGAACTTTGGGGACATTATTGGGTGTTTGCTCACAACGGAAATCTCGAAAACTTTGATCCCGAATGTGCCGGAGTTTACAAACCTGTTGGCAAAACTGACAGCGAAAAAGCATTCTGTTTGATATTAGAAAAGCTGCGCTCCACTTTTCCTCAAAGTAAGCCTGCTTTAGCCGAAATTTACCCGGTACTGGAGGAAATTACTAAAAGTTTGGCACAACACGGAATTTTTAATTATTTACTTTCCGATGGAGAACACTTGTTCAGCCACTGTTCTACTAATCTGCATTATATTGTGCGACAAGCACCTTTTGCTAGCGCTCACTCGATCGACGAAGATGTAACTGTCGATTTTCGGGAATTGACCAACGAGGACGATCGCGTGGCTGTTATTGCCACTTTTCCGCTGACAGATAACGAAGTTTGGACGCAAATTCAGCCGGGAGAATTGCTGGTATTTCAGGATGGTTGGCCGCTCAATTCTGGGCGGCTGGAGTTAAGTTAACCAGACTTAAACAAATTTAAAGCCTAAACAAAGCCCCAACCTGCTAAATGACTAGCTTTCCAGTTTGATTGAGGAAGCCAGATTTGCCATCGCGCTTGACAGCGGCTAAGCCTTCCGAAAAACTCCCCGCAGCCGAAAATTGGGGGGCACTTTTCCACTAGCCTGCTTGATTAATGTATCCCCACCCTTTTGGAGGGGTAACTGCTGCTAAACCTTGATTAAATGAGCGGGGGTTGCACAATTTGAGGATGATTCTTGTGGGGTGTCCCGCCTTCAGTGAAAAGACATCTTGCACCATTGTCAATAAGCTTTTTATGAACAGGCAAGATGCCTGTTCCACAAGAGATGAATTTTATTGTAGAACAGGCCTCTTGCCTGTTCTTGAGAATTGTGCAACATCTCAGGTGAAAAGACATTAGACTGGCTAGGATATCCCATCCCACCAAACAATCAAAATCATCCCGCAATTATGCAACGGTTTCTACTGTCCCGGAACTGACAACACAGGGATTAATTCGGTTGAACAGCCGCTAGAATTTGTCCGGCTGTCACCGTTTGCCCCTTTTCACAAAACAACTCGGCAACAGTGCCCGCAACATCAGCCGTAATAGCAATTTCCATTTTCATCGCTTCCAAAATTAACAGGCGATCGCCCTCTGCAACCGCATCTCCAACATTAACCAGCACCTGCCAAACATTGGCCGAAACGTGAGCGACAACTGCCTCACAGCCGATCGGCAAAGTAACCTCCGCCGCCGTTTCAGAACCCACATCCGCCGAGGATTCTGCGGCAGATTCAGCTTCAAATTCCCCGGATGCGGCCCAGCGATCGCGCTCTGCATTAAATGCGGCCTGCTGCTGCGCTTTAAACTCAGCAGCACTGCCCGCAATAGAATGCAAAAACTCATTGTATTCTCTCAAATTAAAAGTGATTTCCTCAACCTTTAATTTAAACTTCCCTTCAATAAATTCTTCCCGACAGCGGTGCAATTCCTCATGAGAAACCGGATAAAATCGAATTTGGTCAAAAAAGCGCAAAAGCCAAGGTTTACCAGACTGGAAATCCGCCGTTTGTTTGAACCGATTCCACATTTGTACCGTGCGGCCAACAAATTGATAACCTCCCGGCCCTTCCATCCCGTAAACGCACAAATACGCGCCGCCAATGCCAACTGCATTTTCAGGAGTCCAAGTGCGGGCGGGATTGTATTTAGTAGTAACCAAACGGTGGCGCGGATCGAGGGGAGTTGCGACGGGCGCGCCTAAATAAACGTCTCCCAAACCCATCACTAAATAGCTAGCATTAAATACAATTTCTCTGACTTGTTCGATGCTTTCAAGCCCGTTTATGCGGCGAATAAACTCAATATTGCTGGGACACCAAGGTGCATCCGATCGCACAGACTGCATATATTTTTCAATGGCCAACAGCGTCGATTCATCTTCCCAAGATAAAGGCAAGTGCACAATTCGCGCCGGCACTTCCAAATCCTCGATCGCCGGAAGTTTCGCCTCAGCCGCAATCAGCGCCTGCATTAGCTGCTGTTGCGAAATCTGGCGGCTGTCAAAATGAATTTGCAGCGATCGCATTCCCGGCACTAATTCGATAACACCAGGCAACGGATTTGCTTTCAACTGTTCCATCAATGCGTGCGCCCGAAAACGCAAATTTAAATCCAGCACCAATGGGCCGTATTCAACTAGAATATATTTATCCCCAGCTTGACGGTAAGTAACAGCAACCTGTCCCCGAGATTCGGGAATTTCGTACAAAATGGGAGAACTGGGAACCTGGGGCAATTTCTCCGCATTTTCCTCAAAAACAGGCAAGCAAAAATTAGCAATTTGCTTATCTTGTGCTAATTCCCGCTGCAAAGCTTCAGCAAAACTCAAACAGTGAAAGCGAATGCTGTCCCCGGGTTTCAGTTGCCCGATTTTCCACAATTCCGACTGCACAATAGTAGCAGGACAGACAAAGCCTCCCAAACTCGGGCCGTCAAGACCGAGAATGACAGGCATATCGCCCGTAAAATCGATCGTGCCGATCGCGTAAGCATTATCGTGAATGTTAGACGGGTGCAAACCCGCTTCTCCTCCGTCTTGACGCGCCCAGGTGGGCTTCGGGCCGATCAGCCGAATGCCCGTCCGCGTCGAGTTGTAATGCACCTGCCATTCTGTAGAGAAAAACATTTCGATGTCTGACTCAGTAAAGAAATCCGGCGCGCCGTGGGGCCCGTACAAAACGCCGATTTCCCAATTATTGCTGTAGGTGGGAATTAGTTCGGGAGGCAAAGATATTTCCGCTTCCAGAGTGGCAGTTTGAAGCAGTTTAAGCACATCTCCCGGACGCAGCGTGCGGCCCGCGTGTCCGCCAAATTTGCCCAGTACAAAAGTTGATTTGCTACCCAAATAATCGGGGACATTAAAGCCGTGCTTTACCGCTAAATAAGTGCGATAGCCGCCGCCTTGAATGCCTTTTAACTTAAGAATGCTGCCCGCTTTGACGGGAACTGCCGTCCAAAACGGCACCGGTTCGCCGTTTAGCGTTCCCTTCATAATTGCACCAGTCAAACTAATAACTGTATCGGTATTAAAGCGCAGAGTTGGGCCTGTCGCTGTGAATTCCAATCCTGCTGTCGATTCGGGATTTCCTACTAAACGATTTGCCGATCGAAATGCCAGATGATCCATCGGCCCAGAAGGCGGCACGCCAACATCCCAATAGCCAATCCGCCCCGGATAATCTTGAATGCTGCTGTAGGTTCCCCCATCCAATACATCGATCGTTAAAGGTGCGTATTCAAAAGAGTTTAAAAAGCGCGTGCTCAGTTCGCCTCGGCTGAATCTGGAATCGTCCAAAATCTGGCGGAGGTAATCTAAATTAGTTTCAATTCCCGCTATTTCACTGGCATCTAAAGCAGCTTTGAGTTGAGCGATCGCCTGGGTTCGATTATCCCCGCAAACGATTACTTTGGCTAGCAGCGGATCGTAAAAAGGAGTAACCTCCGTGCCGGTTTCTATCCAACTGTCGCAGCGGACGTTTTCGGGAAACGCAACTTGATTCAGTAACCCAGAACTCGGCTGAAAATTCTTGCCGGCATCTTCCGCATAAATTCGCACCTCAATTGAGTGTCCCTGCGGTCGATAGCGGTACTCTTCCAGGGGGAACAAATCTCCAGAAGCCTGTTTTACCATCCACTCAACGAGGTCGATATTGTTGACAGCTTCAGTAACGCCGTGTTCAACTTGCAAGCGCGTGTTGACTTCCAAAAAATAAAACTGTTTCGCATCGACATCAAAGACAAATTCAACAGTACCGGCTGACTGGTAATTTACCGCTTTTCCCAACCGCACGGCTGCATCGTACAACTGATTTCGCTGTTCGTCGCTAATAGCAGGGGCAGGGGTTTCTTCAATTACTTTTTGATTGCGCCGCTGCACCGAACAATCTCGCTCGCCCAAGGCTATGACATTTCCTTTGCCATCTCCAAAGATTTGGACTTCAATGTGCCTAGCTGTTTGAATGTATTTCTCTAAAAAAACGCCGCTTTGTTTAAAATTGCTTTGACTCAAACGCTGTACTTTTTCAAATGCTTCTGCCAAATCTCGATCGCCAAAACAAGCCTGCAAACCAATGCCGCCGCCGCCTGCGGTACTTTTGAGCATTACCGGATAGCCGATCGCCCCAGCCGCTTTTTGGGCATCCTCCAAACTTGCTAAAAGTTCGCTTCCGGGAGTTAGTGGCACTTCATTTGCAGCGGCTATTTCCCGCGCGGTGTGCTTCAATCCAAAGCAGCGCAACTGAGTCGGAGTCGGGCCGATAAATGCAATATTTTCGCTTGCACAAGCTTCGGCAAATTCAGCATTTTCGCTCAAAAAGCCGTAACCCGGATGAATAGCTTGAGCTTTAGTTTGGCGCGCAACTTCGAGAATGCGATCGAAGCGCAAATAACTCTCGGCTGCGGCGGCTGCACCGATACAAACGGCTTCGCTGGCGGCGAAAACGTGTTTGGCGTGGGCGTCGGCTTCCGAATATACTGCTACCGAAGCAATCCCGAGGCGATCGAGCGTGCGGATAATTCGGCAGGCAATTTCACCGCGATTTGCAATCAAAACTTTGTTAAACATTTAGGTAATTGCTACTTGATAATTGCTAATTGATAATTGCTAATGGGCAATAGATTCTTCAGTCCTCTTTAGAGGACTTTAGCTATTAGCCAGGGGTTTAAACCCCTGGCGGTTTCTGGCGGGTATGCAGCTACAACCTATACCGCATCCCAAACAATCAACTGAATCGGCGTAGGATTGTAAGCATTGCAAGGATTGTTCATTTGCGGGCAGTTAGAAATAGCAACTAGCGCGTTCATTTCGGCTCGCAAATCCACTGTACTTCCCGGATCGGAGATGCCGTCAACAATTTCAAGCGTGCCATCTTCGCTAACGGGAACATTCATAAAGAAGTTGATATTGCTGACTAAATCTCGCTTGCCCAAACCGTAGGGAAGAATTGCGGCGAGGAAATTTTCAACACAGGCGTGCTGGTATTTTTTATCTAGTCCAAACCGCACCGAATTGCTTTCGCAGCTACAGGCGCCGCCGGAGGTATCGTGCCGCCCGCAGGAGTCAGCAATTATGGTCATCATGGCTCGCCCTTCGTTGGAAATGAGTTGGCTGTTTGTAGTGACAAAGATATTGCCTTGATTGACGATGGTATCGGGGGCGCTGTAGCGTTCGGAAGGGTCATCGGCATTGTAAACTAAAAAATCTACTGCTTGATTTCCGCCTAAATCTACAATGCGGAGAATCTGTCCTTTTTTGATGACACGAGCCCAGGGATATGTGGCTGGTAAAACTTCGTTATAAATTGCAGTTTTTGGATCGAGAAGTTGTTGGGTAGTTGCAGTCATGGTTCACTTTTTGTGAGGAAATTGTAGAATATTTCACCGCAGATTGATGCGGACAAGATTGAGTTGTGTAATCGAGGGTTTATTGCACGAACAAAGCATCGGTGTTGATGAACCCGCGCACGGCTTCCGGGTTGGCGGTGCGGCACAAGTCGTCTGGTGCGGGTGCGGGGGATTTCACAATCTGAATTTGGATGGGTTTTGGATCGTAAATTGAACCAGGATGCAGGATGTGGGGGCAGTTAGAGATAATTGTCAATACGTTCATTTCGGCTCGCAAATCGATAAAACTCCCCGGTTTTTCGCAGCCTTCGCGAAACTCCATCGTGCCGTCGGGCTTGACGGCAATGCGAGTAAATAAGTTGAGGTTGGGCATAATATCTTTTTTGCTCAATCCCGACCGAGTTAGGGCTTTGAGGAAGTTGTCGCGGGAGTTTTTCCAGTCTCCTTCGCCGTATTTTTTGGCATTGCTAATGGCGTTGCTGCATCCTCCTAGCAAATCGTGACAGCCGGATGTGTCTTGGGTGATGGAAAATAGGATGCGTCCCATGTCTGTGTAGATCACCATGCCTTGTTTGAGAAAGGCATTGAATTGAATTTTGGCGGTGTCTGCTGCGTTGAAACGTTCGATCGCATTGTCGGCGTTGTAGCACAGCATGGAAACGCCGCGAGAGCCTTCTAAATCGGTGATTCGCAGGGTGTTTCCCCGCTTGATGACCCCCGACCAGTACGCGCCGCCCGGTACGGTTTCTTGCATTAATACGAGGTCAGAATCAATTTGTGAGTTTGTGTCGATCGATGATAGTTGCACCATAACTTCCTCTTGATGTATTTGGGGGGGTCAGCGAAACAAAACAATAGTATTTTGTAGTGGCAAAAGTCACCCTCTCCCAAAGTAATATTTATCTCCACTGATATCTTGCACCATTCTCAAGAACGGGCAAGATGCCCGTTCCACAATAATATTGAATTTTGTGGAACGGGCATCTTGCCCGTTCCTAAATAGGTAATTGACAATGGTGCAAGATGTTAAGTTTCCACTTACTTAGGTTGGCAGTTAAACTCTTGGCGCGGGTGCAAAAAGTGCAAATACAAACCTATTTCTATTTAAGCAGCTATTGCAACTGCTTCCTGTCCGTTTACATCTTGCACCATTCTCAAGAACGGGCAAGATGCCCGTCCCACAAAGAGTGAGTTTTCTTGTGGGGTGGGCATCCTGCCCGCCCAAAAAGTGCAAATACAAACCTATTTCTATTTAAGCAGCCATTGCAACTGCTTCTTGTCCGTGTTTCCGCATCAAATCCATGAGTTCGTCGCGGTAATCGTGGAATTTGGCGTGCCGTTTAATGCTGGGAGTGCGATCGGGCAAATTAATCGACATTTCCTTTCTCACTGTACCGGGACGAGCGCCCAAAGCATAAATCCGATTGGAAAGAAACACCGCTTCTTCGACATCGTGGGTAATCATAAAGATTGTAATCTGAGTGCGGCGCCACAAATCGAGCATGAATTCGTGCATTGATTCTTTAGTGTGGATATCCAATGCGCCGAAAGGTTCATCCATTAATAACACTTTAGGTTCAGAAGCGAGGGCGCGGGCGATCGCCACCCGCTGTTTCATCCCGCCCGACAATTCCTTCGGCAGCGACGAAGCAAACTGCGTCAATCCTACCACACTCAAATAATAGCTAGCTTGTTCGCGCCGCTTTTTCTTGGACACGCCTTGAAGTTTGAGGCCAAACTCGGCATTTTCCTGCACGTTCATCCAAGGATAAAGAGTGTAATGCTGAAATACCATACCTCGATCCGGCCCAGGCGAAACAACTTCCTTGCCGTCAATTTTCACTTCCCCTGTTGTCGGCTTGTCCAATCCCGCAATCTGCCTCAACAGAGTAGATTTGCCCGAACCGGATGCGCCTACCGCGCAGATAAATTCGCCTTGCTTGATGCTCATATTGATGTCCTTGAGGACAACTAATTTACCGTTTTTCGTTTCAAAGTTTTTGTGCAGGTTGTTGATTTGTAGAAACATGAGATTATCCTCTGTATTGTAAGTGAAAAATTGATTTTTTTATTCCCAAAATCTGTAAACTTTAGGACTAAAAACGATATCTAGCGTGGGTGTGAATTTTATTTTACACCACTGCCTTCTTCCCTCTTCCCTCTTCCCTCTTCCTTCTTCCTTCTTCCTTCTTCCTTCAAAATCTGCTTACTGTTTCTGAATTGACCATTTACAAGAAACCCGCAGCAGATATTGAAAAAGCAAGTCAAAAGTCAGTCCGATCGCCCCAATGACAATCAGCCCCACAAAAATTTCATCGGTTCGGAGAAATCGACCTGCGACGCTGATCCGGCGGCCTAAGCCTTCGGTTGCCGCAATCAACTCCGAAACGATTACCAATTGCCAAGCCGCAGCTAGGTTGATGCGGCTAGCATCAAGAATTCCCGGCAAAACGTGGGGAAAAATAACTTGAGTTAGGATTTCCCAGCGATTACCGCCCAACATATAAGTAGATTCGATCAAGTCTTTTGGAACAAACTTGACTGTATCCATCACCATCAGCGAATTGAAGAAAAAGACGCCGATAAATATCAGCATTATTTTGGGTTCTTCGCCGATGCCCAAGTAAAGAATTAGTAGGGGAATGAATGCTGGTGCGGGCATATATCGCATCAAGCCGAACATGGGTTCAAGCAAGGCACGAATACTGGAAAAACTGCCCATCAGGACGCCAATTGGTATGGAAAAAACCAAGGCGAACAGAAAGCCCACTCCCACCCGCCACAAACTCGCTACCGTGTCTTTCAAAAGTTCGCGAGTGTTCCACAGCCGACCAAATGCCTCTAAAACTTTGCCGGGGGAAGGCAAAAATTTGGGGTCTACGTTGGCGAAGGTTGTTACTAGCCACCACACCAGCACCGGCAGTGCGATCGATGTTACGGTTAACCCAATATTGAGGGGTTGTGGTATCTCTTCCGCAATCCGCCAGAAAACGGTGGGATTTAGGCTTTTTTGCTTGAGGTGGGATTGGATCGATCGCGGATCGGGATTTGGTGGCATGATTTAATTGCAGAACAGTTGAGCGAGTAATAGAAGTAGATTTGGGGGATTATAAAAAGTATTTTTTTTTAGGTTTTTTGTGTCCGCACAATCGTAAATTATGCCTTTTAGCTTTTACCTTCGGAATAAGCTTTTATAAAGCGATCGTCAAATAATGTGCTGATATCTGGTTGGGTTTTGGCTAAATTTACATCGACGAGGAATTTAGTCATTTCTGCCGCAGCAAACTGCAATGATGTCATGTCATTTCCCGGTTGAAAGGCTTTCAAGTTTTCCTCAATCGTAAATATTTTAGTGCCATTTTCATATTCTTTGTATTCCTCAACGCTAACTCCGGCGCGGTTGGCTAGAATTTCGTAAGATTTCTCTTTATTTGATTTCATGTATTCCAATGTTGCAAACCATGAATTGACAAGGGCTTGCACTCGATCTGGGTGTTCGCCGATAAACTTTCGCGTGAATACTAAATGGTCGGAAATCGCCCCCGGAAAATCTTTTGAACTAAACAGTTCCTTGCTATTTGAGCGTTTTAATGCCTGGGTGGTAAACGGCGCAAATACTGCCACTGCATCGACTTGCCCTCCCACGAAAGCCGCCGCAGCTTTGCCTGTTTCCAGCGGTACAAATTGAATGTCCTGCACTGATAAACCTGCTTTTCTCAGCCCTAACAACAATAGAAAGTGATCTACTGTACCTTCCTCTGCTGCCACTTTTTTTCCTTTCAAGTCGGCAACGGAATTGATGCCTTCGGCGACAATTACTTTGTCATTTCCCGTCGAGTTGTCGTTGACTAAAACAATTACTTGATCGGCGCCGCCTGATATAGAGTTTACTGTATCGCCGAGGGTTTGGCTGTTAGCATCTATCTGTCCTGCTGTCAGGGTGCTGATCGATTCTAAGTAGCCGTCAAACCATTTTAAGTCTACAGGAACATTGTTGACTTCAAATATCTTTTGTTCTTTGGCAACTTGCCAAGGAAACCAGCCGGGCCACGCGCTGAATCCGAGGCGAACTGCGTTAGCACTTACTGAAGAAGCTGCTTCGGTTTCAGTCGTGGTTTTGATATAAATTGCCGGGTTGACGCAGCCGACCGCGAAAAACAAGGTGATAAAAAATAGGGCGCAGTAGGATAAGGGCGATCGCGTTATTTTGGGGGAGCAATATCGGATATTCATAGCAGATTCTGGTTGCTGGTTAGAGGTGAATATGTCGATCGAGCTTTTGCACCTTCTTTGGCTTCCTTAGCTTCCGCAAATCCCCCTGATATACAAGGATAAAGCCCGAGAGCTAACGAACCGAGTCTTGATGACCGATCGCGTTTCTCCCGGGCTTTTATCCCGCCGTGTAACTGGTTAGTGTTTCCCTCAAATTAAAATCTTGGGAGAACCAGTCTGCTTCTCTCGGACCAGCACTTGAACTGTCTAAACTGAGTTAGAAACTGATTCAAATCGGAACCCTAGAAGCGGTTAAATTTTTTCGGTTTTTGTCTGTATAAGTCCTGTTTGCAACCCAAGGAGTTATTCGAGACTGTCAGTAACAGCAATGCACTTAGCTTTTTGAAAGGTAAGCATACTGTAATTTGCAATCTTACTAGATTGCTACGTTTCAAACGGTAACAGCAAACTTGATGCGAAAATGTGTAAAATGTTACAAAAAACGGTTTTTCTGGAATTTGTAAAATTAAAATTTTTGGAAGATTAAACCGGGCGATGAGACGGGGCGATGGGAAATCGCGAAGTTTGCCTGCACACAAAGACGAAACCCGCAAGGTTAGGGTTGAATATTTCTCAAGAAATAGTTCGAGTCCTAGACTGGATGCGAGTACGATCGCCAATGCGGTAAACTAACATCCTATTTGTAATAACTGAGATGTTCCACCATTCTCAATAAGCCTTTTATGGGCGGGCAGGATGCCCACCCCACAAGAAGAAAGAAATACACTCTTTGTGGAACAGGCATCTTGCCTGTTCTTGAGAATGGTACTCTTCGCTGAGTAATAACGATCGCCCAGCAAAGCCTGTAAACTCAATTGTTCAATCAAAAATCTAAAATCTAAAATCTAAAATCGACTGACGGTGCATTATGGAAAAATTTAACTACAGCAACAGTCTCGACATTCATTCGCTGCTCGATCGCTACCGCACCGGCTCGATCGCGCCTGCAGATGTAATCGCGAGCGTGTACGATCGGATCGAACGCTATGCAGATCCGGCAGTATGGATTTATTTAGCACCGCTGGCGGAAACCCTCGAACGCGCCAAAGCCTTAGAAAACCTAGACCCGCAACAATTGCCGCTCTACGGGATACCTTTTGCGATCAAAGATAATCTCGATTGGGCGGGCGTTCCGACTACGGCGGGATGTCCTCCGTTTGCTAGCACTCCAGCGCGATCGTCCGCAGTGGTAGAGCGCCTGTGCGCGGCAGGTGCGATCGCGATCGGCAAAACTAACATGGATCAATTTGCCACAGGATTAGTGGGAACCCGCACGCCTTATGGAGTTTGCCGCAATCCGTTCGATTCGCGCTACATCCCGGGCGGATCGAGTTCCGGTTCCGCCACAGCAGTCTCTGCCGGATTGGTGAGTTTTGCTCTGGGTACCGATACCGCAGGATCGGGGCGGGTTCCCGCTGCTTTTACCAACATTGTCGGGCTGAAGCCAAGTTGCGGCTCGATCGGCACTCGCGGCCTGCTGCCAGCGGTGCGATCGCTCGATTGCGTTTCTGTGTTCGCTCTCACCTGTGCGGATGCAGCCTCTGTGCTGCAAGTAGCCAGCGGTTTTGACGCTGAGGATGCGTTTTCTCGTCACCCTGAAACGAAAGTTTTGCCGGATTTATCTCGCTTGCGGGTGGGAGTTCCCGGAGACGGCGAACTCGAATTTTTTGGGAATGCAGAAGCCGAACAGCGCTACCGGGAGGCGATCGCGCGCTTGCAATCTTTGGGCTGCACGATCGCACCTATTGACTTCAAACCCTTTGCGGATGCTGCCGAACTGCTCTACGGCGGCCCTTGGGTAGCAGAAAGGTTGGCCGCGATCGGCGATTTCCTCGACGCGCATCCAGAGGATATCGATCCGATCGTCTACGAAATTATCAGCGGCGGCAAACGCTACGATGCCGTCTCTGCCTACCGCGCGTCGTACCGGTTGGCCGAGCTCCGCCAACAGGCAGAAATTCAGTGGGAGTCAATGGATGTGTTGGCGGTTCCCACGACAGGCACGATTTATACTGTCGCAGAAGTTGCAGCGGAGCCGATCGCCCTCAACACCAATCTCGGGCGCTACACGAACTTTGCGAATTTGCTCGATTTGTGTGCGATCGCAGTTCCCAGCGGGTTTCAAAGCAGCGGATTGCCCGCAGGATTGACACTGATGGCTCCTGCGTGGCACGATTTATCGCTCTGCAGCCTGGGAGCTGCTTTCCACGCTAGCTTGGGGGGAACTTTGGGCGCAACCAACCTACCGCTGCCAACCCTCCCGGAACCCGCCATCGCAGCCAAATCTTCCTCAGAAGAACGAGTCAAAATAGCCGTGGTTGGCGCTCATTTGAGCGGTGAGCCGCTGAATTATCAACTAATCGAGGGGGGAGGCGTTTTGGTTCGCGCCTGCCGTACCAGCCCGATTTACAAGCTATATGCTTTGACGGGTACTGCTCTGGGCAAGCCGGGATTGGTGCGTCAGATAGAGGGCGGTAGCGCGATCGAGGTGGAAGTTTGGGAGTTGTCGATCTCCGCTTTCGGCGGATTTGTCGCTAAAATTCCCCCGCCGCTGGGAATTGGTACGCTGGTGTTGGAGGACGGCTCGACGGTGCAGGGCTTTTTGTGCGAACCTTATGCTGTGGCGGATGCGATCGATATTTCTCATCTCGGCGGTTGGCGAGCTTATAGCTTCCGCTTTTAAGCTAAGTTAGAATTGCAAATTTCTAGCCATCTTCAGAATCATGCCATCAGCAGTGCCAATTCGACCAATTCCCGTCACAACCCCAACCCCCGCCAACGGTACCAGGCCCGGAGGGGCACCTGGCGGCACTCGGGGCACCACCGGCCCTGACTCCCTCAGAGGTACTGCGGGTGCTAACTTGATATTCGGTTTGGGTGGGCCTGACAGCATTTTGGGCTTAGGCGCAGACGATAGCCTCTACGGCGGCGACGGCGATGACTCAATGCTGGGCGACATTGGTAATGACATACTGTTCGGCGGTGCGGGCCGTGACAGCGTTTTGGGCGGCGTCGGCGACGATACTTTCTACGGCGGCAATGGTTCTGACTCAATGCTAGGCGAGGACGGCAATGATTTGCTGTTTGGCCAGCGAGACACCGATACTTTGTTGGGCGGCGCGGGTAATGACACGTTTTTTGGGGGTGCCGGCGATGACTCGCTGTTTGGTGGCATCGGCGATGACTGTTTATCGGGCGATCGCGGGCGAGATACTTTAACTGGTGGCGTCGGAAACGATACTTTTGCGATCGGGCGTTTGGCAGATGGTGATGTGATTACAGATTTTACTGATGGTACGGATCAAATTCGCTTGACTGCCGGCCTCACCTTTGGCGAACTCACCATTTCCGCTGGGGGCGGAACTTCGCCGAGTACAATTATTCAGCTTACAAGCACCAAGGAAACTCTGGCTACTTTATTCGGAGTTGCCCGCACTTCTATCAGTCAGGCGGACTTTATTCTTTAATGGGTAATTGGGAATTGGGAATTGATAATTGGGCGGGCGGGTACTTTGTAGTTTTAAGTTTTCAATGTTGAACTTTTTAACTCAAAACCGCTTTCGCGTTGCGAATAACGTTAGCTTTCGCGATGCGAAGGAAAGCAATCTCAAAACTTTTCATCTTCCTTTTTCCTGCTTCCTTCTCTCCGTTAAATCCCGTACACTGCTTCGTTCCCCTCCTCCCTCTTCCTTCTTCCTTCTGCCCTCTTCCTTCTTCCTTCTTCCCTCTTCCCTCTTCCTTCTTCCCTCCGACTAATGACTACTGACGGTTTTCTCAATCTCAACAAACCTGCCGGCATGACATCTCACGACTGCGTGGGGCGAGTGCGCCGGCTATTGAAACTCAAGCGAGTCGGACACGGAGGAACCCTCGATCCTGCTGTGACTGGCGTTTTACCGATCGCCCTGGGCAAAGCAACCAGACTGCTGCAATATCTCCAACACAATAAAGCTTACCGAGGCACGATTCGGTTTGGCTTAACTACCGCTACTGACGATTTAGAAGGAGAAATTATCCATTCTCGACCGGTGCCAGAGTTGAGTTTGGAAAAAGTGCAAGCTGCACTGCCAAAATTCCTAGGAAAAATCGAGCAATTTCCGCCAAGTTTTAGTGCGGTGCAGGTGGGAGGAAAACGCCTTTATGAGTTAGCTAGAAAAGGGGAAACTGTGGAAGTTGCTGCTAGGAAGGTGGAGGTTTTCCGGCTAGAAATCTTGGATTGGCGATCGGGGGATTTTCCTGAATTGGATTTGTCGATCGCCTGCGGGGCAGGTACTTACATTCGGGCGATCGCGCGGGATTTGGGCGCGGTGTTGAATGCAGGCGGTACTTTGGCTTGTTTGACTCGTACCGAAAGTAGCGGTTTTTCGATCGAGGAAAGTCTCAGTTTTGAACAATTGGAACTGCAATTGCAGGAGAATAAATTCTGCCCGATTTTGCCATCAGCGGTTTTGGGACATTTAGGGGCGATCGTCCTTTCACCTGAATATACCAAACGCTGGTTTCAAGGACAGCGCCTCCCAATTCCCGAAACGCCGATCGGGGGAGAGGAAGAAAGTAGCAACAATCCCTTTTACAACCCAATACCCCAACATCCCTATCCGTTACAGGTTTACGATCGAGACGGTAATTTTTTAGGTATCGGTCAAGTAGCGAACTCAGAGACAAGTACCATATTATCTCCTCAAATTGTGCTTTAACTATCTAAAATAAAAATGAAAATAGGTATAATTAGGACGGGAAAAGTTTGCGTAATTATAAATGCTGAGAGTGCCTTCGATTCACCTAGCTGACAGCAGTAGGGGACGAGATTTGGCTATTAATCTAATCAATCGCTGAGGTATAAATTGTGAAAATATTGCTAATTGGATTAATCCGAGGCTACAAAATGGGGATTTCTCCTTACCTGCCTAACGCCTGTAGATTTCAGCCAAGTTGTTCGCAATACGCGATCGAAGCAATAGAAAGATTTGGGCCAACCCGCGGCAGCTCAATGGCAGTTAAGAGAATTTTACGCTGTCATCCTTTTCATCCAGGGGGTTACGATCCAGTACCTCCCAAAGATAGCGAGGGCAATTAGTTATTAGTTAGAAACCGGATTTTAGTGATTAGTTAATAGTGCAAATAGGCGTTGCATCCTCATGGCTAAAACAACTGAGGGGAATCACTCCCTAAGAGGGTTAAATTCGCACAATTAGTGGTGTTTTTTAACCCAAATTCAGTAATATTACTGTTATCTTTCAAAACTCAGCAGCTATATAATGGTACAAACAGAGTACAGGGGATGCGAGTTGATATGTCTGCTACCGCAATAGGATACAAAATGTTGTCCCATACTCTGGCTGTACTCAGCCAGAAACAAGCAACGGGGAAACTGCTGTTAGAGCAAGGGGAACAACAGTGGCAACTTTACTTTTTTCAGGGTAGTTTGGTGTATGCCACGGGAGGATCGCACAGATCGAGGCGCTGGTACAGGGCGATCGGGCAACACTGTCGAAACTTTCATGTGGATCTCAGAGACCTCGATGCTGGAGAACTGTGGGAATATCAACTGCTTCAGCGAGGGGTAGCAGCCAGCGAAATGAGTCTGGAACAAGCTAGGGCGATCGTCCACACCAGCCTTTCCGAAGTGTTATTTGCTCTGATCGGTCAATCGGGTTTGCGCCGGGAGTGGCGTCCGTCCCAGAAATATTTTTCTACAATTACTTCTTCTTTGCTGCTGTCTTTAACAGAAGTAGAGAAAGTTCTGTGTTGTACAGAAGAAATTTGGCAGAAGTGGAAAGGAATGGGTTTGTGGTTGGTAGATCCAGAACAAGCACCGCTTTTAAAACCGTCGGCCCAGTTGCAGCAAAATCGATTTAGCTCTAATTCTTTGATCGCTTTGGGTAACGTATTCAACGGCGAGAATACTCTTTGGGATATTGCATTTAAGAAAAAGCAGTGCGTGACAGTGGCAACTCGCGGTTTAGTTAATTACATCAAGCAGGGTTTAGTAAATTTCCGAACAGTACCAGATTTGCCGTCGCCTATAGAACAGTGGCGCCTTGCCGCGGCGATCGCTGGGCCAGGTCGCCCTTTGATTGCTTGTATCGATGACAGCCCGACAGTATGCGAATTTTTAGAGCAAATTTTATTGCCGGAGGGGTATCGAGTCCTAAAAATTCAAGACCCCATGCAGGGAGTGGGCATCCTCGCCAAACAAAAGCCTGCCTTAATTTTTATGGACGTGGTAATGCCGAAGACAAGCGGCTTTGCTTTGTGCAATTTTTTGCGGAAGACACCGGCTTTTCGGGAAACTCCGATCGTGTTTTTGACCGGTCAAGACGGTATAATCGACCGCACGCGAGCGAAATTGACAGGTGCTTCCGATTTTTTGAGCAAGCCAGCCAATCCCGAACAGGTTTTGCAAATAGTTGACAAGTATTTGAAGGTAAAAGGCGATCGCTACCCTTTGGCAATTCGCCCCCATGATTTACTGAACTCGCACCAACTTACCTTGGCAAATTCTTGACCACAAATTAATGAACACAAGAAGCCCTTACTGGGTGCGTCAGTTCCTGACGCACCCTACGCTCATTGTAAAATAAAGACGCAATCGAATTTAAGATAATTAATTATGAGTAATGTTACGATCGATCGCACTCCGCAGGTGAGCGTAGTAATTCCGGCTTACAACTGCGCTGCTTACGTCGCCCAAGCCGTAGATAGCGTTCTGCACCAAACCTATACTAACTGGGAAATTATTGTAGTAGACGACGGCTCCCGAGACGATACCAAGTTAGTTTTAGAGAAATATGGCGATCGAATTCGCTACATTTACCAACAAAATCAAGGAGTTTCAATTGCCAGAAATCACGGCATCCAGTTAGCGCGAGGAGAATTTATCGCCTTTCTCGATGCAGATGACTACTTTTTTGCCGACAAATTAGCAGCACAAATGGCTGTATTTGCAGCGCGACCAAATCTAGGAATCGTCCACAGCGGCTGGCGTCTAGTTAATAGTATAGGCGAAGCGCTAAAAGATGTCAAACCCTGGCAAAATGTCCCTAAATTAGACTTAGAAATGTGGCTGCGGTGGAAACCAGTATTACCTAGCGCGATGGTATTTCGCCGTCAGTGGTTAGAGCGCGCCGGCGGATTTGATCCTCGATTTCCCCCGGCGGAAGATACAGATTTAGTGCTGCGTTTAGCCTTAATGGGATGCGAAGCAGAGTGGTTGCAGCAAGTAACTGTTTGCTACCGCCAGCACGAACAAAGCGCCATGTACAAAGGTTTACCGCAGGCTAAATCCCTCGCCGCTGTGATGGACAATTTTTTTGCCCGCCCCGAGTTGCCGGATAAAATACGTTTGTTGGAAAAGCAAATCAAGTACAGTACCTTAGTTTGGATTGCTTGGTATTTGTACCGCACCGGTCACTCTGTTGAGATGGTAGAGTTTTTGCAGCGTTCTTGGAATTATACGCCTTATTTGCCTGTGGAAACAGTAATTAATTGGGCGGAAGCTTTCGCCGAGTTTTCGCAGGATGCGGGAAATGAATTGGATGCAGATTTATTAGCTCAATCTCCCGAGTGGCAGCAGTTAATGCAGTGGACTATTCTCGGTACACCAGCTTGATTGTCTTGATAGTCGATCGAGCTTTTATGTCATTTCTGGTTGATTCGTGATAATAGTATAATTTGCGCTCGTAAAGGCGGGTTTTACCAACAATCTATAGCGCTTTTCAGGGAGGAAGTGATATCAAATCCGGTAGCATCGGAATTAATATTACCCACAGCTTTCGAGACGGCACGGCGCCGTCTCCCTACAATTAATCTGGGAGGGAAACGGCATGATGCCGTTTCCGACCTATCATGTATGAGTTCTCATATCGTTTCCGGTTGCATCGGAATAATAAAATCGAGTCAAAAGTTAACACTCAACCATTCAGTTTTTTGAATCCGAGTGAACAGTCAACAGTCAACAGTCATGAAGAGTGCAACTGGAATTGATATTAATCATCCGTTTAAGCATTCCGATGCAACCGGATGTGATGTTACAGAGTCAGTATTGGGAGTTCTGAGTTCGATATTGCCGTCAATTCCTAATGCTGAACAGGCGTCGATATTGGTAGTCTTGATCGGCTTATTTGAAGGTTTTTTGGACTTTTTCTAAGTCTTTGAGTGTCATCCTATTGATTATTCCTTAGCCGAAAAGGAGTTGCCGCAGCTACAGCTTTGGGCGGCATTGGGATTGTGAAATCGGAAACCTCCGCCCATCAAGTCTTCTGAATAATCCAAGGTGAGCTCATTGAGATATTTTAAGTGCTGGGGGTCGATCGCAACTTCAATTCCCTCCGACTCGCATACAGCGTCTTCTGGGGCTGGCGCATCGTCAAATGCCATTGTATAAGACAAACCGGAGCAGCCACTCGATTCCACGCCCAGACGAAATAAAGCATTGGGGTTCGGATGCTTCGACTTGAGGCGCGTTACTTCTGTTGCTGCTGTTTTGCTCAGATGAATCATTATGAGTAATTGGTAATTGGTAATTGGTAATTGGGAAGTAATGTTGAGTTTTGAAAATGTAGAATGTGCCTAGGCGTGTACCTTACCCGGAGAATGTAAAGTGCGCCGGGCCGCGCACCTTACCCCTATATTTTTAGCAACTTGAGTTACTTAGCCTTTTCAGTACGAGCATAATCGTCTTGAAAACGTACAATATCATCTTCTCCCAGGTATTCGCCATTCTGCACCTCAATTAAAACCAGGGGGATAACTCCTGGATTTTCCAGACGGTGATTGATGCACTGAGGAACATAGGTAGACTGATTTGTAAACAGAACTTGTTCAGTTTCGCCACAAGTAACTTTTGCAGTACCAGAAACCACAATCCAGTGTTCGCTGCGGTGGTGGTGCATTTGCAGGCTGAGGCGGTGTCCCGACTTAACTTCTATCCGCTTAATTTTATATCCTGGGCCTTCTTCTAGAGTCGTAAAGGAGCCCCAAGGCCGCAATTCTGTAGCGGCTATTCCGTTGGGTGCTGCAGGTGCGTGCAGGGTAGATACTTGAGAAATTTCTTGAATCTGAACCATGATTTTTACTCCTTGAGGATTGCTTGCGGAATCCTTTGGTAAACGACGTTGTTTTTTGAGATTAACTAATCTATAGTTAAAATCGAAGCCCACCTGCGGGGACTGGTTAGCCGACTGTAGAGTTTTGCAAGAGTTGTGCTCAGCCCGATCGACTTGCCTTAACAACCATAGCAAAACCAACATAGCTGTTGTCACCTGTTATTAGATCGATCGCCCCAATCTACATCAAATCTTCATAGAAAGGGCGCTGGTTCTTGAATTTTGATTAAAGGGGAATCGTAATCCAGCTCTTGAGACTGCTGCTGCAAAACTGCTAGCATCTGGTTAGAGACCCTCTGGGATGAAACCTGGTTGAATAGTTACACTTGAATAAGTTTGGCTAAGTTCTGTGAAGCACTGATAAGTAAACCGAACGTCATAGAGTTTTTTCCATTCTGCAACCCGGGTGGGAGAAAGTGGCCGAAAGCTATCTAACCACGCCTTGAGTCAATCAACTTTTTGCAATTTTTCAGAAATACTCATTACTGCTGAGAAGGCAAAATGCTGCTGGAGAATGTCACCCAGACGCTGAGGATACAGTCGCATTAACAATGCTATAAACTCATTTCTCAAGAACAGGCTTTCCGGCCTGTTCCACAGAGAGTAGATTTTGTGGGCTTGGCCGGAAAGCCCGCCCTTGAAAAGCTTATTAACAAGGGTGCAAGATGTGAGCTAGTATCGGAATTACTCATCTCTCTTCTCTTCTTCTGCACTCTCTGCGGCCTCTGCGGTTTAATAATTCACATAATTGAAGAGTCTTTAAGCATAAATCTTTAACCTCCGGGTTCCATAGTTAAGTTATCGGCTTTAACTATTTTTTTACTCGGATCGAATAAGCTTTGATTTTTGGGTACATCTACCCAACTGAGTAGATCCACATATAATACATGATACTAGAGCGATCGGCATCCCACCCTCTACTCTAGATCAACATCTTTTCACCACTTTGAGAGACACATCAAAATGAACAGCAACGGACTGCCACAAAAACAAGGCTTGTACGATCCGCAGTTCGAGCACGACGCTTGCGGAGTCGGATTCATCGTACACATGAAGGGTAACAAATCCCACGAAATTGTCGAGCAGGCACTGACAATCCTCTTGAACCTCGACCACCGGGGCGCGTGCGGCTGCGAACCCAACACCGGAGACGGGGCGGGGATTTTGATGCAGGTGCCCCACAAGTTTCTCAAGAAAGTAACTGCGACCCTAAACATCGAACTTCCCGAAGCCGGCGAGTACGGCGTTGGCGCGATTTACTCGTCGCCAAATCAAACTGAACGCGAAAACGGCAAACGCATTTTTGAGGAAATCGCCGCCGAAGAAGGCCAGGAAGTGCTGGGCTGGCGCGATGTTCCCACCAACAACTCGTCCCTCGGCGACACCGCCAAATCTAGCGAACCCTTCATGCAGCAAGTGTTCCTCCGGCGCGCCGCAGGTATCGATGAGGCGGCTTTCGAGCGGAAACTGTACGTCATCCGCAAACGGGCTCACAATGCCATCCGCAGGACTAACACAGACCCCTACTGGTATAATTCCACACTCTCCTGCCGGACGATCGTCTACAAGGGTATGTTAATGCCGGTGCAAGTGGGAGATTATTATCCCGAACTGCACGACCCCGACATGGAAAGCGCTCTAGCCTTGGTTCACTCGCGCTTCAGCACGAATACTTTTCCGAGCTGGGAACGATCGCACCCTTACCGCTACATCGCCCACAACGGCGAAATTAACACGATGCGCGGCAACATTAACTGGATGCACGCGCGGCAATCGCTGTTCGAGTCGGAACTATTCGGCGATGACTTAAAGAAAATCCCCAATTTAATCAATATCGAAGGCAGCGACTCGACGATTTTTGACAATGCTTTGGAATTGCTGACTTTGGCTGGGCGTTCTTTGCCTCACGCCGTAATGATGATGATTCCCGAACCTTGGACAGCCCACGAGTCCATGAGTGACGAGAAAAAGGCTTTCTATGAATACCATTCTTGTTTGATGGAACCTTGGGACGGCCCAGCTTCGATCGCCTTTACCGATGGTACATCGATCGGGGCAGTGCTCGATCGCAACGGTTTGCGCCCTTCCCGCTACTGCGTTACCAAAGACGACTTGGTAATTATGGCATCGGAAGCTGGAGTTTTGCCGATCGCCCCAGAACGAATTGTATCAAAAGGTCGCTTGCAACCGGGGCGGATGTTCCTGGTAAATACCGAGGAAGGCCGCATCGTCTCTGACGAAGAAATTAAGACGAAAATCGCCACAGAACACCCGTACCGCGAGTGGATAGATCAGCACATGGTCGAAATCGCCAAACTGAAAGATGCGCCGACATTGCCAGAATCCGACCCCGAAACATTGATCCAGCGGCAAATGGCTT
This sequence comes from Microcoleus vaginatus PCC 9802, assembly GCA_022701275.1. Classification (NCBI taxonomy): domain Bacteria; kingdom Bacillati; phylum Cyanobacteriota; class Cyanophyceae; order Oscillatoriales; family Microcoleaceae; genus Microcoleus; species Microcoleus vaginatus. Next base: position 3,930,448 of record CP031740.1, read on the forward strand.
TCGGCTACACCTTTGAAGAACTGCGGTTGCTGTTAGCGCCGATGGCGAAAGATGGCGTGGAAGCTGTCGGCGCGATGGGTGCGGATACGCCGCTGGCGGTGCTTTCCAACCGCCCAAAACTGCTTTACGAATACTTCCAGCAGTTGTTTGCTCAAGTTACCAATCCGCCAATTGATTCTATCCGCGAAGAAATTGTAACTTCTGCCGAAACTACGATCGGCGCTGAACGCAATTTGCTCAAACCAGAACCCGAAAGCTGTCATTTGATTGAACTGAAAACGCCCATTCTCAGCAATGAAGAATTAGCTAAGCTCAAACACGTAAATGAGGGCAATTTCCGGTCGATTACACTACCGATTTTGTTTGACCCCAAAAGCGGTGTGAAAGGTCTTGAACAGGCTTTAGAAGAGGTTTTTGCAGCAGCAGACAGCGCGATAGCCTCCGGGGTGAATATCATCATTTTGAGCGATCGGGGTATCGGTCCAGACAAAGCCCCAATTCCGGCGCTGCTGGCAGTTGCGGGCCTGCACCACCACTTGATCCGTAATGGTACGCGGACGCGGGCGGGACTCGTGCTCGAATCCGGCGAACCGAGGGAAGTGCATCACTTTGCGACACTTATTGGATACGGTTGCGGCGCGATTAATCCGTATTTGGCCTTTGAGACGATCGCCGATTCGATCCGCGAAGGATTGCTGCTAAATGTCGAGTACAAAACAGCTTGCAAAAACTACGTCAAAGCCGCAACTAAAGGTGTGACGAAAGTTGCCTCGAAAATTGGGATTTCGACAATTCAAAGTTATCGCGGCGCGCAGATTTTTGAGGCGATCGGCTTAAACAAATCCGTAGTGGATAAATACTTTGCTTGGACAGCCTCGCGGATTGAAGGCGTAGACCTCGAAGTCCTCGCCCAAGAAGCAATTTTGCGCCATACTCACGCTTTCCCCGATCGCCCATCCAGCGGACATACTCTCGATGTTGGCGGCGAATATCAGTGGCGGAAAGAAGGCGAAGCGCATTTGTTTAGTCCGCAGACAATTCACGCGCTGCAAAAGTCGGTGCGCGAGGGCAGTTATACGCTTTTCAAACAGTATTCGGGGCTGGTTAACGAACAAAACCAGCAGCATTTTACCCTGCGCGGTTTGTTGCAATTCAAGCAGCGGGAATCGATACCGATTGAGGAAGTTGAACCGATCGAATCTATTCTCAAACGCTTTAAAACTGGGGCGATGAGTTACGGTTCGATTTCTAAAGAAGCCCACGAATCTCTGGCGATCGCGATGAACCGCATTGGTGGCAAATCGAACACCGGTGAAGGCGGGGAAGACACGGAACGCTACACTTGGACGAACGATCGCGGCGACTCGAAAAACAGCGCGATCAAACAAGTTGCTTCCGGCCGTTTCGGCGTTACCAGCTTGTACCTTTCCCAAGCGCGGGAACTGCAAATCAAGATGGCGCAAGGCGCAAAACCCGGAGAAGGCGGACAGTTGCCCGGTAAAAAAGTATACCCGTGGATTGCGAAGGTGCGGAACTCGACTCCGGGTGTGGGTTTGATTTCGCCTCCTCCTCACCACGACATTTATTCGATCGAAGATTTGGCCGAATTGATTCACGACTTGAAAAATTCCAACCGGGAAGCGCGGATTAGCGTCAAACTCGTGTCGGAAGTTGGAGTCGGGACGATCGCGGCCGGGGTTGCTAAAGCCCACGCCGATGTCGTGTTGATTTCCGGCTACGACGGCGGAACCGGCGCTTCGCCGCAAACTTCGATCAAACACGCGGGATTACCTTGGGAATTGGGACTGGCGGAAACTCACCAAACTTTGGTACTCAATAATCTCCGCAGCCGGATTGTCGTAGAAACTGACGGTCAAATGAAAACCGGCCGCGATGTAGTAATTGCTGCCTTGCTTGGTGCTGAGGAATTCGGTTTTGCCACCGCGCCGCTGGTGACATTGGGCTGCATTATGATGCGCGTTTGTCACCTGAACACTTGCCCGGTGGGCGTGGCGACGCAAGACCCGCTGCTGCGGAAAAACTTTACCGGCGACCCCGAGCACACGGTAAACTTTATGACCTTCGTGGCGCAGGAAGTCCGGGAAATTATGGCGCAGTTGGGCTTCCGCACGCTGAATGAAATGGTGGGGCGGACTGATGTTTTGGAACCTCAGCAAGCTGTGGAACACTGGAAGGCTAAGGGTTTGGATTTCTCGAAAATCCTTTATCAGCCGGAGGTTGGGGCGGATGTCGGGCGCTATTGTCAGATGGCGCAGGATCACGGTTTGTCCAAGTCTCTCGACATGAGTGTGTTGTTGGATTTGTGCAAAGGTGCGATCGAAAACGGTGAAAAGGTACAGGCCAAACTGCCGATTACCAATGTCAACCGGGTTGTCGGCACAATTCTCGGCAACGAAATCACCAAACGCAACTGGGAAGGTTTGCCGGATGACACGGTGCACCTGCACTTCCAAGGCAGCGCCGGGCAAAGCTTTGGGGCGTTTGTACCCAAGGGAGTCACCCTGGAGCTCGAAGGCGAAGCTAACGACTATTTGGGCAAAGGGCTCAGCGGCGGCAAAATCATCTTGTATCCGTCGCCAGCTTCTACCTTTGTCGCGGAAGAAAACGTGATTGTCGGTAACGTAGTGCTTTACGGCGCGACATCCGGCGAGGTTTTCATCCGAGGGATGGCGGGCGAACGTTTTGGGGTGCGTAACTCCGGCGTTAATGCAGTAGTTGAGGGTGTGGGCGATCACGGTTGCGAGTACATGACTGGCGGCAAAGTTGTGGTTTTGGGCCAAACCGGGCGCAATTTTGCAGCGGGTATGAGTGGCGGTGTTGCTTACATTTTGGATGAGGCGGGTGATTTTGCTACTCGCTGCAATATGTCGATGGTGGATTTGGAAAAACTCGAGGATGTTGAGGAGATTAGCGATTTGCGGCAGATGCTTCAAACTCACGTTGATCTGACTGGAAGTGCGAAAGCATCTAAGGTTCTGGCTGCGTGGGATGAGATGGTGCCGGTGTTTGTGAAGGTGATGCCGAGGGATTACAAGCGGGTGTTGCAAGCTATTGAAAGGGCGATCGCATCGGGTTTAAGCGGTGATGATGCGCTGACGGCTGCGTTTGAAGAAAATGCTCGCGATGTCGCTCGGATTGGCGGCAGCTAGGGTTTAACATGAGGAATGGGTAATGGCTGTTACTCAGCAGTAATTGCCTATTCCTCTATTAATCAATATAAGAAGCAAACACACCATCACAGACTTAGGAGACTGACTTTTGAATAGGCTACAAAGATTAACCCTCAATGGATTTAAGTCTATTAAGGCAATGGATCTTGAGTTGCATCCCCTAAATATTCTGATTGGAGCAAATGGGGCAGGCAAGAGCAATCTTATCTCGTTTTTCAAGATGCTCAATGAGATGATGGCTGGACGCTTTCAACAATACATTGGCACGTCAGGGCGTACCCAATCTCTCTTGCACTTTGGACCTAAGATAACGCCCCAGATAGAAGCAAAGCTGGAATTCGAGGTTGACAATGGGGTAGATGCCTATCACATACGGCTATTTCATGCCGCTGGTGATACGCTGATTTTTGCCGAAGAAACCTTAAGTTTTCTGCAAAGAGGTTGGGTAGCCCCTAGAACTGACGAACTCGGTGCAGGACATCAGGAAACACAAATCATCAAAGCCGCAGAGGAAGGTAAGCAAACGGCTAAGACGCTTAGATACTTACTCAATCGTTGCCGTGTCTATCACTTTCACGACACATCGCCTAGAGCAGATGTGCGTCAATCTTCTTATGTTGGCAACGATCGATGGTTAATGCCGGATGCTGGAAATCTACCTGCATTACTTCTGAGATTTCGTAAAGAGAATGGAGGTGCAGCTTATCAGCGCATTATCGGAACAATCCGTCTTATTGCACCTTTTTTCGATGATTTTGTTCTTGAACCAGATGTATCTAATCGCGTCATTCTCAACTGGCGACACAAGGAGTCCGATCAGGTATTTGGACCGCATCAATTTTCAGATGGTACTTTGCGTGCCATAGGCCTTGCTACGCTGCTCTTACAGCCAGAAGATGAACTGCCAGAACTCATTGTTGTTGATGAGCCGGAATTAGGGCTTCACCCCTATGCCTTAAATGTGGTTGCTGCTTTGTTTAGTAAGGCTGCACTGCATACCCAAATTCTCATTAGCACCCAATCCAGTTCTTTCTTGGATAATTTCGATCCTGAAGATGTAATTGTGGTGAACCTAGAAGGTAAGGAATCCCAATTTAAGAGGTTAAATCCTACAGAATTAGAAGCATGGCTCGACGAGTATAGCTTGGGAGAAGCTTGGGAGAAAAATATTTTCGGGGGAGGTCCCCATTAATGGTGCGCCTTTACCTATTTGCCGAAGGACAAACCGAGCAAACATTCGCTGACATTTCGATCAAACCCCATTTAGCCCAATATGAAGTGTTTATGCACAATCCCATACTCATTGCTCATGCAAGAAAGAAGGGTAAGGTGCATCGAGGTGGCGGTCGTAAGTATGTGCCGATGAAGGAGGACATCATGCGATTTCTTAAGCAAGAGAAAGCGCCCGATGTATTCTTCACAACTATGATTGATTTATATGCTATTCATCCTGATTTTCCGGGATTAGCTCAGTCTGAGAGTATAAGCCAAGATCCACTACAGCGAGTTGAATTTTTAGAGGAACGCTTTGCAGAGGATATTGGCGATCGTCGATTCATTCCTTACATTCAGTTACATGAATATGAGGCATATCTCTTTTCCGATCCAACGTGTTTTGAGTACCTTGATGCTGGACGGACAAAAGAGATTGAAGCTCTTCAAGCTATTGCTAGTCAATATCAAACACCTGAGTTAATCAACGATGGGCAGCAAACAGCACCTAGCAAGCGTATCATCGCGCAGTTTCCCGATTACGGAAAAGCAAAATCTGTTTTTGGACCACATTTAGCTGAACAAATTGGATTGCAAGTAATTCGGAGTAAATGCTCTCACTTCGACAAATGGCTGTCAAGGCTTGAATCTTTAAATGGGGAAGGGATTATATAAAAGCGATTGAAACTACTGGAAAGATTGACGATCGAGGGCAGCTTTTTATTGATCGGATGATAAAACTCCTGAAGCTGATGCAATTGATTTTTACCTACTGCGGCAACTCACCAATTCCCAACGGTGGCAAATGGGGGCAAAATTAAATCGTTGGGCAAAAACTGTTAGCTTGCGCGGGATAAAAAAAGCTTGCCGCTCAACCCACAAAGAGCGATTTGCTCGATCGATATTAGGTAGCAAGTGGTTGCCAATTTTAACCCCCACCAGTGAGTCCTCTATGTGGACACAAGACCCCAGCGAAATTGCTAGACTGTTGCACCCAATTTTTGAAACATTAGGTATCTCTGATTATATTACAGGATGCGTTGCCGCTTCGGTCTATGGCGACCCTAGAACAACACGCGATTTAGATTTAGTAATTGAATTGCTCCGGGACAATATTTTTAAATTAGTTGAAGCACTAGAAACGGCTGGTTTTTACTGCCCTCCGGGTTCGGTAAAAGATATTCAAGAGGGTAGAGGGATGGTGTTGAGCGTCACTCACATGACTTTAGTATTGAACGCTGATATTGTGCTGAATTCTAATACTGAATTCGATCGCTCAAAAATGGCAAGACGACGATTAGAAGCGCTTGACGAAGCTGGTGTAGAACAATTTTGGGTTGCTTCTCCTGAAGATATTGTGTTGGCAAAACTGCTCTGGCGGCAACAGTCTAAGTCTCAAAAACAATGGAATGATGTTTTGGGAATTCTGAAAGTCCAATCTGAGAATTGGGATCGGGGTTACTTAACAGAGTGGGCCCAACAATTGGGGTGGATTGATGATTTGAACCTAGCTTTTACTGAATCAGGCATTTGATGCGATCGCAATTCGCGCAGTGCGATGGGAAAAAAGGTCGATCGATAGTAGAGAAAATAGTGCAAGGGATAAACTAACTGAGTATCCCAAACTAATTAAGCGTATTTTGACCGAGTATATAGAATTGTGCGATCGGCATTCTCAACAAGACATCGAGACATTCTTGATTACCGACGAACAAAACGGTCATTATAGTTATTTCAAATAAAAATGAGACACTAAGTTGCACAATAAGCGCGAATAATCTCATCAAGAGATGTGGCAGAATGCGAATACATTATAGCTCTCTTTAATGCACTAAAATCATGCTCAATATCATTTAAGTCAGGAGAGTATTTTGGTAAAAAAAGTATCTGATGGCCTGCTTCCTCCACCAGCAGTCTAATTGCTGTCTTACGATGAATCGGTGCATTATCCATGATTAATATTGATGGTATTGTTAAAGATGGCAATAAATATAAAGCTAACCACCCTTCAAAACTTTCTGCATTCAAGCTCCCTGTAAAGACCATAGGTGCAATCAAGTCCTTGTTTCCTTTTCTTCTTCCTGCTACTAAATTTTCTCTTTTTCCGCGTTTTCCTTGTCTATCCCCATATACTTTTTTTCCTTTTTTTGACCACGCATAAACACAAGCATGAAACTCTTCAAACCCTGACTCATCAATAAATACAAGGCTTTTACTCCCATGAGCTTTAATTAAATTTCTCAGTGTTTGGTAGTATTGTATTCTTTCTTCTCTATTCCTTTCTCTATAACGATATTCTTTTTTTTTCTCGTAATTTTCATTTTCTTTAAGGCATAGCATATGGCACTCGCTCTCACCCCGAATTTCCTTGCTCTTTCTATTAATCTTGCTTCGGGATTTTCTTCTACATCTTTTCTGAGCGCTTCCCAGTCTATCTTTCGCTCACGGTGTTCTACCTTAGTGGCTCGAAGGTCTTCCCTCCCTAGCCATCTGTATATTGTTGCTCTTCCTACTTTAAACAGGGCGGCGGCTTTAGTTATACCCCCTCCATTTTCCACATAATCCACTACTCTTTTTCTTAAATCTAGACTGTATGCCATTTTTCGGCTCCGAGTTAACAATTTTTCTTGATTTTACATCATCTTGCATTTGTCTCAGATTTATTTGAAATGACTATACATCTGGATGAACCTGGGCTGGCAAAAGGGCGATCGCATTACCGGTATCACTGTTTACGTTCGGATTCGCGATCGCAACTTCTGGATTGAGGAAGACTGGACAGAAGATGGGATTGCAACGGATTTGGTGCGCGCTGGAGTTCCCAAGGAAGATATTGTTTTGGCATTTCACGAGCCTGGGATGCGGCAGTACACAGATTTTGCAGTAGCTTCGTAGCACTTCAGGGATGGAAAAATTAAAAAGCTCGATCGCACAGCTCTTAATGGTTATTTATTGAACAAAATTTTTTTGAAAAATTAGTGTACTTACTACCATATTCTCCTCTACCTAAACAAGATTGAGCCAAAAAGAGTCTTGGTTAAAGAGTCGAACCCGCCAACAACTGGAACAGTTTGATTTTTTACGTTCTGGCAATTGAGGATGTCTTAGGTCAAGGGTCCTAACTGCCTTAGCGACTGCTATACTTCCAATCCCCGCAGTAAAAATATTTTTACCCAAACAAAAAGCGCCCCTATTTCTAGGAGCGCTTTTTGTCAATCAAAGACTAAAACTTAGCCATTGATAGAAGGAGCAACCATTGCTACGGGAGTGGTAACACCTGCAGCCAAGTCAAGCGGGAAGTTGTGAGCATTGCGCTCGTGCATTACTTCCATACCCAAGTTAGCGCGGTTGATGACATCAGCCCAAGTATTGATAACACGACCTTGAGAGTCGATAATCGATTGGTTGAAGTTGAAACCGTTCAAGTTGAAAGCCATTGTCGATATACCCAAAGCGGTAAACCAGATACCGACAACTGGCCATGCACCTAACAAGAAGTGCAAAGAACGGCTGTTGTTGAATGAAGCGTATTGGAAAATCAAACGACCGAAGTAGCCGTGGGCTGCAACGATGTTGTAGGTTTCTTCTTCTTGACCGAATTTGTAACCGTAGTTTTGCGATTCGGTTTCGGTTGTTTCACGAACCAAAGAAGAGGTAACTAAAGAACCGTGCATTGCGGAGAACAAAGAACCACCGAAGACACCAGCAACTCCCAACATGTGGAACGGGTGCATCAGGATGTTGTGCTCTGCTTGGAACACGATCATGAAGTTGAATGTGCCGGAGATACCCAAAGGCATACCGTCAGAGAAAGAACCTTGTCCAATTGGGTAGATCAAGAATACTGCGGTGGCTGCTGCAACTGGTGCAGAGTAAGCGACGCAGATCCAAGGACGCATACCTAAGCGGTAGGACAATTCCCATTCACGACCCATGTAGCAAAATACACCGATCAGGAAGTGGAAAATTACCAATTGGTAAGGGCCGCCGTTGTACAACCACTCATCGAGGGAAGCTGCTTCCCAGATTGGGTAGAAGTGTAAGCCGATGGCGTTGGATGAAGGAACAACTGCACCTGTGATGATGTTGTTACCGTACATCAAGGAACCTGCTACTGGTTCACGGATGCCGTCGATGTCCACTGGAGGGGCAGCGATGAAGGCGATGATGTAGCAGATGGTTGCGCTCAGGAGGGTGGGAATCATCAAGACGCCGAACCAACCTACATAAATGCGGTTGTCGGTTGATGTTACCCACTCACAAAAGCGTTCCCAGACGTTGGCGCTTTCGCGTTGCTGTAAGGTTGTTGTCATTTGTTTATGATTGCTTTATTTGGTTTTCAATGTTCGGATGATGTTTATATTATTAACGGTGTTGTTAAGGTTTGTAAAGGGGTTGAGCGACAGTTAAACTGATGACTGCGATTAGGAAAGCTGATGAAAGGAGAGACAGGGGCGATCGCCCGATCGCGAAAAGATATGCCAGCGTGCTCTTCGGCGCACCTCAACCCTAACGAACGGGAGCTATGGGAGGTGGAGAAGGTAGAGAAACAGGAGCGAGGACAGGTGGAGAGGCCGGGATGCGAGGAGGTGGAGAAAACCTGAACTGCTGGAGTTGTTGCGGGGTGAGCGATCGCAAAATTCTCAGTCCGAGAGTGTCTCGGGAGATGCTTAAAGCGTAGGATGGCTCCAAATACGGGCGGAAATTTGATTTGTTGTTCAAATAGCTTTCCATGAAAGCTAGGCTGAGTCCGCTGAGGTAGCGGCGGGCTAAAGCAGGTTCGGGTCCGATCGCCTCTGCTGGCGGGAGAAATAGGCTTTGAGGGGATTCCTCGATCGTTGAGAAGTGAGTCCCGTTGTTCATTAGTACGAGATATTTGTTGGGCGATGTCAGCCAGGTGAACGGTTGAATTTGTTCGAGCAAAGCGGGGGCGACGGTATCGGCGCTGCCTGCTATTACCATGACTGGGATTTGGATTTTGCTGAGGTTTGTTTCTCCGAGAATGCTGCTGACGATGGGGTTGATGGCGATCGCAGCTTTGATGCGCGGGTCGGCGAAATTGTACTGGTTGCGCTCTAGGCCGCGGGCGCGGCACTGCAAAAGCAGGGAGAGGTTCCAAGTTTCGTTTTCGACCTGGCAGTCTTTGTCTAGCTGTGCAAAATTAATCCCCGCCCCGGCTAATGCTAAAGCCGTATAGCCACCGAAAGACTGGCCGATGACGCCGACTCGCTGCAAGTCGAGCTGCCCTTGGTAGGCCGGATTGGTTGTAGAAAGTTTGGTTAAATAATCGAGCAGGTCTTTGATGTCGAGGGGGCGGTTAACAAATTCTGCTGGTTCTGCTACTTCGCTGGCTCTGCCTGTTACTAAGTTTTGGATTTGTTGGGCGTTGCTGCCGGAATGTTCGGGGACGGCGACGGCAAAGCCGTAGGAGGCTAGGTGTTTTGCTAAATATTGAAAGGAAATGCGATCGGAACCTAAACCGTGGGAAATTACTACTACTGGGGCCGGTTGGGGGCTGCCCTGTGGCAAGTAAATGTCCATATCAAACGTGCGAAGGCGATTTGGACTCGTCAGAATTACCGATGATTTTTTCCAAGTATAGGGGCCCGGTAGCTGGGGCTGCAGCATTGCCGCAGCCGGTATGGCGGGTTCAGAGGCTGCTTGTGCTTCCGACAACTGGGCGACTCCGGCGATCGTCTGATTGGAACGGTTGATCAGCGATGTCAGCTCGTCGGCGATACCCAAGGCGCGAGCGATGTCAATTCTGATGCCATAAGTGGGGAATTTCCGCAGCACGTTGAGTATTGTCAGGCCTTCTGGATCTGAGGCTGCTAAAATCAAGGCGGCTCGGATGGCATAAAATCCGGGCTGCCGAGCTTTGGTTTGAATTACTCGACCCAAGCGTTTCAGCAGCACTTCTCCTTGAGGCGTGTAGAGAAATTGGGCGATCGTCACCTGGCTGATTTCAGCTTTCGCTTGCAGGGCGCTGCGAATCTCCGCTAGCTGAGATTCTTTGATATATTGAGCGAAGCCGTCCAAGTTCGAGTCTATTTTGCCTTCTTTGGCGAAGAGTGCCAGGGATGCGATGGGAACTGATTCTTCTAGCGGCCCGTAAGTTACGTAAATTCGCTCGGCACCCATTGCCGGTGCGGCGGTGCAAACAGCCGTGAATGCAAACAATCCTAGGTATTTTTGGGTGATCGACCGCCGAGCGCGAAGGGCAGCAGTGGAGAGGCTCGAAAACAGACAGTTCATAACTTTCACACCTAGGACTTCTAATAATTAGTCGGTGAAACGATGTAAATTGTTTCGTCAACATTTAATGCCAAAAAATCGATCGGTTGGTTCGGATGCTTCGGAAATTAGGTTATCGTGGGAAGCATAGCCTAAAAGTAATTTTCTGATTTGACAAGGCTAGCTGAAATTTAAAATTCCACGCCGAGGGGTCAAACCTACTGGAATGCCCATTGATTATTTTTTCAGCTATCCAAGATATTTTCGAGCAAGTTTGTAACTACAGCCTGAGTGAGAGAATTTATGATGTTCAATGCAACTGCTATCCTGATTGACGCTTTTGTGCAAGAGTTGCAGGCCGGCTACCGTCGCACCTACGGCAAGTACAAGCCTGACTACCCTGAAATTATCGCCTGGGCAGGGACTATGGCTCTGGAAAATATCGCTAACTGCGATGCTCTTTACCACAATGTGGAACACACAATGCTTGTGGCTTTGGTGGGACAAGAGATTCTCCGCGGCAAGCATATTCGCGAAGGGGGAGTGTCGCCGGAAGATTGGCTGCACTACCTGATATCGCTGCTGTGCCACGATATCGGCTACGTCAAAGGTGTTTGCCGCCAAGACCAAGAAGCTGTGGGACTCTACGCTACGGGTATTGACGGGGGCATGGTTTCTGTGCCTATCGGGGCAACTTCTGCCAGTTTAACTCCTTATCATGTCGATCGAGGAAAACTCGTAATTGACGAACGCTTCGGCGGGCACACATTAATTGATGCCGAACAAATCAAGCGCAATATTGAATTGACGCGCTTCCCAGTTCCTGCTAGCGAAACTCATCAAGACAGAAATAATTATTCTGGACTCGCTAGGGCCGCTGATTTGATCGGTCAGTTGAGTGATCCAAATTACCTGCGAAAAATAAGTGCCCTGTTCTACGAATTTGAGGAAGTCGGCACTAATAAAATCTTGGGATACAAGTCTCCGGGAGATTTGCGGCAAAATTACGCCAAGTTTTATTGGAATGGAGTTTTTCCTTACATTCCAGCCGCTTTGAACTACTTGGAATTGACCCAGGGAGGCAAACAGATTATTGCCAACCTCTACGCCAACGTATTTCAGGTTGAACACGCTGAACCGCTCGCTTTTACCAAGCCAAACGCTCAAGAATTCACCAAATCCCGCGCCAATAGCAACTTGAACGGCGAAAAAGAAGGTGAGAATCTTCAACCTTCCATGTCCGGGGAAAACAAGAAATTTACCGAGTTTCCAGACTTGAATTTGTGATGCTTTACGCCCCGAGTTGGGCAGCTATAAAGGCGAGTCAGTGAATTTGAGATTTTAGAAGTCGGCGTGACAGGTTGGCCGTAAATTTCGGCGTTCACTCAGTCAAATGATTGGAAATTTACTCCCTAGAGGCATCTGGGAGGTTGAACAATAGTCGAAAATTTTTGCCGACTGGCGACTCCTGTCGGAAAGTAAGTATCCGTTTTGGGGCCGGGTGATAATTAGAATAAGTTTGGATTTTCTAATTGCTGGCTCTTTTCTTTTAGCTCAAATTGAGATTTATCATCTCACATCTCCACTAGCTCTGGCAGCAGAGAGATTGCTAGCCCATTTTTTTGGAGCTAAAATCGAGAATTATAATCAAAAGTCGAAAATCGAAAATTGAAAACCTTAAATCGATATGGCAGCAGAGATTCAGCAGCAAATTCAACAGTTGAGGCAGCAGCTACAGGAAGCTAGCTATGCTTATTATGTTCTCGATGCGCCGATCATGCCAGATGAGGTGTACGATCGACTTTATCGCCAGTTGCAAGAATTAGAATCAGATTATCCTGAATTAATTACTGCGGAAAGTCCGACTCAGCGGGTGGGAGAACAGCCGGCTACTCAATTTTTTAGCGTCAAACACAATATTCCTCTCTACAGTTTGGAAAATGCTTTTAATTTTGAAGAATTTGCTAAATGGCAGGAACGCTGGCAAAGGGTAGCGCCCCCCCTAACCTCCGGTCAAGAGGGAAATGCACCCCCCCTAACCCCCCCTTGTGAAGGGGGGGGACAAGAGGGAATAACATCTTCCATTAGCAATCAGGAAAACAGGGAAATTACTCCCCCCCTTAGCAAGGGGGGGTTGGGGGGGGTTTGCTATGTTTGCGAGTTAAAAATTGACGGTTCTGCTTTAGCGTTAACCTATGAAAATGGAGTTTTAGTCCGTGGTGCGACACGGGGAGACGGCATTGCCGGAGAGGAAATTACTCAAAATGTCAAGACTATTCGCTCGATTCCTTTAAAGCTCAATTTAGATAATCCGCCGCCGGTTGTGGAAGTGCGGGGAGAAGCTTTTTTGTCTTTAGCTGTGTTTGAGGAAATTAATCGGGAACGGGAAAAAGCCGGGGAACAATTGTTTGCTAATCCTCGCAATGCTGCGGCGGGTACGCTGCGGCAGTTGGATTCTAAAATTGTGGATAAGCGACGGTTGGATTTCTTTGCTTATACTCTGCATTTAGATGAGGGTAACGAGGAGAAAACGCAGTGGGAATCGTTGGAATTGTTGCGAAGAATGGGGTTTAAGGTAAATCCCAATCGCAAAATTTGCTATGCTTTGGATGAGGTTCGGGAGTATTACGAATATTGGGATACTGAACGGCGAAATTTGCCTTACATGACTGATGGGGTTGTTGTTAAGATTAATTCGGTTTTGCTGCAAAAACAATTGGGTTTTACTCAGAGGTTTCCGCGTTGGGCGATCGCATTGAAGTATCCCGCCGCCGAAGTCCCTACAATAGTAGAAGCTGTCACCGTGCAAGTAGGGAGAACCGGGGCTCTGACTCCTGTAGCGGAACTCAAACCGGTGCAGTTGGCGGGGACGACGGTTTCGCGGGCTTCTCTCCACAACAGCGATCGACTTTCCGACCTAAATCTCCACATTGGCGATACTGTAATTGTCAGAAAAGCTGGGGAAATTATACCAGAAGTTGTGCGAGTTTTGCCGGAACTTCGTCCCCAAAAGGCTCAACTTTTCCAAATGCCTAGTTGCTGTCCCGAATGCCAACAGCCTGTGGTTCGGGAAAAGGGGGAGGCCGTTACTCGCTGCATCAATACGTCTTGTCCTGCGATTTTGAGGGGTTCACTGATTCATTTTTGCAGCCGGGATGCTCTCGATATTAACGGTGTTGGGGAAAAGTTGGTGCAGCAGATGGTTGATAGCAATCTGGTGCATTCTGCGGCAGATTTGTACGATTTGACTGCGGAAAAATTGATGAGTTTGGAACGGATGGGTAAGAAGTTAGCAGAAAAGTTGGTAAGTGCGATCGCCCAATCGAAAAATCAACCTTGGTCGCGGGTACTTTACGGCTTGGGTATCCGCCACGTCGGCACAGTCAACGCTCAATTGCTGACAGAAAAATTTGCCAATGTGGAAGAGTTAGCAGCGGTATCGGCAGCATCGATTGAGGGGGTTTACGGCATCGGGTCGGAAATTGCTCAAGCTGTTTATCAGTGGTTTCGAGTGCCGGCAAATCAAAGTTTAATTGCACGGTTGAAAACTGCCGGCTTGCAATTGCAGTCAGAAGTGAAAAATTCCAATTTAGCCCGCACAAATTTACCACTTGCAGGCAAAACTTTTGTGCTGACGGGAACTTTGCCCACTTTGAAACGAGATGAAGCTAAAGACTTGATTCAAAAAGCAGGCGGTAAAGTCACAAGTTCTGTGAGTGCTAAAACAGATTATGTGGTTGTGGGAGAAGAGGCGGGTTCTAAATTGGAAAAGGCTCAATCTTTGGGGCTAGAACTACTTTCGGAAGCTGAGTTATTAGAACTGCTATCGAAACCCTAAATGATTGGTGAAAGTCAATATATCTCTCTTTTTTCTTTCTCTGCGCCCTCTGCGCTCTCTGCGGTTCGTAAAAAAGCTGATTCACTTGAGCCGTTTTTCGACAACATCACCAACTATTCTATTGCGCCCGGTGCAAAATAGCCGATCGCGAAGTGGGCAATACCTCAAAAGGCATAGAAATCGCGTTAGCAGTTGGTGAATCTACATACTTCCCTGGCGGTGCTGCCCGAATCGGTTGTCGGTACAGGCTAGTTTTGCTAAAATTTGATAAAGTTTGCAATAGCGATGGCAACTGCGAGCTTAGCCAAATCCCAGCAATCATAGGAGATACATTATGTCTGAAATTCCAGCAGAACAAACACAAACAAACTTGACAACTCCAGAAATAACTACCGAAAGCTCAATTTCAGGAGTGGAAAACGTGAAAAACAGTTTGGGAAACGTCCTAAATAGTTGGAAATTGAAAGTAGGAGTAGCAGTTGTTGTACTGTTTGCAGTATCGCTATTTGCTTTCTACTGGCAGCATATCATTGCAGTCGTAGGTATGAAGAGTTGGTCGGCGCGATCGGGAGCTAACCCGATCGAATGTATGGTAAGAGATACTAATAACGACCAGTATGTCAGTTGCAGCGCCCTCCTCGATCAGCAGATTGTCCCTCTTGAGTGCAGTTCGAGTTTGTTCAATATCGGCTGTCGAGTCAATTACGGAACTGCGGCCGCAAATCCGAGACAAACCAACCCTAGATAGACCATCTGCGGGTTAGAGATGATTGTTCAAGGAACAGATTTGTTAGTAAAATATGGGACTTCCCCAAGATTTTCCACCGTGAAAATACTCCAGCAATAAAGATGAGAAAACTCTTGTTTGGCTGGTTGTAAATGAGCAGGTAAGTTGACTTACCTGCTATGGCAAGTTTCTGCTTGCTTGTTCCGGGTTAACATATCGGATGATACGATGCTTAGATAAACATAATTCACGCTCTTAAAGGTCGGGAGATAAGGACGCCAAAATACCAATCTGGCTCCTACCACAAAAACTCGCAAATTGCACACAGATGGTAGAATTTACTTGGATGTTATCTATGACGATTGATCCAAGAATATCAGGAATATTTGTATGCCATTTTACGAACTGCTAAATGTTCCCCAACGGAACAAATTCTCTCCCTCTTCCGAAGATATCATAGGCGTTATCGACACCCTTTATGACTACGTTGAATTTGTTAAGGGCGATCGTATTGCTACGCTTCCTGAAGACCGTTGGGGAACGGAAGTGGCGGTGATCGGTGCAGGAGTTGCTGGATTGGTTGCTGCCTACGAACTTTTGAAAATGGGTGCAAAACCTGTACTCTTTGAAGCTAGCGATCGCATTGGCGGACGGGCTTATTCTAAACACTTCACCGAATCTGATGGCAAAGAATCTCCTGTTTTGGCTGAGTTGGGAGCGATGCGGTTTCCTCCCTCTGGAAAACTGTTTTTTTACTATCTCAGCCAGGTTTTTAATCTTTCCACACAAGGAGGCAGCTTTCCCGATCCGGGGAAAGTCCCAACAAAACTGTATTACGAAAATGAAGAGATAGACTGGCCAGAGGGTTGCGCGCACCCGAACAACAAAGAATTTGAACGCATTGGAAACGAGTGGAATAGTTTTGTGAATAAGCTAGTCGAACCACTTAAACAAGCTTGGGGGGAATTAGCAACTGTCAAACAAAAAGGCGATGCTCAAGAGTACCAACAAAAGCGGAAAAAGCTCAGACAAATTTGGCAAGGTTATATCTATCGCTATCAAAACATCAGCTTCTACAAAGCAGTTCGTCAGGGGATTCCCAGTTGGACAGACGAAGATGCCAACAAATTTGGCGCACTTGGCATGGGTTCAGGAGGATTTGGGCCGTTATTTCCGATTAATTTCCTAGAATTCCTGCGAATCGTAGCTAACGGCTGGGAAGACAATCAGCAACTTCTCCCCTTTGGCATCAGCGCCTTTATTGAGAAATTTTACACCGAGCCAGTTGATTCTCCTCGGGGAAGGCAATCGCTGCAAGATTTGAATGCCCTGCATCTAAACACTCCAGTTACCGCCATTAAATACCAAAATGGTAAACCCGTCGTTTACTATACCAATCCAGATAAGAGCGAGCAATCGAAATCCTTTGAAGCGGTTATTGTTACAACCACAACTCGCTCAATGGAGTTAATGGGGTTAACCCTCGACTTTCCTACCAGTTCTGATGCGGTTATTGCTAAACAATCCGTTCAGGTGGCATTACGCAACCTACACTTAACCACCTCTTCAAAACTGTTTATTCGCACGAAAACAAAGTTTTGGTTGGATGATAATGGTCAGCCAAAACCGAATATTCCCCAAAATATTCAAACTGACGAATTACCGCGTGGCATCTACGCCCTTGACTATCCCAAAGAATACAATCCTGACAACAACGGAGTCGTCGTGGTTAGCTACACTTGGGAAGATGATTCAACGAAGTTAATGGGATTAAGCCCGCAAGAGCGGCTGAAACTGTTTAAAAAGGCGATCGCCAATGTAAGTCCCGAGTTTGCCAAAAATCTCGTTCCCCTTAAGTTTAAGGACAAGGAGGGTAAGGACAAGGACGATATTTTGTGTATTGACTGGCAAGCAGAAGATTATTACTACGGCGCCTTTAAGCTTCAGTATCCCGGACAAGAACCCAACACTCAGGCGGCGTACTATCAATTTTTAAGCGCCCTTGACTCTCAAAGCGATCGAGGAGTTTACCTGGCAGGTGATAGCATTTCTTGGGCAGGAGGTTGGACAGAAGGAGCGATGCACACAGCAATTAATGCGGCTTGCGCTGCTGCTAAACGCCTTGGTGCAACAGTCAAAGACAACTCACCTCTAATTCAAGATTCGCGCCTCTACTACTACGGGCAACGCCTTCTGCGCCATGAAAAGGCGGTTGGCTATTCAAACGATACCAACAATGAGCTTTACAATTGGTTTGACGATACAGAAGCAGCGAAAAATCAAGTCTTTCCCTTTTTGACCAAAATTGTTGTTCGTCACGGGGATATTATCGATCGCCTGCAAGTATGTTACGGCGATGAATGTCTGTTTGCTCGTGGTGGTAACGGTGGCGAAGAAAGTATCTTTGAAATCGAACCTGGAGATTCTCTCGTTGAAGTTTCGGGTTATTACGGCACTTGGTATGGTTGGAGAGCTATTCTGCAATTAACCTTTAAAACCCAAGATGGTAAAACCGCAACTTACGGGACAAAAAACAACGCTTCCAAGATGGAGTCTTTTTCCTTTACTGCTAACTCAGGCCAAAAGGAACGCATCTTGGCTTTTCACGGTTCTACATTTTCAGGAAACTTGGCAGGCGGACGTGCCACTTCGTTTCTAGGGTCTCTAGGGGTAACGATTGAATACCCCGATACTTCTCTTGAAGCAAAGTCAGGCTGAATGAGAATAATAATTAAGTATCAAAAGAGCGAGGGGAGTTGTTAAAACAGGCGATCGCCAAGGTGAATCCTGAATTCGCAAATAATCTTGGGTTTCCTAGCGAGGATGATATCTTAAATATAGATATCTCCAGAGACTAGGTGTTTATTTAGACAGGACAAAAATTTGAAATTATTTTTTGGAGAAGTCTAATGACGATCGTACTTAGTGGTTACCAGATAATTGCTCCGATTTATGAAAGCGCCAAATCCATAGTTTATCGAGGTATCCGACAACAGGATAACCAACCTGTTATCTTCAAGATGCTCAAGCATAACTATCCCACACCAAGCGAACTGACCCATTACAAGCAGGAGTATGAGATTGCTAGCAATCTGAACATCCAGGGAGTCATCAAAGCTTATAGCCTCCAGGAGTATCAAAGAAGGTTGGTTATCATCCTAGAGGATTTTGGGGGCACCTCCTTAAAGATGTTAATTAACGACCCTGTAGAGGCGAAAAATATTGCGTCCCTACCAAATTTTCTCCACATTGCCATCAAAATAGCAGAAATTCTGGGCAACATTCACGCTGCCAACATTATTCACAAGGATATTAACCCCGCAAATATTCTTTTTAATCAAGAAACAGGACAAGTTAAAATTATCGACTTTGGTATTTCCACCGTCTTCACTCGCGAAAATCCCACCCTGAAAAGTCCGAATGTTTTAGAAGGAACATTAGCTTATATTTCTCCAGAGCAAACCGGGAGGATGAATCGTTTCCTCGATTACCGCAGTGATTTTTATTCTCTTGGCATTACTTTCTACCAACTCCTCACCGGACAACTTCCATTTACTACTAACGATGCTTTAGAGTTGGTGCATTGTCATATTGCTAAACAGCCCGAGCCACCCCATCAAATCGATCCAGAAATACCCAAGCCTGTTTCCGATATTGTGATGAAGATGATAGCGAAAACGGCTGAAAATCGATACCAAAGTGCTTTTGGCATTAAAACTGATTTGGAAATATGTCTGAACCAGTTACAAATCCAAAACCTAATTGAGCCATTCACTCTCGGTTCTCAAGAGATATCCGGCAAGTTTCAAATTCCCCAAAAACTATACGGACGTGAGGCAGAGATTGCTACTTTATTAGCAGCCTTCGATAGAGTAGCAGCAGGGAAAGTAGACGGAATCGAACTGATGCTGGTAGCTGGTTATTCTGGGATTGGTAAATCAGCATTAGTCAAAGAAATTTATAAGCCAATTACTCGCGCTCGCGGCTATTTTATTGCCGGAAAATTCGATCAGTTTCAGCGTAATATTCCCTACTCCGCTGTAGTGGCTGCTTTTTCTGACTTAGTTCGACAATTGTTAACAGAAACAGAAACACAACTAAACAAATGGCGAGAAAAAATATTAACAGCTTTAGGTGTTAATGGTCAGATCGCGATCGATGTAATTCCTGAACTAGAACTAATTGTGGGCAAACAACCACCAGTACCGAGTTTAGGATTTGCTGAAGCGCAAAATCGCTTTAATATAGTATTCCAAAACTTTATTCGCACTTTTTGTTCTCAAGACCATCCGTTAGTTATATTTTTGGATGACTTGCAATGGGCAGACTCTGCTACTCTCAAATTAATTCAACTAATGATGACGGATGCAGATACGCGATACCTATTTTTAATAGGAGCGTATCGGGATAACGAAGTCAACTCGACTCATCCTTTGACGGTGGCTTTGGAAGACATCCGCGCCGGAGGATCGACTGTCAATAGGATCGCGCTCGCACCTTTAAGAAGAGAACATATTAGCCAGATTATTGCTGATACATTGTCTAGTACCATAGAAACCGTACAACCCTTATCCGAATTAGTAGTTAGAAAAACTAATAGCAACCCTTTCTTTCTCAATGAATTTTTGAAAAATTTGTACAATGAAGAGTTAGTTTATTTCAACTTGGATTCGCATATTTGGACATGGAATATCGCTCAAATTCAAGAGATAGCAATAGCAGATAATGTAGTTGAGTTAATGATTGCTAAGCTCAAAAAAATGACTGAATCCAGTCAGCAAGTCTTGCGTTTAGCAGCTTGTGTGGGCAGAGATTTTGACTTGAATACCCTATCAATTATTTGCGGAAAATTGGCAGTAGAGCTTTTTTCACATCTCAGAGCCGCCATTCAGTCAGAGTTAATTATTTCCTTATCAGAACTAGATTCAGAACTTTTAATCCAATCTTATAAATTCGGGCACGATCGCATCCAGGAAGCTGCATATGCTTTGATTGACGAATCAGAGAAAAAAGCAATTCATTTACAGATTGGTCGCCTACTTCGGCAAAATA
The DNA here is from genome assembly GCA_022701275.1 of Microcoleus vaginatus PCC 9802. Taxonomy (NCBI): domain Bacteria; kingdom Bacillati; phylum Cyanobacteriota; class Cyanophyceae; order Oscillatoriales; family Microcoleaceae; genus Microcoleus; species Microcoleus vaginatus. The sequence continues at coordinate 3,950,702 of CP031740.1, forward strand.
GGCTACCCGAAACCTTGTCCGAAAAAATATTTGAAATCGTCGATCATTTTAATATAGCAGTTGAACTGATTACCCATCAACAAGAGCGAGACGAAATTGCCAAGCTGAATCTAATAGCAGGTCAGAAAGCAAAAGCAGCAACAGCTTATAGTGAAGCAGTTGAATATTTGCATACGGGATTAAATCTCTTGGCACAAGATAGTTGGCAAGGGCAGTACGAATTAACGCTCAATCTTTATACAGAAGCGGTAGGGGCAGAATACTTAAATACCAATTTTGAGGAAGCTGAAAAACTTTCTGAAGTTGTGTTTGAACAAGCTAAAACGGTACTAGATAAATTCAAGGTTTATGATGCAAAGATGCAGTTTGCTTGCGTTCAAAATCAGATGTCTTCTGCGATAGATACTGGGTTAAAACTTCTGGAAATGTTAGGTGTGTTTCTGTCAAAAATACCGCCAACTAACTTGAATATTGACAGTCTTTATGAATTGCCCGAAATGACTGACCCTGCCTTATTGTCAGCTATGCGTATATTCATAAATTTATTTAGTCCTGTCTGTATTAGTAATCCTGCCTTATTATCAACGATCGCATTTACCATGCTCGAACTATGTCTTCGAGAAGGGAATTCGCCCCAAGCTGCTTTCGCTTACGTTTTTTATGGAGTTCTTTTGTGTACGGAAATGAACGAGATCGAGGCGGGATATAAGTTTGGTAGATTAGCTTTGCAGGTGTTAGACAAATTTGAATCTAGCGATATAAAATGTAAGGTTCATGAAGTATTTAATGCTTTCATTAGACACTGGAAAGAACCTGCTCGCGCCTCAATAGAAGCTTTGCGCCAAACCGTTCAATTCGGGCTGGAAACTGGAGATTTAGAATTTGCCGGTTATTCTGCTATTCACTATTGTGCTTACATATTATTGGTGGGATATCCTCTGGAGTTAGTCGCTCAAAAGCAGATGGCATATATTGAATTTCTTCATAAATCAAAACAGAATTTTTCCCTGTTTTATGCCCAAATTTGGGTGCAGTTAGCCTTGAATTTAATGGGTAAAGCTAAAAATAAAACTTGCTTAATGGGTGAGCTTTTCAACGAAGAAGAAATGCTACCCTTTTTGCAAAACAATAATAATCTTAGTTCTTTGTTTGCAGCCCATCTAGTCAAAAGTATTCTCAGTTATTTATTTAAAGACTATCAGGAAGCTACCAACAATGCAGCGCTCGCTACAAAGTACGAACAAGCGATGGCAGGATTGCTTCCTGCCACTGAACATCCATTTTACTATTCTTTATCCCTTCTGGCTTTGTATGAAAAGGCTGATAGCGATAAAAAAAAAGAATATCTCGAACAAGTAAATCTTAATCAAAATAAAATGAAAAAATGGGTCGATTGTGTGTCGATAAATTTCCAGCACAAATACGACCTAGTGGAGGCTGAAAAAGCGAGAGTATTAGGTCAGAATTGGCAAGCCGCAGAACTGTACGAGCGAGCGATTAAAGGTGCTAGAGACAACGGATATATTCAAGATGAAGCCCTGGCTTATGAGTTGGCGGCTGAATTTTATCTAACAAGTGGTATGGATCAAATTGCCCAAACTTATTTACAAGAGGCATACTATAGCTATACTCGCTGGCAAGCTTGGGCAAAAGTTGAGGATTTGGAATCAAGATATTCGCAGTTACGAACTAAATCTTCGGCAGCCACTCGCTTTACAGAAGCGCCTACGACTTTAACCCAAATAAAAAGTACCAAAAGCTCGGACATCGCTTTAGATTTCGCGACAGTCATCAAAGCTTCTCAAGCTATTTCTGGGGGAATTTTCCTAGAGCAACTACTACCAAAATTGATGAAAATTTTGATTGAGAATGCCGGCGCGCAAGTGGGTTTTATAATTTTAGAATCTCAGGAAAGATTGCTGATTGAAGCTGAAGGTTCTGTTGAGTCAGAACAAGTCACAGTCTTACAGTCAATCAACATTGAAACTAGCGAAAAGCTGCCGCTAGGTGTCATCCAATATGTGGCGAGAACTCAAGAAGATGTCGTTTTATCGGATGCTACTAACGAAGGAGTTTTTACTCAGGAACCCTATATTGTCAAAAACTTGCCCAAGTCAGTTTTATGTGCGCCCATTCTCAATCAAGGGAAACTGATTGGGATTCTGTATTTAGAAAATAAATTGACAGTAGGAGCCTTTACGAGCCAGCGTTTAGAAGTCCTTAAGGTTCTATCTTCCCAAGCCGCTATTTCGATCGAAAATGCCCGACTCTATCAAAACTTAGAAGATAAAGTCGCAGAACGCACTGCTCAACTAGCTGAAGCGAATCAAGAAATTAGCACCCTGAATCAAAAACTAAAAGCCGAAAATGTCCGCATGAGTGCAGAACTCGATATTGTCAAACAACTGCAACAAATGGTGTTGCCAAAACAGTCAGAATTAGAGGCAGTGGAAGGCTTAGAAATAGCTGGGTTTATGGAACCAGCAGATGAAGTTGGCGGCGATTACTACGACGTATTGCAACAGGATGGTCAAGTCAAGATTAGCATTGGTGATGTCACCGGACATGGTTTAGAAAGTGGCGTGTTGATGATTATGGCACAAACGGCTGTCAGGACGCTTCAGAAAATGAACGCAACAGATCCAGTGAAGTTTTTGGAGGTTCTCAACCAGACTCTTTATGAAAATCTCCAGCGCATGGACTCTTCTAGAAATATGTCTCTAGCTATCTTAGACTATGCCGGAGGTGTCCTGAAATTAAGCGGACAACATGAAGAAATAATTGTGGTGCGCGCTGATGGAAAATAGGAGCGCATAGACACGATGGATTTAGGCTTTCCCATTGGCTTAGTAGAAGAGATTGGCGACTTTATTGCTCAAACAGAAGTGCAGTTAAATCCTGGGGATGTGGTGGTGCTTTATACTGATGGAATTCCAGAAGCTAAAGATATTAATAAAAGGCAGTACGGATTAAAAAGGTTGTGGCAAGTGGTGGTTGAAAATCGTCAGCGCTGTGCCCAAGAAATTCGGGAAGCCGTGATTGATGATGTGCGGCAGTATATTGGGACTCAGAAAGTTTTTGATGATATTACTTTGGTGGTGATGAAGCAGAAATAGAGTTCCACACCCGCTGGATCGATCGGCGCTTGAAACCGCTACTACACAACAAAAGTCCGCCTTCGCGGACTCAAGAAATCAAGATGGCAGCTTACCAAGGGCTTCCGATCATGGTGAAACTACTCCAATAGTAAGGATGAGAAAAACTTTGGTTTGCTTGTTGTAAATTAGCAGGTAAATTTAACTTGTCGCCTGTTGTTACTAGCTGTCCGTTTTCCAGCCGCACTTTACCGGACATTATTGCTTGTTGAGCGCGTTGCAAAGCTTCTGCCTTTGTTGTGGTTCCTCGCAACTGCTGGTAAAATTCGCTCATTAGCCCCAAAGTGCCTCCATCGTCAACATACCACAAACTCCCTAAAGCAGATTTGGCGCCGGATTTTACTGCTAAACCTCCAAAACCTAACTCTGCTTCCCGATCGCCCACAGCAGTTCTACAAGCACTCAATACTAACAAGTCTACCTGCGGATTGCGCCAATTCAAACTCTCCATGCGATCGAGCTGCAATTTGGAATTCCACAGTTGAATGTAGGAATTGCTCGGTTTTCCCGGTTTGAATTCAGCGTGAGTTGCTAGGTGAACGATCCGAAATCCTCCCTTGGCGTGTTCCGACGTGAGATTATCTAAAGTGAAAGTAGAATTGAGGAAAGATGGGCTCTGCCACTGAGCCGAAATCGCCTGCAATTCGATCGGCACACTGGGCAAGGGCTGTTGGTCAACAAATTCCGACCTTCCCATTGCTAGCACGGTGGCGTCTCTAACTGCTTTATAATCGGTATTAGTCGAACTAAAACTTGGAATTAGGCTGAAACTGTATTTTTCCATCAAGAAGCCTTTACCGTCGTGCAAAGCGGCCAAGGGCAGGCTTCGCAATCCCGCATCGACTGACACTAACAAAGTCTGAATTCCTAAGTTTTCTAAGTCTTTTTCTAGGGGTGCGATCGCCCATTTATATAGTTGCTGGGCCGCGGCTAGATAACTGGTACTACCGCGTTTTGCGGGATTGGTGATTTCATCGCGCAACTCCTTAACGGTGGGAAAAAGAGCTGCTCTGTTGGCTTCGGGGACGCTGTAGTGAATCGGCCGCCCCACGGGAGCAACTAAAATTAGTTCCAGTCGATCGGCTCGCGAGACTATGTAGATAATACCAGACCGCTTGCCGGTTTGCTGTTCAATATTTTGTAGAGTTTCTTGGAATGTCGAAATCAAGGTTTTTTCCTCTGGGAGGTTGGCTTTTACTCCCAGGTATTCTCCAAATTCTTGATTCCTCATTTCTTCGATTCCCCAGACTATTTTCTGTATGTCGTTACCTTCAAAAAGTCGATCAGGAGATCGAACATATCCCAGAACTAAATTAGAAGTAGGGTTGACTGTTGGTGGTTGTTTTGATTCTGGTGGGGACGGTACGATGTCGGCGGGTAATGGACTGGTGATACTTTGATCGATGGTTAAAATTCGATCGGAAGCAGCAACAGGGGGATTGTCTCGCGGTGGAGTTTTCGGGGGTTGAAAGTCTTCTGAATCAGGGGTTGAAGGTTGCGGTGCGGGTGTATCTCCGGCTGTGGGCGATGCTAGTGTTGTCACAGGTGCGATCGGATTTAAGGGATCTTGTACAGATTCTAGGGCTGACGTTACCGGCTGATTTTCCTGTTGATTGATGACCATTACTTGCTGATTTTCCTGCTGATTTGTTTCCGTTACTTGCTGATTTTCCTGCTGATTTGTTTCCGTAACCTGCTGATTTGTTTCCATTACCTGCTGATTTGTTTCCGTTGTTTGCGGAAGTATTGGCAGAACGGTTCCCGTTGTTTCCGTTATTGGCGGAACGGTTCCCGTTATTGGCGAAACGGTTTCCGTTATTGGGGGGATTGTTGGCGGAATTGTTGGCAGAACGGTTCGCGTTATTGGGGGAATTGTTGGCGGAATTATTGGGGGAATTGTTTGCGTTAGGGGCGGAATTGCTGGCGGGACTGTGGCCGGAATTGTTGGGGGAATTGTTTGCGTTAGGGGCGGAATTGTTGGGGGAATTGTTTGCGTTAGGGGCGGAATTGTTGGGGGAATTGTTTGCGTTAGAGGCGGAATTGTTGGGGGAATTGTTTGCGTTAGAGGCGGAATTGTTGGGGGAATCGTTTGCGTTAGAGGCGGAATTGTTGGGGGAATTGTTTCCGTTAGAGGCGGAATTGTTGGGGGAATTGTTTCCGTTAGAGGCGGAAGTGTTGGGGGAATTGTTTCCGTTAGGGGCGGAATTGTTTCCGTTAGGGGCGGAATTGTTGGGGGAATTGTTTCCGTTGTGGGGGGAATTGTTGGGGGGATTGTTTCCGTTGTGGGGGGAATTGTTGGGGGGATTGTTTCCGTCGTTGTGGGCGGAACGGTTGGCGTCGGGTCGATCGCGTCATCAGTCAAAAACGCAATATTACCAACACTACTAGAACGCGGAAACGACTGCGATGTAATGGTAGATTGTCCCGTTGTAATTGCACCCGCCGTACCGTTGCTAGCAGCATCCCCCACCACAAACGGTTGAATCGGCGTCCCTCCATCTCCCCCAGCGTGCACAATTGTAATTTGGCCACCCCCGGCGGCGCCAGCAGTAGAAATGCTAGCAAATCCCGTCGGGGAAACTGGGGTGGAAAAAGCACCCGTAGCGCGGAAAAATCCCCCCGTCGATTCAATAAAGACCTCGCCCCCGGTGCCGCCAGTACCGCCTTGGGCATTGATCCACTCTACTTGAATATCGCCGATCGGATCTAAGAACACATTGCCGGCATTTCCGACTATACCGCTAGAGTTAATCTGTCCGGCCGTAATTGAAGTTATCGCCTTAACAGTTATGTTACCGCCACTGTTTCCCGATGTATTCAAATTGCCTGCTGTGAAGTTGTTACCGCTTGTAAAGAGAATTTCTCCGCCATTAGTAGTAATATTTTTAACACTTATATCGCCCTTGGCAGTAATATCGACTTTGCCTGCGGTGACATCTCCCGATAAATTGACTTTTTCCGTGTTTGGTGCTGTCAATTGTTGCGCGTTAATTGTCGAGTTTCCTGTCACATTGCCAGCATTTTCGATCGCAAGATTTCCTAACTTGCTGGTGCCACCCACCGCACCGTTGAAAGTGATGCTGCCGCTACCGGAGGCTAGAGTTAAGTTGCGGGCATTAATGCTGTCACTGTCGATCGCACCTCCAAAGGTAATATTCCCCCCGGCTGTACTCAATATCGCATCTTTCGTCAACCCGAGAAGACCGTTAATATTGATATTGCCCTGATTAGTAGTAACATTGCCACCCAACTTAGTGCTTGCAGCAGCAATATTTAAACCAGAATTGCTCGCAATATTACCTGTGAACTCCGCCTGCGTTGCAGTAACATTCAAAGCAGAAACTGGTGCTGTTCCTCCGATATTTCCTTGCACCAGCACATTTCCTGTAGCTGCATCTAAGTTCAACAAATGGTTGCCGCCGATCCCCCCAATTATCTTAATATCTCCGCCGCCGGTACGGAGATTAATATCGTTTCCGAGTTGGACAGTGCCGTTGAGAGCGATCGGATTTTTATTGGTATTGATGCCATCATTTAAATTAATCGTGGAAGCATTGATAGCAATGCTGCTGTTGTCATTTCCGGTAAGAGTGCCATCAAGTGCGATCGCACCAGTTCCCGTTTGGATATTTACTGGATCTAAAAATGTAAGATTAGAGGGAAGACTAACATTTGCACTGCTATCCGATCGCCCGATCGCGATCGAGCTAAATCCATTTTGAATTAAACTAATTTCCGATGCAGTCAAATCTAAAGCGCTAGTATTGTTATCAGTTCCGCCAACAGCAATATTTTGTCCGGCTGTTGCGGGTTGCAGTGTTAACGCGCCCGTACCCGAAACATTCCCCGAGAAATCTATTTCACCGGCTGTTAAATTCAGCGGGTTACTACCTGCCGATAAACTCGAACCGAAAGCAATTGTTGCATCTCCCAGCGTAAAACTTACAGGAGCTGTTAATGTCACCGGATCACTAAAAGTAATGTTATCATTAGTTGTGGTGATATTTCCGCTAACCGCAACAGTTCCCCCGCCATTTTGAATAAATGCACCGTCTAAGTTCAGGTTGTTCTCAATATTTAGATTTACCTTATTGGTGATTGTGAGCGTGCCGTCATTGGTGGTTGTTACCGTTCCTTTGAGATTGACATTATCAGCCGCAATACCCAGATTGCCAGCTACGTCAACTGTCTTGTTGAAACTAATCCCGCTGCCTAAAATAATCGAGTTTTTGGCAATTGTGACAGCATCTGCATAAGTTTGACTGCCAGTTGTAGTGACATTGCCCCCTAAAGATATCTTGCTGTTGGCAGTTAAATTAGTGAGAGGAGTTGTTTCGCCGATCGTACTTTTGAAGGTAAGATTACCGCTAGCAGCATTTACAGTCAAATCGCTGGTACCATCAACAGTATTATTGAAAGTAATGCTGTCGCCTGAAAGAATCGGATTATTGGCAATTGTAACTGCATCTCCATAAGTTTGACTGTCTGTTGTAGTGACATTGCCCCCTAAAGATATCTTGCTGTTGGCAGTTAAATTAGTGAGAGGAGTTGTTTCGCCGATCGTACTTTTGAAGGTAAGATTACCGCTAGTCGCCTTCACAGTCAAATCGCTGGTACCATCAACAGTATTATTGAAAGTAATGCTGTCCCCTGAAAGAATCGGATTATTGGCAATTGTAACTGCATCTCCATAAGTTTGACTGCCAGTTGTAGTGACATTGCCATTAAGTTGAGTTGTGCCGCCAACATCGGTAGTCAAACTCGCGGCATTGACTGTTTGATTAAATGCAGTTGTGCCTGTAGAATTAGCTGTTAAATTGCCGATCGCATTTGTTGGATTCCCAACTGCACCATTGAATGTAACATTACCGGTAACTGCATTCGCCGTTAAATCGCTGCTGCCGTTAACAGTATCGTTGAAAGTAATTTCGCTGCCTGCGAGAATCGGATTATTGGCAATTGTAACTGCATCTCCATAAGTTTGACTCCCGATTGTAGTGACATTGCCATTGAGCTGAGTTGTGCCATCAATATCTGTAGTCAAACTCGCGGCCTTGACTGTTTGATTAAATGTAGTTGTGCCAGCACTACTCTTGACGGTGACATTTCCTATTCCTAATGCCGGGGTGTTGCCTACAGCACCTTTAACGTCAATGTTTCCAGTACCTGTTTCTAAGGTAAGATTGCCACTGCCATCAATGTTATTGTTAAACAGAATATTGCCACCGGCTGCAGTGCCATTGCTGACTAACACGCTATCTCCAACTAAGGTATTGCCGTTAATTGTGATATCTTGAGATTGGGTGGTAATATTGCCATTCAGGTTATTAGTTGTAGCATTCAGAGTAATTGAAGCATTATCAGTTCCCGAAATCGATTGATTGGGATTTACAGAAATAGTGCCTTGAGTATTGAAACTCACAGGATCGGGAAAAGATACTGCCAAATTCTCTACAGTGATATTGCCTGTAGTAGTCTTCCCTCCGAAAACAATGGCACTAAAGCCATTACGCAATGAGGATAAAAACGGTGCTCCTATATCGATCGCCTGCGGATCGTCAGGAAGTCCAGCCTGGAAGCGAATTCCGACATTTGGCGAAAAAGGCTGAATTGACAAAGTACCTTGACTCTTGACCGAATCTGCTATTCCCGAAGATATAATCTCATTGCCGCTAATGGTAATATTTCCAGTACCGGGCAATCCATTAGCATCAATGCCTTGTATCCCAATTTGCTTGGGAGTTGCGATCGCGATATCTCCGGCGGCACCGGAACTAGAACTAGAGTTAAGATTACCAACAGTAATATTGTTGGCACTGAGTGTAATCGGGCCACCATTTTCGGTACTGGATGTGGTATCAATTCCCACTGCACTCGTATCAATATTGCCCTTAGTGCTGGTAAGGCTGATCGCTCGTCCGGGATTTGTGATATTGCCAGCAGTAATATCGCCTGTAGTCGTAGCAGTAATATCGCCTGTAGTTGTAATTGCGATCGGGTTCGGACTGGTGACATTGAGAGAATGTTCTATTTTCAGGGAACGCAATGGCACAGGCGTCCCAATTGGCCCGCTGAGATTAATAATACCTGTTCCCGTAGTCAAAACTAGGTTGCCATCGCCGTCAACCGTTCCCCCAAAATTAATGTCGCCTGCATCCGTTAACCCAGTATCGAGAGTGACATTAGAACCCGCAGCGAGAGAGACTTGCTCACCAAAGGTAATATTCTGTTCGTTGGTGAGAATATTTGCGTTTAAGTTAGTCGTTGGAGCCTTAAAAGTAATTGAAGCGTTGTTTACACCTGTAATGTTTCCATCGACTGCAATGGTGGCAGCTTGCATAGTGACGGGGAAATTAAAAGTAACACCAGCGGGGTCAACGGCGAGATCCCCCGTCCCATCCGTGCGCCCGATAATCATTTGGGAAAACCCATTCAATACGGGAGGTGCGAGTTCCGCTGCACTGAGATTCAAACGAGCGTCCGTAGTATTGCCGCCCACAGTAATATCTAAAGTGGGAGTAAGCGGCTGCAACTGGATAGTCCCAGTACCTTTAACTTGACTTGTTTCTGACAATAGAATTTCATCGCCCGTCAAAGTGACATTGCCGCCTAAAGTCGCGTCAATCACACCGTCGATGAGGTTAATTGCAATGGAATTGTTGTTAGCACTTCCGGTGAGGCTAATATTACCCGTTCCCATAGCTTGCACCCTATTAGGACCAGCCTCGTCGCCCTGGCCTAAGTTAATCCCATAGCTGCTAAATTCAGTCCCTACACCGATACCGGTTAAAGCAATATCCCCATTCTGCGATCGTATGCTGCTTGCGACGAGCGTGATCCCACGATTACTGCCCGTCCCTGCACTGCCCGTGCCCGTCAACGTTACCTTTCCCAGACCTGCGCTGTTGACTGTAGAATAGACTAGCAATATACCGTTGTTGGCAGCCCCAGTCCCAGCACCTGTACCAGTCAGACTGACATTTCCAGAGATCGCTTCCACTCTGCCGCCACTAACTGATATCCCTTGATTGCCGCCATTAGTCCCATTGCCGCCAACACCGCTCAGAGTCACATTCCCGGTGCCTGCCGATTGCACTGTGCTGCTGGTAATAGATATCCCTGTGTTATTAAATGTCCCGTTCCCACCAGTACCGTTGAGAGTAATACTCCCTGTCCCGGTCGATTCTACTGTGCTGATAAAAATGTTAATCCCGTTGTTCTCGCTTCGAGTTCCATTACCGCCAGTACCGTTAAGAGTAATACTTCCACTCCCAACCGTCGTGATTTCGCTGTTAGAAAGATCAATGCCGTGATTGTTCCTGTCTCCAGCGAGTCCTTGACCTCTAATAGAAATATTTCCAGTGCCGGCATTGAGGGTGGAATCGGTGAGAGAAACTCCGATGGGATTTGGCGCTGTCCCTACTGCTGGGGAATTTGACGGGTTGCTGCCTCCTCCTAAAATGATGTTGCCGCCGTTGGAGTTGATGGTAGCATTGGTAATGGCGATCGCCCCTGCACCACTGGTATCTACATCTGCATTCAGGGTGATACTGCCACCGTTAGCCGTGATATTTTTGTTAACAAGTATGCTGTTATTAGCATTCAGAGTTAGGGAATTACTATTCGTCCAAGATACCGGAGCGCTGACTGTAATATCGCCTTGGCTCGGAAAACCCGACGCAGTGGAAATAGTCACATTTCCCAAACCTAGCTGTGTTTGCAGCGTCCCATTATTAATTGTAGAAGTACCCGCCGAGGGCGTAAATGCTCCCCCTGCTAAAGTCCCGCCTGCATCCGCACCTTCGATAATAGTAATATCAGTAGGGTCTAACAGTAATGTGCCAGCGATCCCAAAGGTTGATCGCAAATCAACTAATCCTTGAAAATCCAGCGATTGCTTTCCCGACACTTCCACAAAGCCGCCATTCCCAGAAAATAAACCGCCTCTGGCCGTAATATTCCCATTAAAACGAGTAGTTTCATCCGCCCAAACTATAACTCGCCCGCCATTCCCATTACTAATAGCATCAGCATTAATCGTCGAGTCGCTGCTAACAAAAGTCCGCGCAGCATTGGATACAGCCCCCAAACCCTGATAATCTCCGCCAATCAGTACATTACCGCCGCCGTTAACCCCAGAAGCATCGATATTGCCCGCAATAATACCTACTCGATCGCCTAAAATATTTACAGTACCGCCCGTGTTGCCAGAGACATTGAGACTGCCAGAGGCGATCGCAGTTCCCGCAGTTACGGGCACAGCAGCATTCCCCGTTAACACAACTTCCCCATTGGGATTTACCGTCAAACCCGTCGCCTGTGCCACACCTTGTCCAGTCAGCAACTCCGGCAAAGATAACACTGGCTGCGTCCAATTATTCGGCAGCGAACTTTGATTTGCTGTCGGCTGAATATCCAAACTCAATAAATTTCCAGCTTGACTAATTCGCACCAAATTGTTACCCGGTACGGCGCTGATCAGAATATTGCCGCTAGGCGCATTTACCTGACCATTATTGACAACCGTACCGCCAATCAAACTTAAACTTTGACCTGGTGCCACCGTCAAATTGCCTGTATTAACAATGCTTCCCCCTTGCAAATTTGTAAACGCAAAACTATTCGGTGCCCCGATTAATGTTGCCCAATTGTTATTTCCGATCGCACTAAACCACTGATTGTTCCCAAAACCAATCCCTGTCGCCGTAGTAGCATTAAAAGATCCAGGCACATTGAGACTGGCATTCGGCCCGAAAATTATGCCGGCAGGATTCATCAAAAATAAATTGGAATTTCCCCCCGTCACTTGAATTAAGCCATTTATTAAAGAAGGATTACCCCCAGTAATCCTTCCCAAAATATTTTGAATATTGGGATTAGTCAGAAAGTTAGCCGTTTGAGCCTCGCTGAGGCCGAACTGAGTAAAACTGTGAAAAAGATTAGCCCCATCTCCGCTGAATGCCCCCCCGGAAATGTCGTAGCGGTTGCCGCTGGGAGTAACAACTGTGTTAGTGCCGTCTGGTGCCGGGGCGATGGGTTGTGCGTTTGCCGAACCCGCCGCTGCACTCAGCCAGCTAACAATGAATAACCATCCGAGCAAATTTAGTCTGTTGGCTGTCATTGTGTTTAAAGATTGTGCTTAAAGTGCGATCGTATTTATTTCTACTATTTTTACTCCTAAAAATTTCTCATGTCAATAGGAGCCGCCTATTTTGGGTGAGAAAATAATTAGCACTGAAAAAGAAAATGTATGGTTTTAATTACTATGATTTACGTAAAAACAGTTTTTTTACTAGAAGTCAGGCGCGGGAAATGAAACTTGGTTTCTTTTTTTGACTTTCCCTGCTTCCCTGACCCAACTACCTTAAAAAACCGGGTTAATGCGTCCGGGACTGTTGGTGAAAATATGGCGCGGAATGCGAGGGCTAGAGGTTTAAAAAACTCGGAATATTAGTCAAAAGTACGTAAGTACCGATCGCCTATTATACAGCTTGCTTAGAGAGGCAAAAAACTCGCTCAAACCCCTACTCGCGGTCGCCGCTGCTTCTTTCTGCATCGGGCGACCAGCTTGCAGCCCGCTTTCACGAACAACTGACTGAACAGCCGACGTTCTCTCAAAAACTTTATATTTTAGGGATGAACTTTACCAAAACTTCATAAAGCTCGATTAAAAATTTTATGTATTTTTGATGAAAGCCAAGAGTTGCAAGTCTTGTACTCAACTTTAGACTGTTACTAAAACGAAGTAAATGTAGTAGGTTGGAAGTCTCGGCAGGATGAAAAGCTTGCTGTTACAGATTAAACTGTGCCAATCTGGTGTCAGTGAAAACTCTTAGAAGAAGCACTCATTTACTCCAAAACACCCTTAAGTAAGATCTCTCTGTAGATTCACTGGTGTGGAGCCTCTTCTTTAAATTTGACGATCGTCCTAAATATAGCAGGCTCGCGATCGTCGATTCGCGTCACGGCAACATGGCATTTTGCGCCTTACTACGTAACACTACTGGAGGAATCAGGGTTATGACTACCTTAACGCTAGTCAAAAAAACATCTTTTACAGTCGCCAGCTTGGCAACCACAATGTTGCTCAGCATCTGCACGCCCGTCAGAGCTTTCATGTTTGGCACTGCCGGCATCCAGTTCGATGAAGATACCAATATAAACTTTACCTTTGACCAATCTCACAGCCCTTACCAGTCCAGCTTGTGGGTGGCCCAAGCTCAGTCAGGAAACAATGGCTACACCAACATCGCCAGACTGTTTAACGAGACTAAACCCTCAGATAACGGCTCTGCCAACAACTGGGAAGCAACCTTCGGCAACGCAGTCACCTCCGAAAACGGCTCCATCACCCAAACCTTCACATTTTTGCAGGATCAAATTTATGCCCTGCTGCTGTGGAGTGACACGGGTACCGGCAAGCCTTTGGAGCAATACGTCTCGTCGAGTACCTTCATGAACAGCCCCCAATGGTGGGCCGCCGGCACCCAGTTCCGAAGAGATGAATGTCGGGTTGCGGGATGTCAGCTTGCTGTGTTTGGTGACTTTAGGCTTGACTACAACTCCAGCGACTCATTTGCAAACATCAACGGCGGTAAAGGCCCCGAGCAATTTTCATCGCTCACAAAGGCCCAACTGGCTATGGGCACAAAAATCTCCTTCGACGATGCCAAACCAAGAACCGAGCTTGACTTCAAAGACTTCACCGTGTCGGCTGAGTTAGTCCCCGAACCAGTCCCCGAACCAGTCCCCGCACCAGTCCCCGAACCAGTCCCCGCACCAGTCCCCGAACCAGTCCCCGCACCAGTCCCCGAACCAGTCCCCGCACCAGTCCCCGAACCAGTCCCCGAACCAGTCCCCGAACCAGTCACAGTGTTCGGGACTATGCTGGGGATCGGGGCTTTGGCTGCGGCTCGCAGGAAAAAAAAGCGAGGGCAGTAACAAAAAAAATGACTCTTAACCAGCCCCATACAAATCTAAATAGTGCGTCTGTTCAGTGGTACTCTGAGAAATAGCATTTCTAAATGTTAAGACTTTTTCCATAACGGGAAAAATAGCATCCTAACAAAGGCACTATTCATGGTATCCACCGCAGAAAAAACGAACGTAGGCTACATCACCCAAATCATCGGGCCAGTTGTAGACGTAAAATTCCCAGGCGGCAAACTGCCCCAAATCTATAACGCTCTCACAATTTCCGGCAAAAACGAAGCAGGTCAAGACGTTGCTGTTACCTGCGAAGTTCAACAACTGCTCGGAGACAGCCAAGTGCGCGCCGTTTCCATGAGTACCACCGACGGCTTGGTGCGTGGCATGGAAGTAGTAGATACCGGGGAAGCAATCCAAGTTCCCGTCGGAATCCCAACTCTCGGCCGGATTTTTAACGTCATCGGTCAACCCGTAGACAACCTCGGCCCGGTCAATACTTCCGAAAGTATGCCCATCCACCGCAACCCGCCGGCTTTCACCGAACTGGAAACCAAGCCTTCGGTGTTTGAAACCGGGATCAAGGTGATTGACCTGCTGGCGCCCTACCGTCGCGGTGGCAAAATCGGTTTGTTCGGCGGCGCAGGCGTCGGCAAAACCGTGATTATGATGGAACTCGTGAACAACATCGCCAAGGCTCACGGTGGCGTGTCCGTGTTCGGTGGTGTGGGCGAGCGTACCCGCGAAGGTAATGACCTCTACAAAGAAATGATCGAGTCGGGGGTTATTGACGAAGAAGACCGCAGCAAGTCGAAAATTGCTCTGGTTTACGGTCAAATGAACGAGCCGCCTGGTGCTCGGATGCGCGTGGGCTTGTCGGCTCTGGCGATGGCCGAATACTTCCGTGATGTCAGCAAGCAAGACGTGCTGCTGTTCATTGACAATATCTTCCGGTTTGTGCAAGCGGGTTCTGAGGTATCGGCTCTGTTGGGTCGGATGCCTTCGGCTGTGGGATATCAGCCGACTCTCGGTACAGACATGGGCGACTTGCAAGAACGGATTACTTCGACTACCGAAGGTTCGATTACTTCGGTTCAAGCTGTGTACGTACCTGCGGATGACTTGACTGACCCCGCACCGGCTACGACTTTTGCTCACTTGGACGCTACAACTGTGTTGTCTCGCGGTTTGGCTGCGAAGGGGATTTATCCTGCGGTGGACCCGCTGGATTCTACGTCTACGATGTTGCAAGTTAGCGTTGTCGGCGAAGAGCACTATGGTGTTGCTCGTCAGGTGCAATCTACTCTGCAACGCTATAAGGAATTGCAAGACATTATTGCAATTTTGGGCTTGGACGAGCTGTCGGAAGATGACCGCTTGACAGTTTCTCGCGCTCGCAAAATTGAACGGTTCTTGTCTCAACCGTTCTTTGTGGCTGAAGTGTTCACCGGTTCCCCCGGCAAGTACGTCAAGCTGGCAGACACCATTAAGGGCTTCCAGATGATTTTGGCTGGCGAACTTGACGAATTACCGGAACAAGCTTTCTATTTGGTGGGCGATATCAACGAGGCGATCGCCAAAGCTGAAAAAATGAAAGCTGACGCCAAGTAATTTTAGTCATGAGTCAGTAGTCAGTCGTCAGTCGTTATTAGTTATTAGTTATTAGTTATTTGTTATTGGTAACAACTGACAACTGACAACTGACAACTGACAACTGACAACTGACAACTGACAACTGACAACTGACAACCGACAACTGACAATTTATGACATTAACTGTGCGCGTAGTGGCCCCAGACAAAACTGTTTGGGATTCTAATGCTGAAGAAGTAATTCTGCCGAGCACCACAGGCCAACTAGGTATCTTGAGCGGTCACGCTCCAATGTTGACAGCTTTGGATACCGGAGTAATGCGCGTCCGTCCCGGCAAGGAATGGGTGTCTATTGCTCTGATGGGTGGCTTTGCAGAAATCCAAGAAAACAAAGTTACTATTCTTGTCAACGGCGCTGAAAAAGGCGAAACCATTGATAAAGAAGCTGCTCGTACTGCTTACACCGAAGCAGAAGCTCGTTTGGAAAAGGCTACTAGCGGCACTTTGCAAGAGCAAATTCAAGCCAAGCAAGCCATCAAACGCGCGAGAGCTCGTTTCCAAGCTGCCGGTGGCACGCTCTAGCTCTAAGGGTAGAGACATAGTGCTTTTGTAGTAGGGACACAACATTGTTGTGTCCCTACTGTTTTTCTCGCGTTGTGTCCCTAATGTTTTGCTAAACTCCCGCCTCCGACAAGAGAGACTGCATTGTTTCCCAAGATAACCCCTGCTGAAGATAGCGGGGGTTATTTGGATTGTAAGGGCTCTCCACGCGATCGACACTGACAATTTTTGCTTCCTCCGGCAAAACAGGAACCTCGGGATCGAAAGCGGTCGATCGCGTCAAAGAGCTAGAAAAGCCTTTAAAAATAGCAATTTCATCGAATTCGCCGTCAATTTGGGCCTTGACGATTAAAACTTCGTGCGATCGTTTTACCGTGTATTGTTCCAAGCGACGAGCAATAGAGTCAGCCATAGCAAATCTCACTTTCCTGAAATCTGCTATAATATAGCTTAATTTTGTGGCTAATTTCAGGGACAGCGAGCCAATATTTTATTCTTAATTCAACCGTTTTTAACAGCAGGAAGTAAGCGCACCTAATAGAGTTTATCTAAGAAAAATAAACTATTTTAATTCTGGGAGGGTGACAACCCGCCTGAAACCAGGATGGAGTAAAGGTTTTGCCCACTTATGCTAAAAAAAGATAGGCAGCCGAATTGTTACAAGCTAGCCTACCCGAAAAATAATGTTACCCACATTCTACCAAACCCACTTACAAAAACAACTAACGCACACCCAGTTGAGGTTGCTCACAATATTATTGGATCTTATACAATCGGAAAAACAAGTGAGGCTGGAACGGCTCGCACGGGTATTTCCCTATCCAATTACTACGGAAAGTCGCCGTCGCAAACTGCAAAGATTTCTTGACATACCTCAATTAACGATCGCACTTATCTGGTTTCCCTTAATCAGTTATTGGTTAACCACGTATTGCTCTGTGGGGCAAACTTTATCAATTGCGATCGACCGCAGTCAATGGGGGTGTATCAATCTGTTTACGATCGCCCTACTTTGGCAGCGAAGAGCTATCCCATTATACTGGTGCGTCTTACCCAAATTAGGTAACAGTAATTTATCAGAACAAACTCTCGCTCTGCAGCAAGTATTACCATTACTTAAAGAATATAAAGTGATGGTTTTGGGCGATGGCGTCCCGCCCCGCAAGCTACGTGAATTTTGTTCGGTAGACCTGGGAAGCTGGCTGAAGACAATGGGTGTGTCTTTTTGCTTGAGACTGAAAAAAAATCATTGTCTGGAAACAGAAAACTTGATCTGGGAACGCTTAGACCAATTAGGAGTAGTGCCTGGAACATCTTTGTATTTTCAAGGAGTGAGGGTCAGAAAAACTCAACCAGTAGCAGGATTTGATATTGCTTGTAAATGGAAACGCAAATATCGGGGAAGGAAAGTAAAAGACGCCTGGTTTATTTTGACAGATTTAGGCTCGTTGCCAGTAGCGATCGCCGCTTATAAACAACGAATGGGAATTGAAGAAATGTTTAGAGACTGCAAGAGTGGAGGTTATAATCTAGAAGGGAGTGGTTTAAGGGGAGATAGACTGATTAAGATGATTCTGTTAATGGCGATCGTTTACACTGCAGCGATATTTCAAGGCACTGAAATTCAGAAAAAGCAGGTGCAAAAATATGTATCTCGCCAGAAAGACCAGCCCCAAAAATACCGTAGAAGGAGTATATTTGGGAGCGGTCAGGATGGAGAAAAGTGGGTAAATTATCTTGATCGCTACGAATTAGAAGTTCAAGAGTTAATGAAGTTAACCCGCAATAAACGTCGCTTTTACCAACAGGGTCTACGGGCTGCAACCTTGATTAGGTCTAGTTCCTAGACCTCTTTGTCACCCTCCTAGATTTTAATTAGGGAAAACCTATTTGTCCGATATTTTATGAGCCACAAAAAGACTAGGCTTACATTATTAAATATAAGTTTAATTTCTCTTAAATAGCGTTTTACTTGGGGATATACGCTACTATTTATAGTGTTTTTTTGCTGTAGTTCAGCTCTGGCAAGTTGCAACTCAGAGCTAATAAATAACTCTACAGCAAAAACCCAAAATGCACCCTCAAACTTAACAAGAGTTGTAATAATCAGGCATCAGCGTTTCGGAGCGCTGTTTTATCTCAAAGCTAAAAACTCATTGGAAAACCGTTTAGCAAAAATGGGGTGGTCTGTAGAATGGACGGAATTTGTCGCAGGGCAGCCAATTTTAAAAGCAATAGAAAAAGGAAAAAATGACAGTTTTATTTTCGGACATTCGCTCCTTTACAACTATCTCAGAAGCGATGACTCCCCAAGAAAACTTTAGTTTTATCAACAGCTACCTCAGCCGAGTGAGTCCGGTAATTCGCGCTCACCAAGGTTTTATCGATAAATATATTGGCGATGCCATTATGGCACTATTTCCTGAGTCGGCAGATGATGCTGTTCGCGCGGCGGTGGAAATGCAAAAACAAGTTATTATTTACAACCAGGATCGACTACGGAGCAATTACCCACTGATCGTGATCGGCATTGGTTTGCACGCGGGCCATTTGATGTTGGGTACGATTGGCGAGCGAGAACGGATGGAAAGTACGGTGATTGCTGATGCGGTGAATCTCGTGTCTCGTTTGGAAGGATTGACTAAAGTTTACGCCGCCAGAATTCTAGTTAGCGATGCAATTATCCAGCGCCTAGACGATCCAGAAAAATATAAGTACAGATTTGTCGATCGAGTAATGGTGAAAGGAAAGACAAATGCTGTGTCGGTGTTTGAAATTTAGGAGACAGAAACAGAGCAGAGCATGGTACTTAAGCAACAAACTGCGGAGGTTTTTCAAGAAGCTCTCAATTTTTACTACGAGCAAAAATTTGTTGTCGCCCAAAAAGTATTTCAGAATATTTTACAAATCAATCCTGACGATCGGGTAGCAATGCTGTATTTCAAACGCTCTCGCAAGTATCGATCGAATGTACGGATCCCCGGAGGGGTGGTGTGGGGTCGAAACTTCGACGGAGAAATAGGGCGCATACTGCACGCCCTACTCTCTTTAAAAGATGCTTGCACAAAGTTTAAAATATAGTTGTACAAATGCCTAATTTATTCCAAGTTTTAGGGCCGACAATGCCATCAACAGCCATCTTATTTTCCTTTTGAAATTTGATGACTGCTTGTTCGGTTTTTGGGCCGAAGAATCCATCAGTTGCGACGGGATATCCGTTTTTAAGTAAGGATTGTTGGAGATAGCGCACGTTTTGATTGGCAGTGGTGCTATTATTTCGTTTCAGTGTGGGTAGTGAAGAGCAAAGAGGCAATTGAGCGTAAATTGAATTTGTGGTTTGCATGGTTTGATTGGGGATTAGTGGTTTGCAAGTCGTTTGAACTTGCTATTCCCCAGTTGTAGCTGTGGGGGGAAGTGCTTTAACAGTCCCTTTTTATAGTGACGCTGATCGGGGTAGCTCAGATGAGTGACAGCCAGCTATCCAATCCGTTTTGTACAAAGTAATTGTCAAAGGCAAACAGCAGCGAATTTCCATTTTTTATCAATTTTTAGCATCTTTGCCACCCGCCCCACACCATACCTGTAGGGCTGTTGGTGTCGGGATGGATAGGCGGATTGACGTAGGCTGGCGAGTCAATCAATCGTGTCACGGTGTAATCGATCCACTCTGGTAAAAGCTGAGTAACCGTCTTTTCTCTCTTCGAGGCAACAATACTGTTTTTAAAGCGAGTCAACCATGTGATCGAAAAGGGCGATCGGAAAAATTGGTGTGGGGTTGGGACTTTAACTTAGAAGTGATATCGTAGTAGCGGTAGATACTAGATTTGCGGCTGTCAAACAACTTGAGAATTGAATCAATGACAATTTCTGTAACTATCGGGTTAAAATCGGAAATAAAGTCGTCGGCGTTTAGATTTTGTTTAAAAAATTCTTTAGCTCGATCGCACTGATAGCGCATTTCGTCAAAGCCAACAAGTTTTACCACAAACGTTGTCAGTGGCGAGTTCTCCAAATCGGTATTAGAAGTGCTTTTAGCCCGCCCATTTTCTAATAAATTCAATACTTCCGCTTCTAAATTAATTTTAGGTTGGTAAGGTTTATCTATTTCTGGAAAAAAGCTTTCCAGGCGCACGCAGTTAGCAGCTTGATCCGGAATTCCTCCCATCATCATCGCCAGAGAAACCTCAATCCCCAAATCCGAAGAAAGAGCTTCTAGCAGGGCTAGAGCAGGCAGTTTGCACCCCAAATAAAGCTTCGCAATTTCGAGATTGTACTTAGCAGTAGTTTCCCAGCGCTGATAGGTGCGATCGTCTGGATATCCCTCAAACTGGCGGAAAATTATTTCTGGCTTGAGATAATTCAGAAAACCTTCCATCTTGACCAAAGCAACTCGGTAGTCGCGAACCGTGTAAAAACCGCAGCAGATGAGATTGTGATTGGTTTCCGGCAGTAAATTCCAGGTATTTGCCAAAAAATGGGCTGAACTATGGTGAGCAAAACTCATCACATCCCGGTTAGAAATTCGCACAGATTTTTTCACCGTTTCCCGCATTTCCTCGTCAGTCAAACTGAGGTTAAACAGGCTATTTGTTGCTTGCAAGCGGTCATAAAGGCGCTGGCTTACCGTTACTCCGGACTCGGCGGCGCGAAACGGAATTGTTGCTTCAATGCAGGCTGCAATTTGAAGCAATTGCTCGCGTTTGAGAAATGGTTCTAGAGCTTTTGCTGCTACCACAGCGCTGAGAAATTCGTTTTGTCCGGAGAAAGGATTGAGGACTTCGCCGGGTTCAAAATTGAATACCAGCATTACCATCTCGAAGGTAGCATCCGCAGACAGTTCAGATTGATCCCGAATTTGTAGTTGTGTGTTAACCTCTTTTGCAACAGGAGTGATGTAGTAGCTGACGTTAAAGTTAATGCTGCGATCGACTTGCACGTAGACGGTATCGTGAAATAAAGCTGCCAAAACCTCGATCGCGTCTTCATCTCCCCCCACCTCAAAAATATGTTCGGGAGTGTGAAAAAACCGCCAGGGCCCCATCATCGGCTGAACAATCAGTTCGGCAATCCGAGCGACTTCACTTGGTTCGACTTTTGCTTCCAGGCGATCGAGCGCCCAAATCAGCCTTTCTAAGCACTGTAAGTAGGCTTGTTTGCTATCCATCACAGTCTTTCCCAGTAACATTGCTGTCAGTCGATTTTAGATTTTAGATTTTAGATTTACTCCACAGATGAATCTGGAAGCTGGAACCTTAGTCTAAAATTTTTAGATATCCTCGACTGGAGTCGGCGGCTTGTATCCGTTTTTGGGCAACTTCACGTCATCCACCCTGCTGTTAGTTTAATTTTTTCCTAGATGCGCCCCGGCTTCTTTTATTGGGGATTTTTGAGCTTTTTATTGAAGACTTTAGCTGCCCTTTAGGAGGCAAAGAATTACTTAAAATCCACTTAATTTCCCGTAGCTGACCTCCCCTGTTTTCCTAGTCTAATTAGCACAAAATATGACAAATAAATTACATAGATTGCTAAACCTATCAGACCCAACAATCCCAAAAATTGAGGGTTTGCCGTAGGGTGAAACATTTGTTTGTAGAGCCAAGGTGGGTCTAACCAAACGCGACAAAAAGGTTCGTCAATTACCTGAATTTGAGATTTAAAGGCACAGCTTAAGAAGGGAAGTTGAGCTAGAGCGCCCAAACCGCTGTAAACAGTAATCGCCCAGCGCCAAGCTGTAAAAGCCAGTTTCAGGGGCGACTGCGGTCGATCGGCAATTTCTTCGTTTAAATCCTCCCAAAACCACAGACTAGCAGGAATTAAGGCTCTCCCAATCACCGACGATACAAAGCTCACAGGCAGCGCAGCCATCATCAGGTAAAGTGTAATTGCCAGCAAACTCGCCACCCGCCAATAAATAATCGACAAACGGACGATCGCCTCAGCTTTTGCCACAACAGCCCAAATCAGCACTACCAGCGGGATCGAAATTGTTAATAACACAGACAACCGATAATCCATCCAGACTAGCGGTTGAAACCAAGGCCCGGTGGCTGCCAATAAAAGACTCAACATCTTTGGGAAAATATACTCACTTATTTGTGACAAATTTTACTACAAAAATGCTAAAAAATCAGCAACCTGAACACGGTCTTAATGTTTTAGTTACTGCTACCTTTTCTAAGGTACTTGCCGCGCTTTGAAAGGTACTTGAGACACGATAGACGGCAATATGCTTGGATTAAAACTGTTTATTCCTCGAATCTCGCCTTCCCATCCCCCCAACCAAGGCGCGCCAGAGCAAATTATTGTCCCCCTGGGTTGGGGGAGTGGGGAGAAGCTGGCTGATTTTAACCGTATTGGGATAGAGGGCAAATCTCGTCATTACCTAAAGGCTCAACCCCTAAAATAAAATTCTCCCGCGCCAAAAGTTAGATTTCGGCGGGGGAGGGAAGGGATAGAGCTAAATGGCTCGTTTATTCGTCGTAGATGCGGCACTCAGCAGCGTCAGGATTGTCGTCGCAATATTTTTCAAAAGAATTCTTAGGTTTGACTTGCTTTTGGTGGGAAGCTTCTGCTTGCAGTTCTTCAACTGCGTCCCATGCCGCCGCGCATTCCCCGGAAGTGGCGCCCTTGACGTCACAGACGGTACGAGCGCTTTCTAGTTCTTCTTCAATTTTTTCTTGGATGTTGCTTGGGGGTGTTGTTGTCATAAAGCTTGTTGGTATGAATGTGTAGGAGAATATGGTTGTCCCCGACCTATTTCTAGGTAATGTTAGCACGCCCCTTTGTTTAGTGAGCTTGTTCGGCTAACGGCACGTCCTTAACCCAACTAAAGATGTTTAACCGTTAACGACAGACCAAGGGACTAGCTAAGCATCCGCTTGGTGTCATGACTCAAAAAACGTAGACCTCTAAAGTCTTAGGCTGGTCAACTGTGGTTTAAGTCTTAGGCTCGAAGCGAGCGTGTCTTTAGACCTGGGTCGTTGACCTTATTAAGTAAGAAAGGTTTTCTTTTTGGATGTTAGTTTGGGTTGGATTTGCTGTTTCGGTCTGGCGACCCCAGCTAATAATAGCTTGAGATGCGCTGCTGTTGGAGCAGGCCAGATAGAAACCATCCATAACTGCGATCGCAGCAGCCGTCTCTACTTCCTGCTTTACTAGCCCGTAGGCGGGTTCTAGTACACAGGCATCAATGTAGGTCAAGCCGACCTTACTTTTGATGAAAACATTACACGAGGTTGGTGTGTCAAACTGTATTGAGCTTTATCTTTTAAGATTTAGCTGAACACGGCATTTAACACACAAGAGATTAATGGGACTCTCATGTTAACTTATGTTAACACAAGAACGACGATCGAGGGAGCATCGATCGCCCCAGAAAACCGAGAAGGCCAGCGGCCAGTTCCGGTTAGCGTGAACTACCCAACATCAATCACAAGCTGTCACCATTGATATGGGCTTCCCCATTCAACGGCGCCAGCCTCTACGGTAGTAGATTTGTACCCATACGGCTTTGGTCTTACATCGCCTCCAAGGGCAGTAACGCTGGTTCCCAACGCCAAAACCCGTAATCCTTCATTTCTGATGTTGATGGCAGCATTCACATCGTGATCGTGTCGTTGCCCGCAGTGCGTACAATCAAACTCACGAACCGATAGAGCCATTTTTGCGATGGGCAGTAAAGTATTCGAGCACAGATGTGTTGAGGGAAAGAACCTACCTACTTCTAGATAGACTTTGCCTTGTGATTCTGCTTTATATTTCAGCATGGTGCAGAACATCCCCCATCCAGCATCACTGATTGATGAAGCTAGGTTATGATTTTTCACCATATTCTTTACTGCCAGATTTTCGACAACAATAACTTGGTTTTCGTTGACCGTCTTACAGGACAGTTTATGTAGAAAATCTTCGCGTACTCTTGTGATTTTTGAATGCACCTTGGCAACAGCTAGTTTAGCTTTGCGACGCTTACTTGTAGTCTTGTCCCTTTTACGGGATAGCTTACGTTGTTTACGCTTGAGGTTGCGCTCGTGTTTTTTGAGATGTCTGGGATTTTGATGTTTTGAGCCGTCAGATGTGACTGCAAAATCAGTCAAACCTAAGTCAATCCCGATGGTTTTGCCCTCATTACTGGACTCGGGCTGTTCGATGCCATCATCAATCAATAGTGAAGCATAGTAGCGATCGTCAGGCATTTTAGATACAGTGACAGTCCTTAACTTTCCGATAGTGTCGGGATGAATTTTTACTTTCATCGTCCCAAGATGTCCAGGAAATTTGATTTCAGAATCGCTCAAGATTTTGACATTCTGAGGATACTGAATAGACTGCTTGCCTTAAGGCTTTTTGAAGGTTGGGTATTGAGTCCGACCATCAAAGAAGTTGATAAAAGCTTGTGATAAGTTGAGAACAGAAGACTGGAGGCATTGTGAATAGCATTCTTTCAACCACTCATGCTCAACCTTCCATACCGGAATCTGTTTCTTCATTATGAAAGTAGAAAGCCCCTTGCCAGTCTCTTTGTAAGTCTGTGACATGGTAGCTAGAGACTGATTCCACACCCAACGAGCGCAGCCAAAGGCTTGCACTAAATGACTTTGTTGTTCAATGCTGGGATAGATTCTGACTTTGACTGCTTTCAACACGATACCTTTCTGTATCACATATGTGGAAGCTATGATATCGAACATATTCAGAGAAAGCAAGGTAATTGGTTCGCCTCGTCATCCACCCGCCCGCTGCCAATATCTAAAGCTTGTCGGGTTGCAGGCGGGTGGAATCCTCTCATAACGTGACGAGTCATCCCAACGCACAGCCGAGTAGGGCTATACTGTGGGGATTCCCGTCTGTCTAGCTAATGTATAGAGATAGTTTTATAGAGAAGTTTGCCTTATGTACACCGAAAACCAAATGCAATGGGTCAGCGCTTTATCAACCCGTCCGTCTTTGGAGTCCGCCCTCAAAGAAGTTATAGAACAAGCCGATCGCGACCTAGAAGGCCCGGCTGATTTAGCGCTGATATTTATCTCGTCTGCCTTTGCCAGTGAGTATTCTCGGCTGATGCCTTTACTCCGAGAACTGCTGCCAGTGCCCGCGATCCTGGGCTGCGGCGGGGGAGGTGTCATCGGCACGAACCGGGGCGGCCTCACCGAAGAAGTCGAGGGAACTCCGGCAGTCAGCCTCAGTCTGGCGCGTTTGCCGGGAGTGAATGTCAGAACTTTTCACGTCGGTGCAGAAGAACTGCCTGACTTAGATAGTCCCCCGGATACTTGGGTGGATCTCTTGGGCGTGCCGGCCCAGGAAGAACCGCAGTTCATCATCTTGGCCGACCCGTTTTCCGCAAAAATTAACGATTTGCTGCAAGGGCTAGATTATGCCTATCCGGGTGCGGCGAAGGTAGGGGGGCTCGCCGGCGGGGACGGTGCGGGTAGGGGCGCGGCGTTGTTTTGCGACTATCAGCTTTACCGAGAAGGGACGGTTGGGGTAGCTTTGAGCGGCAATATAGTTTTGGAAACGATCGTAGCTCAAGGCTGCAGGCCGATCGGGCATCCTTATCGGGTGACGGAAGGAGAACGCAATATTTTGCTGAAACTCGAAGAACAAACCGACGATACCGGCAGCGGGGGCATCGAGCGATCGCCCTTAGAGGCTTTGCGGGAGTTAGTTCAAACTTTGAGCGAAGAAGACCGAGAATTAGCGCAGCACTCGTTATTTGTAGGCTTAGTTAGCGATGAATTCAAGCTGACATTAGAGCCGGGAGATTTTTTAATCCGCAATCTGTTGGGAGTAGATCCGAAAGTGGGGGCAATTGCGATCGGCGATCGAGTCCGTCCCGGACAGCGCATCCAATTTCACCTGCGGGACGCGCGCACCTCCGCAGAAGACCTAGAAATGCTGCTCGATCGCTATCAGCGGGCCGCCGAGTACACTGGTACATCCAGCGCCGGCGCCTTAATGTTCTCTTGTCTGGGGCGCGGTGAAGGGCTTTACGGCGAATCGAACTTTGACTCCCGACTGTTTGGCCGATACCTCAAAAACATCCCCCTGGGCGGCTTTTTCTGCAATGGCGAAATCGGCCCCGTCGGCGGTAGCACATTTCTGCACGGCTACACATCCGTATTCGGGATTTGCCGCCAAAATTCATAATTTGTGAACTGTTGACTGTTGACTGATGACTGTTAACTGTTGACTGATGACTGTTAACTGTTAACAATCTAAAATCTAAGATCTAAAATCTAAAATCGATCGACTGATGACCAATAACTAAAAGCGGCAGTCGCCTGCCGCTTTTAGCTGTAACTAGAGGTCTGGAAACCTTAGAAAGTAAAGGTAGTACGGAGGAGTCCGACCCAGATATCGTCGTTTCTGTGGTTGTGTTCTGGATTCAGAATCACGTAAACGCCCGGTGTCACTGACACAAAGTCATTGACTTGGAAGCGATAGAAACCTTCTAAGTGATAAGAGGTGTCGCGGTTTCTGGCGACATCACTCTCAGTAACTTTTGGCGGTACACCGAAGACGAAGCCGAGGAGGTTGCCTTGCCGGCCAAAATCTGCCAGGGCCAAAGTGATAGCACCATTCTGGATCGTCGCGTCATTGCCGCCCCCCCGCAGTTGCTCAGCCTTCGTATAACCGTACCAACCGCCAAGCTGAAAGCGACGGCTGGGTTTGAAGTTAACTTGCACGCCATAGTTATCTGCTTGAGTGGGTGCTTGACCGAAGGGCCGGTTAGCCAAAGAACTGCCGGTGCCACCCATGATGCCAACATCGCCTGCGCGATTGTATTTGTGGGTGTAAGTGAAGGCCAAATCAAACGGTTTGCTAAAAAAGCCGATCTGACCCAGAGCGCTGAAAGAACCGTCGGCAACGCCCCTGCCGTTTGCGGGGTTGGGAGCATCGCCGTCGGAGGCAAGATAGCCCCCAGTAGCTCGGAGGGGGCCCAAGTTGAAAGTCAAACTTGCGCCAGCTCCCTGCGGCCCGCGGAATACGGCCGGGTTACGAACTCCAAATCTGGAAATGGCACCAGTACCCGTAGAGTTAAAGGGTGTTACCGTGTCTGCAATTTCATGCAGGTCAAGTCCTTTAGGACCGACAAAGGCTGTAGCGCTACCCATCGGGAAACGATAGTACAGTTCGTTTAGTGTGAATTGGCTGCCCTCCTCGCCGTCAAAGGCCAAGCGAGCCATGTTGGTACCGGTAGCCGTGGCGCTGTCGTAGCGGGCGACGTTGACTGCTTGCAAGCGGGTTCTGAGCAAGTCTCGACCGGTGAAGCTGGTGCTCAAGTTCAACCGCACCCGGTAGCCGAGGTTTGTGACCGTTTCGTCTTCGTCGTCGTCAAGGCGGATACCCTCTCCGACAAAGGTGTCGCTGACAGCAAAAATGGCTTCTCCAGCCAGTTTGGTGGTGGTGGAGAACTGGTTGGCTTCGAGTTCTGCGGTGCGAGCTTCTAGGCCGTCTACTCGTCCGCGCAGGGTAGCGAGTTCGGCTGCAAATTCTTCTTGCAGGCGTTGCAGGATGGCTAAGTCGTCTCTGGTGACCAAGTTACCTGTGGACCCAATTAGCTGGGTTATTTGGTCTAAGCAAGCGTTGACGCCGGCTGCAAATTCGTAGCGAGTCAGGGCGCGGTTGCCACGGTAGGTGCCGTCTGGATAGCCTACGATACAACTGTAGCGTTCGACTAGGGATTGCAGGGCTTGGAATGCCCAATCTGTCGGCCGCACGTCGGAGAGTTGAGTGACCGATGTCACCTGGGACATGGTTCCGGACTGTTGGGCCGGCAGCGCTTGGGGAGCGACAGGGACGATCGGGCCGCCCATTCCTGTCGGTGCTGTCTGAGCAATTTCTACCTTAGTAGCTGGGGTAGTAGCTGTGGTAGTAGCTGGGGTGCTGGCGACTGCTGGCACTTCAATTTTCCCAGCGGTTTCTGTCTGGCTGCTTTGCACTGCCAAGTCTGATGCTTGGGGCGACGGTTCGGCTGTGCCTGTTGCTGCCAGGGGTTCAGTCGCTGCTGCTGTGCTGGCGGGAGCGATTGGGGCTGCTGAATCGATGTCGATCCCTGTGGTTTGCAGTGCTGCTGCGCTGGTGTCTGGTTCAATTTTTGCCAGTTTTTCAGCGTCTGCGGAGTTGGCGACCGGGGTTTGAGCTGCCTCTGCGCTGCTGTTTAAAGCTAGCTTTTCTGGGGTCGCAGGGGCTGCTGCAACTGGTTCGGCAACTGGTTCTCCATCTATTTCTGCAACTATTTCTGCAATTTTTGACTCAGATGACTGAGCTGTAGCTAGCTGGTTTGCTTCAGCGGTTGCTGGAGCTTCTGCGGCGATCGCAGCGGCACTGACGACTGATGATATACCCAGAATTGCCGGGGATACTAGCAGTAAATTCCAAAAAGTTCTGTTCATTTTCCTCACACCTTCACACTCTATTCAACTCGACGAGCAGCAATTCCCAACTGGTAATTTTTGTGGTTGCTTGCCTGTTGACAATAATAACAACTGCCAAAAGAGAACCTATCCATAACTTTGGATTCACAGTTGATTCACAATTTGTTGACAGTTGACTGTTAACTGTTGACTCATGACTGTTAACTGTTGACAATCTAAAATCTCAACTCTCAACTCTAAAATCTAAAATCTAAAATCGATCGACTGATGACCAATAACTAAAAGCGGCAGGTGACTGCCGCTTTTAGCTGTAACTAGATGTCTGGAAACCTTAGAAACTAAAGGTAGTACGGAGGAGTCCGACCCAGATATCCTTGTTTTCCTCGTTGTGTTCGGGATTCATAATCACGTAAACGCCCGGTGTCACTGAGATAAAGTCATTGACTTGGAAGCGATAGAAACCCTCTAAGTGATAAGAGGTGTTGCGGTTTCTGGCGACATCACTCTCAGTAACTTTTGGCGGTACACCGAAGACGAAACCGAGGAGATTGCCTTGGCGGCCAAAATCTGCCAGGGCCAAAGTTATAGCACCATTCTGGATCGTAGCGTCATTGTTACCGCCCCGCAGTTGTTCAGCCTTCGTATAACCGTACCAACCGCCAATCTGAAAGCGACGGCTGGGTTTGAAGTTAACTTGCACGCCATAGTTATCTGCTTGAGTGGGTGCTTGACCGAAGGGCCGGTTAGCCAAAGAACTGCCGGTGCCACCCATGATGCCAACATCGCCTGCGCGATTGTATTTGTGGGTGTAAGTGAAGGCCAAATCAAACGGTTTGCTAAAAAAGCCGATCTGACCCAGAGCGCTGAAAGAACCGTCGGCAACGCCCCTGCCGTTTGCGGGGTTGGGAGCATCGCCGTCGGAGGCAAGATAGCCCCCAGTAGCTCGGAGGGGGCCCAAGTTGAAAGTCAAACTTGCGCCAGCTCCCTGCGGCCCGCGGAATACGGCCGGGTTACGAACTCCAAATCTGGAAATGGCACCAGTACCCGTAGAGTTAAAGGGTGTTACCGTGTCTGCAATTTCATCCAGGTCAAGTCCTTTAGGACCGACAAAGACTGTAGCGGGACCGACCGGGAAACGATAGTACAGTTCGTCTAGTGTGAATTGGCTGCCCTCCTCGCCGTCAAAGGCCAAGCGAGCCATGTTAGTGCCGGTAGCGGTTGATGCTCCGTAGTTGGCGACGTTGACTGCTTGCAAGCGGGTTCTGAGCAAGTCTCGACCGGTGAAGCTTGTCAATAAGTTCAACCGCACCCGGTAGCCGAAGTTGGTGACAGTTTGGTCGTCGCGATCGCGGATATGATTGCCGTTGGCGTCACGAGCTTGTATAGGATCTCCGAAGGTGTCGCTGACGCCAAAAACCACTTCTCCAGCCAGTTTGGTGGTGGTGGAGAACTGGTTGGCTTCGAGTTCTGCGGTGCGAGCTTCTAGGCCGTCTACTCGTCCGCGCAGGGTAGCGAGTTCGGCTGCAAATTCTTCTTGCAGGCGTTGCAGGATGGCTAAGTCATCTTTGGTAACTAAGTTACCCGTTGACCCAATTAGCTGGGTTATTTGGTCTAAGCAAGCGTTGACGCCGGCTGCAAATTCGTAGCGAGTCAGGGCGCGGTTGCCGCGGTAGGTGCCGTCGGGATAACCTACGATACAACTGTAGCGTTCGACTAGGGATTGCAGGGCTTGGAATGCCCAATCTGTCGGTCGCACGTCAGAAAGCTGAGTGACTGATGTCACCTGGGACATGGTTCCGGATGGTTGGGCCGGCAGCGCCTGGGGAGCCACAGGGACGATGGGGCCGCCCATTCCGGCGGGCCCTGTCTGAGCAATTTCTACCTTAGTAGCTGGGATAGTAGCTGGGGTGCTGGCGACTGCTGGCACTTCAATTTTCCCAGGGGTGTCTGTCGGGCTGATTTGCACTGCCAAGTCTGATGCTTGGGGCGAGGATTCGGCTGTACCTGCTGCTGCTGCTAGGGGTTCAGTCGCTGCTGCTGCGCTGGTCGGAGCGCTTGGGGCTGCTAACTCGATGTCGCTCCCTGTTGTTTGCAGTGTTGTTTGCGGTGTTGTTTGCAGTGCTGCTTCGCTGGTTTCTGGTTCGATTGAGGCGAGTTTTTCAGCGTCTGCTTCGTTGACGACCGGGGTTTGGGCCGCTTCGACACTGCTGTTTAAAGCCAGCTTTTCTGGGGCAGCAGGGGCTGCTGCAACTGGTTCTGCAACTATTTCTCCAACTATTTCTGCAATTTTTGACTCAGATGACTGAGCTGTAGCTAGCTGGTTGGCTTCAGCGGTTGCTGGAGCTTCTGCGGCGATCGCAGCGGCACTGACGACTGATGATAGCCCCAAAATTGTCGGGGATACTAGCAGTAAATTCCAAAAAGTTCTGTTCATTTTCCTCACACCTTCACACTCTATTCAACTCGACGAGCAGCAATTCCCAACTGCTAATTTTTGTGGTTGCTTGCCTGTTGACAATAACTGCCAAAATAGAACCTATCCATAACTGTTGATTCACAGTTGATTCACAGTAGGCGTGTCTACTTCTGCTTGAACGTAGGGGGCTGAGCCCTTATACCGCCCAGGCATCAATTCAGGTCAAGCCCACATTACATTACAGTTGATTATACCATCACGTGCTAATTTCATCTCTCGATCGCCCGACTTGCTTGAGTTGCTCTGCGGGCGATCGACAACTGGTTCTACGGGTTCGACCACAATCTGCCTCTAACTGACAACTGCCCCTAGTCCTCGATTACGCCAGACTTAACAGACAGTTATAGGTAGGATTGTGGCTGCTTGTCGCATCCCTTATACAGCTTTGTATCCTAGAATGTCAAGCTTTTTAACCTAACTTTAAACCTCGCGACCCGGCAGGGGCTATTTTTTCGCCATTAGCGGGGAACTGAGACCTAAAGGCTGGTAGATTTACCCGATCAAAACCAAAGTTCAGGCTTGACCAATGTTGGTTTTTTGATGCCCGCTGCAGTCGGGACTTGCCAGGGCGATCGCCATTTTTGAGACTAAGCGTCAGCGGGTTTAATTTCCCGCTATTTTAACATAACTTTTTTGTTGTTTGAGTGCGACTGCAACGGGTGGTGCTTGACCCGCTGTTGGCGCAAGGAAAGCTCAGTGGGTTGGCCGACCACTATATCCATGATTCCTAGAGGTTTTAACGATGTTTTGGCCTACGGACGATCGCAGGAGTTTAGTGCTAAGCTGGCGAAAATGCAGAAGTCAAAAATAGAGCTGCTGTCAGAACAAAAAACCCAAACGCTGGGGGTGAGCAAGTTATACCATTTTCGATTAAATAATTGGCAATAACTGATGACATAAAGGTTTGGAGCTTGCCTACAGTTGCATTATTTTGGGTAACTGGTATTAGTAAAAGAGTGAGGGTTTATGGAAGATTTTGGTATTATTATTGCCTGCTGCGACCAAGATTATCTGTTTGCTAAGGGGTGCTGCGCTAGCATCCGATATTTCCTGGGAGATGTGCCGATTTGTCTGTTGATTGACGGTACGTTTTCTGTGAGTGCTTTGGAAAAATCCTATGGGGTGCGAGTTATCAATCGCACAACTGTTTCTGAAGAAGTTCTCAGAAAAAGAAGTTTTGGTTGGGGCAAAACTAAAATGATTGCTTTCTGGGAAAGTCCTTGGTCAAATTTTATGGTTTTGGATGCCGATACGATCGTCTGGGGCGATGTTCTCAAATTGGCTAATTTTCAAGACTTTGATTTTATTGTAGATAAGCCTTGTTACGATTACCCGGATGCGGATGTTTCGGAATTTTTCTTTGACATTCCGGGCGTTGAGAAGCATTTCCCGAATTTTCGTTGGTCGGAATCGCGATCGAACTATTTCTGCACGGGTACTTTCTTTGCTAAACGCGGCGTTTTTAGCTTGGAAGAATACGTGGAAATTTTAGATTTTACGGCGGCAAACCCGGGGATATTTAAGTACGGAGAAATGGGGTTTTTGAACTTTATGATTTTCCGGGCGGCACAAGAAAATCGACTGCGGGTGCAGAATGTGGATATGCAGTTGTTGGTGCCGGATTTTGACCAGGATTTGCTGAGAAAGCAGTTTCCGGTTGAGTCAAGCGGGCCTGCGGGCGATCGCACTCAGGCCACGGTGATTCACTGGTGTGGGCCGAAGCCGACTTTATCTACGGGGAAAGTTTACTCGGAACCGATGAATTTTTGTCGCCGCAAGTGTGAGGAGGATGTTTGGAACCGCACGGGTTTGGCTGCCGAGATGTCGCTACAAGTTGAGGATTTACAGCGATCAATCTACGTGTATAAGAATAAGTTTAAGAAGAAGTTTCGGCAGTTGACTGGTAAGTAGATTAAGACTGGCGCGCGCGAGAAATTGGGCATATCCCTCGATTTCTCGCCGCCAAATCCAGATTTTGATAATAGTCTTTTGTCAAGAGGCTTTTTTTTACCGCTGATGTCAGCGGGTCAACGCGGGTGCACGCGAATTTTGGCTTACTCATCCAGGGGTAAAGTTGGCCCGGCTGGGGGTAAAACTTGGCGGTGAACGCTTACTTTGTGACTTTCCCGCTGAGTTTGCATTTCGACGGCGATCGCCTCAAATTCGACTTCCATGCAGCCGTAGGGAATCTCTAACTCGACACTTGCTCGGACGTTTCCCAACCCGTTAGATTTAAATTCGGTAATCCAGCGCGGCCCGTCAAGAATCAGGTAGGTTTGTCGATCGTACACCCAAACTTTCACATAAATCCGGGGCATTAATTCCGGGAGTTGCACTTGCACTTTTACGGGTCCGCCGGCGAGGATTTCGGCGCGCGGCAATTCCAAAATCGGCATCGGTACTAACTCGTCTTCGGGCAAAACGTAGGGAGTCGGGGGAGTTACTTCTTCTGCGACAGTTGCGGTTTTTGTAGCAACTTTTTTCGGTTGCGGGGGTTCGTCAAAGACGACAAATTCTCTGGCTTCCGGGCTAGTGGATTGGGGGTCGGAAATTGTTTGGCTGGTTTCGGGTTGCTGCGGGGTTGCGCTGCTTTCTTCCACAACGGCAATAGCGTCGCTGCTATTTGCGGCGGCTTTTGGAGTGGGCGACAGGGTGGTTGCTTTCAGCCATTCCGGGGATTCGCCGTTGCTGGCTAAGGAACTCAGTCGCGACCAAAATCGACTTTCGACGTTTAAGGTTTGAAATGCCTGTTTTGTGGGTGCTGGCTGGGTTTCTGGGGCTGTTTTTTCTAATTCGGGGCTGTTTTCTGGTTTTTGGTCGATCGCTCCGATTTCCGGTGTTTTAGGGGAAATTGGGATGTCTGAGGGTTTGGTTTGTGGGTCGATCGACTCTGCGACCGTTCGAGGCGAATTGGAGATTTCCGACAGCAATTGCGATCGGCTGCTGTCGGGCAGTTTGTTACCGAATGCGGGCAATTCTAGACCGCCTGCACTTGGGGTGTGACGCGAAGCCAGTAGAGGGGGTAAGGCTTCAGTGGTTGGGACTTCGGCGGGGGAGGGAGGGTCTAAGGATTTTTCTACTAGCTTGAGGAAGGATATATTTTTGGCGCTTCCCGGCTGTTTTGAGGCTGTTGGGGAGGGTTCAGCTTGATGCTTTTCTTCGATGAAATTGTCTTTAATTTCCTGTAGAAGGTGCTCTAAACGAGCTGTAATTGTGAATAGTTTGGTGGCTAGGGTGACGCCACCGCTGCTGAGAATTGCTTCTCCTAAAATTAGGCGGCTTTTGCACTCGGTTGGAATGTAGGTGACGCAGGCAAAGATGCAGGGGGGAACTTGTTCTGGCATCGGCTGCTGGATTTCGGCGAGAATTTTTGAGGTTTGGGGGTCGCGCAGGTAAATTTGCAGTTGTGCTGAACCGATGAGTTGTTTGAGTTCTAGCGCTTCGGATTCGGGGATAAGAGTTGCTGTTTTTCTGGTTTTTTGGGGAGGCTGGGGAATGTCGATTTTGCCGGAAATGATTAAGGGGCGACCGAGTTGAGTGACGAAGGTTTCTTGATCGAGGACGAGTTCGAGTCTGACGCCCGGTTTGGGTTCGGGGGTTTGGGGAATGGGGAATTGGTAGATTTTGGTCGGCTGCGGTGCTAAATCGGCTGCTGGGATTTGCGTTGGTGCGGGGCGATCGACCGGCGCTGCAATTTGTGGGGCTGGGCGATCGATCGGTGCTGCGATTTGTGCGGCTGCGTGATCGACCGATGCTGCGATTTGTGCGGCTGCGGGGGAAGTTGCGGGCTCGGTTTGGTCGATCGGCGGTAGGGGTTCGGAGGTTTCCGATTCTGCGGGCAATACTTCCAACTGAACGCCGTACTGCCAAGGTTTTAGTGGTGTTGCTTTGGGATCTGGCAAGCAGGAGAGTTCCCACAGTCCGGGTTTGAGCCTGGTGTAGGGAATGATCACGACTAATCCTTCGGGGTTGGTGCGGGCCGATCGGCTTTGGACTTTCCGCTGCGCCCCTGGGTCGAAGGAGGTATGGGTAACGCGAATTTCGATGTCGGTGTTGGGGTGCTGAATGCGAGCAACAACACGGTATTTACCTTCTAGAATTTCCACGTCGGAGGTTTCTAGGGGCAACCAGGCGCGATCGCCTTCTTTTTGTAGCAAAAATTCTAATTTTTTCATTTTAGTTTCCCCTTGAAGGCTCCCGCTTGATTCGTCACAGGTTGGTGGTGGTTGGTTGAGCGACAGCTACAGGCATTGAATTACTTGATCACTCTGTACAGACAGATATATAATCGACGAATCACAGCCAATTTTAGCATAAGCCATGTGATTGCCCGCTATCAGTACAGATTCTACCCGACAGACCAACAGCGATTGAGGCGAGCTGCGGTTGTTCGGTTGTGTTCGAGTTGTCTGGAATGATGCGCTAGCGTTTTGTAAGTCTTCTGAAAAGCTACTAGGGTACAGTAAACTTTCTGCCATGCTCACTCTGTCTAAGAAGACAGAAGAAAGGCAGTGGTTGAAGGAAGTTTCATCGGTTCCATTGCAGCAATCTATAAGACATTTGGATGTAGCCTATCGAAACTTTTTTAAGTCTCGAACTGGCAAACATAAATATAAAAAGTTTGGTTTACCTAAATTCAAGAAACAAATAAACAATCAATCAGCAGAGTTTACCAAAGCAGCTTTTTCGCTATCAGGCAATTACGTTTACCTCGCCAAAATAGGTAGTATTAAACCTATTTGGTCTATAAATTTACCGTCAGCACCTAGTTCTGTGACGGTAATTAAAGACTGTGCCAATAGGTATTTTATCAGTTTTGTAGTTGAGATAGAACCTGAAACAGTTGAGCCTATTAATCAGTCTGTTGGGATTGATTTAGGTTTAAAGACTTTCGCAGTTCTTAGCAATGGTGAGAAGTTCGACAGTCCTGACTACGCAAAACATGATAGAAAAATTAGAAAACTACAACGTAAATTAGCACGTCAAGAGAAAGGAGCTAATCGAAGGAATAAAACAAGAGTAAAGATTGCTAAAGTGCACAACAAAATCGCTGACACTAGAAAAAATTTCCTGCACAAACTCTCGACTAAAGTAGTGAACGAAAACCAAGTAATCACTTTAGAAGACTTGAATGTCTCAGGAATGGTTAAAAACAAGAGGCTAGCTAGAGCTATTAGTTTGCAAGGTTGGCGCGAATTTAGATTGTTGTGTGAAGCAAAATCCGAAAAGTTCCGTAGAACTTTCAACACTGTCAGCAGATGGGAGCCTACAAGTCAAGTTTGCTCGTGTTGTGGTTACAAATGGGGAAAATTGGATCTTAAAGTGAGGAATATCACTTGTTTAAATTGCGACACAACTCACGATAGAGATGAGAACGCAGCAAAAAATATAGATAAAGTCGGGATAGGAAACTGCCACGACTCTAAACGGACACAGAGAAAATATAAGACTACTTCGGTAGCAAATTTCGATGAAGTGTCAAGAATCACCGCACCTAATAGTCGGGTGCGATTCGTTCTCTCGAAATGAGTAGCAATACTTAAGGATGAGAGGCAAGGGAAAAAAAAGAGGGAACAATCCCAATATAACCTTGACAACTTGATAGCCATGTAGGTGAGGGTTCCTCCCAAATCCTACCCCACAGGTGCAGTGGTGAAAGCACGATCCCTACTAAGGAGACTAGCCGTCAAATTGGTAAAGCGGGACGAAAGAAGGTAGCTGACAGCCTAAGTCGGTAATCCCTTTAGCAAGAATCCATGAGTAGCGAAAGCGAAGATGCGCTTGAACCATCGTGAAAGGCAACCAGCGAAATAAGGCTTTATGCGCTGGAACCAAAAGGTAACGGATTAGGGGCTGATAAATCTGACCGTATCAGCAGCACTCCCAATAACCCGGTGGAAAGCATCAACTCTAAAGATTCAATCAATGGCTACCAGGAACGAAGTAACCTTTCGTATGCTCTCTTGGAGGTCGAAAACCAAGAGTAGGTGCTAACCGGATGCTGCGAACAGGTGGGATAGAGTCAGAAGCCAATGTCCTGTTGTAATGACAGGGATACGCAGACAGACTCACGGTGATATGGAAGATAAAGTCGAAAGTCCGAGTATATATGTCTAAAACACGGTCACAACCGATGGTGGAATGGAGACACATTAACTGGCGAAAGCTGGAACGGTCTGTCTATAAGCTCCAAAAACGAATTTATCGAGCCTCTCAACGTGGTGATGTTAAAGCAATACGCAGACTCCAAAAGACGTTGATGAAGTCCTGGTCAGCAAGGTGCTTAGCGGTCAGGCGGGTAACACAAGACAACAGTGGCAAGAAGACGGCTGGTGTGGATGGGCTTAAGAGCCTGACCCCAAAACAACGTCTCGCCCTTGTTGCCAAACTTAAATTAAGCCCAAAAGTCGCTCCAACCAGGCGAGTATGGATTCCCAAGCCAGGTACGGAGGAGAAGCGACCATTAGGCATCCCGACAATAAATGACCGAGCCTTGCAAGCACTTGTCAAGCTGGCACTAGAGCCAGAATGGGAAGCGCGATTTGAACCTAACTCATACGGGTTCAGAGCCGGACGCTCATGCCATGATGCGATAGAGCAAATATTCACGGTAATTAGTAGGAAAGCTAAATACGTGCTAGATGCTGACATTGCCAAATGTTTCGACCGCATCGACCATGAAGCACTGCTCAAAAAATTAAATACATTCCCCACCATCCGCCGACAAGTTCGAGCCTGGTTAAAAGCGGGAGTGATGGACGGTAAGCAGTTGTTTCCAACATCTGAGGGTACGCCTCAAGGTGGGGTTATTTCCCCATTATTAGCAAATATCGCCCTCCACGGGATGGAAAACCGGATAGCTCAAGCTTTCCCAAAAAGGAAGGTTTATAAAGAAGGAAAGTACGCAGGATTCATCTCTGCTGCCCACCTAATCCGATATGCCGATGACTTCGTAATTCTCCACGAAGATATAACCGTTGTTCAAAGATGTAAGGAGATAATCTCCGAATGGTTAAAAAGCATGGGCTTAGAATTGAAGCCTAGTAAAACTCGCCTAGCCCATACCCTTGAGGAATACGAGGGAAATACCCCAGGTTTCAACTTCCTTGGGTTTAATATACGGCAATTCCCAGTTGGAAAGTATCACTCTGGGAAGAATAACGGAAAATTGCTAGGTTTCAAAACAATCATCACCCCAAGCCAAGAGAAGCAGAAGATACACTACGAGCAAGTAGCAAACATCATCTACGCCCATAGAACAGCGACTCAAGAAGCGCTAATTGGAAAACTTAATCCAATTATCCGAGGATGGGCAAACTACTACTCAACCGTCGTGAGCCGTGATGCTTACGAAACTCAAGACCATTTAATCTTTTGCAAACTTAAGGCTTGGGCAAAACGCCGTCATCCCAAAAAGTCTATCCAGTGGATCATCAATAGATATTGGAAGACCATTGGCGGTAATAACTGGGTATTCGCAACCAATGCAAAAAGTGAAAACTTAATGCGGTTAAGAACGCATAGCGAGACTCCAATAGTCCGCCATGTGAAAGTTAAAGGCGAATCGTCTCCATACGACGGAAACCTGGTTTACTGGAGTACAAGAAGGGGAAAACACCCTGAAATCTCAACAAAAGAGGCAACTCTAATGAAGAGTCAAAGGGGTAAATGTAACCATTGCGGATTGATTTTCGGAGTTGAAGATAAATGGGAAATCGACCATAAAATCCCCCGTTCCAAAGGTGGTAGGGATGAATATACCAATCTTCAGCTCTTACACAAACATTGCCACGATGTAAAAACAGCCAAAGATGGTTTGGCTGGGGGTAGTATAGACAGTTACCCAAGTCACTGAGGAGCCGGATGAGGTGAAAGTCTCAAGTCCGGTTTTGTAGGCGAGGCAGGTAGGCGACTTCCTGACCTTAGCTACCTGAGTGTTTCAAAGCCTATCACCAGTGTCGGTCAAGAGGCCGACTTACCAAGGACTGCCGATCATGCTGAAAGCTGCCCAATAATACGGATGGGATAAATCTTTGCTGTCGAGTTTAGGGATGGACGGGGGCAAGGGAGTTTCGTCTCGGGAACTTCGCAGTTGACCGCCTTCGATCGTCACTTGGCCTTCGATCGCGGCAATTTGTGCTTGTCTGAGAGCTTCAGCTTTAATGATTGGAGGGTCGTTTGGCCTGTTGATTTTTAACTGCTGGTAAAACTCTGTCATCAGGGCGAGAGTCCCCGCATCGCTGACGTACCACAAGCTGGCGAGGGCTGATTTTGCTCCCGATTGCAGGGCTAAACCGGCAAATCCGAGTTCTGCTTCTTTGTCTCCCAAGGCGGTTCTACAGGCGCTTAATACTAACAGTTCGAGGGGCGGATTGTTCCATTTTAATTCTCTCATTTGATCGAGGCGTAGTTGGGTGTCCCAAAATTGAATGTAGGAGTTATTTGGGGTTCCTGGGCGGAATTCGGCGTGGGTGGCAAGGTGGATGATTCCGTATCTTTGTTGCAGTCGCTGGGATTGCAAGTTTACTATGGTGAAGTCTTGGTTGAGAAAGGATTGACCTGGCCACTGTCGGGCGATCGCGCCGAGTTCTAATGGAACTGCTGGTAGCGGTTGTTTTTTCGCCGTTTCTGCGAAATCTGATGCTCCCATTGCTAGGACTTGCACGTTTCTGAGGTCGGTGTAATTGCTGTCTGTGAGTTTGAAGGCGGGGATGCGGGAGAGGCTGTATTTTTGGATCAGAAATTGCTTTCCGTCGTGCATTGCTGCTAGGGGTACGGTTCGCAAACCTGCGCCGACACAGAACAGCAATGTTTCAATTTTTGCTGTTTGCAAATCGGTTTCTAGGGGTGCAATTATCCATTGGTAGAGTTGTTGGGCTGGTTCTAGATAGCTGGTGGTGTTGAGTTTTACGGGATTGGTGATTTCGCTGCCGAATGCTTGGACTACAGAGAGCAGTTTCTCTTGTTTGGCTTCCGGGACGCTGCGAAGAATGGGCGGGCGATCGGGTAATATTAAGATTAATTCTAGTTGGTCGGTGCGCGGTATAGCGTAAATTAAAGCAGGTTTTTTCTTTGTTTGAGCTGCTAGGCGGGAGAGAGTTTTTGATATTGCTTCGGCGGTTTTCGCACGGGCTGCAAAGTCTTGTTCAAAGTATTTTTGATAGTCTTGTTCCCAGTTTTGTTCGATTCTGGTTACGGCTTCAGTGAGGTTGCCTCGATCGAGCAAATTTCTCATTTCTTGGCCGTTAAGCCCGCCCTGGCCTGTGTTTTGGGCAATTGTAGGGAGGTTGGCGGTGTTCCAGCAGAAAAATAGTGCTATCAAGCAGTAAAAAATAGCTTTTTTAATTTTTTTCTGAGTGGTGTGTTTTTGGCGTTGCTGCTGGAATTGGTAGTGCATGATTTTGGGGCGGTTGAGGGCGCCGTTGGCGGCAGCAGTTGGCAAAAGTTGGGATGTGGGTGGGAATTTTGACTCTGCTGGCGATGGGGGCACGATTATAGCATTCAAGGTCAACCGCAAATATCTACCGTAGGGTGTGGACACCAGCACCAACAAAGTCCACGTACCAAGAAATTCGCGATTTATGTAAAAGTTTGCAAATTATGCAGGGGTTTTGCATAAAAAGGACTTACGCAAAAACCCGGTTTCTTCAAGTAAGTCCTGTTTTCTACATAGCAGCCAGGTACATTTCATTTAATCGGCATTACCTATACGGGCGTCTTTGATTTTTTGCGGTCCATCCCCATTTCTCAGTTTTAATAGGGTTTTGTCTTGGTATTAAGTGAGGACTCCCCTGAATCGAGCGCCGATATATTGAGTTATTTCAGTAGAGATATACTCTGTATTTACTTGTTTTAAAATAGTTAATTCTTTTCGTGCCAACTTACTTAAAGCTCGACTGGTTAATTGTTTTGCCTTGGATATCTGCCCGGTTATTTCGTACACTTCGCCGAGACTGCCTTTTGCCTAAGATTTTGCATGAAAATCTCCTAGTTTTTTAACATCATGGGCGGCGGATGCCAATAGTTGAGCAACATCAATAAAAACACTTAATTATTTAGAGAATTTTACGCTATGGGGTCGATCGCTTTTTCCTTCTTGATTCTTGCTTCTCTCCTAGATAACTAAAGCCTGCTTCCTTCCGCTATACATTGTGTGCGATCGCACTTGACACGGTGCGATCCAATTGGGGGATGCGTCTTAGTATTTCTTCACATATCATGCTTTCGGTCTATGATATATGCCTTATGGCCTCCTTGTGTTTAAAGCCCGTTACCGCGTACCGCTGATGAGTCAATCAACCAATCCACCGCTATCCCCACCAGTTTCTCGAAGAACCGCCCTCAAATTCCTCGGAGTCGGTGCCGCCGGCGGGCTGCTGGGCTACTCTCGATTTTCCAAGCCAGAGCCCACCATTTTTGTGCAAGATTCTCTTGACTTGCCGCGAATGCTGAATAACCGCAAAACCGTTGCAGTTGTGGGGGCAGGCTTGGCAGGGCTCGCCTGTGCTTACGAGCTCAGTCAGCGGGGTTTCGCCGTAACATTACTCGACAAATCGCCCCAACTCGGTGGCAAAATTGCTAGTTGGCCGATTCAAGTTGGGAACGAAACTTTTATGATGGAACACGGTTTCCACGGTTTTTTTCCGCAATACTACAACCTCAAAAGTGTGGTTGAAGAACTAGAAATTACTGATAACTTTGTATCTTTAGAATCCTACGCCGTTGTGTTTCGAGACGGCAAATACAAACCCGAAGTTTTCCGTCCCAACCATTCAGCTTTTCCCTGGAATATAGTTGATTTGGGGATATCTTCTCCCAATCGGCTCAAGTGGGGAATCAATCTTACAAAACCCGCTCACTGGCAAGTATTTCGGGAAATCGGCGGTTTTCAGACTAAAAAAACTTTCGCTCGCCTCGACAATATATCAGTTGCCGACTGGGTAAAAGGTGAATTTCCGCGCGGGCTTTATGACTTGTATTTTCTGCCTTTTGCCAAATCCAGCCTCAACGCTCCCGACGAATTGAGCGCGGGAGAATTAATGCAATTTTTCCACT
Organism: Microcoleus vaginatus PCC 9802; assembly: GCA_022701275.1. Taxonomy (NCBI): domain Bacteria; kingdom Bacillati; phylum Cyanobacteriota; class Cyanophyceae; order Oscillatoriales; family Microcoleaceae; genus Microcoleus; species Microcoleus vaginatus. Next base: position 3,992,844 of record CP031740.1, read on the forward strand.
TTTACTTTTTCGGAAATCCAGAGGGTTTGGCCTTCAACGGCACGCGGCAAGATATGGGCACGAGTTTGGTGCAGCCTATTGCCAGAGCCATTGAAAGCAAAGGCGGCAAAGTATTGACAGATGTCGCAGTCAGTGAGATTCGCTGGGAAAACGGCAAGATTGATTCTCTGAGTTACCAGTCGGGAGATGTGCAAAGTAAAATACCTTTTTGGGTGAAGCGAAACGCGCTGTTAAGTGACAGCAACTCTACGGAATATTTCGGCGCTGGGGACAGCGTATTTGCCGCTGCACCGTCGGGAAAAGAGGCAATTTCTCTGAGCTGCACTCACCAAGGCTGCACTGTTAAGAAACAGAACGACGGTCAATTTCACTGTCCTTGTCACGGGGCAGTTTTTGATGCCGAAGGGCGAGTTGTGAGCGGGCCTGCTCAGCGGGATTTGCCTCGATTTAAGGTAGTCGATGAAAAAGCAGATGAAATACAGTTAGCAGCAGCGGTTAACCAATCGCAGCCGCAAAATTTGGGAGAAACATTGAAGGCTGATTATTATGTTTTGGCGGCCGATGTTCCGGGGATGCAGCATTTGTTTAGTTTGGCTAGCGGTGAGGTGAATCCGCAGGTGCAGAGTCGGATCGAGAGTTTGAATATAGCCGATCCGTTTGCGGTCGGTCGCTTTTGGTTCGATCGCGAATTTGCGTGGGATCACAGCAATTTCAGTTCGCTTTCCGGCTACAAACTGACTGACAGCATTACGCTTTACCACCGAATTCAGGATCAGTTCATCGAGTGGAATCAGAAAACTGGCGGTAGTGTAGTGGAACTGCACGCTTATTGTTACAAGGAGAAAGAATTTCCCAACCAGCAAATTTTGCTGGCGACTTTTGAGGAAGAATTGTACGAAATTGTACCTGAATTAAAAGAGGCAAATATGCTGCACCGGGAATTGGTAAATCAAAAGAATTTCTCTGGATATCCGCCCGGTAGTTATGCAGAAAGACCAGAAACTTGCTGCGCTGTTCCCAATCTTTTGTTTGCGGGAGATTGGGTAAAAATGCCGTTTCCTTGCGGTTTAATGGAAAGGGCGGTTAGCAGCGGTTTGTTGGCAGCTAATGCTATTTTATATCAGGAGGGTTTGCAGAGGCGATCGCTCTTGACGGTGAATCCCGAAGGCGTGTTAAAAATCTAAGGTTTGTAGCGGGGCGGGTTTTATAAATTGTCAATTATCGGCTGCTATTCTCGGTAAAACCCGCCCCCTGTCATACCATTTTAGATTTTAGATTTGAAGAAATGGGAATCACTGATTAAATAAGGATTTGGAGGTTTCCTAAAGTTGCATTCTTTTTTTAAGATGAGTTACGGTTTGTGGGTGTGGTTTCGCTGACGGGAAAAGGCAGAGCTTGCGAACAAAAAAAATATCTGCGTTGAGGGGGGTGGATCTGCGGTTAAAATATTATTGAATGAGTATAAAGCAATAATAGATGCTGAAGAGTAACTGCAAAATTCGCAATAAATCTGTAATGTTTGATGCTTTTGCAACAGAATACGATTTCGCCGCCACCTTGCAAAACCAGAACGATTTCTTTACTAACAACCTATCGGTCAGCAAAGGTGCAGCATTAGATATTGGCTGCGGTTCGGGAATTCTTGCTTTTGAATTAGCCCAGTATTACGATAATGTAGTGGCCGTCGATTTATCAGCAAAAATGCTGGACATCGCCCGTCAAAAACGCTCAGCCCCCAATATCGAATACATCCAAATGGATGCCAGTCAATTAGCGATCGACCGCAAATTTGATTTAATAGTTAGTGCTGCTACTTTTCACCACCTGCCCAACCTCCCAGCCGCCCTTGAGGCAAGTAAAAAATTGTTAAATCCGCACGGAAAAATCGTCTTTTTAGATAATATATCGGAAGTCGAGACACCTCCTAGAATAGGCTACATATTAGGGGCAGCGAGAGATTTTAATCCCGACTGTTCCACCTACGGATTTCGCAATGCTTTAAGATTATTAAAATTTAGATTGTCGCCGGGGTGGTTGAAGCATTTAGCTAGCGATAGGTATTTGTCAGAACGGAGATTTAGAAAAATTTACGGTCGTTGCTTTCCGGGCTGTTATTTTGTAAAATTGGGTTGTTTTATGGGCGTAATTTGGGAACATTTGTAATGCAAAACAACGCGATAAAATCGGTATCTCCAAAGGGAGAAAAAACTCACATCCGCGAGTTGGGCATTAATCTCGATCGCTGGTATGCAATCGCCCGCACCAGCGAGGTGCACACTCAGCCCCTAGCTGCGAAAATCTGGAATCGGGCGATCGTACTTTTCCGCGACAGTGCAGGCAAAATCAACGCTTTAGAAGATAGATGTCCGCATCGGCAAGTTAAACTCAGCCACGGTCAAGTTAAAGGCGATTTAATCGAATGTGCTTACCACGGATGGCGGTTAAATGCAAGGGGAGAATGCGCCGAAGTCGATTATTTAGCAGAAAATCAAAAGCTACCTAACTGCAAAATTCGCTCCTATCCTGTCAAGGAACAAAACGGTTTTATCTGGCTGTTTCCCGGCGACGAAATGCAAGCAGAAAAAAATAATTTACTGGATTTGCCAGAGTGGGAACATCTCAATTATATTGCCACAGTTTCAGTCATCGACTGTCAGGCACACTATTCATTTTTAATTGAAAACTTGATGGATATGTACCACGGACACTTGCACGATGATTGGCAAGCTTGGGCAAATCCGGTGTTAGATACTATAGAAGAAAACGAGCATCAAGTAACAGCGCGCTATCAGGCTCAAAGTTATTACAAAATAGATAAAATTTGGTCAATTTCTCAGTTATTTTTTAAGTCTTTGCGCCGACTGCACCCGGAACCGCTGGACGTGAGTTATGTTTACCCGCATTGGGTTTCAACTTTGGGGAGCGACTTTAAGATTTACTGCTTGGTTTGTCCGGTGAGCGAGACAGCAACTCGCGCTTATTTAATTCATTTTACCTCATTAAATGCGTTTTGGCGGCTGCACAAATTGCCTGTGTGGTTTCGCAGGTTTATCAAAGATAGTTGTTTCGGTGCGGCTCAAAAGTTATTAGATGGTTTGGTGCGGCAGGATGTGTTAATGATTGAGGAAGAACAGCAGGCTTTTTTGCAGAATTCAGAAAGAAAGAGTTACGAATTAAATCGGGCTTTGGGGAGTGTGCAAAAGTTGATGAGAAGTCAGGCGGAAAATGGATGATATATTCACTCGCAGATTGAAACCTGTGGCGGGACGAATGAAACCAGCCTGCACAGGCTAAGTTGAGGGTTAGCCTTTCCAAGCTTGAGCATGGTATTCTAGTAACAAGGAAAATTGACTTTCGGGAAGCAATTAACAACCACACCTAAGACAGGAACCCAGCATGAACCGTGTCAGCATCAAGGGTGAGGAACACCCCATTAGAAAAATCTTTAGCGATGACTTTATGTTCACCATTCCCCTCTACCAACGTCCCTATGCTTGGACAAATGAGCAAGCTGGAGAACTGCTGGAAGACCTGCTAACATCATTGGGAGATGGCAATGACACGATTGATCAACTCAACCCGTACTTTCTAGGCAGCATTGTTTTGATCAAATCTGGGCCGCCAGATGCTGAAATTGTAGATGGTCAGCAACGTCTAACAACTCTCACCATACTACTAGCTGCTCTCAGGGCATCATTGCCAACAGAACACGCCAATGACTTGACCACTTATCTATACCAAAAAGGCAGCTTAATCGCGGGTATAAATAATCGTTACCGTCTGACTTTGCGCGAGCGAGATGCCGACTTTTTTAAGGAATATCTTCAAAATGAAGGTGGTATTAACAAGCTCAAAGAATTGAACAATGTTGAGCTGATGGATACTCAGAAGCTTATTAAAGAAAATGCACATTTATTCTTGCAACGTTTGCAGACTATCGCGGAATCCCACCGTATACGTCTTGCCCAGTTCCTCATTACCCAGTGCTTCTTGGTAGTGGTTTCTACGCCTGACTTTGACTCTGCATATCGGATATTTTCTGTGTTGAACAACAGGGGATTGGATCTCTCCCTAACTGATATCTTGAAAGCTGACATTATCGGAAAAATACCCGAAAGCCAACAAGAAAAATATACTAAAAAGTGGGAAGATACCGAGGAGGATCTGGGACGCGAATTATTCAAAGATTTGTTTTCTCATATTCGCATGATTAAGGAAAAGAAAAAACTCAACAAGAGCGTCCTTAAAGATTTTCAGGAAAACATCAATCCTGCGGCTGGGCCTCAGCAATTCATTGATGAAATTTTAGATCCTTATGCTAAGGCTTTTTCGGAAATTCAGAACTTAAGGTATGAAAGCGAGCGGCGTGCAGAGGAAATAAATCAACTGTTTAAATATTTAGAGAGAATTGATAATTTCGACTGGATACCGCCTGCCATTCTCTACCTGTCGCGCAACCGTAATAACCCGGATAATTTGGTGCGTTTTTTTACAGATTTAGACCGCCTTGCGGCAGGTTTAATGATTGTCCGCGCCAATATCAATGAACGGATTGAACGTTACAGCAGATTGCTTACTGCTATTGAGCAAGAGGAATATTTATTCAATTCCTATTCACCGCTCCAGTTTACTCCTGAAGAGTCAAAAAATATCCTCAGAGTCCTCGATAGTGACCTTTACCTAATTCAAAAAATTCGTCGTTATGTTTTGCTGCGCTTAGATGCTGCTCTGTCAGAAGGTGAAGCATCTTACAACTTCTCCAACATTACTGTCGAGCACGTACTTCCCCAAAATCCCGACGCTAATAGTGAGTGGATGAAGTCGTTTCCTAGTCAGCAAGAGCGCGATCAATATGTGCATCGTCTTGGCAACTTAGTTTTGCTATCTTCTGCGAAAAACACTCTGGCACAAAATTATGATTTTGATGTGAAAAAACAGAAGTATTTCACCACTAAGACAGGTGTTTCACCCTTTGCACTTACTACCCAAGTGCTGCGGGAACAGGAATGGACGCCAGAAGTAATCGCTCGACGACAGAAAGAGCTGATTAATGTTCTCAAGAATCTTTGGCGCTTATAGGATAATTGAATTTGATATCAAATCGCTCTTATCTGTCCATCAGCACAAAACCATCTGCGTCCATCTGCGGTCAAAAAAATCTAAATTCCGCCAGCAAAAACTTTACTTTTTAGGTTGCTGCTTCTGGTAAACGCTGATAACTTTATCGGCATAAGTAGCTGTTGCCCCACTTTTGCAAGCTGCGGAGTCCCCTGTCATCCACCAGCAAGCGGCGCGGCGTACAGCGGTTAATTCATTGTTGCTGCTAGCTTTGTATTCGTCGCGCAGCAAATCGCCCACGATACAGGTAACAATTGATTTGGCTTTTGTCGCGTCGGCCTCAAATTGTTGGGGTGTTAAATCTTGTTTGGTACAGAATTTGGCCCAGCGGGAAATATTGCCCGGTAAAACTTGCCACTGACTGTACATTCCGTCATTTGCGGCTTGTGGCGGGGCGGCTTGTCGCAGCGCTTCTACGAGGGCGGAAACTTGCGCGTCGGTGACTGCTTGCGCTGTGGCTGGAAGTGATTGCAATCCGAGGCTAATTATCAAACTGCCGAATAGTAGATTGGTTTTTGCGATCGATTTAAAATTCATTCACAATGCCCTGTTTGATTTAAACTTTGTTTCCTCAAACAAGGTTTACTATTTTGTCTATCGAATACCTCTGTCTTAAGTATGATTTCCCCGCTTAATGCACTGTCGATCGCCCTTACGATAGAAATTGTTAATCAAGTACGATAAAATCATGCAAGTACAACCCAGGGAAATTCCACGTTACACTACAGCAGAGGGTACGGCACCATTCACCGAGTGGCTTGATGCCCGCCGCGATCGGAATGTTAGAGTTAGAATCAAATCTAGGCTTGACCGAAGTTGAGCAAGGTAATCTCGCAGAATTCAAGTCACCGGGACAATGAGTTTTTGAACTCAGAATTAATTATGGCCCGGGCTACCGCGTCTACTTCGGACAAGTCGGCGTGACAATTGTGGTAATCCTCATAGCTGGGGATAAAAGCACCCAAAAACAGAAAATTCGACAAGCTATAGAATACTGGACAGATTATGAAAAACGTGAAAGCACCGACAAGTGATAGCCACCGCGAGTACCTAATTGAATCTCTCCACGAGCCGGAAGAAGCTGCTGGTTTTATCGGCGCTATCTTGGAAGAAAAAGACCCTGAACCAGCACTTTTGAGAAATGCCATCCGAAAGGTGATTGAGGCTCGAATCAGGATGAATACTCTTTCGGAGTCAGCAAAACAGCATCACGAAAAACTCGACAAGATGCTGGCTGAAAGTGCAGGTTCGGAAATCTATAGTTTGGTAGAATTGCTCGAAGCATTAGGATTTAAACTAGAAATTACTGTCGCAGATACTGAGTTGTCGCCTGACTCGGAATCAACGGATTTGGGGGAATCAGAATTATCGCCCGAACCAGTAGTAATTAATCCCAGTTAATGAGTAAATCGCGCCCTCACCCTTCCCTCACAAAATCTAACAATCGGTGAGCCATTTCTAGCTTGCTGCAAGGTGCTATTTCTACTTGCTTGCCGGCGGCATTAATTAATATTGCTTGATTGGTATTGCTGCCGAAACCGGCACCTATTTGATCGATCGGGTTTGCGGCAATTACATCTAGTTTCTTCGATCGCAATTTCTCCAAAGCCGGCTTGACAATATCTCCAGTTTGTGCTGCAAACCCGATTAATTTTTGGTGCGGCTGTTTCAATTTTCCCAACTCTGCCACAATATCCGCTACCGGTGCCAACGGTAAACAATTCGGGAGCGATCGCTTCGGCAATTTCTCACTACTGTACTCGGCAGGTTTCACATCCGCTACCGCCGCCGCCATCACCGTCAAATCCGCATCGGGGAAGCATTGCAGCATCGCCTGCCGCATTTCTTGTGCACTGGTAACTGCGATCGCCCGCAAACCTGAGAGCGGCAACTCGCCAGTTATACTGTGTACCAGCGTCACTGTAGCGCCGCGGTGCTGTGCAGCTTGCGCCAAAGCTATACCCATTTTGCCACTGGAAGGATTGCCGATAAACCGCACCGGATCGAGGTGTTCCCGCGTTCCTCCCGCACTGATCAACACCCGAAGGCCCGCTAAATCTCGATCGCCCTTCGCATACAACAGCGATTCAATATGAGGCAAAATCTCATAAGGTTCTGCCATGCGGCCGACACCCGCGCGATCGCACGCCAGCATTCCCGCCCCCGGATTCGCAGCATGATAGCGCCGATAAGTCAACACTTCCCGCCAATTCCGCTGCACCGTCGGCTGTTCCCACATATCCGTATTCATCGCCGGTGCCAGCAAAATTGGGCAACTAGAAGCTAAGACAGTATTAGTCAGCAAATTATCCGCAAAACCCCCCGCCAACTTAGCCAAAGTATTAGCTGTCAAAGGAGCAATAACAAAAACTTCCGCCCATTCTCCCAGTTGAATGTGCAGGGGGCGCCCGTGGCTTGCTTGCCAAAAATCTTTGTCAGTAAAAGCAGGATGGCGGCACAGAGTAGCAAAAGTCAAAGGCGTTACAAACTCCGCGGCTGCATCAGTAAGAATAGCTTTAACTTCAGCTCCAGCTTTCGCTAAAGTGGAAACTACTTCGCAAACTTTGTAAGCGGCAATCCCGCCACTAACGCCGATTAAAATTCGTCTGCCCTTCATGTCATTTTTTCATAAAAAAAAATCAAGAAAGAAATTAAGATAAAAACAGACTCAAATCTCTAATTCATCTGTTTAATCCGCAACAAGATATGCTGCTAACTTCTTCCTCAATTCCGTCGAAATTTTTGAGCTAGATTTTTAAATCTATGCTTCGTCGTAGGCTTCCATATCCAGAAGGTGGAGATAAGGTTCAACCAGCTCCGGCCGCTGAAAGGCAAGCGATCGCAACAAATGCCAATCATTCAATCCCTCAAAAGGATCTGTATAATCGTCAACTTCCAAACGGACAGCCAATTCTGCCACGTCCTGAGAAGTAAGTACAGCAATATCGCGCGATGCTTTGGTTAAAGTTTTCATTTTTTTCCCCTGCCCGAGACTTCCGCCATACTATATACTAAACCTTTAATCAGATTTCGACACAGTTTGTACAACAAAACTTCGCATTACATCTATAACTTCCGGCAGAATCTCGTGTCCCATCTTAAATTCTTGATACTGCACCGCAGCTCCCCAAGCCGTCAAACTCTCGCGCGATCGCACAGCAGCACTAACCGGCACAATAGTATCTTGAGTACCGTGCACGATTAAAACAGGTGGCAAAGCACTCCCAGCAACTGGCGAAATCGGGTGTAAATAACCGCTCAGACAAATTAAACCGGCTACAGGCAAAGTCAATCCCACATCTAGAGTCATCGCTCCGCCTTGAGAAAAGCCACCTAAAATCGTGCGAGACAAAGGCACGCCCGTGCTGCTTTCCAAAGACAGCAAAAATTCCCTCAGCAATTGCCGGCTTTCTACCAATCCCTGAGCGTCTTTGCTTTGAAGGTTATACCACGCTTTGCCGCTCGTTACCTGGGGATGGGGAAAGGGGGCATGGGGAAACACAAACTGATAATCCGGCAAATTGAAAACGGGTGCTAAGGAAGTCAAATCCCGAGCATTAGCACCCCATCCATGCAAAGCGACAATCAAAGCGACAGGTTTGCGATCGGTTGTGGGTGGAATGCTAATAGATTGTAAAGACATCGTAGTTAATAATTGGTAATCTGGCCTTGCTACAATTATAAATTGTCACGACGGGTAAAACCCAAAATATTTGTCTTTGGCGATATTGGACTCGAAATTAGCACACGCTTGCCAATAACTATAACAGTTAACAGTTGAAAGTAGAGTGCCAAATCCGCACCTTTCCCAAGTTGAGTGCGGATAGTTCACTTTTTCTAGACAGGAATTAGGGAGCATCTCAAATTTGTAAAAACACTTATTCTGGCTCCTGCCTTCTTCCTTTTTTTTTCTTCCTCTTTCCTCCTAGCTCCTGCCTTCTTCCTTTTTTCTTCTTCCTCTTTCCTCTTTCCTCCTGCCTCCTGCCTCCAAACTCCAATTTCTCGCTTGGCTGCTTTCATGGAGATGCTCCCAGCAAGACTCAGCTAGAAGAGAGATTTCTCCCGCTAATTCCAACTGGCACCTACCGCAGGTGAAACCTTAGAAACAGATTGCTTAGAGTGTTGTCGCACCGGCACCTCAATCCAAAATTCAGTTCCCTCTCCGGGAGCCGATAGGCACCTGAGCGAACCTTTATGTTTGTCCACTATTTGATAGCCGATCGACAATCCCAAGCCAGTACCTTTGCCTACAGGTTTGGTAGTAAAAAAGGGATCAAATAAACGTTTTTTTACATTCTCCGTCATGCCCGCTCCATTGTCAGCAATTCGCACGCATACACAATTAGAACTTAAAAGTTCAGTGCGAATCCGAATCCTAGGTAAAAAAGCCGCATCATAGGGATTTTTACCATTTGGTAAAATGTGACTCTTTTTTTCATGTAAAACATCAATGGCATTGCTCAAAACATTCATAAATACCTGATTCAATTGTCCCGCCCAGCACTCCACTAAGGGCAAATTTCCGTATTCTTTGATGACTTGAATGCCCGGAAAACCAGGTTGGGGTTTCAGCCGACTATCCAAAATCATCAAGGTGCTGTCAATGCCTTGGTGAATGTCAACCGACTTCATTTCTGCTTCATCCAAGCGCGAAAAATTCCGCAGAGAAAGCACGATCTGCCTGATCCGTTCAGCTCCCATATTCATTGATTGTAGGATTTTAGGCAAGTCTTCACTGATAAACTCCAAATCAATCTCTTGTAGTTTCGCTTGCACTTCGGGCGTTGGGTTGGGATATTGCTGCTGGTATAGTTCCACAAGTTCCAGCAAGTTTCGGGTATATGCGCCTGTATGGATCAGGTTGCCAGAGATGAAGTTGACAGGATTGTTAATTTCGTGGGCAACTCCCGCCACCAACTGCCCCAAGCTGGACATTTTTTCAGTTTGGATTAGTTGAAATTGAGTTTCCTGCAAATTTTTTAGTGCTGTTTCTAGTTCAGCGGTGCGCTGTTTTAGTTGAATTGTGCGATCGTACACTTGCTGTTCTACTTTTGCGGTACGTTCTAGAGACATCAACAGGTAAATCGTCAAGCTGCCAGTCATCAATAGCCCGATCGCGCCAATTGCCAGCGAACCCTGATGCGTCCTCATACTGTTGTACCCCTTCCCAGGCAAAACTAGCAGCCTCCACTGGCGGTCTCCTACGTTAAATAAGCGAGTGCAAGCACTAGGATTTTGACAGATTTTTCCCTGCAAATTAGCTAACTCTGGCTTTTCGTGTTTTGGGTTATCTATCAACTGCTTAGCTTGTGAGTCGTAGCGCACCAGAAAGCGTTCTTTCTCTATAGCAGAGTTGTCATAGAGGTAAAAATTAATCTTGTCTAAATTTAGCGATTCTAAAGAGAAATCGACCATATTGGTAATCTGAAACAGACCCGCAATAACTCCCATTAGGTTTTGGGGGGCGTGGATCGAGTTATCAGCAGAAGTTCTGCGGCGGGGTACTGGTAGAAATACTTGCAATCCCGGTTGATTGTTGCTGACTAATCTAATCCGCCCGGAAGCGGCTATTTTCCCGGTATTCACCGATTTCTCTAAAGCTGCTTTGCGATCGGGGCTGGAGGCAACATCAAAACCGATCACTTTGTTATCTTCTTCTAGTGCTTCTCTGTAAATAATTGGAAAATATTCCGATCGCACTTTTGCTTTGACCTGCTTTTTGTCAGGAGTTCGCTCGTAAATTTGAAATGCCGGAAAACCTTCGGCTCGAATTGTTTGTTCGTAAGCTGCTTTTTGGGCATCCGGCACGCGCCGAATCCAGTTAACAGAATGTATAGCAGAATTTCGGGAAAGTGCAGGTTGAGTGAATTGCTTAAAATCTTGTCTGCTAACTTTAGCAGATGCGCTGTAGAATGCTTCAAGTGAGTACAGAAATTCTAAATTTTTGTTGATGCTTTGCTGCAATGCCACATTCAGGCGATCGGCTTGCTGATGAAATTCAGCTTGCAGTCGTTGATTTTCCCCATGCCAAACAACGGCCACGGCTGCCAATGACAAGCTTGTACCGGTGCAAAGAGTCAGCGCTGCTGGAATGTAGCGACGGTGCGACAGTAAACTTTCCTTCAGCGAATTAAACCAATTGCTCGCAACATTCATATTTCCACACCTTCTGCTACCGGAGTGCAATTGTTTAAAGACTTGTGAAGTTCCTTGATAGCACGAAGGACAGCCTAGAAACTAAATTGTTTAAAAACTTACGATCGCAGCAATAGGACTTACCCTGAGAAACCCAATTTCTACGAAAATATTGGTGTGGTAACAAGAAAGTTGGGAAGCAATTGGCTTTTTACCAATAGTGCATCCACGACTGAGGAATTGAAAGCAATTGTAACTAAGTGTAACGAAGCCAGTTCCCATCTGGGCCCTCCCAAGTTCCTGCCCCGCAAGAACCTGGGAGCGAAAAAAAACCTTGATCTGCTGGTGGGGCGGGTAATCAATACCCGCCCTACAAAGCTAACTTAAATGTGGAACAGCTCACAAAACAGTCCCTATTTCCTTCAAATAAACCCGTGTGAACGGTTCATCATCTCCCAGAGTATACTGTTCGATCAACCCTTGGCGGCGAAGAGAAATACTATTTCCTTCTCTCACCACAACAGTATCGTGATCAGTGCTTTCTCTGATCAACATCATCTCCGTTTCTCCCGGATTGTCCAGCACCACCATATTGCTCCCCCCATAAAACATTCCCTCAGCTTCCAAAATATTTGCGGGATATTCAGCAATTAACAAATCGAGCTTGGGATTCCGCAGCAAACTTTGCACGTTAAGATTGTAATTCTTATGCAAAACTTTTTCAGAACGGTTAACAAAAAGTCCCCCGCGGCAAACAGCACCGATCGTCCAATCGGGATGCTGCAAAAGAATGTGGTCGATTGTTTCTTGCAGATCGTGCACCGAAATTCGGTTGAAAGTAATAATCGGAATTCGGGCGGATTTTCCAGAGTCAAAGAAAGTTTCGATAATATGCGACGGCACATCAACCCCTTCTCCGACAGCCGGGTTAAGGTGCATAAAAATTCCCGGCGCGGCATTGATTTCGAGAATCCCAAAATTGCCGGTTTTCCAAGATTTGGCGAGAGTTTCTGTGATCACATCAACCCCCAAACAAGTTAACCGAAAATGTAGGGCTATATCTTGAGCTAAAACAATGTTATCCGGGTGAATAGTGTGGGTAGCATCGATGCTGACGCCGCCTGCGGAAAGATTGGCGACTTTGCGTAGATACACAATGCGATCGCGCTCTAGGACACTATCCAATGACAGCCCTTGTTCTGCCAGATACATTTCCATCGCTTCGTCGGACTGAATTTTGCTCAGGGCCGAAGTTGGCGTATCCAAACGTTCTGGTTTGCGGTTTTCACGGCGGATCAATTCGCGAACTGTTGAGTCGCCGTCCCCTGTTACCCAAGCGGGTCGGCGTTCAGTGGCAGAAACAAATTTGCCGTCAACGCACAACAGCCTAAAATCAGATCCTTTGATGCTGTTTTCCACAATTACTCGCACCGATTCTGTTTCGGGAATTGCCTTAACAGATCTTTTAAAAGCGGCCTGCAATTCCTCAGCATCTCGGATATCTGCTGTGACGCCAATTCCTTTATGACCGACTACTGGTTTGACAGCAACTGGATAGCCAATGTCTCTAGCAACTGTCAGAGCTCCGTTTTCTGTGGAGACGATATCGCCTTTGGGAACAGGAAATCCTAATGTAGCGAGAAAAGCTTTACAATCGTCTTTGCGCGTGGTAAAATCTGAGTCTAAATGGCTGTCAGAATCAAACGTAGTTGCAGAGCCGCGCACGAGTTTTTTGCCGTAACCGTATTGCATCAATCCTTCATCCCACAAATAAAATACGGGAATGCCTTTTTGAGATGCCGCTCGCATTAACGAATAAACTGTCGGGCCTCCGTAAACTGACTGCCGGAACATATTTTGCAGCGCCCCGATTTGTGCTTCCAAGGGAAAGTCTTGATTTTGATTGATGGCTTCAAACCAATCCCAAACGGCGTAAACTACGGATCTGGCGGTGCGGGCGTGAAGTGCTTCTATGCTAATTCTGTTAAACTGAGAAAACGCCTGGATGTTCCAGTTGTGGAAGTGCAAACCCATGTCGAGTTTGGCTACTTCTGAGGCGGTACGGCCGAAGAGTTGGGCGTGGTTCGAGAAAGTTTCGTGCAGGAGTTGCGGGTAGCGATGGCCAATAATTTCCTGGTAATGTGCGATCGGCAAAGGTTCGCTCGCGCCCGTCAACGCTAAATCGAAAACTAAAGCTGCTGTGTCTAAATAAGGGTTTGGCCCCATATAGTGTTTGAAGTTGAACACATCAAAAACATCTGTTTTTCGAGCATTGACGCGGGCTGTTTCGGTGCTTTTTTCTTGCAGCATTTTATAACCTCCTTTGAGCTAATTTTTAAAGTTAACTTTATAGTCGGTGCGTGGGATACTACCTGCGGGCATAGATATTATTGCACTGCTCAGTTGAGACAAATACTCCGGCCAATTCTGCCTTCGGCATTCCGGAAGAGGAGGAGAGTAAAAAAATATTTCTTCTTCCTTCAATATCTGACTAAAGGTTCATGACTAAGCACTAATAACTAAGCACTAATAACTAAGCACTAATAACTAAGGACTACTTTCTTCCCGCTTTAAAATAAAATCTATAACTTTAGAGAGGTACAGGGCCCAGTTATAATTGTTTATGACAGTGAAAGAAAATGTAAGAGGCAGCAAATTATGAAAATCGCACAAACTGCTCTCAGGGACAAAGTTCACCACTTAGCCGAGGAAGCCTTTCACCGGAAGCTAATTTCTGGCTACGGCGACGGTCAAAACAGCAACGAATATCAGATTGTCTGGAACGGCAAACCCAGACACCTGCCTTTAGAGCGGGCGAGTACCATATTGAGCAATTTGATCGAGCGATCGCACTAACGGGCGATCGGACTAATTGAGGACTGACGCTCATCAATCTGATTTCTACGAGCAATCAGAGGAGGATTAGCGAAGAATCTGGTCAGAAACCGGATTGATCGCCCCCCGCGCGTCAGCCTGGTAATTTAAGCTCATTTTTTGACCCCTCCTATCTCCTGTTAGGGGGGGTAAGTTTTTTGTGTCGATCATCGAGGATGAGTTAAATAGATAGTCCTAGACGCAGAAACCGGTTCTTTTTACCAGTCGCGGACGCAAAAGCTCTGTCAAAAACCGGGGTTTCGGAGTTAAGTTTATCCGTTAAAACGTAGAATTTTCGTTCATATTCCCGGTTTCTTTAGTCTAGTGCCTCCAAGACTGTTTACAAAACCATCGTTACAGCCCGGGGCAAGAGTAAAAAACAACCAGAACGCTTGAGCTGTGTGCCTGCTGGAGGGGTAGAAGTCTGAGATGTTTTTGGTATCTATATATACCTTTGGGCAGTTCTCGGAAAAAGGAATTTTGTGTTTTAGTGAAACTTAATAAATTAAAAGTGGAGATAATATGGCGGGCCAGGAAACTCAGGGAAAGTTGCTAATAATTGGTGGCGCGGAAGACAAAGAGGGGGACTGCAAAATTCTGCGGGAATTCTTGCGGTGCGCCGGAGGGACTAAAGCGCACATTGTTGTCATGACTGCTGCGACAAGCCTACCGGGAGAAGTAGGAGATAATTACATCCGAGTGTTTGAGCGACTCGGCGCTGAAGATGTGCGAGTGGTTGACACCCAGACACCCGAAGATGCCAAAAATCCAGATTATTTAGAAGCGATCGAACAAGCGACTGGCATATTCTTTACCGGCGGAGATCAAGCGCGGATTATTAGCTGCTTGAAAGACACCAAACTCGACGCAGCTATGCACAAACGCTACTCTGAAGGGATTATCATTGGCGGCACCAGTGCCGGCGCGGCGATGATGCCAGACATGATGATTATTGAAGGAGACTCGGAGACAAATCCCCGCGTTGATGTGGTAGCAATGGGTCCGGGAATGGGTTTCCTTCCGAATGTTGTCATCGACCAGCATTTCGCCCAACGAGGTCGTCTGGGACGCTTAGTTACCGCACTCTTGCTGCAACCTGCTGTGTTGGGATTTGGTATTGACGAAAATACAGCTATTTTAGTCAGCGGCGACGAGTTGGAAGTCATTGGCGAAAACGCTGTAACTGTCATCGACGAGTCGGAAAAACTCCACGACAATATAGATGGACGGTTGAAGGATGAGGGTTTGGCGATTTGCGGGGCCAAGTTGCACATCCTCCCCCACGGATATCGGTTTAACTTGAAAACTCGCCAGCCGGTGTATGATAGCGCAGCAACAACAGCAGATAGACAAAGGCAGCTCGCCTAATTTACTTGCAACTGGCAAACATCTCAAAAGTATGTAGGGTGTGGAGTACACACCTTACCGCTGCAACGAAGTAGGATGGTTAAAAACCCAGTTTCTGCGTCCCGAACCAATAAAAGAAGAGATAAAATTCTCTTCTTTTATTGCTGCGGTTTCGGATTTTTTAAGCACTTTTCTGTTGGCCAAAAATCGACTGCTGCCCTTCTTCAGTCGATATTAAATTCCACCCTTGAACTCTCAGCTTCTGATATGTTGCCCATCCCTTAGAACCGCCCGGTTCCCGGTAATCGGATACAGCAAACTGCGGAAAAGCTGTATAAGGCCGCCACCCTTGACGGGCTTCAGTGCGCAAGTGCAATATCTTTTCTCCATTGCGTCCCAATCTGGGCAACCAACACATTTGTTTTAGCATTTTTAACACTCCAGAGTTTTACAGTAACGGTAATTCGCCAACATCCCACATTAAACTTTTAGAGCCTTAGAGCCACTGCTCGGAATATCTAACGGGTAACAGGGACGAATGAGATTTTCACCAATTACCAATTACTGAGATAGCAGCAGTCGTTAAAGCTGATTTTGGTTCTACAAAGTTTGCCAGTCAAAAACTATAAAACAAGTGGTGCCAAGACATAAGCAAAAATAATCATTGCTATTCTCGGCTCAAACTTGGCTTAAAGTCGCAGGAAAACCCAGTGGAATAAAGGATTCATTTTTCTGGTTTCCCTTGCCTTATAATTACAAGCTCATCCTCGCGGTTTCCGCCTAAAATGACATCTTTCTACGGTATTACCCCTGCCGGATAAAAAATGTTTGTTTAGTTACAAATGTTAAATATTAACCACGATTTATTTAGTTATCAAAAGTTAAATTACTTTTCATACAATACTTCGGACAGTTTTGGATAGCCAACCGTAGAATAAGGGTTTCAAGGCTCCAATGCCTGTTCGCTACCAACGGAAAATCTAGGGTTTCAGACTACGAAATCCAAACAGTCCGGACTATTGTTCATAAATAGCACTTAATAATTTTTAGTTACTTTAACTACATTTTTGATTAAAAGCAGGTTTCCGGGTGCCTAGGGCGCACCTTACTCAATCGCTAGGTTTCGCACTACTAAATCCTCCGGCTGCGCCCCCAAGTACCTTACAACTTAAGAGTGAGAGGTTTAACTCTTAAGAACGATGGCGACAGATTTGCAAAATGGTAAAAATCAATACTTATCACACTTATAAGTTCTGAAAACAAGGCATTCATGGCCGCTGCAATTGAATTCAACCTCTTCGCTCCCAACAACAAAGCAGCTACACTGCTCGGCTCCTTTTCCCAATGGGCAGAAATTCCCTTAGAAAAAGATGACAATGGTTATTTCCGCACTAACATTAAGTTAGAAGACGGTATTTATCAATACAAATTCCGAGTTCAATCGCAAAGTCCATGTTTTGAACCGGACGAATGGGTAGAAGTCAATGACCCCTAAGCGACTGAAATTGAGCGCACTACTAATACAAGTACAGTTCGCATCAAAGCAGGCGCGCGAATTATTGATACCTATGTTTGGCAGCACGACGACAAAGAACTCCCAAATAATGAAGAATTAGTCGTTTACGAAATGCACGTTACTGATTTTTCCGGGCGGGATGGTTGCGAAAGTGGCCGTAAATTCCAGCAGGTGAGGGAGAAATTAGATTATCTGTGCGATTTGGGGATAAATGCGATCGCACTAATGCCAGTTAATGAATATCCGGGCGATTATAGCTGGGGCTACAAAGTCCGCGATTTCTTTGCCGTAGAGTCCAGTTACGGCGCAACCGCAGATTTGAAGCAATTGATGGACGAGTGCCACTGACGGGGCATTCGGGTGATTCTGGACGGGATTTATAACCACTGCGATGAAGAATGTCCCTAATTGCTCATCGATCGCAATTATTGGTACTACCGCGACAAACACTATCCCGAAGATCCGGCTAACTACTGGGGCCCGGAGTTTAACTACGAAAACTTCGACCCAAAACTCGGCATTCGTCCCGCTTGGAAATTCATCGGCGATGTCGTTAATTTCTGGATTCAAGAATATCATATCGACGGCATTCGCTAGGATGCCGTGCGGCAGTTGGACAATCGAGATTTTCTACACGGGCTAACTCGTTAAGCGAAAAAAACCGCCGACAAAAAGCCATTTTACAACATAGCAGAACACATTCCCGAACTTCCCGAACTCGTCGCTGCGGACGGGCCGATGGATGGCTGCTGGCACGAAAGTTTTCGCATTTTTGCCATAGAAAATCTCGCGGGGATACTTTCGATATCGAAAAGCTCAAGCAAGTTTTAGAACTCAAACAACAAGGCTATCAAAAGGTAACTAATGTTATCAATTATTTAGCCAGTCACGACCGATCCCACTTGCTGGCGGAAGAAAGCTTTCGGACTCTCGACCCAGAAGCGGCTTTTAAACCCGCTAAATTGGCAGCAGTTTTGTTAGTCACAGCAGTAGGAATACCGATGCTGTGGATGGGCGAAGAATTTGGACAATCCACTCGGCAAACTCCCAACCAGCCGAATAAACTGCAATGGTCTTTGTTGAAAAACCAGCCAAATCATGAGTTGTTGGAATACTACAAACACGTGATTCTCCTGCGGTAAAAAGTTCCGGCACTTTATACCGAAAATATTGAATTTATCCACGAAAATCCGGAAACCAAAGTGCTGGCTTACTCGCGCTGGAGCGATGAGGGAACGCGAGCAGTAGTTGTCGCCAATTTTTCGGATACTTATCTATCTGGTAACAGCATTCTTAAGTTTCCGGCTGCGGAAACTTGGCACGAGTGGATGTACAACAAAATCGTAGAAGTTGGGGAAGAAGGGTTTAAGTTTGATTTGCCGGAATGGTCAGCCCAAGTATTTGTTTTAGAGCAGGAGAATTATGTCTCCAGGCAGATGAGCGGCGGAGTTGTACAACAGTAAATTGTATTTAAGACGGGCGCACCAAACTCAACAAACCGGGTTTTTCTGCCTAGGTGGATGGCTGTAACGATACTTTTTTGTAAAAAAACTCGGTTCCTGCATCCAAGAGTGCGATCGTAATTCCTGGTATTGAGAATAACAATTACAGGGCGACTTGCCAACCGTGAATTAACACGTCAATTAACACGTCAATTAACACGTCAATTAACACAAACTTTGTCGGAGGACAAACTCTATGGGCTGGCTAAAAAGATTGTTTGGTTTAGAAAAACTTGAAAATCAAGAAACTGTTGAGGCTCCTGCTTACCAAGCACCTGTAGCTGAAGCTCAAGCTCAAGCTCAGTCTGGTGGGAGCGCTCAGACAATCCCGCCGGAACGCATGGGATTGAATGGAGAATACGATCAAAGCGGTTTAGCTAAACGGGTGGCTCAGGCTTTTGATGCAAATCCAGATGTTGCGGATATTGAGACTGTTTATGTGGCTCAACTTGGCACTACTGTGGTTCTCAAAGGTACAGTTCCCAGTCAGGAAATTGTCAACAAGTTGGTGACAATTGCTAAAGGCGTTAAGGGTGCAACTGGGGTGGAAACTAATGAAGTTACTGTCGGCTAACGCGACGGTTATTTCTAACAGTTAGCAGTTAGGAGTTAACAGTTAACTTAACTGCTAACTGTTAACTGCTAACAGTCTTTTTTATTTATCTATCATGGTGTCAATAAAAAATATGACAGGGGAAACCTTAGGACCTACTCGGGGGAAATTAGAACGGACTCTTTCGCAGGGAATTCAAGCTTTGTACCGTTCTCAACTCGGACACCCAACGAGTCAGGCGCTCTGCAATCTTTTGGATAACAAATTGATAATTGTTGTCGAAAATGGGCTTACTCAACCCGAAAAACTGCTGGCCCAGAATGGTCAGCAAGATTTGGCCTTGCAGGTGCGGACACAATTAGAATCACTTCTGGAATTGCCACTGAAAGAATTAATCCAAAAGGTTTTGGGCGTGGGAGTCATTGATTTGCTCCGCGATGCGACCTTGGAGACTGGCCGCACTGGAACGATCGCGATTTTGGCCTCTGCACCTCAAGTTCGTGATTCTAATTATAAATCTAAAACTCAACCAAAAGCATTTGAGAGTTGAGGTGCTGGCGGATAATTCTTTCTAAATCTTTGATGTTAAAAGGTTTGGAAAGGTATTCCACGCAGCCGGCTTGGAGAATTCGAGCGCGGTCTTCTGGTTTTGCTAGTGCTGTGACAGCAACAATCGGAATATCTTTGAGCTCGGGGTTCTGTTGAATCCGTTTTACTACTTCCATACCGTCTATATCCGGCAAGCAAATGTCGAGTACGATTAGGTCGGGAGGTCGATCGACTGCTGCTGAAATAGCTGCATACCCGTCAACGGCTCCCATGCACTCGCAGCCGAATAAATCGAGTATTTGTGCCAGCAGCTCTAAGTTGTCGTGATTGTCGTCTACAGCCAACACTAAGGGACGCTGGTCTAGCGCCTGTTGACCGCTATTTACAAACGAGGATTCCAATTTATTGTTCCAGTGAGGGTAGTTCATAAATGCTGATCGAAATGATCAAAAAAGTTGCCCCCGAGGCATTCTTCAAGTGGCGCTGCGGCACTTGAGACAGATTGGCTCGTATTTGTAGCTTTCCGATGACCAGTTTTTGGTCTAATCCGATACCATATCGCTACAAGCTGCGGGCAAAACGACCACAGTTGATAACCCCATAGCATCTGTTTAATTCTACCTCTCCTAGCGCCAATTACCAACTGAGGCGCTCTTGGTGCGTCAGCCTTGGTAAAAATACGCAATAAATACGAAAAATCTTACCAATAAAGCACCCTCGCTTAATAGCATTCAATAGTGGCGACAGCTTTTTAGGATATTAACCAGATTAGACATGGGTTCCCATAGACGGATCTACCTAAAGGAAGATTCTAGCGGACACTTAAGTTTCCTAACTTCCATCTGCTGAGAGATACTTGATTACTCTACTTTATACTTCAATGTTTTTAAGTAGTAATCATCACCATTTAAGCCAGTAAAAAAATTCAGTTTTTACATGAGCTTTATTTACCGGATATTAACCTAGGAGGTTTTAATGACAATTCCAATCAGAGACGACCTGACTTACATTTTGCTGAAAAAGATTGGCAGCGGCAACGCCAAGGGAGAGTCGGAAATTAGGAATGCAGCGGAAGAATATGTCGGTCACAATGTGGCGGAAGCGGAATTGCTCGGTCATTTGGACTACCTCAACCAAAGAGAATTTATCAAAGCGGACTTTAGTGGAGAACCTTACGGAGGAGCTGAGTTAGTGCCGCCTTTAGTGGCATTTCAACAAGCTGAGTTAACAGAAAAAGGCCGCAAACTGTTACAAAAAATGGAAACGAATCCTCCGACTTCGCTCCACCACAAAGGATCGGCAGTTCCTATCGCTTCAAAGGATATGCCGTTTTTGGAAAAAGTGTTGGTAAACGGTCACTTGGAGGATATTTTTGATGCCAGGGACATTACCGAAGTAGTGTACCGGGTCATGCGCGACGTGATGACAAAAGATGCCATCGAGCACGTGGAATCTGAATTGCACAAAGAAGTTTTGCCTACGGATGACAAAACCCTGCAACAAGAAATAGCAGACCTCTGGAAAGATACAAATCCGCTGGTGGGATTGCTCAGCCGCATACGTCAGCCTTTGACCGGCCCGCCTGCACCTGCGGGGATCGATGGCAATTTGTTTGCACGGAGGGTGGAACTAGAAGGCTCACTTCCTTCAGGAGTAAAACCGGAAACTGCGATCGCGGCTGTATTTTCGGCAACGAAGGATGAGCTGTCCAAGGAGCGAATTGACGAAATAGCTGGCTTTTTGCCGGACAGAATTCGGGAAATGTGGGAGGCGGCTTAACGCCCTATTTCCGGGTATAAATACTTACAAGCCGGGTTGACGACCCAGCATTCTGCGCTCTTGAGCCAGAATGCTGGTTTATCAGCCCGGTTTCTCTATATCTCTTGCCTTGTAAGTCTGCAATTGTTTTGTAGTAAGAACTTGAGCCCTGATCAAACTCGATCGAACTTTCGTCCTCACTAATGGTCAGCTCGCTCTTTCTTTACCTTGTAAATGCGGTGAAAAACCCGGTTTATCACCCAAATTTGTCGGAAAACCAGAAATATCCCCAGAAACGGAGTTTCTAGCTGTTGGGTTGAGTCAAGCCCCTAGACAGAGGCAAAGTGTTGTAATGTATAATACAGGGCAACTTAAGACGGTGGCTCGCAAAAATGCTGTCAACAGCCCGGGAGATCAAAAGGCATGACCCGCACCAAAGCTAGACAAATGTCACGATCGACTTTAGAACAAGAGATTTTACTCAATCGAATTACCAATCGCATCCGCAACTCTTTAGAACTCCAAGAGATTTTAACGACAACAGCCCGAGAAATCCGCAGCTTTTTAGAGAGCGATCGAGTAAAAGTTTATCGCTTTGAGGCCGACGGTAGCGGTGAGGTCATTGCTGAGTCGATCAACGGCGACTATTTGCCCTCTATGCTGGGTTTGCGCTTTCCACCAGGCGACATTCCCCAGAGTGCTCGGGAAATGTTTCTCAAAGCGCGGCAGCGAGTGATTGTAGATGTGGAATTGAAGCATCAAACAATTAATCGGTTAGATTGTCCCGACACCGGCAAAACTTTAGCAGTTGAAGATATTACCTATCGTCCTGTAGACCCCTGTCACGCTGAATATCTGAAGGCTATGGGGGCACGTTCTTCTCTGACGGTGCCGATTGTGCATCAAAATCAGCTTTGGGGGCTGTTGGTGTCTCACCACAGCCAACCAAAACGGTTTAGCGATCGAGAATTAAAAATGGTGCAGTTGCTTGTGGATCAGCTTTCAATTGCGATCGCCCAATCTTTTCTACTTAGTCAAGCTAAACAGCAAGCGCGTGACGAAGCCGTTATCAACCAAATTACCAGTTTGCTGCATTCTCCTCTGGAACTCAACGAAATTCGGAAAGCAGTTCTCGAACAAACAGTCAAGCATTTGCATGGTTCAGGAGGACGACTCTACCTTGCAGCCGAGTTTGGCGATCGGCCGGCTTTGCTTTATACCTGTGGCCAGCAGCCCCCGGACATCGACCTTGAACTCAGCCCGTTTTGGCAGCAGATTATGGGGAGGGCAAACCAAGACGATCAAGCACAAACTGATAATCATACTACCCAATTAGGTATTTTTGAAAATCTATATTCCCAGCATTACACTTCAATTGACACCAATATTTCCAGTTTTCTCGTACCGCACTTGTACGCAATTTCCGATATTTCTAAAGAACCTCAACTTAAATCTGTATCTGCCAATTTAGTCGCAGCTTCCATTCGATCATTTTTGGCAGTACCGCTGCAATACCGCCAACAGTGCATCGGCTGTCTCACCGTTTTTCGCAGCCCTATACAAACCGAAATTTTGTGGGCGGGCCGTTGCAGTTCGGACGCCCGGAACGATCGTCCCCGACAGTCCTTTGCAGCTTGGAAAGAAATCAAAACAGGCGAAGCTCAAAAGTGGACCAGCGAAGAACAGAAGTTAGCACAATCTTTAGGAACTCACCTGTACATGGCTGCAATGCAGAGGCGCGTCGAGGCGATGATCCGACATCAAGCTTCTCACGATCCCTTAACCGGTTTACCTAATAGATTACTGTTTAATGAAAGGCTGTCTTTAGCTTTAGCTAGCGCTCACCAAAATGGAGAAATGCTGGCGGTAATCTTTCTAGATTTAGATAGATTTAAAAATGTTAACGATACTCTCGGTCACCCAGTGGGCGATTTGTTGCTGCAAAGTGTATCTCGGCGTTTAACTCACTGTTTGCGCGTGGGGGATTCGATGGCTCGTTGGGGCGGAGATGAATTTACTGTGCTGCTGTACAATATCAACAGCCCAGAGGACGCAACTAAAATTTGCCAGCTAATTATCCAGAGTTTAAGCAGTCCTTTTGATTTTGAGGATCGGGAACTTTATATTAAGGCTAGCTTGGGAATTGCTTTGGCTCCTTATGACGGAGAAGATGCAGAAACTTTGCTAAAAAATGCTGATGCTGCGATGTACAAAGCTAAACAGAAAGGTCGCAATAATTATCAGTTTTACACGCAGGCGATCGGCAGTAAAGTCTCCGAAGAGCTTAACTTAGAAAATTATCTTTACACAGCTCTAAAAAAATCCGAGTTTGTCCTGCACTATCAACCGCAAATAAACTTAAAGACTGGTAAAATAGTCGGCATGGAAGCTCTGATTCGCTGGGAGCATCCCGAACGCGGTTTGATTTCTCCCGATCGATTTATTCCCTTAGCTGAGGAAACAGGATTAATCTGCCAAATTGACGAATGGGTGATGCGGACTGCTTGCGTGCAAAATCGAGCGTGGCAGTTACTGGGATTGCCGCCGATGCGGATAGCGGTGAATTTATCAGCCCGCCAGTTTCTGCAACCTCACACGGTACAAATCATTGCTGAAATTTTATCAGAAACCAAGTTAAATCCAGAGTATTTAGAAATAGAAATTACCGAGAGCATTGCCATGACAGATGTGAGCTTTACGGTGTCGGTATTGCAGCAGTTGCAGGACATGGGAATTCACATATCTCTGGACGATTTTGGCACCGGTTATTCTTCGCTGTGGTCTCTGAAAAACTTTCCCCTCAATAATTTAAAAATAGACAAATCTTTCGTAGCCGATTTGGTGACTGGCAGCAGCGGTGCTACTATTGTGAAACTGGCGATCGCCTTGGGACAGGGCCTGAATTTACAGGTGATTGCTGAGGGAGTGGAAACAGCAGAACAGTTGGCGTTTTTGCAATCGCATCACTGCGATATGGGTCAGGGTTACTTCTTTAGCAAACCCATACCGGCGGCGGCTATAACCCAATTGTGCTTAGAAAATCAATCTGGGGAAATAATATCAATTCCGGTTGCACCGGAATGATTGTTGACTGTTGACTGTTGACTGTTGAGTGTTGAGTGTTGACTGTTGAGTGTTGACTGTTGACGGGCGGGTCGAAAAACTGAATGGTTGAGTGTTAACTGTTGACTCGGTTTTATTATTCCGATGCAACCGGAAACGATATGAATTAGATTGGAGCCTGTCAAATAACCCTTATAAGTTTGTAGTGAGACATCTGTTCTCGGAGTTTGGGGGAATTAAGAAAAAACTCAAGTTCTTACTACAAAATATTTTTTCGGCTTGGTAGTAAGAACTTCAGTCCTGATATTTTTGAATTGGGAATCAGTGCTTTGGAGGTCTGACAACTTACTGCCAAACAAACACTTTCGCTTCGTATTCCGGCAAGTCAATCATAATATTGTCATCGCCCGATTCAATATCATAATTCCCTGTCCATTCGTGCCAAGTTCCGTTTGCCGGGAAGTGGGGCACGCTGTAACCTGCTAGATAATTTTCCGACATATTCGCCACTACTACAACTCTCGAACCTTCATCGTTCCAGCGAGTGTAAGCAAAAACTTTCGAGTCGGGGTCTTCGTGGAAAAAGTCGATGTTTTCTGTGTAAAGTGCTTGGTTATTTTTACGCAGGTGAATCAAGCCTTTGTAGTATTCCCACAAACCTTTATTCAAGTCATTTCCTAGCAGCGTCCAGTCAATTTTAGATTGCTCAATTGTTTTGGCTTTGTATTCGCCAAATTCTTCGCCCATCCAAATCAGCGGCACGCCAACTGCTGTCATTAACAGTACGGTTCCCAACTTCGCCCGCTTAAAGGCGGCTTCATCCAAAATGCCGCGCGAACCCAATTCGGCAAAAAGGCGATCGTGGTCGTGATTGCTCAAATAATTAACTACATTCGTAGCACCCAAGTAACCTTGCCGCTTGCAGTCGATTACCTCTTTGAGCCGTTCTAAATCAAAATTGTCGCCACAGAGTTGTGGAATTAGGGAGTGATAGAAACTGTCGTGCCAGCAGCCGTCCATCGGCCCGTCTAGATTCGTGATGCTGGGATTGTCGGGAATGTATTCGGCAACGGTGTAAAATGGTTTGGGGCCGGCGACACTTTTGGCTTCTTGAACGATCCAGTGCATGAAATCGTAGTTAGCAATTTGTCGCGCCGCGTCGAAACGAATGCCGTCGAGATGATATTCTTGAATCCAGAAGCGGACTGTATCGCCAGCAAATCTGCGTGCGGGGAAAGTTCCTAAGTTTTCGTCATAGAATTCGTAGTTAAATTCCGGGCCCCAATTGTTGTCTGGATCGCGGGGTTCGTGGTGAAACCAATAATCGTGATCGATTTGAGTGAGGGGGCTTGATGCTTCCGAGTGGTTGTAAATCCCGTCGATGATGACGCGAATGCCGCGCCCGTGACACTCGTCTATCAGGTTTTTGAGTTCTTCTGTGGTTCCGTAGCTGGACTCGGCAGCGAAGAAGTAGCGGGGGTTGTAGCCCCAACTGTAGTCGCCTGGGTATTCTTTGAGAGGCATGAGTTCGATCGCGTTGATGCCGAGTTCGACTAGGTAATCGAGTTTTTCGACGACGTGCTTGTACTTGCCGCGGGCGAGGGGATCGGCTTCGCCGCCGGAAAAGTCAGCAACGTGCATTTCGTAAATCACTAATTCCCGATCGGCGGGTAGCGGTTTATCGTCGTGTTTCCAGACGTAAGTATCGACAATGCGATCGCCATCTTTGATCCGAATAAGACCGTTTTGAGTAGGATCGTCGATGTCAGTCGCGTAGGGATCGACTATATCTACCCACTGATCCGCTTCCAGAAACCAGCTTTTCGACTGAACGCGGAATTTGTATTGATAAACGCCATCCTCCAACTCAACTCGCGTGTGGAAAAAACCCTCTTCGTCCTTTTCCATCGGAATCTCTTCCCAATTAGAAAAAGAGCCAATCAAGGCAGCTCCTTTGTTGTAGGGAGCAAATAACTTGAATTCAATTGGAGCGGCCATAATACCTCTTTCTAAAATATTTCCGTAGTAGTTGATACTTTTAATTTCGCTAATTTAAGCGAACTCAGCATCGCTCTGCGGATATAATTTCTTTAAGGCTTAACTATTCCTAAAAGTATCGTAATCTCGCCTCTGCCTGCGCCTTTTATGAAGTGAGATCGCGCAATATTGGCAGTGCGAGCGAAATTTATTTAACTGGGGATCGCTCAACAATAAGTATTAGTAATATGCTATTTTTTTAGCATCTATCTTCAGGTATATTTAGTTATTTAAAAATTGAAAAAAATATCTATACTGGGATAGATGCGGATTTAAACTTTATTACTTTTTTAACAACAAACAATTGCTCGGCTGGTGCACACTGCCTACCGTAATTTTTTGGTAATAATTAGTCAGTCGGTGTGCACTGCACACCCTAAATCAGTGGCCGTAAGGTGCGCACAGCGCACCCTACTTTTAACTTGATTTTGCCTGATGATCAGGCTTCATCCAACCAAGCCAGAACGCAGGGCGAGAACGGCAGCCTGAGTGCGGTCATCAGCACACAACTTGTTCAAAATATTGCGAACGTGAGTCTTGACTGTACCGACAGTAATGTAAAGCTTTTCGGCGATTGCAGCATTGCTGTAACCCTGCACGATCAGTTCCAAAACCTCTAATTCCCGCTCGGTTAAAGGGTAAGTCTCA
Organism: Microcoleus vaginatus PCC 9802; assembly: GCA_022701275.1. Classification (NCBI taxonomy): domain Bacteria; kingdom Bacillati; phylum Cyanobacteriota; class Cyanophyceae; order Oscillatoriales; family Microcoleaceae; genus Microcoleus; species Microcoleus vaginatus. Next base: position 4,019,944 of record CP031740.1, read on the forward strand.
ATGATGTGACTAAACTCGGGTTCGGCAGCCTTAATTGTGACTCTTTTACCCTCAGCCTTCGGTTCTTCCGGCGCGGACTCCTGAGTGCGAGCTTGTTTCAGGACGATGCGGGCGATCGCCGGATCAATCCAAGAGTTACCTTCGTGAGTTACTTTTACTACATCTAATAACTGATCGAAGCTAATATCTTTCATGCAGTAAGAGTCAGCTCCGGCGGCAAAAGCTGCCAGAACTTCTTCTTCATTGTCCTGAAAAGTCAGAATCAAAATTTTGGTATCCGGATCAGACTCGGCTACCGATTTTTTAAACTTTTGTGTCAATTCAATGCCGTCAAAATCCGGCAAGCCAATGTCTACAATTGCTACGTCAGGTTTTGAAGACTGAAGCAGTTTCAATCCCTCAGTAGCGTTAGCGGCATCCCCGACAACTTCTATCGTGTCACGCTGTTGTAAAGCTGTGCGGATGCCGACTCTTGTCAGGTCATGGTCTTCTATCAAAGCAACGCGAATTTTACTCATCTTTCTTCCAATAGTCCAGTAAACTTTAAAAATATCGTCAACTGACTCAGCTAAACTGAGAAAAATTGAGAATGTGTCCTGATTTAGGGTTTTACAGGTCGCACATCATTTTTAAGCATACTCATGTAGCAGCCCAGAATGCAAGTTAATTTTTAAGTTATTTTGCGACGATGCCTGCACGAGCCCGATCGGGACAGGTAAGCTCTCAATGTTTCAACAGTTTAACTGAATTATCTCATTGTCCGCCCGTTGATAGAGGTAAAGATACCACTACCCAGATAGATTTAAAGTATAAAAAATTTTGATGCACTTGGGCGGTCAAAATCAATAAAGCTAGCAGCACGAGTCTTTAGCCGGTGTTAGGGGTGAAGATCCAATGCTTATTTATATAACCTGTTATGACTCAGTATCCAGGCAATAAGTCTTTTCAGTCGGAGTTTTCCGACTCGGAAATCTTACACAAAGTATCTGAAATAACATCCCCCCAACCGCAAGTTTGCGACTGCCAAACTCAGGACGATTGCCTGTGGTCGGCAAATCCTCACATAGTTTGGAAAGCATATGCCGACGGCTGGGTGACTTATTTAGGTCAGGGCTGGGAGGAATATACCGGGGTACCAACAGCAGCAGCTTTGGGTTTCGGCTATCTGGCGCAGGTTCACCCAGAAGACCGTTCTCGTCTGTTAGCGAGATGGCACACTTCTCAGTTCCCGCCGCCAAGTTACGAAATTATATTTCGTCTGCAGACGCGAGATGGCACTTACCGCTGGAATCTGGCCAGAGGAACGCCCGCTAATCCAGACAGTCAGGAAGTTTTGGAATGGGTGGGAACCTATACAGATATGGACGCGCTCCAACAAACTCCAGCCGAATCCCAAGCAGAATCAGAATTTTTGCCCCATCAAGTGCCCTCGGAAGACAATTTCACAGCAGAAAAGTTGTGCGAAGCCCGGACGGCAAGGGACAGGGGGCCGGATTTGCACGCGCTTGATCGGTTTACAAATCTGTTGACCCAGCGCGCGGGTAGCTTGTGCCAGTTGTTGCAAGGCATTGCGGATGCGACTGTAGAGGCGATCACAGGAGCTGAATTTTGCTTAGTTGCTCTCCTGGAGTACGATTCCAGCGGCCTCAAACTCAGCGCTGTCGGGGGCACGGAAAACTTTGGTAAGGGCAAAACCCCGCACGTGCAAAACAAGCTGCTGTGGGAAGCATTTGCGACGGGAGAGTCTGTACTGTTGCGGTCGGAGTCGAGCGACGGCTTCCTGCCGGCGGCGGCTTGTGCTGCGGCGATCGAGTCCGGGCCAAGCGGGCGTTTGGGTGTGTTGGCTATCGGCAACGGGAAAGACAGCACGGCCATGGACGCCCATACTCAGCAACTGCTGGCGGTGATGGGAAAACAAGCTGCGATCGCGATTAACAACGCGCGGGCGATCGAAATATTAAAAAAACAGGAACAGCTTTTAGACTTGCAAAACGAGCTGCTAATTCGCCAGCAGAAAGAACTGGAAAATCAGGGGCGACGCCTTCAACAGCAAAAATTGCAACTGCTAGAAGCAGCCAAGTTAAAATCGCAATTTTTGGGCATCATGTCCCACGAATTGCGAACTCCCATGAATTCGATTATCGGCTTTTCCCAATTGCTGCTGCGCCAGCACAAACAACTGCTGACCCCCCAGCAAACAGAAATGGTGGGGCGCATTTTACATAACGGCAAAAACCTGCTACTGCTAATTAACGATATCCTCGACCTCTCCAAAATCGAGAGTGGCCGCACAGAATTAAAAATTGAAAAATTTCATTTAGGGCATTTAGTAATGGATGTCGCCCGGGAATTAGGAAATCAAGCCACCGATAAGAACGTGGCAATGGCCGTCAGCGTCTGCTTGCCGGATCAGTTTATAGTTAATGACAAGTTGCGCCTGCGGCAAATTTTGGTCAATCTCGTCTCCAACGCCGTTAAATTCACACATGAGGGCAGCATTTACATTGAGGTACGGGAATTAAATTGCGATCGGCTAAGTATAACCGTTCGGGATACAGGAATCGGCATCTGTGAAAAGGATCTTCCCCACATTTTCGACAAGTTCCACCAAGGCGACCAAACCACAACTCGCCAATATCCAGGCACCGGTTTAGGACTAGCTCTTTGTGCTTCTTTAGTCAAGTTGATCGAGGGTACAATTACTGCCGAAAGTCAACCCAAAAAAGGTTCGATATTTCGGATGGAATTCCCGCGAAAAATTTACCCTAAAAAACTCCCTGGCTGACTGAAGACCTTTTTTCTAGAACTTCTGAAAAATAGGGCTATATATAGATTATAGGGGAGCATCTGTACGGAAACGCCCAGACCTAAGTCGGGCGCGGGGTGCTTCGGCTTTTAATAATTGGTATAAGATTGAGGATTAGAGTTCTTGCATAAGTCAAATTCACCCCCCGCAAGTCCCCCCTTATTAAGGGGAAACAAGAATAATCCTCCCTCCTCTCCTCCCCTTGAATCAGGGGAGTGTTCCCGATAGGGCGGGTGGAGTGAATCTAGTTCACTCAGTTGAAATGTGCAGCAGCAAGACTTTGTTAAACAGGTATTATATTTCCAGCAAATTGCTGCTCTCAAGAGTGATGTAATAGTCATGGCGAGCGATTGTTTCGCGATCGCTCGCCATGACATCCTATACTTCTGCAACTAAAAAAAGCAACTATTAAAACCCGATTTAGTATACAAACCTGCGGACACAATGAGGTTTATTTATGTCCGCTAATCAGAGAAAATCTGGTTTTAATATCTCCTTTATTTTTCAGTCTGCGGATGACGTTGGGCGAAGCTCAGTCGATCCGCCGGCTGGGTTTGACTCTCCGCAGCGGTTTGAACCGCCGAGTCTTCTCTAAAGACTAGAAGTTTTCCCTACTTCCGCCTGAGTAGCAATTGGTTTAACATCGGTGTAGCCCATATTATTAGCTACGTCGCGCAGCACTGTAATTTGCTGTTCAAACTCAAGACCTTCAATTTGACCCAACAAGCCATTGACCGCCTCAGTTGCCTCATATCCTTCGGGGATATCGACAATTGTTTCCCCCATACCAATAGCCCAAGCATACCAAACAACCAACTGATTGTTGGCAGTTAAAGCTCCGTAAGCGTGGGAATACGGCGTGTCGTCGCCGTTGACAATACCGCGCATTATATTCAGTTGTTGGTCATGGGAAAGCTTGTAAAAATCATCGAGCAGCATGGGAGCTAATTGTGGGTCGGCGGCGGCGGGAGCGGCTGGTGTAACTGAATCTCCCATTTTTTCATAAACAAAGTAGAGCAGCGCCAGTTTTTCATCTGTACCCAACCCGTTGATTGCCTGAACGATGTTTTGAGTTTCGTTGGAGAGAGAGTGAGGATTGGTCGCGGCGGGTGAGTTCATAAATAAAATTCCTTAAAAATGTTTCCAGAATATATAAGTATCAACATTTGTAAGTGCAAGTCACCATCCCCGAGAGGTAATACGATTTGAGATTTGAGATTTGAGATTTGAGATTAAACAATGGGGAATGGCTGAGTATGTATGGGTTTGGAGCTTGCCTAAAGTTGCATTATTTTCAGAAAGTGGTGTAATGTTAACACACCACCCTAGAATAAATCATCCTTAAGATAGAAGCCAACGATACATCTGCGGGTAGATGAAAAAGCCTGGGATTCAAGTAATAATTGATACAGTGCATTGTTAAATAAAACTAGCAAGGAGTCGGCTATGTCTGAAATCAATAATACAGAAGTCAATAACATTGAAAACTTTGACGCTCAGCAGATCACTGAAAGCGCGGAAGCTGGAGAACAAAAGTTGCCGACCGTTAATGTATCAGCAGACTACGAAGCTTCAAAAGAATTCAGCGTTAGTGACATCGATCGCACGGGTGCCGGCGCTGAAGCTGCCGCCGCTGCAACTGCACCTAAATTTGATATTCCCGCTCCTACAGAGATCCCAATGCCGGCAGATTCAAGCGGCAATCCCGATGCTTTTCGTTCGATGGCTCACGACATTACGCCTTCTGGTACACCGGGCGAAGTTACCGACGATTTGATCCAGAAAGCGCTCGATCTTGGTACTCCTGGCAGTTAATTTAGAAATTCTCCATCCTCGATGCAAAACCTCTGTATTGTAGGGTGCTGATGGCGCGCCTTACCCCTCTAATTCGCGCGTCAAATCACTTTTTGCATAAGTCCTGAATAGTCAAGTGAGTGCACGATAAGCTGCAATACAGTAGGGACACAACAATGTTGTGTCCTTAAAAGCTGCAATAAGGTAGGGACACAACAATGTTGTGTCCTCAAAGCGTTAGTTTTAAGTCTTTCTAATCGCTTAATTTTAAGTCGATCGCCCGACAAATTTTGCCGACAGTGCGATCGCCCAAAATTTCAATTACTAAATCCACCCGATCGCCCTCCTCAACCATCGACTTAATAAATAACTCGGGATGCAGCGCTTTCCAGAAATATTCGACAAACCGATTAATTTCAGCTTCTGACATTCCCGGCTTCCCCGTCGCCATCATTTCCCGTTCCGCCTGATTGCGCCACACTTGAGAAATGCGATAATCTTGGGGATACAAAACTATCAACCGATCTAATCGGTTCCACAGCGGCAGATAGTCGTGCAGCTTCGCATTCATATCGCGCGCAAACTGACAGTCGCCCTCTGTGGAAATCGGAAACGGTGCACCCGCCAAAAACTCGTTTAATTTGGCATCAACCACCGGATTCACGCCGACAAACCAACCTTCAAAAAGTACAATATCCGCACCGGAAATAATTTCGGGTTGACTTCTATCTCCTGCACCTGCGTAGGCTGATTTGTCAAACCTGGGAATTTCTATATTTTTATTAATTATATCCGGTTTGAGGGCATCAGATTTGGGATTGTCAACTGCTGCTAAATTGTGAGTTTGAGAACCGCGCAACTTGTCTAAAACTGCGATTCCCAAGTCAATATCGTGAGTGCCGGGGGGGCCGCGCCAAATTAAACGCGGGTCGGCTTTTTGGAGTTGTTGGCGATCGGCATAAGTCTTGTAAAGATCGTCTAAAGAAAGGCTGACAGTAGAATATCCCAATTTTCTCAGAATCAGCCTCAAAACTTGGCATAAAGTAGTTTTTCCCGTTCCTTGCCCTCCTAAAATTCCTTGAATTAAAGGACGGTTTAAACTTTGTTTGGCAGTCGATAATTGCATGACCAGCGGCAGCCACAGATTCCACAAACTTTCGAGAAAAACAGTTGACTTTAGCGGGAAAGTATGCAGTTCGTCAAGAATAGAAAAGAATAAATCGGTTTTGCAGCGGACAACATCGGTTGCATTGTCGGGAGTAATGCCAAAAGCGCGCGATCGTAAATCATCTGCAAGTTCCCAAAAAGCCAGGTGCTCGAAGTCGGGAGGGCTCGGGCGATTGCCGGCTTGCCACCGATGTAAAATTTCAACAGGGGTTACAGTCGATCGATCCATCTTCTCAAAACTCTTGATGCCAGAGCGGGTTTTGTACAAATCCTATCTGCAATTGACAAATATTTGACCCCACGCAAAACGGATACAAGCCCCAACTCCGGTCGTGGAGAGTTCAAAAATTCCGACCCTAGTTCAAATTAAGATTTTTTTAAGAGCACGTTTATATAAAAACTATCTACAGCAGACAAATATTTCACCATTTTTTAAGAACCTAGTTTGAAAGCCTCGACAAATAAATTGTAAGTCAGACCAATTTTCAGAGCATTGAGCATCTCCACCCACAAAGAACCTGTCGCAGGTCGCGGGCCGCCGTAAACCAGCCAGTTCACCAACTCGGTCAACAACACCAACAGCCCGGCGGCGATAATATCCCAATCCGCAGATTGTCCGGCGATGGTCGAAATAGCTGTTCCCAAAAAAGTGCCGAACAGCAAGCTAATGATCAAGAGCGAAATCCGCCGCCAAGGATTGCTCAGCCAGCCTCGGAAGCGATCGCCCAGAACATCAATTAATCTGTTAATTCGGGTATTCTGCATAAAAGTTATACCATTTGAGATGTGAGATTTGAGATTTGAGATGCGGAATGACTTATGAATATTGGCGTTTGGAGTACGGGGCTATAGTGCCACTCTTTTTTTCAACTGGTATTAAAAGCTAGACCGATGAGTAAACAAATGCCCCTCCTGACCAACTCCAAATTCTTACCGGGGTGAGTATGTGGCCATCTAAAATATAAAATTTAACATCTAAGATGGTATTGAGCGATCGCGGATTTATAGCCGAGAACGCTCAAGTAATTAAGTGTAACTGTATCTTGTGGCACAGCAGCCCCTGGTTTTACATTAAAAATAGTTAAGACTAATTGCGAGTGCAGCCTATCCTTTAAGCCTAAAATTTATGAATCTTAAAATTTACCAGATCATAATTGGAGTGTGGATCGTCCTAATTACAGGAATGTTTCTAGGACGTTTTGAAATCACTATCTCCAACAGTTCAAATCAGTCGAGCGATTGGCCCTCACAAGCGACCGCACATCCCCGCACACCCCCGGTTCCCCCAGTCCCGACAGCTTCTGCCGGCACCGCCACCGCGCCCAAGCCCGACTCAACACCAACCCCCCCAGATCCAGAGGAGGAATTGCTTTCCTCAATCCCTATAAATGCTAAGGCCTCCGGCCTTTTGCGCGTCAGCAACCGCAGCGAACACCCAGTGCGAGTGGCCCTGCTGTCGAAACGGCAAGCCAAGGAATCCTACGGCAAACCCGCGCACTGGGATTTTGCGCCGGGGGAAGGCGGCGGCAAGGGACTGATGCTATCGCTGCCGGAGGGCAAGTTACAAGTCAAACGGGGAGACATTCTGGTGGTTTTTGCTCAGGATGGTTCTCGCCGCTACTGGGGGCCTTTCGTCGCCGGGGAGACACCCTCGCCCGCTTGGAACAGCACAGCCAGAGAATGGCAATTAATTTTGCAGCCGTGAACACTTAGCTGCAGGTGCCGAGATTTTGGTCGAGAAACCCGGTTTATACGGTTTTATTGAGAACGATGCGGCTATGTGAGTTAACCTCACATAGCCGCATCATTATAAAGAACAGGCAAAATGCCTGTTCCACAAAGAGTGAATTTTCTTGTGGTGGGCATCCTGCCCGCCCATGAAAGCCTTGTTGAGAATGGTGCAACATCTCTGTTTAACCGGATTCGATCGAATTGGGAGTTTCGAGAATGCGAATCTTTCGGTAGACTCTCTATGCGAGCTAAAATTTTAAATCTAAAATCGCAGGAAGTTTGGGTGAAGGAAGTTATTAAAAATTTGTCAGAGTTTAGGAAGCGCCGGATCGCACCTTTGCTGCTATCGATTTTATGGCTGTGCGCGATCGCCTGGGTAGGTTTCTTGTGGAATCTCGGCAACATCGGTTTAGTTGACGAAACCGAACCGTTGTTTGCCGAAGCCGCCCGTCAAATGACGGTGAGAGGAGATTGGATCACTCCTTATTTCAACGGCGAAACCAGGTTTGACAAGCCGCCGTTGATTTACTGGCTGATGGCGGTGGCTTACCGCACTCTGGGCGTTAACGAATGGGCCGTGCGTCTTCCCTCGGCTTTGTGCGCGATCGGTCTGACTTGCCTCGGATTTTATACCTTATCGAAGGAAGAAGGAAGAAGGAAGAAGGAAGAAGGAAGACAGAATGAGGAAGAAGCAAAGTCTCCCCCCTCGGACACTCCCCGCCTCGGACACTCCCCCAATCTTCCAATCTTTTTTTCTACTCCTTGGATTGGTGCGGCCCTAATAGCTTTAAATCCCCAAACTATTGCCTGGGGACGGACTGGCGTTTCAGATATGCTATTAGTCGGTTGTATGTGTTCGGCACTACTCGCATTTTTTCTCGGTTACACTCTAGAAGAACAGAGAGAAAAAGCAGAACTTTCCCCCCTTTCCGCTTCCCGATTTCCCAATAAGTGGTATCTGACTTTTTACGTACTAATTGCCTTAGCAATTCTGGCTAAGGGGCCTGTGGGAATTGTCGTGCCAGCGCTGATTGTTGGCAGCTTCGGGCTTTATTTGGGAAATTTTCGGCAACTTTGGCGCGAAATGCGTCCGGTGTCGGGAATCTTGATTATTCTGGCGATCGCCTTGCCTTGGTACATTTTGGTTATTTTAGACAACGGTCAAACTTATATTGACAGCTTTTTCGGCTATCACAATTTCCAGCGTTTTACTGGAGTAGTCAACAAGCACTCGGCGCCTTGGTATTTTTACTTTTTTGTAGTGCTAGTTGGTTTTGCACCTTGGTCGATTTATTTGCCCGTGGCGATCGCCCGTACCCGTTTTTGGCAGCGCAGTTACTGGCGTCGTCAACCGCGATCGGCTCAGTTGAGTTTATTCGCCCTATTTTGGTTCGGCTGCATCTTTGGCTTTTTCACGATCGCCGTGACCAAATTGCCCAGTTATGTATTGCCTTTAATCCCCGCCGCTGCGATTTTGGTAACGCTGCTGTGGAGCGATATTATTGCAGGTAACGAACCTGAAAACAGGCGGATAAAGTTAGAAAAAAAACCGAATTCTTTACCGCGAGGGCTGTTAGCTACATACATTTTCAATGTCGTATTTTTATTAATTATAGCCGGAGCAACTTTCTACTGCTACAACTGGCTCGGAGACGACCCGGCAATGCCCAATTTTCCCCAAGCAATTCAGCAGTCGGGATTGCTGATTGTCGGCGGTACGATTTGGATAATTACAGCGGTGGCGATCGCACTTTTACTCTGGAAGCGGCAACAGCGCTGGATTTTGGTTGCTAACCTCATCGGGTTAGTAGCATTTATCATCTTTGGTCTTACTCCCGCCTACAAAGTGGTCGATATCAACCGCCAGTTACCTCTGAGACAGTTAGCGCAGGTTGCGGTTCAACAAAAACTGCCAGGGGAAGAGTTTATTATGGTTGGTTTCTGGAAACCAAGTCTGGTTTTTTATACCCAAGAGCCGGTGACTTACTACCGATCTGTCACAAAGGCGATCGACTACATTAAGGAATCTAAAAACCCAACTTCTCCCTCTATTTTGTTGCTGGGATATCCAGAGAAATTTGTGCAATTAGGATTGCAGCCAAATCAATATCAATTGTTGGACAGTCGGGGCGCTTACCAACTCGCCAGGGTTCCGAGACAAGCGTTTCGATAGTGCCTATAGTGTGATCTCATACTTGTTAAACAAGGTAGAAAAATGATTACAACTAAGAATCTTCAACTACTTGCCGTCGAAAGGATTCACATAGAAGCTTTCTTACGAAGTAAAAGCGAGCTTGCAGCAATTTTAAATGTCATAGTGCCAAATAGCTGGCCTCATTTCCCGGAAGCATTTTCCCTCCCTGCTGACGAATCTTCCGAATCCAATCCGCCTCCAACTGACTGGCGCAACTACTTCTTTATTTATCCAAAAAATGAAGTGCTTGTCGGCAATGGAGGTTTCAAAGGCCCACCTGATGAGTCAGGGACTATAGAGATAGGTTATGAAATTGCTTCCGAATATTGGAATCGCGGATTTGCAACTGAGGTGGCACAGGGAATGATCGATTATGCTTTCGCTCACCAGGAGGTGAAAGCAGTCATCGCTCACACTTTAGCTGAAAAAAATGCCTCGAATAGCGTGTTCCAAAAAGTGGGAATGAAGTTCATTGCAGAGGTGGACGATCCTGAAGAAGGCAAGATATGGCGATGGCAAATAAGCAGGGATGAATATCATCCGACTTGAACTGTAACGCCCTTTCGCTGTTTAACTCACTGGTTTGGGCGGTAATTTGAAGGTTCTCGGTTGGAGCATTAAAACTGCCAGATTGCTGCATAAAATCTATAATCTAGTCACTACCTAAAAACCGAAACTCGGAGCTTACAATGGTTTCAATTCTCAACAAACCCTCCTCGTTAATCCATGAGATTTGCATTGAAAAAGTCGAGCGGTGGAAGTTGTTCAAATTTAGTGAATCGCTGCAACAGCGTATGGAAAATTTGTTAGAGAAGAAGAAGGCAGACCAACTAGTGGCAGAAGAGGCAGCCGAACTCGACGCCATTGGGGAATTAGATCGCATCTTTACCCATATCAATGCAATGATGGTGGCTGAAGATGTCAATCAGTAACCCGACGATATAGAAGGTTTTGGTTAGCCCCGCCCTTCAATGTATCCCTTGACAAGTTGGGTAAAAGCTAATATCTCAAGCATTAAGTAAGTGAATAAATTAGCTATTAAAAATGATTTATTAACTTTGCTTTTTTCAAGTTTTTTTACTCCCCAACTCCCTATTAATAATTCGAGGTAAACGGAAAAGAAAAACATAGGAATCAGTGTAATCATAATTTCCAACGGCAGAAATGGAAAAGAACCCGGCTGTACAGGCACGGTTGTGTGGAAGACGATATGTCCAATAAACGCCCCAATACAGAGGATAATAAAACCTCCCCCAATCGTCGATATGATATTTGTTATAAAAGCAATAAAAATTGCTTTTAGGATACTGAGATTGAGTAGCTTTTTGTGAATATAAGCTTCTATCGCGATAATTGGGATGAGCAAAATAATTTGATAGAAAACACTCTGACTGAATAGTGGAATTCCTGCATTGGCGAGATATAGAGATGTATTTAAGTGCATAAAAAAGCTAATAAAAAACATAGAAGTGGGTTTCCCGTAGTTATTAATGATGATAATTAGCCTGCCATTTGTTCGACCTACCCTCAACTTGGCTGAAACAATGGATAATGGATAGGACGCCATTTTCATTCTAAAAGTGTGGTAGCCATGACTGAGTTACTCGAACGTGCGATCGCCAAGTTGAAAACATTGTCTGCCAGCGAGCAAGATGCTCTCGCTTCAATGATTCTGGAAGAACTTGAAGACGATAGGCGCTGGGATCAAGCAATCTCCCGTTCCCCAGATGCTCTTGCTAAACTCGCAGCGACCGCAATGGCTGAGTATCGTGCAGGCAAAACCCAAGAACTCGATCCAGAAACATTGTGAATTCACGCACTACAACCGAGTTCCGTAGATTATTTGCTGATTTACCCGAACAAGTTCAACAGCAGACACGCGGGGCGTATCGCCAGTTCAAGGAAGACCCAAGTCATCCAAGCCTGCGTTTCAAGAAGGTGCATCCAGACTTACCAATCTACTCAGCCCGAATTACCAAAAACTATCGAGCAGTTGGTCAGTTGGATGGAGACACTGTAATCTGGTTTTGGGTTGGTTCACACGCAGAGTACGACAAGTTTCTGGGGCAGTTGTAGCAGTGTCTACAGCCAGCCAATATCAATTAGAAAAGTGTATTTAGACAAGTGGAAGATTATGATCCCAATCAATGAAGCTCAACAGCAGTTACAGCAGTTGATCGATGCGGTGAGTCAGTCGCACCAACCTATTGTGATTGCAGGACAGACTAGCAATGCAGTGTTATTATCAGAATCTGACTGGGCATCTGTGCAGGAGACACTGTATCTTCTATCAGTCCCAGGGATGCGGGAATCGATTCGGGAAGGACTGGCAACGCCGATCGAGGATTGCGCTAGGGAGTTGGAGTGGTGAATTGGAATCTGGTATATACCAAACAGGCACAGAAAGATGCCAAAAAGCTCGCTTCTAGCAATTTACGAGACAAAGCGCAAGAGTTACTCGACATTATTCAAACCAATCCGTTTCAGAATCCGCCACCCTACGAGAAATTGGTGGGAGATTTGGAAGGTGCATATTCACGGCGAATCAACATTCAGCATCGTCTGGTGTACGAGGTGATTGAGTCCGAGAATACGGTAAAAATTTTGCGGATGTGGACGCATTATGAGTAGTGTTTCTAACAGGTTAACTAATACAGGGGTAGATCGATCGCCCTTAGGACTGGTGAGGAGGGCCGACCATACGTGCCATAATCAGCCATATTATCTGGTACGCGATCGCCTGAACCTATGGATGCGCTAATCGGCAAAACTTTACAGGGTGGAAAATATACCCTCGAACAAGAATTGGGCCGCGGCGGCTTTGGAATAACTTTCAGGGCAAATCACCGCTATTTAGGACAGCCTGTAGTCATTAAAACCCTCAACGAATCTCTGCGGCAGCAACCCAATTTTGCTGAGTTCGATCGCAAGTTTCAAGACGAAGCGAGGCGGTTGGCTTCCTGCGTTCATCCGAATATTGTCCGCGTCAGCGATTTCTTTGTGGAAGACGGGCAGCCTTACATGGTGATGGACTACATAGCCGGTCAGAATTTGGGCGATGTAGTCGGTTCAAATAATCCGCTGCCAGAAAATCTTGCAATTCTCTACATCACTCAAATTGGCGCTGCTTTAAAAGTTGTTCATCAAAAGGGTTTGCTGCACCGAGATGTCAAGCCGCAAAACATTCTTTTGCGCCAAGGTACTCAGGAAGTCGTGCTGATTGATTTTGGCATTGCCCGCGAGTTTACTCCCGGTGCAACCCAAAGTCACACTAATATGGTGTCCGACGGCTACGCGCCCCCAGAACAGTATTTCGCCCAAGGAAAATATACGCCCGCCACAGATGTTTATGGTATGGCGGCGACGCTTTACACTTTACTGACAGCACAGGTGCCGGTGGCTGCAATTTTGCGTACCAGCCAGCCGATGCCTTCGCCCCGCGACTTGCAGCCTCAGCTAAGTACGACAGTCAGCCAAGCGGTGATGCGGGGGATGACGGTAGAAGCTCAAAATCGCCCTGCTACCGTGGATGAGTGGCTGTCGCTGCTGCATGGGCAGCCTCATGGTGCAGCGTCGCCGAGTACCGGGCCGACGGTGGCGGTGATTCCGGGACACGGGCCTCAGTCGCCTGCGGGTTCGAGAACAGCGCCTGCTGTGGTGCCTTCAGGGAACAACAACCGCAAGGTTTGGTGGATTTTGGGGTTCGTGGCGATCGCACTTATTGTTGCAGGTTTGGTCGGGATTGCTAGGGTTTTCCTCAGCCGGCCGTCTTCGGAACCCGCACCGGTGGCCCAGGACGATCGCACTTCGGCCCCTGTAGATCCAGACGCGCGCTCAAGCCCCGCACAAATTCCCGCGCCGACACCAACGCCAGCGCCGACTCCCAGAGAAACTCCGCCGGCTGCTGAAACTCCAGCGCCGACTCCCAGAGAAACTCCGCCGGCTGCTGAAACTCCAGCGCCGGATGCTGAAACTCCAACACCAGCCCCAGCGCCAACACCAGCGCCTTCTCCGGAGGCTGTCGAACCTACACCAACGGAAAAACTTGTTGACAAAGAGTTGCCGCCAGATCGATCGCCCGCACCTAGCGAACAACCGGGAACCAATTATCAGAAGACTCCCACAATCCCTGGGTATGCCGTTGGTACGGCGGAAAGTCAGATTTTATCGGAATTGGGAGAACCGACTGACTCTCAAGCGCGGGGCTATTGGCCGAATACTCGCACCGCACTTTACGAAATATTGCCGAACCGGATTACTCTCGGCTACATTTACGATCGCGATTCGGACCAGCTAGTACAAACAGAGGGTTCTTTTGCCCCGTCGGTGGACGATTTGGTAGTGCGAACTGCGTTAAACGGGATGGTGGGCGGCGCCAGCAGGGAGATTTTGCAAGGCTTGGGCGACGTGCAGCAGCGCCGGAGTAATCGGTTTACGTTTAGGAAGGGTTCGCTCGAAGGGATGATCGAACGCAATGAGCGCGATCGGATTTACATCGGCGTCTGGGACGACAACTTGCATTAAACTTGGCAGCGGTGACATCCTGCACCCTTGTCAATAAACCAGGGCGGGCAAGATGCCCACCCCACAGGAAAACTCAACTCTTGTGCAACAGGCATCTTGCCTGTTCAAGAAAATGGTGAAAGATGTAAATATTCCCCACTCAGCTTTGTGCCAAAATCGAAAATCCAAAATCTAAAATCTAAAATCTAGTTGACGCAACACGAAATATTGTCTATGATTAAAGAACACACGAGGGGCTGTAATGGTTTCGACAGGGTGGCGAAAGCTGCTCCGTGATGCAGGTCGAGAGGGAGTCTACTCTCGTTAATATCGGCTCAAAAAAAATAGTAAATGCGAACAACATCGTTCCTTTCGCTCGCAAAGCCGTAGCTGTAGCCTAAAAACTTCTTGAGCTTGGTTTAGAGTGTATGCCACCTCACTCCGTTAACGGTAGCATAACAACCCCCAACGGATGCCCTAGCTAAACGTTTCTAGTCGGCTAGCTAGGAAAGCAATCACTAGAAAATCCCCCCATTTGGGATAAAGATGGTTCCCGCCCTGAGGATTAGAAGGGATAAACCTGTGAACGATCGGAAGGTAAATACCCGCTTTGGACGGCAGTTCGATTCTGCCCAGTTCCATAAAAGAAGTGACGTAAAATCAATGGTTTAAGCCATTTGAAAGGCACTTTAAAGCATCAAAAGGGCCCAGAGTTAACTCTGGGCCCTTTTGTTTGGCATTCCATGTTCAATCTAAAACCTAAAATCTACAATCTAAAATAGATCAGCTCGATCGACTAAGTAAAAATACATAAATTACCCACCCATTAGCTACGCTGCAGGCTCATATAATTAGAACTTCACCCTGTCTGTGCGTTCTTGGAGCCTGTCGGGCGATATACTATTAGGCGGTAAAGCATTAAAAATCTTTACAAAGACCCCGATTTCTAAGCCTACTCCTACAAAGGACGGGTGAAAAATTATATGCTGATCGCTCAAAAGCTGGACAAATGAACCCAGGAATTGACTTACAAGGAAGTTTTGTAGAAGCCCTCATGAATTGGGGCTTACCGGCGGACATCGCCCAAGTGCTTTGGCTACCACTGCCAATGGTGCTGATGATTGTCGCTGCCGTTTTCGGGGTACTCACTAGCGTCTGGCTGGAACGGAAAATTTCCGCCGCCGCTCAACAGCGGGTAGGCCCGGAATTCATCGGCCCTCTGGGAGTTTTAGCACCCGTTGCTGACGGTCTGAAGTTGGTATTCAAAGAAGACATTGTACCGGCAAAAGCTGACGCGCTGCTATTTACCCTAGGCCCGGTAATTGTGGTAATTCCAGTTTTTCTCTCCTACTTAATCGTGCCCTTCGGAGAGCATATGCTGATCGCCGATATGGGGACAGCGATATTTCTCTGGATTGCCCTGTCTAGCATTCAGCCGATCGGCTTGCTGATGTCCGGCTATGCTTCAAACAACAAATACGCCCTCCTCGGCGGACTCAGAGCAGCCGCTCAATCCATCAGCTACGAAATTCCCCTAGCTTTGGCAGTATTGGCAGTTGTGATGATGTCCAACAGCCTCAGTACGATCGACATCGTACACCAGCAAGCCGACTACGGCATTGTCGGCTGGAATATCTGGCGGCAACCAGCAGGTTTCCTGATTTTCTGGATCTCCGCACTAGCAGAATGCGAACGGTTGCCCTTTGACCTCCCGGAAGCAGAAGAAGAATTGGTAGCAGGATATCAGACTGAGTACTCGGGCATGAAATTTGCTTTGTACTACATCGCTTCCTACGTTAACCTCGTCCTTTCTTGCCTGCTAGTAGCAGTTTTGTACCTCGGCGGCTGGGAAAGTCCGATTCCGGTCGAAGTGCTGACAAATGCCCTGGGATTGAGCGAGACGACTCCTTGGTTGCAGGTAATTACTGGCTTGCTGGGCATTACGATGACCATGTTGAAAGCCTACTTTTTCCTGTTTCTGGCAGTTCTGCTCCGCTGGACTCTGCCGCGAGTTCGGATCGACCAATTGCTAGATTTGGGATGGAAGTTTTTGCTGCCCGTTGCTTTAGTTAATTTGCTATTGACCGCAGCTTTGAAGCTTGCCTTTCCCTTTGCTTTTGGCGGTTAATTGATAATAGGTAAATGGCAACAGCTAAAAAAAATAGCTGTTAACCAATTACCTATTATCAATTAGCTATTACCAAAAACTTAAGTACAGAGAGAGAACACCATGTTAAAATTCCTCAATCAAGTAGGCGAATACGCCAAAGAAAGTTTTCAAGCTGCTAAGTATATCGGTCAAGGTCTAGGTGTTACTTTTGACCACATGAGACGCCGACCGATTACGGTGCAGTATCCTTACGAAAAATTAATTCCTTCCGAACGTTTTAGGGGCAGAATTCACTTTGAATTTGACAAGTGCATCTCCTGCGAAGTTTGCGTTCGGGTATGTCCGATCAACTTACCTGTAGTGGATTGGGAATTCAACAAAGAAACCAAGAAGAAACAGCTCAAGCACTACAGTATCGATTTCGGTGTTTGTATCTTCTGTGGCAACTGCGTAGAATATTGTCCGACTAATTGTTTGTCGATGACAGAAGAATACGAGTTAGGCGTTTACGAGCGCCACGAATTGAATTTTGACAACGTGGCCCTCGGACGTTTGCCCTACAAGGTTACAGATGACCCGATGGTGACACCGCTGCGAGAATTCGCTTACTTACCGAAAGGTGCGATCGACCCCCATGAAGTTTCCTACACCGATCGCCGCGCCGGTCTGCGTCCAGAGGAAATTATCGAAAAGTAGGTAATGGGGCATGGGGCATGGGGCATGGGGCATAGTTAGTAATTAGTGATGAGTGGTTACTTGTTAGTAGTTTTTCTAATAACTAAATAACTACTAACAAATGCCCAATGCCTCATGCCCAATGTCCTCATGCCCAATTACCAATTCCCAATTACCAATTACCAAAGGATAAAAAATTGTGAATCTAGCTGAAGGGGTTCAAATTGTTTCATTTGGCATACTGTCCGTAATGATGATTGGAGGAGCACTAGGAGTAGTGCTGTTATCTAACATCGTTTACTCAGCTTTTTTGCTGTGCGGCGTATTTACCAGCATTGCCGGCTTGTACTTGTTGCTGAATGCCGACTTTGTAGCAGCAGCGCAGGTATTGATTTATGTTGGCGCTGTTAACGTCTTGATTTTGTTTGCGATTATGTTGGTGAACAAGCGAGAAGATTTCCGCATAATTCCCAACGCTTGGGTGCGTCAAGTAGCAACAGCAGTAGTTTGCGTAGGCTTGTTTGCGCTTTTGGGTACGATGGTGGTGTCTACTCCTTGGACTATTGTCGCGACGACAGGAGCACCGGCCGAAAGTTCGATCGTCACGATCGCCAAACATTTCTTCACCGACTTTTTGCTGCCTTTCGAGTTAGCATCCGTGTTTTTGTTGATGGCAATGGTAGGGGCAATTGTGTTGGCGCGCCGTGATTTTTTCCCGGATGAACTGTTGTCAAAGAAGCTATCCGAAACACCTGCTTTGAGTTTGCCGGAAAGACCTCGCGAATTAGTTTCTGCCGGAGATGTGTCTTCGCCAGAATCTAAGTAAAAGTAGTGAGTCTAAATGATTCGTACAATTAAGGTAGGGGCAATTTACCCGTGGTTGCCCCGCTCGGAGGTAGGTAGCTATCACTACCCCTAGTGTATGAATGATTTAGACACGCTACAGTAGGGTGTTCACTGCACCTATCTCTCTGTCTTGTAGTAATGTTGATTGAGAAAGACTCAAAAAATTTATGCAACTGCAACTCCAGTATTTCCTGTTATTAGCCGCCGCACTTTTCTGTATTGGTATTTACGGTTTGATTACCAGCCGAAATGCAGTGCGCGTGTTGATGTCGATCGAGTTGATGCTGAATGCTGTCAATCTCAATTTGATGGGTTTCTCCAATTATCTCGACCCCGTACAAGTTAAGGGCCAAGTATTTACCGTGTTTGTAGTTACGGTTGCGGCGGCTGAAGCTGCGGTGGGTTTGG
Organism: Microcoleus vaginatus PCC 9802; assembly: GCA_022701275.1. Taxonomy (NCBI): domain Bacteria; kingdom Bacillati; phylum Cyanobacteriota; class Cyanophyceae; order Oscillatoriales; family Microcoleaceae; genus Microcoleus; species Microcoleus vaginatus. Next base: position 4,038,178 of record CP031740.1, read on the forward strand.
CAATTGTTTTGGCGATTTATCGCAACCGCAATACCGTAGACATGGAAGAATTTAACTTGCTGAAGTGGTAATTAATCAATAGTCATCAGTCATCAGTCATCAGTCATTAGCGATAAACTAATGCAGATTAAAGACTGATGACTAAGGACTAAGAACTAATGACTAATGACTTCTAGTAATTTCTAGAGTAATTCTACCCCCGAAATCAGGGATGGGAGCCGCAGGTTTCGAGAGTTGTAGTTTAACTTTTTCGACTAACGGTAGTTCTAAAAGCGCTTGAGCAATAGTATCGGCTAGGCGTTCGATTAATAAAAACTTCGAGTCTTTGACTAGCTTTTGAATCAGAGTAATTGCGCTGCGGTAATCAAGAGTATGTTGAATATCATCACTTTTTCCAGCTTGCGATAAATCCAGCCAGAGAGTAACATCCACTTCAAACCACTGCCCCAAAACTTGCTCTTCAGGCAGATAGCCCGTATATCCGTAGCAGCGAATTCCTGTAAGTTGAATAGAATCCATTTTGCAATAAACTAAAAGTGCGTTGCCTAACCAATTTGTATTAAACCAGATAAAGGTTCTCTTTCTGTTCCCTCTCTTTTTTTGCCCTTTTCCGCTTCTCTCTGCGCTCTTTGCGCCCTCTGCGGTTCAATCACTCTTATTCTATCTTAAATTTCACAACTCTCCTCCTTTCTCCAACTTGTCCAGTAAATCCTCAGCAACTTCATACCATTTCCGCCTAATTTCAGCATCTTCTGGCTTTTCTGTCAAGCTGCGCCCTTGTAATTCGGGATATTTATTGTAATATAATTCATCCACTTTTTGATAGAAAATATCTTGATTAATGTTGAGATTTTTGCGCCGTTTACCAATGTTTTCTTGACGAATTATTTCTGCTTGCTCTAAAGATGTATCGGGAGGTGGCTGGCGCGAAGAAAATTTAGGTAAATCCGGCAACTTGGGCAACGTGAAACCAGATTTGACTACACTAAAAGCTAAAATTCCTGGCACCAAAATCACACTTAAACTCCCTAGGGTTTTCCAAGGAATTAACTTGAATGTGCTGTTGTTGTTAACAAGTTGAGGATTTTGGTGAACAGGAGTATGATTACTGGTAGCAGTTTGAGTGGTGTTTTTGAAAGGGCGGCCGACAAAGTTCATTGTCACCATTTGGGAAATTATACTGCCAATTTGAGATAGTTTTGGATCTTTTAGTGCTTCGCGGACTGCTTTTGCAGATTGGTAGCGATCGCCGGGTTGTTCTGCTAACATCTTATCCAACACTGTGCCGAGATTTGAGCTGACACTGACGTGCGATCGCCAATCCCAAGTTTTATTATTGATATCGTACAATTTTTGAGGCTTTTTGCCGCTTAGCAGTACCAAAGCCGTGACGGCTAAAGCGTACAAATCGCTAGCAGCAGAAACTTTACCCAGCCGGATTTGTTCTGCCGGCGAATAACCCTGTTTGCCGATCGCCGTATCCGATTGTCCGTTAAACTGAACTACGGCATTGGCTGCGATTTGTTTGACCGAACCGAAATCAATTAAAAAGGGTAGTTTGTCAGCATCATGCTGAATAATATTATCCGGGGAAATATCGCGGTGAATTAAATTTTTTGAGTGGATGTATTCTAAAACTGGTAAAAGCTGAAATAGCAGTTGAGTAACTTCGGCTTCGGTAAAATTTTTACCTTGCTGCTGGCGCGATATCAATATTTCTTCGTAGGTTTGACCCTTGATATAATCTTGTACTAAAAATAAAGATGGATTCCCGCCCAAATCCGTTCGCAGAAGTTCTCGAAACCTTGGAATTTGCGGGTGTTGGAGGTGGTAAAGCATACTGGCTTCGCGATCGAACAATTCGGCAGCTTTCGGGCTGTGAACTACCGGAGAAAACTCTTTGAGTACGCAAGATTCGTTGTAGCGGTTGATGTCTTCGGCGAGGTAAGTGCGCCCGAAGCCACCGCGGCCCAATTCGCGGAGAATGCGGTAGCGTTTTTCGAGAGTCGAACCGGGGGCGAGGAGGGAGGAGTTAGACATAAACCACGGCAAATTGTTCGAGTTGGGGAGTCGCCGAGCACAGTATAGCTTATTGTAGCTAAGTTTGTTTGAATGTCAGGGCGATCGCTTTTTTTGGGATGGATGAAGGAGGAGGGACACTTGGCTTAAGATTCACTATCTACAGGCTATTGGGTGGGTTTTACCAGCCATCTATGTGGGAAACAAACAATAATATAACAGCGCACTCTTAAAATCATCCCAACTGCGATCGCGCTTATTCACCTGCTTTTTCTGGTAACTTATGCTCTTTGAAAGCTTCTAACTGCTTTCTCTTTTGAAATTTAGGTAAAATGCGATTTCGATCGCCCTTGTGCCGTCAGGGAAAAGGCAAAAGTGCAGAGGGTAAAAGGGTAAAGAAGAGTCTTCGCCGGGAAAACTAGGACGAGGAAGAAACCGCTACGCGAAAACCCCCGTACACCCTCCTACCGCCCTCCGAGACCAAGCAGCGATAGTCACTGCGGCAAAGGCCCGCGAAGTTAGCCCAACTGCCGCCACGCATCACTCGGTAATTATTTGTGGTTTCCCAGGAACTTCCGTCAGTTGGTGCGCCGTTATAGTTTTCGTGACACCTATCGCTGCACCATTGCCAAACATTGCCGTGCATATCGTACAGTCCAAAGGCATTGGAGGGAAAACTCCCGACATCGGTTGGTTGTTTCGAGTGGAGTGGTCTGTCGGGGTAGTCGTCCTCATAGTTGACTAATTGCCGGGTAATGGTTTCCCCAAAATGAAATAGGGTTGTTGTACCCGCACGACAGGCATATTCCCATTCTGCTTCACTCAGGAGGCGATATTTTTTCCCCGTTTGTTGCGAGAGTCGATCGCAGAATTCGACGGCCTCATCCCACGATACTTGTACAGGACGTTTTTCAAATTTTAACCACGATGGGTTGTTTCCCATCAGTGCTTGCCACTGTCCTCGGGTGATGGAATATTTGCCTGCAAAAAAAGCGGGTACTGTTACTTGATGCTGCGGACTTTCCTTATCTCTTCTATATTTATCTCTTGCTGGGCAACCCATCATAAATGTGCCGCCGGGAATATAAACCATTTCCTGTACACTTCCATTCCCTAAGTCTTCGGGGAAGAAGTGAGCATAATGACGGCGGCGACTGTTTTCTTTTCCTTGAGCATTTACTGTTATTACATCAAACTCATAAGTAGGCAAATATTTTTGGAACTGCCCTTTTAAATTTAATTCATCTCTATCCTTGAGCAGCGAATAGGCTGCAAATCTCACCGCGATTGATTCATCTTGCAGTGCCCCAATTATTAATTCTAAACCTGGCTCTCCATATTTCAGCGCTTCAGACAGTGCAGCAATTTTAACCTCAACAATGGGAGAAGCTAACCGACTTTTAACGCCGGGAATCCCGCCTAAAACGGCCGCAGACAATGGTACTTGAGATTCACCGCCGAGGACAGCATCGTATTCTCTGGGTTGATTTGGATTTTCTGTCATAATCGGGACTTACGTAAGTGTCACACATCTATTGAGTTGTAGGGTGCGTCAGACGCAGTTCTAGGGTGATTATTCAGGAACTCGGGTTCGGACGCACCCTACTAATTATGCCCGTTGCGTAAATCTTGTATTACAAATCCCGATGTGTAAATCCCTTAGCATCTTTTCCTACATAACTCGCGGCAACATGGCCATCTCCAACAACTCGATACTTATAGGTAATCAAGCCCTCTAAACCGACAGGCCCGCGAGGCGGCATTTGCTGCGTGCTAATCCCCACTTCTGCACCGAAACCGTAGCGGAAACCGTCGGCAAATCGAGTCGAACAATTGTGATAAACTCCGGCCGCATCGACTCCATTTAAAAAAGTTTCGGCGACTTCGCTGTCTTCGGTAACAATGACATCTGTATGTCGGGAACCGTAAGTATTGATATGGTTAATTGCCTCGTCCACAGAATCTACTATTTTGATTGACAAAATCAAATCGCTGTATTCTGTAGACCAATCTGTTTCTGTCGCTTCGGCAATATTTTCGAGGATGGCGCCAGTTTTTTCGTCTCCCCGCAGTTCGACTTTTTTCTGCTGCAAAGCTGCGGCAACAGCGGGCAGGAATTTGGGGGCGATCGCACTGTGAACTAACAAAGTTTCAATGGCATTGCAGGCGGCTGGATACTGAGTTTTTGCATCTACAGAAATCTCTACTGCTTTCTGAATATCCGCCGCTTTGTCTGCGTACAAATGACAAATTCCGTCGGCGTGTCCCAGCACGGGAATTCGCGTATTTTCTTGCACAAAACGCACGAAAGAATTAGAACCTCTGGGAATAATCAAATCTACATATTCATCCATTTTGAGCAGTTCGATTGTTTCTTCCCGCGTGGTCAGCAACTGCACGACTTCGGGATTGACTGCGGTTTCAGCTAATGCTTGATGTATCACTTTTGTCAAGATTTCGCAGGAACGGACTGCTTCTTTGCCGCCTTTGAGAATGACGCCATTTCCCGATTTGATTGCCAAGGATACTATCTGAATTAAAGCTTCGGGGCGCGCTTCAAAAATAATGCCTAAAACGCCCAAAGGACAGGTGATGCGCTTCAGAATTAATCCTGTATCCAATTCACGGTGGATTTGCACGACACCGATCGGCTCAGGGAGTTTCGCAACGTCGCGCACGCCCGCGATCGCACTTTTCAACTTGCTCTCATCCAACTTGAGGCGATCGTACAGTGGTTTCGCAATTCCATCCGCCTCAGCCGCCTTGCAGTCAGCCGCATTCGCCGCCAAAATATCCGGCGCAGCAGCTTCTAAAGCTTTCGCAATAGCTTCAATAGCTTGATTTTTGGCATCAGCGGACAAAACTGCCAACTTTCTAGCAGATACGCGCGTTTTTTGGGCAATTTCAATAATAGACATGGCAGTAACTTTCAAATAGTTTTGATTGTTGGATTTTGAATTTTGAGTTTTGAATTGAATCCGCACAAATAAATTTAGGGGCGGTTTTCAGTCTTAACAATTCTAGAGGAAATTCTATATTTTTGTTGACACCCCTTACAGCAATCCATATTAACAGGTTAAAACAGTGAAGTATAGATAAAATCCCACGGTCATTTCCATTTGTCAATAACCTTTGGAGATTATTATGTCATCTCACGCCCCTTTACGCAAGGCAGGGCGAGCCGCCAAAGCCGGCGTTAAACTGATACAGAAAACTGGCGGAAATCTCGTTTTAGCTTCCGGCGTCACCATTACCATGCTATTTGGTATGGTGTTAGCGCTATCTTTAGCCTCAGTTTTGATTCTCAACAGTCCCGATCCAGTCGCCGGATTGGCGATCGCACTTCCCATAACTCTGATTTTTAACATCGCTGCTTTTTTCCTATCGCCTTACTTGATGGACTTAAGCCAAAATTGGCTATACCATACTCGCTGGGTTTCCCTAGCAGAAATTGAAAGCCTCAGTCCCGAAACAGCGAAAGTTATTAAGAAGGTTTGCAAGCAGAAAAAACTCCAGCAGCCGCGTTTAGGAATTATCGACGACCAAAACCCTACTGCTTTTACTTACGGTTCATTTCCAAACAGCGCTCGCTTAGTCGTCAGTCAAGGTCTTTTTACCTATTTAGACGACGAAGAAATTGCCACTGTTTACGCCCACGAACTCGGTCACATCGTCCACTGGGACTTTGCAGTAATGACTTTAGCTTCGACTTTGGTGCAGATTACTTATTTAATTTACACTACAGCTCACAGGATGGGTCGAAGTGGTGGCAACAAAGCTAAAGATGCTGCCGGTACTGTAGCTGCTGTTGCTTATTTGTTTTATATCGCCGGCACTTATTTATTGCTGTATTTGTCACGGACGCGAGAATATTTTGCCGACCATTTTGCAGCCGAAACAACCGGAAATCCCAACGCTTTGTCTCGCGCTTTGGTAAAAATTGCTTACGGTATTTTGGAAGAAGGGCAAAGAGCCACCGAACCCAGCCGCTTATTAGAAGGAACTCGCGCTTTAGGCATTTACGATGCCAAAGCTGCCACATCTACCGGAACTGCTTACAGGATTACTTCGGAACCGGAAAAAATTGGGCGAGTGTTTTTGTGGGATATGTTTAATCCGTGGGGTTGGTGGATGGAGTTGAACTCTACTCACCCCCTGACTGGTAAACGAGTTCGCGCTTTGAGCACTTATGCCGAACAATTAGACTTGGATGTTGAGTTTGACATGGGCCGGATTGTCGGTGAAGGCAACGATTTGAGCAAGCGGAGATTGTACGGCAATTTTGTGTTCGATTTACTGCTGTACAGTGCAGAAACTCTGGGATTAGCGGTGGGTTTTGCGATCGGCATTTCGCTGTATGCTGTAAACCCGATGATGATGGTTGCTTGTCCTTTAATCGGTGTAGGTACGGGAATTTTGCTCAAGACTTTGGTGATGTTCCCGAATTACGAAGAAGCAGAACATTTGGATGTTTTAACCTTAATGTCTGACCCTTACGCCAGTCCCTTGCGGGGTCAACCGACGCAACTACAAGGCGAATTAATTGGTCGCGGCGATGCGGGTTATACCTTCGGTTCTGATTTGAAATTGCAAGACAGAACGGGAATGATTTATCTGCGCTATGCTTCTCGTTTTGGGCCAGTTGGTAATTTTATGTTTGGCTTGAAACGGGTTGAAAGCTTGATTGGAATGGATGTTAGGACTTTGGGTTGGTTCCGCCGGGGTGTTGCACCTTGGATGGATTTGATTCAGCTTGAAAGCGATAGCGGTACGACGGTTAAGAGTTATCACCGCTTCTCGTCTGTTGTGATGGCTATAGGGGCGATCGCGATCGGTATTGCCTCGCTATTTATATCATTCGCTGCTTGAAAGTTGACAGGTGAAACGTTTTAAGTTAAATATAATTAAGCTCGAAAATGCGAGCTGCTTTTTTTTTGTTACATACGGTACTATAGAATTTAATACCGCTCTAAATTATCTTTTTTTATCAAAATAGTGAGTTGACGAACCGCTTTCGACCTGTTAGCGCAGCGGCGGGATACGGCTCTTATCACCAAGAAAAGAAGAAGTAAAGAAGGAGATAGGTAATCTTATGGGGCAAAGGGAGTAATTCAGTTATGAGCAAACATGACAATCAAAATTGCTACAATTAGTTTGTTGTTGATAGTATTAAGTTTAGCAGTCAGCAACCCCAGCCAAAAACTCAGGGGTAACTTAACAAAGTTGACCGCCCAGACGGAAAACAAGGAGAAAAAAAACGCCGTGCAAGATATTCTTGATGACAGTGCGAAATTAGAAAAAGTCGCTGGCAATTTTCAATTTATAGAAGGCCCGATTTGGCATCCAGACGGCTTTTTGCTGTTCAGCGATATTCCCGCCAATATTATCTATAAATTAGCCTCAAATCAGCAAGTTGAGATATTTCGCACCCCTTCGGGAAAAGCCAACGGGAATACTTTAGACAAAGAAAACCGCTTACTTACTGGCGAACACGAAAATCGCCGCGTATCCCGCACTGAAAAAGATGGCAAAGTTATCACATTGGCGGATAAATACGAGGGCAAGCGGCTCAACAGTCCCGAACGATTTGGTTGTTAAATCCGACGGCAGCATTTATTTTACCGATCCGTCCTACGGTGTTACTAAAGATCAGGAAGAATTGGGTTTTTACGGTGTTTACCTGCTGGCACCCGACGGAAAATTAACTCTGCTGGTTAAGGATTTGGTGCTGCCCAATGGCATCGCGTTTTCACCAGACGAGCAAAAACTTTATGTCAACAATTCGGAAGCGGGATACATTGCCGTTTTCGATGTAAAACCAGACGGAACTGTTACAAATGAGCGGCTTTTTGCAGATTTAAAAGACGCCAGTCAAAGCGGAGTACCCGACGGTTTAAAAGTTGATGTAGAGGGGAATGTTTACACCACCGGGCCGGGGGGAGTGTGGATTTTCTCGCCGGATGGCAAGCTTTTGGGGAAGATTTCTGTGCCTGAGACGGCGACTAATGTGGCTTGGGGAGAAAGCGATCGCAAAACGCTTTACATTACGGCTAATACAAGTCTGTATCGGATTCGTCTTAAAATTGCGGGTGTGCGGCCGGGAAAATAATCTAAAATACGGCGAAGTTGAAAGTAAAGCGGTTTGTCGTGAGGACTAAAGTCCTCACGACAAACACTTTTTATTAGGGGTAATTGACCGGGCATGATATAATCTCAGTTTTGAGAATCAGTCCTGCTCAATTCTTTAATCTAAAATCTCAAATCTCAAATGGTATTAATAGCTCGGTTGCACAAATTTCTGACTGCTACAGTCGATCGCAAATCCCGATCGCACACAATATTTTGGTTGACTTTGAGCTTGACATTTGCTGCACTTTATGCGGTTTTAGGACTCAAGCAAGCCTTCAGGGCCGAGTATATGGTGCAAGACGATGCGAGACAGCACGTTTTCTGGATGATGCGGTTTGTCGATCCTGAATTATTCCCCAACGATTTCATTGCTAATTACTTTCAATCAGTCGCCCCCGCAGGATACAGCACGCTCTACAAATTAGCCGCCACAGTTGGTATTCACCCGCTATTTCTTCACAAAATATTGCCGCTATTTCTCGGCTTAATCTCGACTTATTACTGTTTTGGTCTTTGTCTAGAAATGCTGCCAGTGCCGATGACTGGATTTATTGCATCTTTGCTGTTAAATCAGCATATGTGGATGACCGATGATTTGGCTTCCACAACGCCAAGAGCTTTTATATACCCAATATTCCTTGCTTTTTTATATTATTTGTCGCGCACTTCATTGCTGCCTTGTTTGGGAGCGATCGCGCTGATCGGACTATTCTATCCTCCTTACGCCTTGGTTGCTGCCGGAATTTTAGTTTTGCGGCTGCTATGCTGGAAAAACGGCGGTTTGCGCTTGTCGGGCGATCGTACTAATTATCTATTTTGCAGTACAGGTTTGGGAGTAATCTTTTTAGTAATGCTGCCCTATGCCTTAGATAAGTCTGAATTTGGCCCAACTTATACCGCAGCAGAAGCGAAGCAAATGGCCGAATTTGTCCCCAGCGGCCGAAATGCTTTTTTTCGTCCAAATCCCAAAGATTATTGGTTGACAGGGCGGGGCAGCGGGATGTTTCCCAAGTCGCTGTTTACGCCTGTAACTCACTGTGTCGGGCTGTTATTTCCGCTGCTGGTGTTTTTGCGATCGGCTTTTCCCTTAGCAAATCAAATTCAAAGCAAAATCTGGCTTTTGCTTCAGCTATTTGTAGCATCATCAGCGATGTTTTTTGCGGCTCACGCTACCCTTTTTAAGCTGTATCAACCAGGTCGCTATACTGCCTACAGCTTGCGATTTATTGTTGTGTTGATAACTGCGATTGCCCTAACTTTAATTATCGATGGAGTCGGTTATTGGGCATCAAAAGCCGCAACAAAATTTGATATAAAAAATCTACTTGCACTAATTACGACAGCCACAATCGCTATCGCCGTTGTGTTTTATCCCTGCTTGGTCGAAAAATTTCCCACAGTCGGCTATGTAGAAGGTAAAATGTCGGGTTTGTACAAATTTTTTGAGCAACAACCTAAAGATATTTTGATTGCTTCAATCGCGGCAGAGACTGACCATTTGCCAACATTTAGTCAACGTTCAGTTTTGGTGGCAAAGGAATATGCAGTGCCGTATCAAAAAGGCTACTACAGCAAATATCGGCAGCGACTTAGCGATTTAATTCGCGCTCAGTACACTCCCGAGCGAGCTGTATTGCAAAATTTTATTAATCAATATGGAGTTGATTTTTGGATGCTCGATCGCCATGCTTTGAGTCTTCAGTATGTAAAGGATGATGGCTGGCTAAATCAATTTGATTCTACACCGCAGGCCATGCTTTCTCTCCAACAAGGAAAAATTCCCGCCTTAGCTTCAGCAATCACAAGTTGTACTGTTTTTCAAAATGAAATTCTAGTGGTTTTGGAGGCGTCTTGTATTGTGAAATAGGCTGGCAGTTAAGACGGATTACACCCAGAAATAAATGCCTTACCATCTGCTGACTGAAAACGAAAAAAAATCGGCTTTCTTAACTAAAACTCTTGATTTTTAGGTGGAACCGGAGCCAAGAAACCCGGTTTTTGACCCAAGAATTAATAGTTTAGTGATTTGTAGGGGCAATCCCCCTGCGGTTGCCACTCCTGAGAGGTAATATTGCGGATATCGTGCAATTAAATAATCTCCGCAATCAAAGGTGAATATAAATCCGGGGTCAAGTTCGCAGACAATGAAAATTGCACAAAAGCTCGATCGCCAATTATCTCTTGGGCAAAAACATGGCAACACTTTATGTCAACCCGCAAACAGGCAGCGATTCCGCAGTCGGCAGCCAATCAGCCCCATTCAAAACTATAGCCCGCGCGATCGCCCGCGCTGCATCGGGAAGCACTATTCAATTAGCACCGGGAATTTACAGCGCTGCTAGTGGCGAAAAATTCCCCTTGGAAATTCCCTCGGGAGTAAAAGTTATTGGCAATGAAACTAACAAAGGTAGAGGCATTCTGATTCAAGGCAGCGGCAAATTTGTCAGTCCCACCGCTGCGGGTCAAAATATCACGATACTGCTAGCAACTAATTCGGAATTGCGCGGAGTAACTGTTACTAATCTCGATAGTGGCGGCACGGGAGTCTGGATTGAGTCAACTTCTCCGACTGTGGCTAACTGCACTTTCACACTTTGTAAGGGCGAAGGCGTTTTTGCCACGGGCACTGCTAATCCTGCGATTCTCGACAACATATTTGTGGAAAACTCAGCCGCTGGGGTGATTATAGCGGGAACTGCTAAAGGAGCAATACGGCGCAATATTTTTCAAAAGACGGGTTTCGGCATTTCTCTGCAAGCTCAGTCGGGTCCTTTGATTGTTGATAACCAAATTTTGGAAAATCGATCCGGTATCGTTTTAGCGGGGGAATCTCAGCCGGTTTTGCGTAAGAATCGCATTGAAAAAAATACCGAAGACGGTTTGACTGCGGTGGGGAAGTCGCTGCCAGATATTGGTACTGCTCAAGATTTGGGCGGCAATATTTTTCAGAATAACGGTGAATTAGACTTACAAAACGCGACTGGGGTTAAGATTTCTGCGGTGGGAAATCAGCTCAATTCTTCGCGGGTGAAAGGTTTATTTGATTTGGGCAATGTGACGCCAACTCCGACTCCTGGCGGGCTAAAGTTTAGCGACATCAGCACGCATTGGGCTAAGGATTTTATCGATCGCTTGGCAAAGAGGAATATTGTTAGCGGGTTTCCCAACGGCACTTTTCAACCTTACGAGATTGTAACTAGAGCTCAGTATGCGGCTATGTTGGCGAAGGCGTTTGAATTGGTGCCGCGCCGTGAGGCGATGGTTTTTAAGGATGTGGCGGCGGATTTTTGGGCCAAGGGAGCGATCGACCAAGCTAATCGAGCTGGCTTTTTGGCTGGATATCCAGACAGCACGTTTCGCCCGGAGCAGAATTTGACTAGAGTTCAGGCGATCGTTTCTTTGGTAAACGGCTTGCAGTTGGCGGGGGGCAACCCCAATTCTTTGAGCGTTTATGTCGATCGAGCTCAGATTCCCAGTTTTGCCACCGACGAGATAGCAACCGCCACAGAGCGCAAAATCGTGGTCAACTATCCCGCGCGCGAAAAGCTTTCCCCCGCCCACGACATCACCCGTGGCGAGATATCCGCCCTCATCTACCAAACTCTGGTAGCTACAAACCGCGCCGATCCAATTAACTCTCCCTACATCGTCTAAGGGAATTGGGAGACAAGGGAGAGGATAACTTGGGGTACAAAGAACCAAACCATCTCCCCTCGCCCTTGTCTGCGATTCCCCCACTCTCCCCCACTCTCACCCGCTTCCACTCTCCCAAGTCTTGATTTGCGAGTACCCGAATCGTTTTATGATTAAACATTAAGAAATTAAGCAATCCTTAAGGTTCGACTGTCAGATTATGGCTAAAATTCAATTTTCTCGGGGTATAGACGAAGATGCTGTGCCCGAAGTGCGCCTAACCCGTTCTAAAACGGGAGCTCAAGGCACTGCCACGTTTATCTTTGAAAATCCCAAAGCTCTCAGCAGCACCAGTACCGAAGACATTACTGGAATGTACATGATCGACGAAGAAGGCGAAATCCTCACTCGCGAGGTTAAGGCTAAGTTCATCAACGGTCAGCCTGCTGGTTTGGAAGCTCTTTATCTAATGAGAAATCCCGCAGAATGGGATCGATTTATGCGTTTTATGGAACGCTACTCGGAAGCAAACGGCTTAGGATTTAGCAAGGCATAATGGGTAGTTGGTAATTGGTAATAGGTAATTGGTAATTAGCCGATCGCCCGTTGCCGATTGCCGATTGCTTAGAAGAAGAAACTATGACGCAAATTCCTCACCCCGACTTATCTAAAATAACCGTAAATTGCGCTATCATTACTGTTAGCGACACGCGCTCCGCTGAAACAGACAATAGTGGCTTGTTAACTAAGAAGCTGCTAAAAGATGCGGGTCACTCGGTGGTAGCTTACACTGTTGTTAAAGATGATGCGGCCAAAATTGTATTGCAAATGCAGGCTTTTTCCCAGCGTGAAGATGTGGATGCAATCATTTTTAACGGCGGCACGGGCATCGCTCCCCGAGATACGACTTATGATGTGATGGAGAGTTTGCTAGACAGGATTTTACCAGGATTTGGTGAGATATTTCGGTTTTTGAGCTATCAAGAAATTGGTTCGAGAGCGATCGCCTCTCGCGCAGTTGCAGGGGTGTATCAAGGCAAGTTAGTCTTTTCTCTTCCGGGCTCTAGCAATGGTGTGAAACTAGCTGTGGAAAAGCTAATTTTACCGGAATTAGTTCACTTGGTTACGCAGTTGCGCGGAGGGTGAGAGCGAAAGTTCGGTTAATTGACTGACAATCAAGAAATTTGGTTACAAGTCGCCCGAGCATCGGTGGAGCCTGAAAAAAGCTTTGAATCCTCATCGCAAGCCCCCGGGTTTAGCAGTGAGGTCGCTTTCTTCAATCTAAAATCTAAAATCTAAAATCGACTGACTGCATTCACCGCAAGAAACGGGTGGCTTTGAGCCTACTCTATGGCTAAAGTGAGGAAACATCAAAATTCCCTTGATTTAGACTAGATGATTTCGATGCAGAATGCGAGTGTCTATGCTAGCGAAGATTATCACCGGATTGCTCGGGCGATCGCCTTTATGCGACAACACCACCTAAACCAGCCCAATCTGGCAACTGTGGCCCAACACATAGGACTGAGTGAATATCATTTTCAACGGCTATTTACTCAATGGGCCGGCATTAGCCCCAAGCGGTTTTTGCAATATCTGACAGTTGAATATGCCAAGTCAAAAATCACTCACACTAAAAGCCTTCTCGACCTAACATTGGACGTGAGACTATCGAGTCCCGGACGATTACACGATTTATTTGTCAACTTGGAAGCAATGTCACCAGGGGAGTTTAAAGCAGGCGGAGCAGGTTTGCAAATTCGCTATGGTATTCAGGATACCCCCTTTGGCACATCTCTAATCGCGACAACTGCCCGTGGTATTTGTAATCTTTATTTCTTGGATACAACAGACGAACAAACCGCCGCACAAAGACTGCGATTGGAATGGAAAAACGCTGAAATCATTCGTGATGAGCAAGCCACTCAATCATTGCGTGACCTGATTTTCAATTCAGAAACTTTCAGCGAGCAAAAACCACTAACGCTCTTGGTAAAAGGCACTAACTTTCAGATTCAAGTTTGGCGAGCACTTTTGAAATTGCCATTTGGTGCGATCGCCACCTATCAAACTATAGCTCAAATGGTAGCACGCCCAACTGCTGCTAGAGCTGTAGGAAATGCGATCGGTAACAATCCGATTGGCTATCTAATTCCATGTCACCGAGTCATTCGAGAATCTGGAGAACTCGGTGGCTATTGCTGGGGAGTAGAGCGTAAAACAGTCATGTTAGGTTGGGAAGCTAGCCGTACAATCTGCGGAACCACCCTCGCAGAAATAGAGCGATCTAACTGTGTCAATCACCCGCAGCAGACTACCTCTGCTCCCAACACATAACCTCTGTGCGATCGGGTGCATGGGCGTTGTTTTGCTGCGTCGCTTAGAGAACTTTTAAGAACCTCCGACTTCAATCACTTCCCCCGGAGTAATGGTATTCAAAACGTTACGAGCATCTGCTACCAGAGGAAGTAAATCAGGAAGCCTGTTGCTTGATGCTACAAGAACAACGACTGCAACTCCAGCTTGCTGCAAGTTTTGCTGATAGCGCAAATTTTGATCTGTGGTGAGCAGAATTGTGAAGCCCTCTTGACTCATAAGCTGCAGCAATTCACCGTTCTTTTTTCCTGACCATCCCATCTCAACAACTGTGCGTATCTCGTAATCAGCAAGTTCACGCTTTAAAGGTCGTGGGGCACATTCATCAAGCAGGATTCGCATAGGCTGTCAGCATTTCCTTGGCTAATTCAAGAGCTGCAATTGTCTGTTCCCGACTGACACTAGGGAAATGGTCTAGAAATACCTCTAATGAATCACCAGCCTCAAGATAATCAAGTAGGGTTCTCATTGGTACACGAGTCCCAACAAAAACAGGGGTTCCCCCCAGAATATCGGGGTCGCTATGAACAACACGGGATGTTAATGTCATAACAAATTTAGCCAACTGGCTACCAGCTTTTACAACAATTGTATCCCAAAGTCCTTTGATTTTCGCGAGCATAATGCCCAAAGGATCGCTACCATCCATTTCATCTAAAACTACAACTTTTAGCAGTTTAGGTTGGGAAGCTAGCCATACAATCTGCGATCGATCCCGATAGCATTACTATTTTTGCTACTTGCCTTCGCAATCGATCGCAGATAAATTTCAGGCTGCAAGGTCGATCGAGAACTTCGGAGTATGTCAAAATACACTAGAAATATTGTGTATCGCCAGTTTTGCAATGACGCTGCCTACCGGATCTCGTTCTCCTGCTTTGTTCCAAACGCTTTCGCTGGTAGCTGACCCGATCGCATTTTTCGATCGCTACTCTGCCAAATACGGCGATACATTTACCGCCCGCGTGTTGGGGCCCGCTTCGCCCCCCGTGGTGTTTCTGGGCCGTCCAGAAGCGATTCAGGCGGTGTTTACGACGTTAGCGGATGCCTTTGAGTTTGGCAAAGTGACCAACGTATTTCGCCCGCTGGTGGGAAATGAATCCCTCATTATGAATGAAGGGACGCGACATCTGCGACAGCGACAGCTATTAATGCCCGCGCTGCATCGGGAACAGTTGCACAGTCAAGGGCATTTGATTGTGGATTTGACGAAAAAGCAGACGATCGACTGGAAAGCCCCAGATGCGATCGCAGTCCGCGAAGAAATGTCAGAAATTTCGCTGCAAGTAATCTTGCAAGTCGTGTTTGGATTAGTGCCGGGAGAGCGCTACGAACAACTGAAACAATTGCTCAGCAAGCTTTTAGAGGCGATTACCTCTGAGCTGTACTCCATGCAATTTTTCTTTGAACCGTTGCAGCAAAATTTGGGGCCTTGGAGCCCGTGGGGGCAGTTTTTGCAGCAGATGGCGCAGATTGACTCGCTGATTTATGCGGAAATTGCCGAGAGGCGATCGCATTCTCTCGATTCGTCTCGCACGGATATTCTGTCGGTGTTGATGATGGCCCGCGACGACAGCGGCGAATCCCTCGGCGATCAAGAATTGCGCGATCAGTTGATGACGCTGTTGTTGTTGGGACATGAAACGACTGGATCGGCCTTGACTTGGGCGTTTTACTGGCTGCATCAGTTTCCCGAATGTCTCGCTAGATTGCGGCAGGAATTGGATGAATTAGGCGAGAATCCCGATCCGATCGCGCTTTCCCAGTCGCCTTACTTAACAGCAGTCTGCAAGGAAGCGCTGCGGGTTTATCCAATTGCCTTAATTTCGCAGCCGCGCAAAGTGAAACGGACGATCGAACTCGAAGGCTATACATATCAACCGGGAACGATTTTAATCCCCTGTGTCTATTTGGCGCACCGTCGGCCTGAAACCTACGAAAACCCGGCTCTATTCAATCCCGATCGCTTTTTAGACCGCAAGTTTTCCGCCTCTGAATTTTTACCATTTGGAGGCGGGAGTCGAAGCTGCATCGGGATGGCGTTATCGATGTTTGAAATGAAGCTTGTTTTAGCAACGGTGCTGTCTTCCCGTGAGTTTGTATCGAATCTCGATCGGCCCATTCGTCCGGCGCGCCGGGGAATCACCTTTGTACCACCAGATAGATTCCGATTAACGGTTGTGGGCGATCGGCGTTAGATTCATTGCAGTAAAACGGCGTATCAAGCAAGATATGTTATTCGATGAAAATCCCAGCAACTTTGTCTCCATTCATCGTCATGTGTGCCACAAATTCATCTCCACCATCTTCAAAACTCAGCTTCCACAAATAAATCGGAGAATTACCTTGTTTTATCTCACCAAAATAAGTAATTGAGTATCCCTTTTGCAGACGTGAAGCGAGCTGCTCGCTAACATCGTCAAACATTTGTTGTGTAATAGCCGCTTTGTAACCTGCATCGCCCACTGTGGTAAAAAGCTCGTAATTTTTCGATGCAGTCGCATTCAAAATAACCTGGAAACAATCGATGACGTTTTGAGAGGGGGCTGTCGGGGTCATGATGATGTCCTTGTTTTAGGGTTCTATCAAAATGTGTAACAAATAACGGTGTGAATAGTTCCTACTGCTGTCTAATATCAAATCCGGTAGCATCGGAATTATTTATCGGTAGGGGGCGCGGGAACAGAAATTTTTAAATCCACAAATTAGACTATTTACACTCACGCACCGCCCCAAAGATTGAATAATATCGATGCAACTTTACTATTTATAGCAGTTTTCAATCGGATGAAGTACAGCTTTAGACACGGCAGTGCCGTCTCCTACCCGATATCTGTACTTCACTCTACTGAAAACCGCTATATCGCCTCAGCAACAACAGTGCGGTGTCGGACTGTATTGCAAGTGATTGTCGGCTGGGCAAAACCCGAATCAACTAAAGCTTGCTCGATATCCAACCCAAAATACTGATCCAAATAAGGCTCCGTACTCTTGAGCAAAGTCAAAATATAAGGAGGCATTTTGGCATAAACTTCCGACTGAGGATTCATATCCATAATTGTCAAATGTCCGCCCACACGTAGCAAACGCCTCGCTTCCCGGAATATTTCTCTAGTAGCTTTCTGCGGCAATTCGTGACAAACTAAACAAATAGAAACTAAATCAAAAGCAGCCGCAGGCAAACCCGTAGATTCCGCAGCAGCGTGAACCCAAGTCGGAGATTTTTGATTTAAAGATTCAGCTTCTCGCTGTTGAGAACGGTATTTAGCAACTGCTAAAAAATAAGGCGACAACTCCACCCCAGTCATCTTCGCTTCCGGGTAAATATCCCCAAGAGCAAAGGTACTCATTCCCACACTGCATCCCAAATCAACAATATCTTGGGGTGAAGAAGCAATTTGAGATTTGATGACTTCGTGATAGCTGGCGCGGAGTTTAGCATCGCCTTCTGCACCCGCTTCCGGCCAAATTCCGGCGTGAACTGTACGGGCGGCAACTTCAACTTCTGTAGCAGCTTCCCAACTCATATTACCTTTTTCATAAGCGTGGAATGAAGTTAGATAATATTTCGGGTAAACAAGATCGGGATTTTGGACGCTGAGCAATTCTGCCTCCCAATTTCGAGCTAAAAGTGCTTGGGATTCTTGTCGCCAATGCACTCCGATTCTTTCGGCTCTTTTTATCATCATTTCCCGCGCTTGGTGCTTGGCTAGATTAGCCAAAGGCTTGATGGAAAGTACGCCATTTACTAAGCGCGAGGCTAATCCCGGAGTTGTGTTAATTGCAACAGTCATATTTTATATTTTTCTATTTTGCGCCATCTATTTTAACACGTTTAGGCGATTTTGAGTCTGTCAATATAATGAAACTTAACTTTGTGCTGGCGAGTGAAATGCAAATGTTTTGGGAAAAAGACTTTTTTAATCAACGGCAGAGGGCGCATAGAACGCAGAGTTAGAGAATAGAGAAAAGCTCAGAGGATTGCAAAACGGGAGCTGGTCGTCTAATATTTATTTGTGCTTACCTACTTAGTTCTGGGAAATTCATCGGGAATCTGGAATCGGATTTTCCGAAGTTGGAGTATTTGATAGAACACTTTAAATCTGGCTATTCAGGAGTGTGTGATGAGTAAATCTATTGTGGAATTGGTTGACAATTTGCCGTCTAATGGCGTCACTGTGAAGATGTTAAAATCTCTCGATTTTGTAGTTCCGGGCGAGTGGAACAATCTAACGGGTTTTGATAATACTATTCAAGCGGTGACAGGGGAAACAAAGCGCAAATTAGTTGGGAAAATTCGCGATCGCGCGATCGAGCTTTACGCTAACCCCAACGAACCCTATCAAGGCGTAGTCAGGCTTTACCAGTTAGCAGACAGCGCCGACAGTGCGTTAGGTGCAACGGCTATGGCCAGTAAAATCGGCGAAAACATCGGCTTTCTTTCCTTTCTGAACCGCCTCACTCCCAAAGCTGACACCACTCAAACGATCGACTTGTGCGTCAAAGTGGCGATCGAGCTAATTGCCTTCTGCAAACTTAACAATATTTCCCTTGACAATGTGGGAAGCTTTGGTAATTATTTATCCCTTTACAAAGGCGAATCTGTGATGCGGATGGCTGCTTTAGTGTGTGCTGACGGTTTAATTCCCCTTGGCCCGGACTTCATTAGAGTAGCACAAAATACCCTAGGCGGATTGAATCCTTCAACCTTGCAGCAAAACTCAACATTCCAAAATATCAGCAACCTAATTCCGGGCGCAAATAATTCACAAAAGTTCGGATTTGTGACATCAACTTTCGCCTCAGCGCAAGGTTGGATGAACAATTTAGTACAGTCTCGCGGCTTAACTCCCGCCATAGTTTTAGGCCATCTCAAGCAATACGTTGATGTTACTGATGACAAATTGGATTATGTGGCGGCGTTTTTAGACATGACTACCAATTATTACGAACATACGGGAATTCAGACGGTTGCTCGCCGATTGATCGATCGAGCTTATGCTGAAATAGCCTCTGGCAGATAGTAGAAAAGTCGTTCCCAGGTGAGGGAACACAGCGAGGCAGAGCCTCTGGATCTGCGTTCCCAGCCTCTTCCTGGGAACGAGGGAATAAACCTCGCAATGTGAGTTAAAATAAGCAGATTATGTTAGCAAACCTCTTTTAATCGCATTGTGAAAAACAAATCGCTTCCTTCATCCGTAACAGTCAAGCTAGGCAAATTTGTCTGGACATCAATGTGGCAATTAATGATGTCAAAACTAGCGCCGCCCGATCACACCGGAGCATACATTCGCCCCAGCAGCAGTTTCCGCAACTTTGTCAGCACTGCACCAGACAACCCTCACGGGCCCGCTGCGGGACGGTATCGCCTCTTCGTGGGTACGGGATGCCCTTGGGCGCACCGCACTCTGGTGACGAGAGCGCTCAAAGGGCTGGAAGATGCGATATCGGTGTCGATTGTCTATCCCTCTGAAGGGGGAATGTGGGTGATGGAGTCGGAGACTTTTGGCTGCAACACGATGCCCGAACTTTACCAGTTGGCTTTACCGGGCTATCAGGGGCGGTGTACGGTGCCGGTGCTGTGGGATGACTCGAAAAAGGCGATCGTCAATAACGAGAGTTCGGAAATTATTGTGATGCTAAACTCGGAGTTTAACGAGTTTGCTAGCAATCCTCAAATGGATCTTTATCCTCTGGATTTGCGATCGCAAATTGACGAGTGGAATGAGAAGATTTACCAATCGGTGAATAACGGCGTTTATCGCTGCGGTTTCGCACAATCTCAAGCTGCTTATGACTCGGCTTGTAGTGAATTGTTTGCTGTTTTAGACGACATCGATCGATCGCTCTTGAGGAGTCGTTACCTTTGTGGCGATCGGGTGACTTTAGCAGACGTGCGGCTTTTTACTACTCTATTCCGTTTTGATGCCGTTTACTACAGCTTGTTCAAATGCAATGTGCGCCGCATTCAAGATTACGAGCATTTGGGAGCTTATCTGCGCGATTTGTACCAGTTACCGGGAGTGGCTGGCACTTGCGATTTGGAGGCTGTGAAGCGCGATTATTACGGCAATTTGTTCCCGCTGAATCCCGGCTGCATTATCCCCGCTGGACCCGATCCGGCGAGTTTGCTCAAAGCTCACGATCGCGCAGGGCTCAGAAACCGGGTTTCTCCATAAATCTCTGTGATTATCGAAATTGAAGCGAATAAAATGACCTCGTTCGGGGATATATTTTAGCAAAATTCTTCTCCTTCTGGTTTTCCCCAAGAGATTTCTTCGCCCGGTTCTATTTCGCCTGCTAATAATTCATCTAGGGTATATTTGGAAACTTTCTGATTTACAGGCTCTATGACTATTTTTCCATTTTCTATACTGCAAATTACTGCATCATCTGCTTTCAGGTTGAAATATTTGGTTCTTCAGTACGTAGTATGCTAAACAACCCAAAATCAAGCTGTAAACCTTGTTATATCAAATCCGGTAGCATCGGAATTATTCATCTCTCTTATCTCCCTCTGTGTTCTCTGCGTTCTCTGTGGTTAAATCATTCCGATGCAACCGGAAACAATATTAAATAAGGATTAAACGAAATATCGCTCATTCTAGCCCAATTCATCTAAATAAATAGTCAAAACCTTTGCGGAGCAAAGGTTTTGACTACATTTCTATACAAGTTGGCCTACCAAGTAATGAAGAGCCATTATTTTTTGTATACTCATCCAAAGATTTTATAATAATTAGGATCTTTTTTAATAAAAACTCTCAGTCTAAATAATCGATAATAAAACACAACCTGTTTACTTAGTTTGTTGTTGATTTTCTCCCAAAGGGAACGTTTGGGATATTCAATCTGTTTATGGATGTCGAAGTAAATTTGTTTCTCCTGAATAATTGCTTGTCCATTTTGGATTCTTACTCGTTCAATATTATCCTTAAAGAATGGAAATTTGTCTTCGCGGAAAAAATCAAATGTCATCCCAATTCGAGCCGCAGCTAGCCCCATAGCATAACCCTCACCCTGATAGATTTCTTGCATTTCAAAAAAGTAAGAAATTGTCTGCCAAAGTTCAAAAAATTCCCCTTCTAATCCATTCTGTCTCTTCATGACAAACATAAACTCGTGAAGCCACTTCACTTGTTGAAGATCAATATTTAGTTTTTGCCCTGCTGCTTTTATAACTTCAATTTTTTTCGGATTTTTAATGTTTTGTATGTGTTTGACCAAATCAGTACCTGCTCTTGCTGTAATTCCAGGAGACCAATTCATTTCTTCTACTAGAGGGCCTAGCAATCTAACATCAGAGTCTAAAAACATACAACTCTCAAATAGTGAGAGAGCTTTTTCAAGAACGAAACGTTTGTCATGATACCCTTTCACACTCTGGAGGTGGTGCTTGAACACCAGAACATGAGGGAAATTTTTAAACTGCTCTGGTTGATCGCTTAGGATACATAAAGTTGTGGAAGGCATATGGGTCTGGATATCTTGAGCTAGCATCTTTACATGAGCACGATACCTATCACCTACAGCTAGAGTACAAAAACAAAACTTTTCAGATGTGTCCATATGATTTGAGCGCCAGAGATGTGAGTTAAACTTGCAGAAATTTTTCGTGAATCCAACTTATGAAAATATTATAACTGACTTATGGTTACTAGATTACTCTGAAACAGTTTCAATAGCAAGGAATAAACAGAATATTAAGAATGCGTTTATATTGCGATCGCAATATTGAAGATTAAACCCTATATCCCTCTTCTGTCACTCTCCGGGGGGGCGATCGCGCTTAATCTTCATCTGGCAATTAATACAAGCTATTCTATTAGAAGAAAAAATGCTCAGGTTTATTTATTATAACAACTAGATATAGTCGCGCGTGGGGATCAGAAACCGGGTTTCTTACCCAAATCTTGGGTAGGATGCCTAAATTATCACAGAAACCCGGTTTCTTGGCTCAGGGTTAGGCGCGATCGCGTGGGGGGTTGAGAAACCGGGTTTGAAACCCAAATCTCTGTTGGGATGCCAAAATTCTCCCAGAAACCCGGTTTCTTGGAGTTTCTGGGAACACGCGTGGGGATTCAGAAACCGGGTTTCTTACCCAAATCGGGCGTGAGGATGTCAAAATTCTCCCAGAAACCCGGTTTCTTAAAGCCTTCTATTCTTCAAATGTTAAATACTGGATTAATTTATCGCTAGTTGAACCTTCTAAAAAGTCACGATAAGCATCGGCTGAAAAAAATTGCGATCGCACTCCATCTATTTTAGGTAAACTTCCCTGACGCAAATCAATATATTCCTGATAGCTGGAAAACTCCCAATCCTCTGCTTTTTCAACTATATTAGCACAGACTGGGTTTAAGTGAATATATCGAGTTAAGTGTAATAAATAGTCTTCTCCATCCACATGAATCGCCTGAAACCGTCCCTGAAATAGTGAACCCACCCTTTGATAGCGTTTATTGATAGCCTTAGCATAAGACAGAGTAAATGACTGCATCAGCTTGGAAAAATCATCCGTTTGCAGGTAAACTAATAAATGATAGTGGTTCGGCATCAAACAATAAGCAATAATATCGACACCATGAATAATCAGATGGTTTCTTAATTGACGTAAAAAATAAATATAGTTTTCTCGCTCAAAAAAGATAAGCTGACGGTTATTACCTCGGTTATAAACATGGTAGTAATTACCCGCTTGGAAGATAATTTGGCGACGTGGCATATCAGAGGATAGGTGAGTGGCTAGCGGAAGGGGAGGGGTAAGAAACCCGGTTTCTTACCCAAATCTTCGGTAGGATGCCAAAATTATCGCAGAAACCCGGTTTCTTGGCTGAGGCTGAGGGGCGCGCGCGTGGGGTTCAGAAACCGGGTTTCTTACCCAAATCTTCGGTAGGATGCCAAAATTATCGCAGAAACCCGGTTTCTTGGCTGAGGCTGAGGTGCGATCGCGTGGGGTTCAGAAACCGGGTTTCTTACCCAAATCTTCGGTAGGATGCCAAAATTATCGCAGAAACCCGGTTTCTTGGCTGAGGCTGAGGCGCGCGCGTCGGGGACTCAGAAACCGGGTTTCTTACCCAAATCGGGCGTGAGGATGCAAAAATTGTCGCAGAAACCCGGTTTCTTGGCTGAGGCTGAGGCGATCGCGTCGGGGAGTCAGAAACCGGGTTTCTTACCCAAATCTTCGGTAGGATGCCAAAATTATCGCAGAAACCCGGTTTCTTGGATGGCAGGGCCTCAGAAACCGGGTTTCTTCACCCAATCGGGCGTGAAGATGCCAAAATTATCGCAGAAACCCGGTTTCTTGGACAACGAGGATGCGACTTCTAACTTCCCGATAAAATCTCTTCGAGTGCTAATTTCAGCGTCGGATATTGATATTGAAAACCACTAGCTAAAGTTTGTTTCGGCAACACTTTCTGCCCTTCCAAAACAAGTTTTGCCCCGTCTCCCAACAGCATTTCTAAAGCAAAACCTGGCACCGGCAACCAAGAAGGTCGCTGCAAAACTTCCCCTAAAGTTTGACACAATTCATTCATCCGCACCGGATTCGGTGCTGTCGCATTCAAAACGCCTTCAACTTGCGAATTTTGCAAAGCGTACAAAATTAAATCAACCACATCCTCGCGATGAACCCAAGAAAACCACTGTTTCCCAGTGCCCAGCGGCCCGCCTGCAAATAGTTTAAAAGGTGGCAGCATTTTTGCCAACGCGCCTCCCATTCCCAAAACTATCCCCAGCCGCAAAATTGCTAACCGCGTTCCCGCATTTTTTGCAGGTTGGGCCGCTGCTTCCCAGTCTTTGCAAACTGCTGCTAAAAAATCGTTTCCCGCAGGGCTAGTTTCGTCAAACTCAGCGGTTTCGCTGGTTCCGTAATAGCCGATCGCCGATGCGCTAACTAACACAGATGGTCTAGGATTAGCATTGACGATCGCCTCGACCAATTTTGCCGTCGTCAGTCTGCGACTGTCCAGAATTGCTTGCTGGCGCGCCTCCGTCCACCTTTCCTCTGCAATCGGAACCCCTGCTAAATTGACAACAGCGTCGCAGCCCGCGATCGACTTTTGCCAATCACCAGACTCCGCTGGAGTGTAGGCGACAACTTCCAAATTCGGATAAGCTGAAGCGGGAAAAACTCGGCCAGCCTTCGCCGCATCCCTGCTCAAAACCACCACTTGATGTCCCGCAGCTTGCAGCTTCTCCACCAGCCGGCTACCTACAAATCCCGTTGCTCCCGCGATCGCTACTTTCATCTTTTACCAATAATGCACAGTTCTAGCAGTTTAGACGATCGTCCAAACTTGTTTTGAATTATACAAAACTAGAGCGCCGACCCGATCGCCTCGCCACAAGCTTTCTGTATTTTGATTAAACTGATATGGGACGCGAGGAACACAAACCATGCCTGCAAAAAAATCAAAGCTTCTAATTGCTGCCTCCACCGTCGCAGCAGGTAGCGCTGCGGTCTACTTTTACTTCCAGGGTTTGAGCCAACAAGTATCCAACCCTCAAGACAGCGCCAAAGTTGTGCCCGACGAAGCAATGATGGCCGCGTTTATCTCCCCCAATCCGCAAGCGTTGGCCCAGTTGCAGCGATTTGGCACGCCAGGAGCTCAAAAGTTGCTCGGTCAGGGTTTGAAGGGCTTTCAAGAACAAAGCTTGGCAGGCACTCAAATCGACTTTGACAGGGACTTAAAGCCTTGGCTGGGGGGTGTGATGGTCGCTTTGCTGCCCCCTGATGCTGCGACGAATACACAGCCTCCAAAACTGCTGGTAGTCGTCAGCGTGAAAAATAAAATTAGCGCTTGGAATTTTGCTAATAAATTAAAATCTCAGCCTGGTGCAACTACTCAAGAAAGCGAGTATAAAGGAATTAAAATCTTTGAGATTGCAGAGCCAACTGGCAAGCGCTACAGTGTGGCTTTGCTGAACGACCAATTAGTGATGGCTCCTTTGAAAAAGCCTGTGGAATTGGCGATCGATACTTTTAAAGGAGAACCCTCCCTCGCTACGCAGCAGAGCACAACTAAGTTTTTTGCAGAGAGTGCTGGTGTCAAGAATCCGATCGCAACTGTTTATATTGCTGACTATCCTGCTGCAATTGACCAATTGAAAGCTAATTTGCCCGCAGATATCCAGTTGCCTTGGGCAGTGTTTTCGCAGTTCAAACAAGTTAAGTCTTTGGTTGCGGGAATTGGAGCAGATAGTGAGGGATTGAGGGTAAAAACTATTGCTCAGTTAGACCCTAAATTCGTGCAGCAAAATCCCCAATTCGCATCGAAATTGTTGCCCAGATTTCCCGATGAAACTATTGCTTTAGTCGGCGGCAAGGGAATCGATAAAATTTGGTCGCAAGCAACCGCTGAGGCAAAAGATAGCCCGGAAGTTGACAGGGGAGTTCAGCAGGTGAGGAATAGTTTTAAGCGGTTGGATTTGGATGCGGATCGAGAGGTTTTTGGTTGGATGAATGGGGAATTTGCGATCGGGGCGA
The DNA here is from genome assembly GCA_022701275.1 of Microcoleus vaginatus PCC 9802. Taxonomy (NCBI): domain Bacteria; kingdom Bacillati; phylum Cyanobacteriota; class Cyanophyceae; order Oscillatoriales; family Microcoleaceae; genus Microcoleus; species Microcoleus vaginatus. The sequence continues at coordinate 4,063,826 of CP031740.1, forward strand.
TCGGTTCCAATCAAGGCATTTTGTCTCAGTTGGGGATGGGGGCGGCGATGATTTTTGAAACGAGCGATCGCCCTGCCGCCGAAGCAACTCTGAAAAAACTCGATGCGATCGCCAAAAGCAATCCTACAGTCAGCGTGGCCCCTAGAACCGTTGAGGGTAAAGAGGTTACGGAGTGGCAAATACCCCAGCAAGGCACTCTATTCGGACACGGTTGGCTGAATGAAAATTCTGTGTTTGTAGCTTTCGGCGGGCCTTTAGTTGATGTGATTACTTCGACGCCACCGCAACCGCTAAGCAGCAGTCCGAGTTTTCAGGCGATCGCTACTTCTTTACCGCGGGCGAACCAAGGTTACTTTTACATAGATATGGAAAAAAGCATGTCTTGGGCTAACCAATATTTGCTCGCAGTACAGCCAAATTTAGTTTCGCCACCCGTCGCTGAATTGCTGAATTCTCTCCGAGGAGTTAGCGTAGCCACAGCTTCTACACAACCGACAACTGCTGAGTTGGAGATGCTTTTTGCCTTGAAATCTAACAATTAGGGAATCTGTAATCGGTAATTTGTAATCGGTAATTCTTCCTTCTATCCCTTAAATCCCGTACACGGCTTCGTGGTCGGACTTTTTTCTGACCAAAAAAAGATGCTGCCCTCTATGGAGGGCAGCTACTCAAATAAAGCATCTTAAAGTCTCTCAAAACTTCAGAATTAACCTTCAGACATTCCTGATTTATTCGGCAATTGCAAATCATCCGGGTCTACGTAGTGACAAACTGCTTTGTCCATACAAATCAAGGCCCAGCCGGATTTATCGATGCTCATCAACTTGTAAGAAGCTGGCTGAATAAAGAAACCTTTGTGGTTGCGGGTTGCGGGCTTGATGTTAACGTGGCTGTCAGTGCTCATGTTTTTACAACTCCTAGTATTATCGTAGTAAAATCTGAAAACCGCTGAGCGGGTTTGTGAATCGTCTAAGTTTTCAAATACTAGCACTGACTTTCTGAGTTTTCCATAAAGTTATTTATTGATTTATTACGATATCGTAATAAACCGCAAAACCGATTTCCTCGATCCCCGCCCAAAAATCGACTTGTTTGCGTGGTTACGGCTCCAGAAGCCACTGTTTAACGCGGGCGAGACTCTTCCAGTCGGGTTTTCTCTTTAATCCTTCTTCAAAATTTTTTTTAACTTCGTCGAGCAACTCTTCCGAAGCCATCACGAGTTGCTGAGCCACTTCTACGTGGGGGCGCACTCCTTTATCTTTGAGATCCAGGATCGCTACTGCTAGGTTGATGCGAGCTTGGGGGTCGTGAGGGTTCAATTTAACGGCTGTTTTCGCTGCCTTTTGAGCCGGTGCAGGTTTATTTTCCAACAGGTAGAGCCACGCGAGGCTAGCCCAGGCATTGCCATTTTTTGGAGCTTTTTCGCACACTTCTTTAAACACGGGGATCAGATTAGCCGGGGCTTCGCCAGCTTGGTAGCGATCGAAACCGTCTTTAAACAATTCTTCAGGGGTCATTCGATTTTAGATTTTAGATTTGGGATGTTGCACGGAAAAGGGCATGGGGCAGTTAACAACTTCCTGCCCCATGCCCTCTTTTCCGATTTATGTAGAAAAAGAACTGCCACAACCGCAAGTTTGAGTTGCGTTGGGGTTCGTAAACTGAAAGCCGCCCCCGATCATAGCATCGCTGAAGTCGAGAACCAAACCGTAGAGATAAAGAATGCTCTTGCGATCGCAAACTACCTGAAAACCGTCGTAGTCGAACACTTCATCGTCGGATTTCACAGTGCTGGGATCTGCGAAATCCATCACGTAGGACATTCCAGAGCATCCGCCCTGGCGAACCCCTACCCGCAAGCAGAGGTCTTTACCTTGTTTTTCTCTCAGGGCTAAAACTTGACGGACAGCAGAGTCCGTCATTTGAATGCCGCGCTTTTCAGAAATGGCTTGAGTCATAATTTGCCGAACTCCTGAGACTGTCTAATGCAAAGAGTTTAATCTTATTGCTCCATTGTACAGGCATTCGCCAGAAGGCATTCGGTTAGATGCTGAAGGCAGAATTTTTAGCTTCTAATTTTTAATTCCCGTGGGGCCTCGTTCCCAAGCTCGATGCCCTCTCCCCCTATAGGGTTTATGATTGATAAGCAGCGGTTGACCGGCTACCGGCACCGCAACAATGCTTCACCCAACGGGCTTACTCTATGGCAGCGCTGAATCGCACTACTCTTCGTCGGCTACAAAACTTACCTCAAATTCCCAGCGTGTGGGAGGGCGATCGCCGACCCTTATCTAATGCTGACTCACACCTGATGATAGATGACGATGACGTTCTAGAAGCGGGTGGCGAGTGCATTCTCTGGGTCGATGGCTCCGAGGGAGTCGTGAGGGCTATGGACATGGTAGGCCCAGATGCCGGCCCAGAGGCGATCGTCCGGGCCCTGCTACGGGCAATGGAACATCCCCAAAGTCCGGCTCCTGCAGGTCGGCCCCAAAAAATAGTAGTCAAAAACCGAGAAATTCAATTTTATCTGCGGGGCGTACTTCAAGATTTAAGCATTTCCATTGACTACGTGCCGGAATTGCCCTTAATTGACGAAATATTTCGCGGCATGGAAGAGGTCGCGATCAACAGACCTCCTGAGTTGCCCCCTCAGTATGCTGAAGTTTTAATGGAAAAAGCTGCTCAAATTTGGCAAGATGCTCCGTGGCGGACTTTGAGCGAACACCAAATTATATCTATTGAAATCAATCAGTGGGATGTCGCCAGCCTCTACGTGTCCGTATTGGGGCAAGGCAGAATGGATTACGGAGTTTTACTGTACCGTTCTCTAGAATCCTTGAAGCGGTTTCGAGAACGAGTCGTCAACGATGAATCTTTTGAAGATTTAGAACAGGCTTTTTTAGGGCAAGACTGTTTGTTTCTTACCTTTGAAAGTGCGGCAGATATTGATGAGGACGACGACGAAGAAATTGATTTAGCCGAGTTGCCTCCATCGGAAATTGAACCAAATTTCGGCAACCTACATCCTTTAGAAGGATTGCGATCGATTCTTTACGAAGAAGAAGCCCTCACGATGTTAGTTGCTCTCGAAGCATTTCATCGCTTTTTCCGCAACGGCCGCCGGAAATTGGGAGCAGACACTTTTCCCAGTCTTAGCAGTCGCTACCGCATCCCTGTTCCGCAGCCTGACGGAGAAATTCAACAGGTATCCGTTAAAGTTTCAACGATGCCGGATGTGTCAGACGAATTATTACAGATGCTCGGTGATGATGACGATGATGACGGTGATGACGATGATGATGAATTTGAAAAGCCACTGCTGCGGGACGATTTGGTGCCGCAAAATTCATTTTTGAGTCTCGGCGCCGTACCTTGGGAAACGGTAGAGTTCCTGCGCGAAAGTGTGCAGTTTCACCAAGCTGCAGAAAGTGATATTAATACCGCTGGAGATGGTTTGCCGGTGGTGATGATCCAAACTTCTCATCCGAAAGCGAAAACTATGATTCAGGATTTGAAAGAAGCGGGAGGGGTGAAGGCAATTGGTTTTAACCCGGGCGAAAATCCTTTTCAGGATGAGCAATACGACTTGGGTATTTTGCAAACTAAAAATGGGGAACTGTATTTGTTTGGGGAGTTCAATGAAGACGATCCGGTGCATCAGGAAGCTCGCAAGAAGTGGGACAATCGCTGTAAATTAACCAACGGTTGGTGCGGTTTGATTATTGCTAAAGGGTTGATGGGTGCTTCTCGCGGTCAGCCTCAGTTTAAGGATATGGTTGCTTTGCTGGAGGTGCGCTGGGTGTCTGCTAAAGATTTGGGAATTGGGCCACTTCAGTTGATGCCGATGTTTTGAAGGAAGAAGGAAGAAGGAAGAAGGAAGAAGGAAGACGAAAGAAGGAAGAAGGAAGAAGGAATATGTAAAATTAATATGTAAGGTGCGCCCCAGCGCACCATAGTTTTTAAATTATTAAGGAGAATGATTATGTCAAATTCTACTCAAAAGCGAGAAGTGTTAGTCGCTCTTGATGCTGAATTCGCGGAGAAAATAGACCAGCTTACTGATGATTGGACGGAGGCGATCGAACAAGCTCTCCGTCTCTGGTACGCTAACCAAATCGAAGATAAGTTGCGGAAATTTTATCAAAACCGCAGCCAAGAAGATATTGAGTTTGAGGAAGAATGGGCAACATTTGCTCAGGAACAAATGGAAGACATTTTAATAGAGGAAGGTCTTTGAGACAATGACAGAAGCTTATCCGCGACAAGGCGAAGTTTATCTTGTTAGAGCTTTGCGAACGATCGGAGATACCAAAAAGCGTCCTGTTGCTGTCGTTTCCATAGATAGCCGGAATGAATTGAGCCGTACTGTACTGATTGTCCCTTTTACTAGCGATTTGAGAGGGGGCGAAACTCCGACTAGGGTTTTCATTCCTGCTGGTGAAGGAGGTTTAGAATCTGACTCGCTGGCTGTCTGCGAGCAAATTATAACTGTCCAAAAGACTTATCTGGAACAAGGCCCTTACGGTTAACTTAGTGCGGATGTCCTAGCAAGAATACAGAGGGCTATACAAATGTCGATCGGCATTTATGAACTTTGAATGTTTCGGAAATTCTAAAATTTGTTACAATCTGTAAAAATACTGGAAAGGATAGGTAAAATGCGGGTTGCGATCGCAGGTGCGGGACTGGCTGGAATGACCACAGCAGTCGATTTAGTGGAGGCTGGCCACCAAGTAGAAATTTTTGAATCCCGCCCCTTTGTCGGCGGCAAAGTCGGCAGTTGGGTAGATCCCGACGGCAATCACGTTGAAATGGGTTTGCACGTCTTCTTCGGCTGTTATTATAACTTATTTGCCCTGATGAAAAAAGTGGGAGCATTTGACGATTTGCTCCTCAAAGAACACGTCCACACTTTTATCAATCGAGGCGGCGAAACTGGTTCTTTAGATTTTCGCTTTCCCGTGGGTGCTCCTTTGCACGGTTTGAAGGCGTTTTTCACGACATCTCAGCTATCCGTACAAGACAAAATTCAAAATGCGATCGCCCTGGGAACTAGCCCGATCGTCCGAGGTTTGATAGACTTTGACGGGGCAATGAAAACTATCCGCGATTTGGATAAAATTAGCTTCGCTGACTGGTTCCGCAGCCAAGGTGGCAACCAAAACTCGCTCAAAAGAATGTGGAATCCGATCGCCTACGCACTGGGTTTTATCGACACTGAAAATATTTCAGCCCGGTGTATGTTGACAATCTTTCAATTTTTTGCCTCAAAAACCGAAGCCTCTGTCATGCGGATGCTGGCTGGTTCTCCCAACGAATATTTGCACAAACCCATTGTGGAATATTTGGAAAAAAAAGGAGCAAAAATTTACACGCGGCGCAGAGTCCGAGAAATTCAGTTTGAAGAAGGCGAAGAAACCCGCGTAACAGGCTTGCTAGTAGCTAACGGCGAAACAGAAGAAAATATTACCGCAGACGCTTACGTGTTCGCCTGCGACGTGCCCGGAATTCAGAAAATATTGCCCCCAGCTTGGCGCAAATGGTCAGAGTTTGACAACATTTATAAATTAGATGCGGTGCCGGTGGCTACAGTACAATTGCGGTTCGACGGTTGGGTAACGGAACTGGAAGACGAAGCCAAGCGCAAACAGTTGAGCCACGCTGTAGGAATCGATAATTTGCTATATTCAGCAGATGCAGATTTTTCTTGTTTTGCAGATTTGGCGCTGACAAGTCCCAAAGATTATTATCAAGAAGGACAAGGTTCGCTGCTGCAGTTGGTGCTGACACCGGGAGATCCGTTTATTAAACAAAGCAATGAGGCGATCGCCCAACACGTACTTAAGCAAGTTCAGGATTTATTCCCGTCAGCGCGGGAATTAAACATGACTTGGTACAGTGTAGTGAAGCTCGCTCAATCTTTGTATCGCGAAGCACCGGGGATGGATGTTTTCCGCCCTGCTCAAAAAACTCCGATCGCCAATTTCTTTCTAGCAGGAAGTTACACTCAGCAAGACTACATTGATAGCATGGAAGGAGCGACACTTTCAGGCCATCAAGCGGCTAAGGCAATTCTCGAAGCTTACAGTCATTAGTCATTAGTCGTCTCTCGTTTTTTCTGGTTCCCAGGCTATGCCTGGGAATGCCTATCAGGAGGCTCCGCCTCCAGTATTTAGACAGAAAACGCGAGGCAGAGCAAGAGTGAAATGCGTTACCAGGCTCTGCCTGGTAACCAGAAATCTAAAATCTAAAATCTAAAATCTAAAATCGCATGACTGATTGGTTAGAACACAGCGTCCAAATAGAAGTAGCAATTCCCATCGAATTAGCGTGGCAACTCTGGTCAGACTTAGAGCAAATGCCGCGCTGGATGAAGTGGATAGAATCAGTTCGCATTCTCGAAGACAACCCAGAATTGTCGCGCTGGAAACTCGCAACTGGCGGGTTAGAATTTAGCTGGCTTTCTCGGATTCTCAAAGTAGTGCCGAATCAGATAATTCAGTGGGAATCGGTAGACGGTTTGCCAAATCGGGGTGCGATAAGATTTTACGATCGCAAAAGCAGCAGCATTGTCAAAATGACGGTAGCTTATGGAGTTCCCGGCTGGCTGGCAAAATTGATGGACAATTCATTTCTAGCGCGAGTAGTTGAATCGACTCTTATGGCAGACTTGGAAAGGTTTAAAGAGTATGCTCTGAAAGTTAAGGCGACTTCTTAAATTATGAGGATTAAAGTCATAACTACTAACCAGTTTGTAGTAAGGACTTCAGTCCTTTAATTTCTAATTTAGGACTTAGGCACCCGAACAAAGAAACCGGGTTTTTGAACCGAGATTGAAAGTTTTAAGCAAATATTTTGGTTAAAAACCAGGTTTCTGGTCGCCCGTGCGTCCAAGACTATAATTGTAACGCGAGAGTCGATCGTCCTTTGGCGTCAGTATCATAGAGATGTGCTGCTGATTCCTTCTCGGTTCAGTTATGAGTTACTGCCTAAACCCCGCTTGTCAAAACCCGCAAAATGCCGATCGTACCCAATTCTGCCTGAATTGCGGCTCCAAACTGTTGCTGAGAGAGCGTTACCGCGCCATCAAACCCCTGGGGCGCGGCGGTTTTGGTCGCACTTTTTTAGCAGTAGACGAAGACAAACCCTCAAAACCGCGCTGTGCAATTAAACAGTTTTTCCCGCTATCCCAAGGTACCAGCAGCAGCGAAAAAGCAGCAGAATTATTCAACCGAGAAGCGGTGCGGCTGGACGAATTGGGGAAACACCCGCAAATTCCCGAACTGCTGGCGCACTTTCAGCAGGAACGCTATCAGTATTTGGTACAGGAATTTATAGAAGGTCAGAATTTACAGGAAGAGTTGGCGCGGACTGGGCCTTTCAGCGAAAGTCAGATTCTGAGTCTGCTGAAGGATTTATTGCCAGTATTGCAGTTCGTGCACGATCGCAGTGTAATTCACCGAGATATTAAACCCCCCAACATTATCCGGCGCCGCATTTCTAAAACTCCCATCATTTATACTTACCCAGCATTAACCGGCGAATTAGTTTTAGTTGATTTTGGCGCGGCAAAAGTTGTGGAGGGTTTGAGAGAAACCGGTACAGTCATCGGTTCTCCCGAATTTGTGGCGCCGGAACAAATTAGAGGTCAAGCGGTTTATGCCAGCGATTTGTACAGTTTGGGAGTAACTTGCATTTATTTGCTAACTCAAATATCTCCTTTTGAGTTGTTTGATATTAATCAAGATGTTTGGGTTTGGCGAGACTTTTTGAAGGTTCAAATTGATCCGAAATTAAGTCGCATCCTCGACAAAATGATCGAATCGAGTCTCAGTCGGCGCTACAAATCTGTAGCTGAGGTATTGAAAGATTTGCAGCCGCAGCAGTCGGCAGCACAGGTTGCGACTCCGGCGGCCCCTGCTATTTCCATGCCGCAGAGGACGCCAGTGGTGCAGAATGCAGTGCCGCCAACGCTTGCAGGCACAATCATACCTGTGCCGCCGATGCAGCGGGTTGTACCCGCACGCGCGCCTACTTGGAGGTGTGTTCATACTCTGGTAGGGCATTCTAATGCTGTCACGTCGGTAGTTTTCAGTCCTGATGGCGCGATTTTAGCTAGCGGCAGTGAGGACAAGACGATTGAGATGTGGAAGTTGGATGCGGGTAAGCGGTGGTACACTCTCACGGGTCATTCTGAGTGGGTGACTTGTGTAGCGTTTAGTCCTGATGGCGCGAGTTTGGCTAGTGGCGGCCGGGACAAAATGATTCATATTTGGGATTTGAATAAGGGTAAGTGGTGGTACGCTTTGGCTGGTCATTCTGACAGGGTTTCTGCTGTGGCGTTTAGTCGGGATGGTCAGGTTTTGGCTAGCGGCAGTCGCGACAAAACTGTGCAGTTGTGGAATTTGAATAAGGGAAGGCGGATGTCGGCTTTGACGGGTCACGCTGGCGGGGTGGAGGCGGTGGCTTTTAGTGCTGGCGGGGAGTTTTTGGCTAGTGCCAGTCGGGACAAGACTGTGCAGTTGTGGGATTGGCAAAAGGGTCGATCGATTTGTACTTTAGCAGAGCACGGGGATTGGGTGCGGGCGATCGTTTTTGCGACCCCCCCCAGCCCCCCCTTGGTAAGGGGGGGAGTAGGAGAAGGATTGATTTTGGCGACGGGGAGTCGGGATGGTACGGCGAAGCTGTGGCGGGTGGATGCACAGGGGCGAGGGACGCTGTTGCGGAGTATGAGGGACAATTCTGGGGATGTTTTGTGTCTGGCGTTGAGTCCGGATGGTCGGGTTTTGGCGACGGGGAGTCGGGATGGGACGATTTATTTGTGGGATGCGGGTACGGGGGGTTTGCTGGAAATTCTGACGGGCCACAGGGGGGAGGTTTTGTCGGTGGCGTTTAGTGCTGATGGGAGGAGTTTGGCTAGCGGTGCGGGCGATCGAACTGTGAAGATTTGGCGGGGGATTGGCCATTAGGGGCGATGTCAAGAGTGTCCGCTTAAAAAATCTCATATTTATGCTTGACAGGCGATCGAATGTTCTGCTACATTAGGAATTCGTGAGGACGCATAGCTCAGTTGGTTAGAGCACTACGTTGACATCGTAGGGGTCACTGGTTCGAGTCCAGTTGTGTCCATGAATTTCCATCATTTATAAATCCAAAGTTTTAGGTTTGCCCTCCTACCCAGAGTCTGGTCTTTAGCTAGACAATTAACCTATTAGTTAGATAATTAATTTAAAAATCTGACGCACCCTACTGAATCAGAATCAAATGATATTAGAGCATGGGAGACTTTACCATGACTCAAGCGATATCGAAGTTAATGAGTTTTGATGAATTTCAGGAAGGAAAACCCGAAAACGGACGCTATGAATTACATAACGGAGTTATGGTTGAAATGCCATATCCAACTGGTAAACATTCAGCGAGCGCGGGTTTTCAAGCGATAGAGTTGGGTTTAGAAATCAGGCGATTACAACTTCCTTACTTTATTCCGAAAGAATGTACAATTAAATTTAACGATAACTCTGGCTACGCTCCAGATGTGATTGTATTAGATAAACAAGCCGTAGAAGCCAATGAGTCTCTATGGGAAAGAGAATCAGTTATTACTCATGGAAATTGGGTCAAATTAGTGATTGAAGTGGTCAGCACAAATTGGCGCGATGATTATGCACATAAAATGATTGATTATGAAGCATTAAGCATTCCTGAATATTGGATTGTAGATTATTTGGGTTTAGGGGGTAGCCGTTATATTGGTTATCCGAAAGAGCCTACTTTATCGGTTTATCAGTTAGTAGATGGTGAGTATCAAATTAAGCTGTTTCGGGGAGATGAAAGAATTGAATCAGTGGTGTTTCCCCAGTTGAATTTGACCGCTAAGCAAATTTTTAACGCTGGATAAGTGCTGAGGCGATCGCATAGCTAAGTTGGTCAGAGCACTACAATGCCATTGTAGGGGTCACTTGTTAGAGTCCAGTTTTGTCCATAGCTAAAACCCGCCCACAAAGCGGGTTTTGTTTTTTCTACAACCAAACTGGTAGATTTGGCATTATCAATTAGGAATGACAGAATATGTCTAGGGCAGAGATTTAGTACAGTCGCCACGTTTTGTCGAGGCTGTTGCTGGGCCGTTGCGTAGTTTGCATGAGTTCGCTGTTAAAGAAACGCTAGCCCGATTCTCGTCGGCACTATTCCCATCCGTGAACAAAGCGCAAGCAAGCAGAACAAGAAAGAGAACAACTGTTAGAATGCGATCGCCTTGCAGAGTCCCAAGCAGAAGCCGCTAACCGGATTCAAGACGAGTTTTTAGCGGTGCTGTCCCATGAGGGGCGATCGCCCGTGTGCTTAAACACTGAATGACTTAGGTTTTGGGCATATTATATTTTGATTCCCTAACAATAACTGGCATAATAGGTAAATAGGCAGGACTAACCGCAATGAAAGTAGAACGTACACACTCCTTGAATGATGGACAAGAGCTTACTGTAAATTTTCCTCAAGAGCTATGTACGGACTGCCAAGCACTCGAAGCACGACGATTTGCGGTGATAGTCGATCACATGGCTGAGGCTTTTATTTCTATTAATTCAGAGTGGCGCTGCACCTATGTCAACCATAAAGCAGAGCAGCTTTTAACCAGGAAGCGGCAACACCTGATAGGCAAAAATATATGGACTATATTTTCGGTCGATCTTACCTCTGAGCTATATAAGTATTGTCATCGAGCGATCGTAACGCCAACGGCGATCGAGTTTGAAGAACACTACCCCTCACTCAACAAGTGGTTAAAAATTCGCCTCATCAAGAGTGAAGATGGCTTACTTATTTACTTCCAAGACACGACTCAAACATCTCAACTCGATCGACAATTGAAAGCCGAAATTACAAAGTGCCAGCAGGTGGAAGCGACCCTTCAGAAAGAACAGGACTTTTTGAAGGCAATCCTAAACAACGTTCAAGCTGGCATTGTCGCTTGCGATGCAGATGGCATATTGACGGTATTTAACCAAGCAGCTAAAGATTTCCATGGGGTACCTCAGCAGCCACTTCCACCGGCTCAATGGGCTCAGTATTATAATTTGTATTTGCCCGACGGCAAAACACCCATGAATACAGAGGATATTCCCCTGTTCCAGGCCTTGCAAGGACACAACGTTCGTGATTTGGAAATGATGATTGTTCCGCAGCAGGGAACGCCGCGAATGCTGTTAGCAACTGGACAGGCGATTATTGCCGCCAACGGCGAAAAACAAGGTGCTGTTGTCGTGATGCACGACATTACACAACGCAAGCAGGCAGAAACTGCTCTGCGTGAGGGTGAAGCGCAATTATCCAGCATCTTCCAAACTATTCCTGATGGCATCACTATTTTAGATTCTACCGGACAGATTATTGCCGCAAATAGGGCAGCAGAGAGGATTTTAAGATTAACTAGCAGCGACATTGTGGAGCGAGGCTATAAAGATCCATCCTGGTTCATTACAACCGTGGAGGGTCATCCTTTCCCAGAAGATGAACTGCCGTTTGCGAGGGTTATGCAAACAGGTCAGGCTATTTATGGCATTGAACATGCCATTAACCATGCCGATGGCACCCGCACGATTCTCTCGATCAATGCTTCCCCTTTGTTTGACGCAGAAGAACAAATTATCAATATCATTGCTGCTTTCAGCGACATTACTGAACGCAAGCAAACCGAAGACGAACGAGTACAGCTTGTTCAAGAACAGGCAGCCCGTGCTTTAGCAGAGGTTTCTCAGGAAAAATCAGCATTTTTAGCCCAAGTGAGTGCTGTCCTTTCCTCTTCGCTAGAGTATGAACAAACTCTCCAAAGCGTTGCAAAGCTGGCAGTTCCTTATTTTGCAGATTGGTGTAGTGTTGATTTGCTAAATGACGATCGCACAATCAGTCGTGTTGCAGTTGCTCATTCAGATCCCGAAAAAGTGAAGTTGGGCTGGGAGTTGGCTCAACGCTTTCCCAGACATCTCGATGATGGGTATGGCATTACTAAAGTCATGCAAACAGGACAGGTTGAAATTGGGATTGAGATTACAGATGAACAGTTAGTTGCCACAGTGCCGAATGGTGAATACCTGGAAATCTTACGTGGAGTTGGGTTAAAGTCCTGCATCATTGCACCGCTACAGGCACGCGGGCGCGTGTTGGGTAGCATTACCTTTGTGTTTACTGAATCCGATCGCCGCTATCGCCTGGAAGACATTGGCCTGGCTGAAGATTTGGCTCAGCGAGCAGCGATCGCCATTGATAACGCTCGTCTCTATAATGAAACACAACAAGCGAAATTAGCCGCCGAACTCGCTGCAAACCGGACGGCTCGACTGCTGGCGGTGATGACAGCTTTGTCTGAATCCCTAACTTCGGCTCAAGTGGCTCAGGTGATTATTGAACAGGGAATGTCCGCACTGGGAGCAAGTTCTGGTTTGCTTGCGGTATTAAACCAGGATGCAAGCGAACTGGAGATTATTCAAGCCATTGGCTATGAGCACGTAGGAGACTTTCAGCGCAGTTTTTCACTTCATGCACCCTATCCTCTGGCAGAAGCTGTGCGAAGTGGGCAACCTGTTTGGGTAGAAACTATTGAAAACCGAATTGCCCGTTATCCTCATTTAGCCCAAGCTTATGCCAAGGCTGGTTCAGAAGCCTGGATTTCAGTGCCATTGTTGATTGAAGGACAAGCCGTTGGTGGGCTATCGCTGAGTTTTTCGACCCTTCCCCGACTTTCCGAGAGCGATCGCGCTTTTGTTTTGGCACTGGCACAGCAGTCGGCGCAGTCGATCGACCGAGCACGGCTCTACGAGTCAGAATCGCAAGCACGGACACAAGCAGAAGCAGCTAACCGAATTAAAGATGAGTTCTTAGCTGTCTTGTCGCACGAATTGCGAACTCCGTTGAATCCGATTCTGGGTTGGACTCGACTGCTGCGAAGGGGAACCCTGGATTCTGGCAAGACGGCGGTAGCTCTCGAAACGATTGAACGCAATACCCAGTTGCAAGTTCAACTGATTGAGGATTTGCTGGATATTTCTCGCATTCTGCAAGGCAAGCTGAGTTTGAACTCTACTCCTATTAATTTGAAAACAACTCTTAAAGCTGCGCTCGAAACAGTTAGTTTAGCCGCCGAAGCGAAAAACATTCAAATTCAAACTCACCTAGAACCCAATGTCGGCGATGTATTAGGAGATGCTACCCGATTGCAACAGGTTGTCTGGAATTTGCTCACCAATGCCATTAAGTTCACCCCAACAGGAGGTCGAGTTGAAGTTGAGCTAAAAAGGATTGATTCCTATGCTCAAATTCAAGTCAGGGATACAGGGAAAGGGATTAAGCCAGAATTTATTCCCTATGTATTTGACACATTTCGACAAGCCGATAGCAGTATTACGAGAACATTTGGTGGGTTAGGGCTGGGATTAGCGATCGTGCGTCACGTCGTTGAGCTACATGGTGGAATTGTCAAAGCCGAAAGTTTTGGAGAAGGACAGGGAGCAACATTTACTGTCACACTTCCCTTATTAGCCAGAAGCAATGATGCAAACAGTGACCCCAACGATAATCTATCACTCAAAGCTCACACTTCACCCTTGGCTAGATTATGTATCCTGGCCGTCGATGACGAAGTAGACAATTTAGAGTTAGTTCAATGTATTTTGGAGCAAGCGGGAGCCACAGTGATCTCTGTATCTTCAGCAACGGATGCGCTACAAAAGCTCAATGAATCTAAGCCAGATGTTTTGATTGCTGATATTGGGATGCCACAAATGGATGGCTATATGTTGATTCGTCAAGTGAGACAACTATCCACACAGGAGGGAGGAGAGATTCCCGCGATCGCCCTCACAGCGTATGCAGGTGAGGCAAATCAGCAGCAAGCACTAGCAGCCGGATTTCAAAAGCATCTTCCCAAGCCTGTTGAGCCTGAAACGTTAGTGGAGACAATTGAGAAATTGCTTCATCAAATAGAGTAATATTAATTCCGGTTGCACTCCTCATAATTGTTGGCTGTTGGCTGTTAACTGTCAGTCGAAAAACTGAAGGAGATAAATTCCGGTTGCATCGGAATAGTCCAATCCAGTCAGCAGTCAACAATCACGGATGGATGGTGCAACAGGAATTGATAGAATTCATCTGCGTTAATCTGTGTTTATCTGCCCTCATCTGCGGTAAAAAAAAGAGAATGTATTAACCACAGATGACAAGGGATTGACGCGGATTAACGCAGATGAAGAGAAGAGAGAGAGGAATAATTTCGATGCTAACAGATTTAATATGATGGTTGAGTGTTGATTGTTGACTCGATTTTACGCCCGACTATGAAGCGCAAATTTAATATAAGGCAGAGTATTAGAGAGAGTGGAAATTAAGATTCAGCTAGCTCGGTACAAGGATTTCAAGTTGATTATTGGAGATGTCTTTTGAGTATAGTCTGGGAAGAAAATGTCACGAATTGAGGGCTAGCCTAATGCTGCTGGGCTTAGATGTATGAATAGGCTCTGCTAAGGCATTGCTCCCCAAACCCCATAATAATATATCTTTGACACCAGCCCAGGGCCCACAACGCGGGAAATTTTAACTTGGCCCCACAGTTGGGAAATTCCGATCGCAATCGCAACTAATGTCGATCGCCCCCCTGCATCCCCAAATCATCTCAAATCCAGTTCACCACTCCACCAGCCTACCAGTCCCTTCCGGGACACGGCTGCCATGCCGTGTCCTCACCCGCAGCAAGACTTGAGACGCCTTGGGGAAAAATCCCCTGATAACTTACCTGCGACAGCCTTGGGCGATCGCCCTCAACACCGCTAGCCGCACTTCTGGATGAGATTTTTCAAGCCCGTTAGCCCGGAAAATCCAGTGTCCGCCGCCCGCGTGCTCGATCGCAATCTTCTGTCCGTCAGGCAAAACTATTTGCCACCAATTCAACACTGTGGCTTTAATAAGGTGGCACTGAATTTCGTTCAGTTGAACCTCCATTAATTTCAGTTGACGCATGATTGGATTTTGGGCAGATGACTTCATGATTTTTCTCATTAAATGAATTCGACTGTTTCTCGGCTTTGATTTCACTTTGCCGATTTTTGAACTTAACTTCACCTTCCGAAGTTTTTGCCTTAACTTCCCTTTCCGAAGTTTTCGCCTTCACTTCCCTTTTACCACCTTTAGGGCCAACTTTGACTCCAAAACCTTTAGACTTAACTTTTCCTGGGGCAGAAGTTGAAGTCTGTTCCGTTGCCGGCTTCTTAAACTCCGCGTCTAATTGGTCTAAAATCTCCTCTTGTTCGGGAGTATGTTCCGCTGGCTGCTCTAAATTTCTGGGATTGTATTCGCCAACCAACCTTGCCAAAAATTCCGAAATTGACAGTCCGGCTGCGGCTGCTTTTTTGGTTAAAAGGGCGTAGGTGTCGGTTTTAATGCGAATTTGTTTGAGCCGGAGGTTGGGATTGTTGTCAACTGTTTCGGCAATAGTTACTGCGGTAATCCTTTCTTTGGGAATGACATCGACAACTTCTTGCCACTTTTCCTGTAAACGACAGTCGCCATATTGGTCGGTAATTGCGTGTTTGAACAAAGGAACAACTTGAGCGACGCAGCTAGGCAAAATCTCAAATCCGGCTTTAATTAAGCGCAGGCAAATGCCAGCAGCTTTGATAATTTGTCTGCAGTAAAAATACTGCCGACCTAATGCTTGTTCGCAGTAAGTTTTAAAAGTTTTGAACTTGTCTTTGTACAATCGCAGTTTTCGGATCGCGTCCAGCATGATTCCTTGACGCACGTAGTCTAGGAATCCCCTTTTAATTTCGCCTGTCAGGTAGTCTAAATCGTGAAAGGGAGATTGATTCTGGATTTCTTCTTCAAAGTCTAGCAGCGGGCCTGCAAAGTGAAAGTTGGAGGCGACATCGCCTAGGTAGAAGTTGTCAATTGATGTGGACATGATCTGGAATGGTTCGAGAAAGGGCACGATAGCACGGAAGTTGTGCGATCGCAAAGGAGAAGTTTTGGTCGGGATCTTTGATACAATTTTGAGTTGTGTTGTCCTGTGAGGTCGATCGACCTTTTACATGGCATCACCTCCTCGGCGTTGAGGAAAAGAGGCTTGAGCTATGCGCCCCAGCCGTAAAAATACACTTGGGTATGCAGGCACAATTGATAGACACGAAAAATCAGGCGGTTCTTCAAACCTGCATTTTGACGAAACGAGACTCGCTGAGCCGCCCTTTGTCATGTCACCTTTGTCTCATTATGAGATGTCAATTTAATTTTGTCAAGCATGACATCTCAATATGAGATTTTACGATCCAATGTCATCAAGAAAAGAACGAAGACAGGAGGGCAATTCACCATTGGAAGCCCTAAGAATCCACAAAACCGACTTATCACAAGATGAGTTCGCTTTTAAATGTGGGATTCCCCGCGCCACCTATCACAGATGGATATCTGGAGCAACAGAGCCCAAATTTTCTCTCGAACAGTTGAAAGCAATTTGCCGAGAACTACAAATAGAAAAAATAGATGAACTTCCAGAGAGCTTTGGCCCGAAGAAGCAATCAAACCAAACCAACAGTTAAAAAATTACTGCTGATACAATTTTGAGTCAGGCTGCAAGGTCGATCGACCTTAACCCGACCAGGATCGAACCTACCCTTGGAAGGGGGGGGAGAGGTAGATTGTAATAATGATTAATCTTTAATTGGGCAGGAACTTCAATGCTAGTAAAGCTCTTTTGATGCCTGTTGAAATGTGGCGCGATCGTTGAGATGTGGAAAAGGCTTGTCAGGAGGAACAGATACGCCAAGGAAGTGACACAAGGGTTCCCAACCCTCCTTCACTTGGTAAACTAACAGGCGCTCTGGTGGAACCAAACGTTTGACTTCTTCAATGTGTTGATTGAAAATTCCGATCGCGTAGGGTTTATCCTCAAATTTCCCTTGAAAATCCTTCACCCAAACATCTTTATCTGCCATGCGGAAGATGCGAACTAGATTCCGCAGCTTTGGAGAAAATGGGAGCGATAAAGCCATCTTTAGCTTCTTCCAGCCTTTTGGCCCTGCTTGGTAGATTGTTTTCAAGGTACTCTCATACCAACTATCTGCATCTCGAATACTCAACAGAACTTTAGCATCAGGATAGTGCTGCATAAGTTGACTATAGTAACGATAACCTGGGTAATCTACTATTGCTTGGTAGCCATCAAACAAAGCATCCCAATTGACAGGTTTTCCCTGACTGGCATCCTCCCAGAACTTTACATCAGAAGGGTGTGTTAGAAGTTCTACCATGTGGTAGCATTTACTAAAACCGAGTTCTTCTAAAGCAGCTTTGATAGATAGCGTTCCCGTTCGTCCAAAACCTGCACCAATCACCTTAATTGCCATAAATTCCTCAATATTCTGCTTCCATTAAAAGTCGAAGCCCACTGCCTCAATTGTAGATCAGGCGATCGCGCAACAGTTCTGGTACTAGGGTATAGATTTTCCCCCCTAGGTGTAGCGACCTGCAATACTAAACGCTCTGTCCCTGCAATGCTGCGATTTTTGAGGATGGATTAATTGCAACTGAAATTACTGTTCAGCCAGGATTAACTGCAACACAAACCCAGGGCTAACTGCAAATGAGCCTGCAATCATCCATTTCGACCGGAATTAACTGCAACTGATCGATGTCTAGAGGGTGACAAGGATCTTTCATCGCTCAATCCGTGACTTTCCCTCTCAGAGCTTTAATCTGCCCTCGCTTGGTTTTGCTGTCGAGACGCTTGCGCTGGGAACTACGAGTTGCTTTGCTGGGTTTGCGCCTTTTCGGTATGACGATCGCACTTTTAATGAGTTCTTGCAGCCGTCTCAAAGCCTCCTCCCGGTTTTGTTCCTGGCTGCGGTGTTCCTGGGCCTTGATGACAATCACACCTTCGGAGGTGATGCGCTGGTCGTTGATTTGCAACAAACGCTGCTTGTAGCGATCGGGCAATGAGGAAGCTGGGATATCAAAGCGCAAGTGAATCGCACTCGCCACCTTATTTACATTTTGCCCCCCCGCGCCTTGAGAGCGAATGGCACTAATCTCGATTTCGCGATCGTCCAGGAACACTGTATTAGAAATTTGTAGCATGATTCATCAGTGAGATTAAAGATACTGGGAAAGCAGTGCATCTTTTATATATAACTTACTTTGGTAGATCAATTATTTACACTTCTTAGCTGTCAGGATGAATTCGATGAGTCTTTTTCTATCCCATAACTCTATGTCGTTAGATTCAGCAAGGTTGTAAGCATTTTCTGTAAATCTGTTGTTGGTGATGACTCTTCCTTTATTCCCTTGGTAATGTCTGACGGCTCCTGCTACTTCTTGAACTGCTTTAATCCCAACTGGATTTTTGCTTCTTTTCGCTTGAACCACAGTTGTTGAGCCATCTTTGTATAAAATTAAATCCGCCCCATAATCTTGACTATCTTGAGTTAAAGTAACACCATACCCAAAGTTTCTAAAATGGACATCAAGAAATCTTTCAAACTCTTTTCCTGTCATTTCATCTACTTCCAAAATTCCACTGTCTAATAAACGTTTTTTTTCCTCTTCTTCTTTTTTCTTTTCTTCTTTCTCTTCTTCTTTCCATCTATCAACTACCGATTTCGCAATAGCAACGGCAACGGCAGCGCCTCCTACTATAAAAGGCCACATAAAATTACATTTATTTAAAAGGATTATTTATTATACCAGATTTCCTCAGTATAGTTATCTACGAAAATCACAAGCACATTGTGATCTTAATTACTGAGAAATTAAACATAAAATCCTCTTCTTTTAGATCCCCGACTTCTTTAATAAGCCGGGGATCTGGGTATTCTGTAGAAAAATTACCAGCAACTGATTTCCAAAATAACTACTTTTTCTATCAATAGAGGGTCGCGCCACTGCGGTCAGAAATAGTAAGCATATAGAAGACACGTTATCAAAATACATGACAGACACAAAGCTGAGCATTGTCATTACAGGCGCAGATACTGAACTCGGACAAGAAACCGTCCGGCAGTTTGTAGCGCCGGGACACAAAGTAACTGGATTGACGCAGGACAAAGATGGTGCAGCAACCGTGCGTTCCCACGGCGGAATCGCGGTAGAAACTGACCCATCCAATGCTGTTGAACTCAGGGATGCGATTCTGGTCGCCAATGCAGATGTGGTGGTGAACGTGACCCCGCAACTGGCAAATACGCTGCTAAGCGATGGGCAAGAGTTGTCACCCCTCAACAAGTGGTTTACAGAAGCTTAAATTACCAATTATTTCCCGCTAGCAATGTTCGGTTATCACGCTACTCAATCGCTAGTCAATCCATGAAAACCATTCTAAAATAAGTGTATAGGTTCGTTAATCTCTGAGATCCAAAAGCTTCTTCCCGGAAGGGAGGGATGAATTGGCGAAGGCTGAGAGCATGGCGCATATTTCTAGAGCGTTTGTTTATGTGGCTATTGAGCTACGGAAAAGGAAAACCCAGTCTCGCACTAACGAAAAAGGAGGAAAAAAGCTATGAAAAGAGTTATAGACAAAATTAAGCTAGTTCTCCCCAAGAGTAAATTAGTGTTAGTATACTCAATACTAGGCGGGTTCTTGGTCTTCGCCAACGCGTCCGGTCCAATCCTAAAACAGAATAGCCTGTAAGTAGGCCCACCTCAACAAACAGAATACCCAGAACCCCGAATTCTTAAAGAAGTCGGGGTTCTAACATATGGAGATGGAGATAGTTTTACTTTTAATTACGTTGATTTACTTAGTTTAGCCTTTTGCCAGATGACAACCCTTAACTGCTGAAACCAAAGTGGATTTGTTAAACCTTTCTACTACCGTTGGGGGCGACTCATTCCGCAAGCAGTTTGGGTGGACTCCACGCTATCCCAGCTACCGAGAGGGTTTGCAGCAAACGGTTGATAGGTGGGGATCGAGTGCTGGTTGAATTGTTTTGATTCCCGGTAATCTTTGCTTTGAACTTGAATAACTTGGACTTGGGCTTTTTGTGTGTACTCAAGTTCAAGTATTATTCAAACAGTCAGGCGATCGCTCTTTAACGACGAATATATTAAAAGCTATCTCGAAAAAAAACGTCAAGGGAGTTTAGATTAGAGAACTGTAACAAAACTTTAATCACACCCAAACCGTAGGTTTAGCCAAAATTAGCGGAGACAGTGACAATGGGCAAGGCTGTAGCCTAAGATCGGTTTAAATTGTCAGTATCATCTCAAGGCAAGGGTGCAAAATGGCAGATATCAACGGCACGATGATGCAATATTTCCACTGGTACATTCCCGATCGAGGAACCCTGTGGGATGAGGTGAAAAACCAAGCCAAAGAATTGGCGGATGCGGGTTTTACGGCACTGTGGTTGCCGCCTGCGTACAAAGGGCTTGCGGGGCAAAGCGACGTTGGATATGGGGTTTACGACTTATTTGATTTGGGAGAATTCGACCAAAAAGGTTCAATTCGCACCAAATATGGTACTAAGCAGCAATATTTGGATGCGATCGCAGCCCTGCACAAATCTCAGATCCAAGTCTATGCCGATGTAGTTATCAACCACAAAATGGGTGCAGATGCAGCAGAGATATTTAAGGCAACTCCTTATCCTCAAAACAATCGGCTAAATCCCAAAGGTGGATTGCAAGAAATCAAAAGCTACACTCATTTTAACTTTCCCGGACGCCAAGGTAAATATTCCCAATTTGAATGGCACTGGTGGCATTTTGACGCAGTAGACTACAACGAATACAATAAAGACGATCGCGGCACAGTCTATTTGGTAGAAGGGAGAATTTTTGATGACTATGTTGCCCTAGAAAATGGCAATTTTGCATATTTAATGGGGTGCGATCTGGATTTTCAGGATCAAGGGGTACGAGATGAAATTATACGCTGGGGTAAGTGGTATCTCGACACAACAGGTGCCGACGGTTTCCGTTTAGATGCAATCAAGCACATATCGTCTTGGTTTTTTCCGGAATGGTTAGATGAATTGGAGCGATATGTCGGCAAAGATTTGTTTGTTGTCGGTGAGTATTGGGCACCAAATATCGATATCCTGCACTGGTATGTCGGTTCAGTTAAGGGCAAAATGTCAGTTTTTGATGTGCCACTGCATTACAACTTTCATTACGCCAGCCAACAGGGCGGTAACTACGATATGCGGCGCATCTTAGACGGTACAATGATGCAGCAGCAACCGACTCATGCAGTAACGTTTGTCGAAAACCACGACTCCCAACCGCTGCAAGCACTTGAATCTGTGGTAGAACCCTGGTTTAAACCTCTTGCTTATGCGATTATTCTATTGCGAAAAGAAGGTTATCCCTGCGTTTTCTACCCGGATTATTACGGTGCAGAATATGAAGATTGGGGGCGTGATGGCAATCGGTATAAGATTGTTATGCCCTCTCATCGATCGCTAATTGACAAGTTTCTCCATGCTCGCAAACACTTCGCCTACGGCCCTCAATATGACTATTTCGATCATTGGAATACCATTGGCTGGACGAGATTGGGCAATCGGAAACATCCACAGGCAATGGCAGTAATTATGAGTGACGGGCCGGAGGGTTCCAAGTGGATGGAAGTTGGTAAACCTCATGCTAAGTTTGTGGATTTAACAGGGCATATTAAGGAACCTGTTTCTACTAACGAGTGGGGTTGGGGCGAGTTTCGCTGTCAAGGCGGTTCAGTATCCGTGTGGATTCAGGAATAAGATCGGTTGGCAGTAATCTCATGTTCTATCTGTAAGGTGCCCCGAAACGCACCCTACAAAAATTAATAAGGTGCGCCGAAACGCACCCTACAAAAATTAATTAATCACCACTACCAGTTTGCAGCGATTCTTGAGCAGTCTGCGTCCACTCAGAGTGGAAGAATTCGCCGCGCGGTTTGTCGGTGCGTTCGTAGGTGTGAGCCCCGAAATAATCACGCTGAGCTTGCGTGAGGTTTTGTGGCAATCGAGCGCGCCGGTAGCTGTCGAAATAGTCCAGCGAGGCGCTAAATGCCGGTACTGCAATCCCCAGTTGGCAAGCAGTAGCTAACACGTCTCGCCAAGCCGATTGGCGATCGAGAATGCTCTGTTTGAACTCGGGCGCTAACAGCAAATTCGGCAGCGTGGGATCGTCCTTAAAAGCTGTTTTAATCTTGTCCAAAAATCCAGCCCGAATGATACAGCCACCTTTCCAAATTCGGGAAATTTCGCTCAAACTCAAGTCGTAATTGTACGACTTCGACGCCGCGCTCAACAGCGCCATACCTTGCGCGTAGGAGCAAATCTTCGAGCAGTAAAGCGCATCCCGAACTTTGTTCACAAACTCTTTAGTATCGCCTTCGTACTTGCCGCTAGGCCCCGTCAGTTCTGCGGAAGCTCTGACGCGCTCGTCTTTGTAAGAAGACATGATTCTCGCATTCACAGCAGCGATAATTGTGGGAATGCTCACACCCAATTCCAAAGCACTCATTACAGTCCAGCGGCCCGTGCCTTTCTGACCGGCTGCGTCCATAATTACCTCAACTAAGGGTTGCTTAGTTTCCGGGTCGTTGTACTTGAAAATATTAGCCGTAATTTCAATCAAAAACGAGTTGAGTTCGTCTGTGGTATTCCATTCGGCAAAAACTTCCTGCAACTGCTGGCCCTCCAATCCGGCAACGTTTTTGAGCAAATCGTAGGCTTCAGCAATGAGCTGCATATCCCCGTACTCAATGCCGTTGTGAACCATTTTCACGTAGTGGCCGGCGCCACCAGGGCCGATGAAAGTGACGCAGGGGCCATCATCTACTTGAGCCGCAATTTTGATGAGAATTGGCTCTAGTAGGCCGTAAGCAGTGCGGGTGCCACCGGGCATCATGCTAGCACCGTTGAGCGCGCCTTCTTCGCCGCCACTGATGCCCATGCCGACAAATCCCAGTCCCATCGATTCTAAATCTTTGGTGCGGCGTTCGGTGTCGTCGTATAGCGAGTTGCCACCGTCAATAATCATGTCGCCCGGTGACAGCATGGGTTTGAGCTGGTCGATGACTGCATCTACGGGTTTCCCAGCTTGCACCATGACTAAGATTCTGCGCGGGGTTTCTAGGACATCGACGAATTCTGTCAGAGTCTTGGCGGCTACAATGTTCTTGCCGGGGGCGCGTTTGGCCATGAATTCGTCGGTTTTAGCTGCTGTGCGGTTGTATACAGCCACGGAGAAGCCTCTGCTTTCGACGTTGAGCGCGAGGTTTTCGCCCATCACTGCTAGACCGATTAAACCAAAATTTTGCTTTGTCATGCTAATAACCCGCTGGTTGTTCCCGCTTGAGGATAGATTTGCGAGAGAGGAAAGCGAGGCGGGGTGTAGCGCTTTCCGGTGGACTAAAAGTATTGGACAATAGACCTAGGAGGTTTAGGTTTATTTTTATATTCCCAGAATTGCTGTTTGGTAAATCAGTAGGGTTTTTTTAAGATTTAAGGGGTATTAATGACGCAGGCAGGTGATGATAAGGCAGGTATTATGTCGATCGCAGTAACGGTAGATACAAACAAGCGGACATTTTGAGGAAAATTGAGGAGACTGTTGTAACTATGGAAGATTTGCAGTATCTTGCGGCCTGGGTGAAGGAGCAACACGCTCGCGAGTATATTTTGACTTGGCTGCTGAGTCAACAGGGGCTGTGGTGGTCTGATGGGGATATTTATCAGGCCGTTTTGCAAAAGTCGGGAAAGCTTTTGAAAGCTTATGTTCAAAAAAGGCAAGCGGGAGAGTTATTTGAGGGAATTTCTGAGAAGTTGGTGGGAGATGATAATTGGGATGATTTGGTGCTGAGTTTAGGGCGAATTGTTGCTGTTTATCAAGAGGAATTGCTGAAGCTGCAAGAGCGCGATCGCCGGGGGGATGGGGTAAAAAAAAATTTGATTAGCCAACCGTTGGCTGGGGATGCTTTGTCGCTTTTGGAGGTGCAGCAAGCTTTGCCCGATCCTTATGCGGATACGCTGACGGGGAGATAATTTGCGATCGACTTTTCGGAGGCACAAGAATCTCAGAAACCCGGTTTCTTCCTATATCTCTCGTACTCAACCAAAATTTGTCGCCGAAACCCGGTTTCTCGCCACGCAGTGAATCCCAAAAACCGGGTTTCTTCCTATATCTCTCGTACTCAACCAAAATTTGTCGCAGAAACCCGGTTTCTCGCCAGCCAACTAAAGAAAATGGATCGAGATTCAAGGGTTGAGAATAGGTGTAATATCTAGAAGAAATCCGGGAAGGACATCTTCACCCGAAAGTGTAGGCGGTTGGTCAAAAGAGAAATTAATAACTTCTGCTACCTCTTCAGACAACCGATAAATTTCTACTAAAGGCGTTTGGGGGTCAATTAGCCAACCTAAGCGACAGCCGTTAGTTCGATAATACCGCATTTTAGCCCGCAATGTTTCTAGGGAATCACTTTGCGAGCGCAATTCTATTACAAAGTCCGGGCACAGGGGAGGAAATTTGCGCTTATCTTCTGCGGATAATGCTTCCCAGCGTTCTCGGAGTACCCAAGAAACATCGGGAGAACGCTTCGCACCGTTGGGTAATTGAAAGACGGTGGAAGAATCAAAGACTTTTCCTAATTGAGTCCGTTCATTCCACAAGCCGACTCGTAGGTTGAGATCGGAATTTCTGATGCCGCTTTCGCCGCCTGTTGGAGGCATAATAATTAGTTCTCCTTCGGGGGTTTGTTCTAATCGCCACTCTTCATTAGCGATGGACAATTGATAAAATTGTTCGTCGGTTAAAGCGACGGCGGCAGGTAGGTTGAGAGTTATAGTTTCCATCGTTGATATTATCGCCAACTAGGTTGGTTTTATTATAGCTCGCACTTTCTGACAATTTTCTCAAAAAGATCGCACGCTCAGAAACGGGGTTTCTTCCGATATTTCTCGTGCGAGGCCGAAAATTGTCGCAGAAACCCGGTTTCTCGCCACGCAGCTAATTCCAGGAACCGGGTTTCTTCCGATATTTCTCGTACTCAACTGAAAATAGTCGCAGAAACTCGGTTTCTCGCCACGCAGCGACACAAATGCGAGCGTTAGGGCTGGTTTATATAGATTGTTTGTGGGAATTCAAGATGGTTGATGAACCCGCCCCTCCGGTAATTCTGTTGATTTCACTCTAAATATAGCTACTAGCTTGACGTGTGAACATTGAGCAGTAAATTCCGTTTGATGCTATCAATTCGTCGTGAGTTCCTATTTCTGCTATTTTACCGTTTTCCATGACGGCGATACGATCGGCTATTTTTGCTAAGCCTAATCTGTGACTGATGACTATTGTTGTTTTCCCGGCGGCTATTTGGCGGAAGATGCTGTAAATTTCGTGTTCTGTCTTGGGGTCTAGGGCAGCGGTTGGTTCGTCAAAAATTAGCACTTCGGCTGTAGAAAGCCGCATTAAGGCGCGGGCGATCGCAATTCTTTGCCACTGTCCCCCCGATAAGTCTATGCCGTCTTCTAATTGTTTCCCCAACGGAGTCTCTAAGCCTGCGGAAAGACTATTGACTTTTGCGCTAATTCCTGCTTCGGAAATAGCTTCGTTAATTGCGGTGTCATCCGACAGTGAAAGCAAGTCGCCGAAACCGACGTTTTCGCGGACTGTCGAGGGGAAACGGGCGTAATCTTGCATAACGACGGCGATGCGCGATCGCACGTATGCTAGAGAGTACGATCGCAAATCTTTGCCATTCCAGTCGATCGTACCACTTGTCGGGTCGTACAGGCGGCCGAGGAGTTTGCCAAGGGTTGTTTTACCCGCGCCATTTTCACCGACAAGCACTAGCATTTCCCCCGGATTAATGGTTAAGTTGATATCTTCGACCGTGCTTTTATTACTACCGGGATAGCAGAAAGATAGATGCTTAATCTCGATGCCAATTTTATCTTTTGGGGGGCGGGAATCTTGCCCGCCATCTGGTAAACTAGGCAGGCGAGATGCTACATCCACAAGCGGCGACTGCAATTCTGGTTTGAGTTCCAAAAGTTGAAAAATCGGACTAACGCCGAGGGAAATATCGTACAAATTAGTATAATTGCCAATCAATAATTGCAAACTTTGCTCCACCTGGACAATCAAACCCGAATAAAGCGCCAAATCCCCCAAAGTATAGCGCCCTCCCAAAGCTCCCATTACCACATAAACAAAGGGCAAAGCTACTCCTACTCTACTAAACACTGACCAGAAAAGTACAACAATTGCTCCTTTTTTTCGGATGCGTTGCATCTCGCTAAAGAACTGCACAAACTGACTTTGCCAGCGTTTGAGCCAAAGTTCCTGCAAGCCAAACAAACGCAATTCTTTAGCGTATTCTTCCCCGGTCAATACTCTAGCGGATAAGTTCATCTCGCGGCTGATTTTAGCTTGCTTTCTTTGAACTCTCCAGATGATTCTGCTATATTTTCTTTGGATGTAAATTGAGGGAGATGATGAAATCAGCATCAGGAGTGGCACCCACCAAGCTATGGTAGCAGCAAGGCTAATAGATGGAATAAATATAAAAATTCCCGTGATGGTCATGCTGAGGGTAAATGCTAGTTGCTGTATTTTGGTGACTCCGGTTTTTGCGAGTTCTACTATATTTAATAGTTCGGGGTTTTCAAAGAGGGCGATATCGTCGAAATTGGCGACTTTTTCCAGGACTTTTCCTTCGACAAAGCCTTGAACGCGATCGCGCAAAGATGTCGCGGCAAAGGAACTCATTGTTTCGAGGGAGTCGCCGATTAACTTGAGACTTAAGACTCCGGCAATACTCCACAGCAGTATTGGCCGGGAAAGCATCAAAGCAAAGGGCTGTGCTGTTTGGGTTTGCGATAGCAACCGAGATACTTCATCAATGATTAATTTATCTAAAAATAGCACGGCAGATGGGGCAGCACCGCTGATAATGTTGAGTATTATTAAATTGCGGAGTTCTATTGGTGCGGCTTTGATTATCAGGCCCAAGCTGCGCCACAAAGCTTGGAAGGTGGTAATTTGGATGGGTTGCATAGTTTGTGGGTAGGTGTCGGGTCTACTCATCCCCGGAGGTATATTATAACAGTATTTATTAACTGTTTGCCCAGCATTTAAAATTAAATATCTTAGTTAGTTTACTCTGTTAATTATGGAATTTTATTCGTCAATTAATTTTTCATTACTCCATTATATACTCGAAAAAGTTCCTAGCATCTATCTAATTTAAATAATCATCATGATCGAGTACATCATTAATACTATAACCATCGTAGTAAAAAAGCGGGCTTCTTCTGTAAAACCACTCCTCGCTTTTATTCGTCAAATAAAGGTAATCAAAATAATTATTATTTTGATAAAAATTTATTAAGCTATCGGTATCATTTTCAAAAATATAGTCATCAAAATCATTGTCATCAAAATAATTGTCTCCGAAGATATCGGTATCATCCTCAAAATCATTATCTTGTTCATCATCTTGTTCATGATCCGGATCAATTTTATCTCTAGGCTTGGGGTCAAGTAGAGATGTTAATACATTTATAAATGCAGAATCATAAATCTCTCCCAAATAGGCCGTTATTGTAACTTGACCTATACTTTTTCCAGCGATAAATTTACCATCTGAATTTATATTGCCACTTGTTGCACGCCAGATGATATTCCCAGGCATCATCAGATCCCCTTGCTGATCAAATCCTCTAGCAGTAAAAGTTAAATTATGATTAAGCTTAAGTTGTACTTCTTTAGGATAAATTTCTAATCGTCTCAATACAGGAACTACAATAACTTCAACAGAAGCACTAATCTTAGCTGCATTAATAAATAGTTGATCAGCCAAGTCGAGAATCCGAGCGACAATCTTAAAGATGTTTTTCTGTAACCATGCTTCTATATCAAAACCAAGGATATCGGTTTCTTCATTTGTAAGATCTGTTTCTGTATTTTCTGCTTGTTCTGCTTGTTGACCAGTCGTAAAATTACTTTTTATAAGCTCGACAGCCGACTTGAGGATGAAATTACTTGGGGTAGAATTAACAAATGAAAATACACGATATAAAAGCCTCATGTATATTCCCAATATTAAGAGTTTAGCCCTTACCCCAGATTCCGATATTTCAGTAACATTAGCTGTTACCTTAAATGTACCTTTCGCATTATTATCGGCAGTAAAATTACCGTTTTGGTCAATTTTTCCACCTGTTGTTTCCCAAGATATTTTTCCAGTATCTATTCGATTGCCATATTGGTCTAAGCCTACTGCTGTAAATTTTTGGCATTCACCAGGCTTGAGCTTTACTACTTTTTGAGGATAAATCTCTAATCGTCTTAAAACTGGGAGCAACGTAACTTTAACTGATTGAGTAATTCCTTCGACTGTAGCATTAACCGTAACTTCACGCTTTTCATAACCTCCTATAAAAGTTCCATTGCCGTTAATTCTCCCCCCTTGGGTACATTGCCAATATACTTGATGAATCTGTATTGGTTCATCTTGTTGATCAAATCCTATAACATCAAAAGTGAAATCTTCTTCAGGTTTAAGTGCTGCTTCATTGGGAAAAATAGATAATTCTCTCAATACAGCAATCACTGTAATATCAGCAAAGGTACTGATATTGTATTCCGTGGAAGTAACTGTTACTCTAAACTTACCTTTAGCATTTATGTCAGCTATAAAATTGCCATGTTGGTCAATCGTACCACCTGTTGCTTGCCAAACTATCCGCCCAATTGCGATATCACGATCCCACTCATCTAAACCCTGAAGCTGGAATTTTTGATGTTGTCCAGGCTCTATTTTTACTTCCTTGGGTGAAATTACTAATGTCGTTAGTTTTGGCGGTTCAACTACAGTGACATCGGCAGAAATGCTGATTTTACCCAGAGTGGCAGTAACAGTTATTTTCTCTTCTTGATAACTAGCGCGGAACATTCCATTATTCAGAATTGACCCGCCCGTTGTACTCCAAGTTATTTGTCCAATATTTATGTTGTCACCATACTGATCCTCACCTTTTACTCGAAACTGAAAACTCTGCCCAAACTCTAATTGATCTATTGAGGATGTAATAATTAGTTGTGCTAGCTTCGGAGGTGCAATAATCCTAATTGGGATAACTCGACGAATTGAATTGACTGAAGCTATAATTTCAAAGTTATCTTGATTTTTTCCAGCTACGAAATTGCCATTTTGGTCAATCCTTCCACCGCCACTACTTACTGACCAATTAATTTGTCCAGTTTGTATATTGTTACCATACTGATCAACTCCCTTAACTTGAAACGGAAAGCTCTGACCAAACTCTAATTGAGGTATTGAAGATATAATAATTAGTTCTGCTAGTCTCGGAGGTTCAATAATCGTAATTGGAATAACTCGACGAATTGAACGGACTGAAGCTATGATTTCAAATTTACCCTGCTTGCTTCCAGCTATAAAATTGCCATTTTGGTCAATGCTTCCACCTCCGCTTACTTCCCATAATACAGTTTCCTGCATGGGATTTCTGCGTTGATCTAAAACTTGTGCTGTGAATGGTTG
This sequence comes from Microcoleus vaginatus PCC 9802, assembly GCA_022701275.1. Lineage (NCBI taxonomy): Bacteria > Bacillati > Cyanobacteriota > Cyanophyceae > Oscillatoriales > Microcoleaceae > Microcoleus > Microcoleus vaginatus. The sequence goes on from CP031740.1 coordinate 4,093,362, forward strand.
CGTTTTACTAAACTCTAAAGTAATACTAGAGGGAGTAATAGAAAGCTGAGTGATTATAGGACGCTGAATAATAGTAATTGTGACATAAGTCTCAAAAATGCCTATCTTTGCTTTGACTTCAAATCTTCCTTCCCTTTGACCTGCTGTAAATAAACCCTGTTCGATTTTACCGCCAGTAGTTTCCCATATAATATCTTGAGCGTTAAGGTTCATTTCTCTATTATTTTGGTCTAAACCTTGAAGAGTAAAATGCTGCTCTTGACCACACAATAGTGTTTGGAAAATTTCAGAAATAACAATTTTGCTTAGTTTAGGATAAGAACATCCTTTAATAGCATGAAGTGGTTTTCCGGTTTCTGCCTCCAACAATGTTACCCAATCTTTACCTGCGACAGCAAGAGTTTTTCCATGAGAGCTAATTGCTACAGAGCTAATAAAACCAGACTCTTCTGGTAAAGAATAGATGATTTTATTATAATTATCTCGTAAATCAAATATTTTAATGTTTTTGGAAAAGCCTACTACAAGTATATTTTGATTTACATGATAAGCTAGAGAATTAATTGATTGATTGTGAGAGTAAGTATTGGTGCATTCTAAATTTAGAAGAGGTAGTACAGAAGCATCTCCATTATCTGCTGCAGCCACAATAATTCTACCTAAAACCCAAGCCCCTACAGCTATAGGCCCTCCTAATGAAAATCCTGCTATAGTAGCTGCTACATCTACTAAACCTTTACCCAACACTGAACCTGATTGATTTGAAGACTCTTCTTTAGTTTTGGATTGCCAAAATTTGATAGCCCCATCACGACTTCCACTAATTAAGGTTGTGTTGCCTGAAGTAATACTTAAAGATTGAATCCAATCCGAATGCCCTTCAATACTGCGTATGAGTTGACCGCTATCTAAATTCCATAATGTAATTTTATTATTAGTGCTTCCACAAGCGATGACTTTTCCATCATGGCTAATACATAAACTCAAAACACAAAATAGTTCCTTTTCATTTTTTAGGGTTTTACTTAGCTTACCTGTATTTAGCTCCCATATTTTGATGGTTTTATCTGCGCTACCGCTAACAATTTTGCCGTCAGCAGCGATAGCAACAGCAGTAATCCAACTAGAATGACCATTGAGCGTCCGAATAACCTGCCCTGTTTTTAAATTCCATACCTTAATAGTTTTATCTGCACCTCCGCTAACTAATATACTTCCACCAGGACTAATAGCCACAGACAAAACCCAGTGCGAATGTCCTTCAATACTACGAATCAGTGCCCCTGTTTGCAAATCCCATACCCAAATTTTTTTCCAACTCCCTCCTACTAAAATAGTATTGCCTGGACTTATTGCTAGACAAGTAATAACATCGGTTGGGCAAGTTGTTAAGTTTTCGGGTGTATTTCCCCTCAAATAATAATTCTCACCCCGAAAAACTCTGTAGGCAAATTGTTTAACTCTGTCTGATTGATCTTTGATTGACTGTTCAATCAATAGTTCTAAACCTTGTTGACCATAATTGAGAGTCTCTGATAAAGCAGCGAGTCTTTCTTGCTCACTTTGACTAGATAACTGCTTCTTAACTTCTTCAATTCTTGTAGACATTCTATTTCTCTCCCAATCATTACTTTTCTGATTTTTGGGCAGCGACAAGCAACAAATTAGCTAGGTGATAGGGTTCTCCCGTAAATGTGGTGCTCATAAAATCTCATCTAACTGGGGTGGTTAGGCACGGGCAATAACGGATAGCGTCAAAACAAATAATTAATTTGCAGTGCCGTAACCCACCACCGCCAAATCTGTAACATTAACCAACATTTTTCACCATCAAACTGAAAAAGCTGATGATATTAATCTCTCTATCTAGGTACACCCTGCGGGAAGCACACTCTTGGAGAGCGCACCTACCCATTCAAACTACCCGCCCATTGCTGATGAATTCGATCGCACCACACCGGAATCAGAGACTCACCTATTTTCCATGATACGATCGCCCTTTCCATCTCAAACTCTGCCAGATCGAGCGATCGCCCTGAACGAATCCCACCATAGCATAAACCGCTTTATGCCAAAGTTATCCAAATGTCAAACGCCGCGCCGTACCGTCATCTGTAAATCGCTGTTCGCCAACGCCAACAACTTCCACAATAACTTCGCGTTCAGAAATCGAAAATTGGCCCTCCCGCGCGGCAATTTCAACGATGATTTTTTCCTCTTCCAAATACACTTTGTAATTAGTAGTTGCCCAGACACCTTGTTCGTGTTCAAAACTGTGTCCGTCGTCCTCATAAAGCGTCCATTCACCGCTTCCGGGCCAAATTCGCATTTTCAATGACTCAAGCGGTTCTTCGCTGACAAATTGCCTCACAGGTTCCATCGCAATTATGCCCCCGCCCCGCACGTAAAGCGGCATTCTCTCCAAAGGTGCATAAGCTAAAATGTGCGTCGGGCCATGATAGCATTCGCCCGTCCACCAATCGTACCAAGTCCCCTCCGGCAAATACACGGCGCGGTGTTCAACTCCCGGCCGGTAAACAGGTGCAGCCATCAGCGACGGGCCGAGCAATACTTGATCGTAAAGATGATAAGTTGCCCGATCGCGCGGAAATTGATATAGTAACGGTCGCAAAATCGGTGTTCCCGTCGTCGCCGCTTCCCAAAACAACGTGTAAATATAAGGCAACAACTGATAGCGCAAATTCATGTATTCGCGGCAAATCTTCTCAGTGCGATCGCCAAAAACCCACGGTTCGTGTTGGGCCGTATTTATCGCCGAATGACCGCGCATCAAGGGATACAGCATTCCCACCTGCATCCACCGCGCGAACAATTCAGCGGTTGCATTCTCCGCAAAACCCCCGATGTCGCAACCGACAAACGCCACGCCGGAAAGCCCCATATTGCAAAGCATCGGTAGCGACATTTCTAAGTATTCCCACTGCGATAGATTGTCGCCCATCCATACCGACGAGTAACGCTGAACGCCGGCAAAACCCGATCGCGTCAGCACAAAAGATCGCTCGCCCGATCGCACTTTTTGCAACCCTTCCGAACAAGCTTTCGCCATCATTAAACCATACAAATTGTGCGTTTCCGCGTGGGTGGCGCCCTCGGATTCCGGGCCTTGCGGTGCATCCAGCGGAAACCAGACGTGTTGGTGGCCGTCGCCAAAAGGCCGTTCTGCGATCGAAGGTTCGTTCATATCGTTCCAAATCCCCGCAACGCCCATATCTGTAAGGTTTTTGTGCAATTCGCCCCACCACTGGCGCACCTCTGGCCGCAGGAAGTCTGGAAACACCGCTTTTTCGGGCCAAACGTAACCGTGGAATAGCCTTCCCTCTGCGGTGCGGACGAAATAGTCATTTTCCACACCCTGATCGAATACTTCATAATCTCCTTCCGGTTCGTACTTGACACCGGGATCGACAATCGTGACAACCTTAAAACCGGCTGCTTTCAAGTCTGCGAGCAGTTTCGCAGGATCGGGGAAACGCTTCGGGCTCCAGGTAAAAATGCGGTAGCCGTGCATATAGTCGATGTCGAGGTGGATGACATCGCAGGGAATGGCGCGATCGCGAAATTCCTTCGCCAACTCCCGCACAACGTCTTCGGAGTCGTAGCTCCAGCGGCATTGGTGGTATCCCAGCGCCCATTTTGGCGGAAGCGGCATCCGGCCGGTTAACTGCGTGTAGGTAGCAAGAATTTGGGCGGGTTCCGGGCCGTAAATGATGTAGTAATCGAGTTCCGGGCCTCTGGTTTCCATCCGCAAAACTCCCGGTTGTTCGGCGCCGATGTCGAATCGACTCCAAAATGTAGTGTTGAAAAAGAGGCCGTAAGCGCGATCGGGATTCAGGGCGATGTAAAATGGGATCGCCTGGTACATTTCATCGCTGAGGGAATTGTAGTCAAGCGCGTCTATTGTCCAGTGTGTCTTGACTTGGGAGAGTTTGTCCAGAAAGCCCGTGCGTTCCCCAAAACCGTAGAAGTGTTCGTCTGCTTCGATGCGTTTCCAGCCTGCGGTTGCGCCGGTGCGCCATCCCATACTAGGATCGCAGTCGCTAGCAAAGGGTTTTCCCGATTTGTCAAAGCATTCGATGGAAGCGCGATCGCGATTGACTGAAATCGTTATTTGCGCTGTTTCAATTTCTATTTTTTCGTCTGTTTCTCGCACTTCAAATGGTGTAATTTCCCACTCTTCGTCAGGGACAGTTATTGATTGCGATCGGCTTTTGAATTCACCTGTCGGGGACATTCGCACTCGGATCAAATTCGGCGCGAGGATGCTGAGGTTTAGGGAAGTTTCACCGCAATTAAAGTGAAAGGCGCGATCGGTTTTATTTATGGATTCTACCGAACCGATTGTTGACCAAGGCTGTTCGGTTTTTTGAAGTTTTCCGAAGTATTGCGGCATATACGATTGGGTAATTGGTAATTGGCAATTAGTAAACCGATCGTGCAATCCGCACTTGACTACCGTCATCTAGCTAAAGGATGAATATAACTTCTCAGCATTTCAAGTAAATGAACAAATGCGGTAAAATATACTTCAGCCATACCGTGGCTAGCCGAATAAGCTACTCTTAAAAATTAAATCGGTATCAATAAACCCAGTCAAAAAGAACTGACACCTTGCACCCTTCTCAATCAGGCTTTATGAACAGGCAAGATGCCTGTTCCACAATAAAATTTAGTCTTTGTGGAACAGGCATCTTGCCTGTTCTTGATAACGCCAGATGCCTGTTCCACAATAAAATTTAGTCTTTGTGGAACAGGCATCTTGCCTGTTCTTGATAACGGTGCAAGATGTCATAAATAACTTAAATTTGCTACTATATCGATCGCGATTGCTTCCCACAACTCCTACGGAATACCGATTAAATAACTATAGCAATGCTCGCATTAATTGTGAACTCTTCTCTTCCTGCGCCTCTTCGGGGTTCATTATATGCGGCAAAAAACAAAGTGGAGCTTTCGCTGCACAATTACGAAATCTCCACTTTTATCACTATTCTAGTGGGTGCAAAAACCCTGTTGTCTTCACTCCATTTTACTTGTACAAAACAGCATCTTTCAAAGTAGCGATCTTAGCTAGCGCTTTATCAAGGTCCTCTTGGGACGCGCCGTGGGCAATGATGGCATCGGTCAAATGCTTCACAATTGCATCAAAGTGTTCAGGCTGTAAATTCAAACCTGCGTGTGCTTTCTCCATTGAACGGCCTGAGTATTGCTGGGAGCCGCCAAGGGCATAAGAGATAAAAGCAGTTTGATGGCGGCGCTGCTTTTCCATATCTGTATGATCGAAGAAATGGCTCACTATCTCGTCAGCCAAAACATCGCGGTAAAAATCATCAACCATCTCTTTAATGGCTGACTCTCCACCCATTTTTTCGTACAATGTTGTTGGCATATCGTTTCAGTGACTTGTTTCTTTACTTAATCTTTAATTATAGCTGGCAGCTTTGCTTTTTTCCGATCGGTAAAATATTAATTTAATCTGAAATAATTACTTAGTAACTGTTGCGACTGGTGGTATTTTTTAGACCACCCTCTATTTGTCAACTTTATTAACGTTCTATCGCCAGTTAGATATTGTTGATCGCCCTGCCAGCAGTTTGACCTAATGCACGGATTGCTTGTTGTAGCAAGATGCTTCCGAAAAAGGCCCAACACGCATCTGTTTTCCAGCTAGCAAACTCAAGAAATTAGTGATAAACCAGAGGCCGGATGCGATCGCAATTTCCGCGATCGCCCCTGCAATTCCACCAGTTAAAATAAATGGGCGATCGGCGGCTGAGCGGCATCATGTATAATGGAATTGCAAATATAATCGAATCACCACAACGATCGCCTGTATACTGATATTCTGCCGTTGCTAGTCGGTTGCGACACTTCCGGGCGATCGCCCGCAGTTAAGAAAAACCTTTGATTTAAGTACGCGGACTTAAATCAACATTATGATATCCTCCGCCAGGAACGAAGCAATCCCAAGTCTGAGCGATTGCTGCATTTCTATCTGCTGTTTCCTTAAACTTTGATGATTTTTGAGTGCCTTGAAATACTATAGCCAACATCCTAACGCTTTCTCGATCGACTACCTCAACGACTTGCGAGGAGCAATTCTAGCCTCCCCTTATCTAGCAATCAACAACCTCAATCGCGATTTCATTGGCACAAAAGGGTTTTCCGTGGTGTTTCAACGTGCGGAAATCGCCGAAGTAGAACGGCGGTTTCCCTTGTTCAAACCCTATCTAGATCAAGCATTACAGCCTGAATGCAATGCTTTTTACCTCAACCCTTTGTTACTGGGTGAAGGTTCCCGCGTCGATCCGCATATCGATCGATCTTTGCGATCGTACTGCAAAACTGTTGAACCTCCCACAGCCGTCAGCGTTTTGTACGTGCAAGTACCGCCGAACTTGCAAGGGGGAGAGTTGATACTGCGGCGCAACAAACAGCAAGTCGGGCAGATTAAGCCGCAAGCGAACTCGCTGATCTATTTTCAAGGAGATTTGACTCACTCTGTCAACCCTGTTAAAAGTACCGGAACTCGTTTGAGTTTGGTTTGTGAACAGTACAGTTTGAGCCAAACAGAACTGCAAGATATTCCAGGATTCACCGTGGAATCTAGGGCCGTGAAAGCAAAAATTAAGTAAGGTTTATTCGCTCCTGGGTTGGGTCGCTTTCACTTGGGTTTACGGTAAACTTAAGGCTCAATCTAAATTGGGACTTTTGAGCATTTCCATCAACTTCCGCTTCCGACTGTGTACCTGCATCAGTTGAGAACGATAAGCAGACCACTGAAGATTTTGGCCCGTGTGTAAATAGGCAGCGCGGGCTTTTTCCAACCACTTAATCGCAAGAGTGTACTCGCTTGATTTCCCTTGATCCATAATCGATGCAGCACGCCGACAAGCATTGGCGATTACCCAATCGGGGCTGTGGCTGATAGCAGCCCCCATTACTCGGTGAATCAGTGCTGATTCGTAATAACCCAAGCCATCAGCAAGGGCGATCGCATCTTCAATCATTCCCTCATCCAGAAAAATATCAACCTTCGCGTTAGTGAAATTCCAAGTTTCATTACTTTTCAGAGTGGCTAACAAATCTGCTTTCAAAGTTGACCAACTATCTTTTGCTAACTCCTTCACTAAACTATAATCTCTAAAGGACGGTTGGATTTTAAATATCTGGATTCGAGCATTTAATGCAACTTCGTCTTCCCCCAACTCAACAGCAAGCTCACTCATCGATGTTGCCAGTTGGTAATGGCAATGACCTGACAAATTTAACCCAGCTTGACAAATTTTCAGAGCTTGTTCTAAGGCTCCCTGTTGCTTTAAAGTTTGAACGAGAGCCAAAGCATCTTCCGCTGATTGCATCTGGGTAGCAGCAGCTTCCACTGCTTCTTCTACTCTCCCCAAACGAGTTAACATCGTCAAGTATTGTTGAGTACAACCTTCTGCTTGGGCTAAGTATAAGTATTCTTGATCGCGTTCCTGGCGATCGAGGATTTGCAAGCGAATTAAGCTTAAGTCGTGAGCACAGTCTGGTGCGTCACCAGCCCAAACTCCTGACCCAGTAATGTTTCCTTCAAGTACCTGTTGGAGTAGGGGGTCATCCCAACCTTGGCGTAAAGCTTCCAAGCTCATGCTGAAATCACAATTCCATTCATCTTGCCAAGCTTCTAACATCACCTGGAGATCAATCTCTTCTTCAGCAGTTAGTTGAGCCGTCAAAATGGCTTCTGTCCAAGCTTCATTCAAAGCGTTAGCTATCTCATAATTTTCAGCGCCAAACTCTTCTACATCATCCCAATCTTCAACGCAGGCTGTGGTGATGGCTTCTAAAATTACTAAAGCGTTGTTGCCATCCCCCTGTTCGCTGAATTCCTGGGCTCGCTGAATTACATCTAAAAGTTCTTCTGAAATTGGGTCTTCTTCCTCCCATCCATCCTCGAAATAACGAACAGCCTCTCGCAAAATTCGTCGTACTTGGTGCCGAAAGGGAGCAGGATCGATGGAGGTGTGGCGGGGTGCTTTGGTAGGTTGGTTTGAAGGTGCAGGAATAGCACTTAAGTTAATGTATCGTTCGATCGCATCAATGAGTGATGGTTCTTTTTTTACTAAATGCTGTATTAATTGCTGGGTTTGTACATCGTTGAGGCGATCGAGCAATTGTTCCAGTGTCGGACCCTGCTCAATTATTTCTGGTTGCCGCAGACACAATAACAACGTCGCAACAATGTGTTTACACCACCCACCGTTATCGTAAGGACAGGTGCAGAATAATGTAGATGCTAATCCAGCATCATCAAAGGGCAGGGTAACACGGTAGGGTTCTACTTCGGAACCCTCCACTACTGCTTGCACCATATTGCCACGCCGGACTGCCCTAATAACATTGCCAGCTAAATAGTAAGCTTCACCCCGCTTGAGGGATTGGGCAGAGGTGTGATGCTCGATCGTTGTTTCACTGAGTTTAGGAATGGGCATGAGACTATGCCTCAGCAATTAAAGGATTAGACTCGATTTTACCTGAGAAATACACTTGGTCTACAATTTAATTGCGTCCCGATTTGAGGTTTCCATAAATTTTAATAATCTGTAAAAAACCCGGTTTCTCCACACCCGTGCCTAAGTGCTGTCTCTGTCTAACTACCAAAATCGGAATAATAGCCAAACTTTTGATGAGTAACAGCCCATACACCTAGTTTAGCGGGACAAGCTCAGCTTAAGATTCCCACAAACAGCGAACAACCCCAAAGATGAAAATACAACGATACAAAGCATTTTCGACCGACGTAGGATGTCGGAGTCAATGAAGCTGCTGGTTAGGTAAAATGCCAGAGGCGATCGACTCACCAATAAAACGGCCAGATTAATTTAAACTAATTAAAAATTAGGCTGCGAAAATCCGATGATCCACAAGAAGAACCGCAAAAAATTACCCTTATTAGCAGCGTTCTTAGTCTCGCAATTTATCCCTTGGTTCCTGAGTGCGATCGGGCTATTTCTCAGTCTCTGGGTAATCGTACCAGCACCCACGATGTTCCTGTACCCTTTGGCGGTGGGAGCACCAGAAATCAGTCCTTGGTTGGTCGGTATCAATACGATCGCCCTTCTGCTGAACCTGCTCAGACGGCATCAAGGTAAAGTCTACATTTTTTTACTGATTTGTAACCTGTTTGCCCTAATCCTGGGCCTGCTACCCCTGATTCAGTTTCCCGCAGCCAATGCAGCCATAGCTACCCAAATGCAAGCAGTTTTAGGGGAAAGCTATTTAGCAGCCGTTCCTCAAGCCGATCGCGCGCAGCTACGCCCTCAACCGTTTATCCTCGCAGATGCGTTCCGAGGAATTCCGATTAGAGACGTTAGGATCGATCGGGCTATTGGATTTGCCAACCCTGACGGAGTTTCACTGCAACTAAACCTTTATCGGCCGATGCAAATTGGCAAATATCCGGCGATTATCACCCTCTACGGGGGAGCTTGGCAAAGAGGCAATCCCGATTCCAATGAGGAATTCAGCCGCTATATGGCAGCCCAAGGCTATTGTGTTGTTGCAATTGCTTACCGCCACGCTCCCAAGTATCGATTTCCTGCTCAGCTTGAGGACGTACAAGCCGCTCTTTCCTATATCAAAACTCATGCTGGTGATTGGGAAATCGATCTCGATCGCGTTGCTCTGATGGGAAGGTCTGCAGGTGCCCATTTAGCAATGCTAACTGCTTATAATTCTAGTGTGCTTCCAGTTCGAGCGGTGGTGAACTATTACGGGCCAAATGACCTGCTTCGGGGATACAATGACCCACCTTTTCCTGATGCTATAAATGTTCGAGCCGTCTTGCGTGCTTTTCTGGGAGGAACGCCAGACCAACTCAACGAGCTTTACCGTCGGGCTTCTCCCATAAATTATATTAAACCGAATCTTCCCCCTTCTCTACTGGTTTATGCAGGTCGCGACCATATCGTTCAGGCTAAGTTTGGTCGATCGCTCTACGAACGATTTCGAGCCACGGGCGATCGGGCTATTTTGCTCGAAATTCCGTGGGCTGAACACGCCTTTGATGCAGTTTTTAATGGCCCGAGCAATCAATTAGCTTTGTACTACACAGAACGCTTTTTGGCTCATGCTCTGAAGTCTTCGGATTACCAACGAGTTAAATAAAAGTTTAAACTTTACTCATTTCTTCTCACTAAACGGCGTCTAAAACTGTCTGAACTATTGCTCTAAATCTCTTAATTTTAAATTCATAGAAATCCCCATTACTGTGCTGGGAAAATTTTGTGTTGCGGCAGAATAAAAGCTGACCCCGCCAACGGTGCGGCCACCACGGGGGGATTGCCCCTACAAATTTCATACCCAAATTCAGCAACGTCAAAGCGAGATCCCTTTCTTGGCACACTATATATAGTATCCCTGGGTAAGTCCTGTAAATGTACGATCGCCCCTCAGTTTCAGCGCCCCGCGTCCTGTTACACTGAAATCCTGCGGTTGTGTGCGATCGGTGCGATCGACCTTTCTGAAAAAAACATAAAAATCTGTAGCTTAGGATACATTTATTTGGTTAATGATTGTTTAAACTTTCCAAGTGTAGATGGTGTACTCTCCATAATTCTCCAAAACCCCTAAACGAGTGCGTTGTTTGCTGGACTGCGATTTATCGATCGTCGAACCGTTAAAAACCATAAGTAGTTTTGACCTGAATTCATCGGAATTGATTCGCACAAAATTTTTGAGCTGACCAGGGTGAAGATTAGTTACTAAATCTGTGCAGCGCAGACATCTATCATGTTGACTCAAGTTAGTACAGGCTCTTGTCATCTATTTTATTGCTGCTAATAACCAAAATCCAACCGCATCTCACACTGGATTGTCACGCCAGATGGGCGAAGTGATAGGGCCTCGCTCATCCAATCTTTTAGATCGTGCCAAAAAAGGCATTCTGCCCAAAGTTAGCTTTGACTAAAAACGTTGGGTAAATCCAACATATTTGTCAATCGTTAAACTTTTGCTAACATCTATTTTTTCACAAATACTCGTCCCCCAATCCCAATAAAAATAACCATGAGTGTAAACGAATCGCGCGTTCAAGCAATTTCTCAAATCGTCAACCGCAAACTGATGCCTGGTCGGTCTCCCAAGCGGCTCGAAGATATGTGGGCAACAGACGTTTATAGTCTGAGCAAGATGCAAGAAAGTCTGCCCAAAAGTATTTTCAAATCAGTAAAAAACACCATTCAAACCGGCCAAAAACTCGATGCTTCCGTAGCTGACGTAGTTGCAGCAGCAATGAAAGATTGGGCTATTTCCAAAGGAGCGCTGTACTACGCCCACGTATTTTACCCGCTCACCAACAGCACCGCCGAAAAGCACGACGGTTTCATCTCAGTGCAAGGCGACGGCTCAGTCATCTCAGAATTTGCCGGCAAAGTTCTCGTACAAGGCGAACCCGATGGCTCCTCATTCCCCAACGGCGGCATTCGCTCCACTGCGGCCGCTCGCGGATACACAGCCTGGGATGTCACCAGCCCTGCTTATGTCATGGAAACAGACAACGGCATGACCTTGTGCATTCCCACTGTTTTCATCTCCTGGACAGGTGAAGCCTTAGACAAAAAAACGCCGCTTTTGCGTTCCATTGCCGCAATGAACAAAGCAGCAACCCGAGTGTTAAAGCTATTAGGAAATACCGAAGTTGCTCCGGTAAATTCCAGTTGCGGTCCCGAACAAGAATACTTCCTGGTAGATTCCAATTTCACCACCAGCCGCCCCGATTTACTGCTAGCAGGTCGCACCCTTTTCGGCAAACCTCCTGCCAAAGGTCAGCAATTTGACGACCACTATTTTGGAGCGATTCCAGAGCGCGTTCAAGTCTTCATGCAGGAAGTAGAAGAAAGAATGTACCGGCTGGGAATTCCTGCCAAAACCCGCCACAACGAAGTAGCTCCCGGTCAGTTTGAAATTGCACCAGTTTTTGAAGCTGCAAACGTGGCTAGCGACCACCAACAATTAACCATGACAATTCTCCGCAATACTGCGAAGAAACATGGTTTTATGTGTTTGCTGCACGAGAAGCCTTTCGCCGGCATTAACGGTTCTGGCAAACACGTCAACTGGTCGGTCGGCAATGCCACCCAAGGAAACTTATTAGACCCCGGCGATACACCGCACTCGAACATACAATTTCTAGTATTCTGCGGCGCTGTGATTCGCGGAGTTCACAAATACGGCCCGCTGTTGCGCGCCGTAGTGGCGACTGCCAGCAACGACCACCGATTGGGTGCAAATGAGGCTCCGCCAGCAATTATCTCTGTCTATTTGGGTTCGCAATTAGAAGATATCTTCGGGCAAATTAGCCGGGGAGAAATTAAGGACTCTCAAGGTCGGGGAATTATGAACTTAGGTGTAGAAACACTGCCTACTTTCATGAAGGATGCTGGGGACAGAAACCGGACTTCGCCCTTTGCCTTTACTGGAAACCGATTTGAATTCCGTGCAGTAGGTTCCGGTCAGTCTGTTTCCGGGCCGCTGGTGGCGATGAATACAATTCTTGCAGATTCTTTGGACTGGATTGCTAACAAATTAGAAAGCGATTTGGCTAACGGAACTGAACTGAATGCTGCCATCCAAACAATTCTCAAAGAAGTGATGGACGAGCACGGTGCGGTTGTATTTGGCGGCAACGGCTATTCGGAAGAATGGCACAAAATGGCCGTTGAGGAACGGGGTTTAGCTAACTTGCGGACTACTGCCGATGCTTTGCCCGTGTTGAAGGAAGGATACATTGAAGACTTGTTTGAAAAGACAGGTGTTCTGACTCCCGTGGAATTAGAAAGCCGTTACGATGTTTATGCAGAGCAGTATTTGCTAGCAATTGAAGTCGAAGCAAAACTGGTAATAAGCATGGCAAAAACCATTATTTACCCTGCAGCGGTGAGGTATTTAGGTGAACTTTCCGGCACTATTTCTAAATTGAAAGAGATTGGGATTGAACTGGAAAAGGAAAGTGCCGAAAAAGTAGCGGTGCTGGTTAAGTCTATGATGGATACTGCGAGCAAATTGAGTGATGCTTTGAGCAAGCACGATTTTGCTTCGACAGAAGACCATATGCAGTATGCTTCGCAAACAATTCGTCCTTTGATGGATGAGGTTCGCCAGTATGCGGATGCTCTGGAAGGTGAAGTGGCTGATGATTTGTGGCCGCTACCTACTTATCAAGAAATGCTGTTTGTTAAGTAATCGCGAATTCGGTTAATTGCAGGTTAGAGTTGTAAGGACACGGCAGTGCCGTGTCCTTACTTGTTTTTAAGCTTTTTTAAGCTTAAAGGAGTGGTACGCTGAATCTGTCAGAGTCATTAAATGCGAGCGAGAGTAAGAGTGGTGAAGATTGTTGAGATACCCTTCAACAAATTTATCATTGAATCTAATCAAAAATAAATTTAATGCTGAAGTAGACATTACTGACAGTATTGACGGTGAAAATAGTGAACCTACCATACGCAAATATGCCCAGTCAGGCTATGACCTGGTAAGTGCAGCCAGTGGTGCCTATTCCAAAGCTGTGGTAGGCTGAATCTGTCAGAGTCATTAAATGCGAGCGAGAGTAAGAGTGGTGAAGATTGTTGAGATACCCTTCAACAAATTTATCGGCGTAGAAAAAGTAATATTGCTGCGAAAAGCTATTATGCGAATTCAATCTCTCTTGAAACAAATGACTCTGGCGGCTCTAGCTCTGGTTTTTGCGATCAGTTGCAGTCGATCAACTCCGAACCTAAACTCTTCCCCGGAAGCAAGGACCTCTAGCACCTTTAGAGTGGCAATGCTCACCACAGGCTCAAAAGACAACCAAAGTTGGGATCAAGCTTGCTTTGAAGGATTGAATCTAATCAAAAATAAATTTAATGCTGAGATAGACATTACTGACAGTATGGACGGTGAAAATAGTGAACCTACTATACGCAAATATGCCCAGTCAGGCTATGACCTGGTAATTGCAGCCAGTGGTGCCTATTCCAAAGCTGCCGAAAAGGTCGCTAAAGAATTTCCGCGCACGAAATTTGCCCTGATTACAACGCATCCAGGGAATAACAGAAATTTGGGGGCTGTTGCCTTTCGATCGGGTGAGGTGGGGTACCTCGCAGGCGCTTTGGCTGCCATGAAGACCAAAAGCAATAAAGTTGGCTATATTGTGGGCGAACCTTATCCGGTTTACAAAGAAGAAGAAGCCTTGTTTAGGCGGGGAGTGAAGGCAACGAATCCCTCTGTTCAAGCCTCGACGGCTTTTCTCAACTCTTGGGTTGATACGGAAAAAGCCATCCAAGTGGCAACGGATATGGTTGCTTCTGGAGTAGATGTTTTGGCATTCAACGCGGGTGAGGCAGGGTTAGCCGCGCTAAAAGCCGTTTCGCAAAAGCCAGGAGTCTTGGTGATTGGTAGGACAAAGGATCAGTACGAAGTGGCTCCCGGCAAAGTCCTAACTAGCGTTCTGCAGGACATTCCCAATCTGGTGCTAAATGTGGCAGTGTTAACCCAGCAAGGTCGCTGGGAAGGAAAACTTTACAAGTTTGGGCTCAAGGAAAAAATCTACGACTTTGCCCCTTTCCGTGGTAGTCTCACGTCTCAGGAAGAGGACACTTTCAAGATTATCCGAGAAGCTGTGACGACTGGCAAAATCGATGTTTCTCCTTAGTGCACCGATTAATTGATTTACCAATATTGATCCTAAGTCCGATGCAAAATCAACGCAACGAGCGCATTCTGCCGATCGCCAGAAGCTCTCGTTCTCATCCTTGGCAACGCTTCTTTTCTATTGCAAATCAGCTCCGGTATGGTTTGATATTTTTGGTTCTTCTGAGCTTGCTGCCCACAGGTGGCTTGCTGATCTACCTCAGCTTTCAGGCGCAGATCCAGCAATCGCGATCGCTCCAACAAGAGCGTAGTCAGACAGCAGCAGGGCAGATTGATAATTATCTAGATGACTTGAAACGAAAACTGAGCTATTTAGCTAGGGTCAAAGGAATCACAAACTTTCAACCTCAAGTGCAGCAGAGTTTCTTGGAAGGGTTGATTCGTCATAATGATGCTTATGAAGCCGTTGCCATTTTGAACGGGAATGGACAAGTTGTCGCGTCAGTTTCACCTTACGAACCGCTCAAGTTAGAAAATCCAGCCCATTCGCCACTGTTTATTCGTGCCTTCAAACAACAGGAAGATTATGTCAGTCCTGTAGAAATTAATCCTAAAACTCACCAACCAACCACCATTCTGGCGGTTCCGATTCGGAATGAGCGAGATGAGGTGGATGGGGTGCTATTAGCAGAGATAAATCTCAACTTTCTCTGGTTTGTTGTTTCCCAAATCGAGGTTGGCAAGACGGGTTATCTTTATGTAGTCGATGAGCGTAATTTTCTCATTGCTCAAAAGGGTAGTAAGCCAGAAACATTTCAACTTCAAGATATTTCTAAGCGCCCTTTCTTTCAATTCTTGAAAGCATCCGGAAATACTAAGCGCCTTAACGTTTATCAAGGTCTAAAGCAGGTAGAAGTATTGGGAGCCAGTGCCTTAGTTCGGAGCGTGAATTGGAATGTGGTTGTAGAACTGCCAACGGCTGAGGCCTATGCTCCCGTTTACCAAATGCTCTCAGTTATGGGAGGCTCATTGGCGGTGGTGACGATCGTCGCTGTTGGCATAGGCTTTCTATTTATTCGGCAAATTGTGGTGCCACTCCAGCGCTTAACCACGGCAGCTACTGAACTCAGTGCGGGGCAATTAGAGACGCGGGTCAACATTGATAGCCACAACGAACTGGGGACATTGGCGATCGCCTTTAACAATATGGCAACCCAGTTAGAGGAACTGATTACAGCAGTTGAAGTGGAACGGAATTTTGTTTCAGCCATTCTTGAAATTGCAGGTGCGCTGGTAGTTGTGCTCGACCCGCAGGGACAAATCGTTCGCTTTAACCGAGCTTGCGAACAAATGACTCATTACTCATTTAGTGAAGTCAAAGGGCGCTACATTTGGGAATTGTTCCCGAACTCAGACTTAGCTCGACAAGCCAAAACTACTTTTGAGTCTTTACAATCTGGTAATTTTCCCCAGCAGTATGAAGGCAGTTGGGTGAGCAAAGATCAACAACTCAGACTGATTGCCTGGTCAGATACTGCTTTACTGGATAATGAAGGTGAAATTGAGTACATCATCAAAACAGGGATTGACATTACTGAACGGAAACAGGCAGAAGAGGAACTCAAAGCGTCGGAACAGCGGCTATCTTTTCTATTCCGCCAAAGTGCACTGGCAGTTGTGGAATGGGATTTAAACTTTCAAGTCACTGCTTGGAATCCAGCGGCAGAGCAGATTTTTGGTTACACGGCTACAGAGGCGATCGGACACCATGCCGCAGAATTAATTGTGCCTGCGTCTGCCAGAAAGGTAGTCGATCAAGTTCTGAACGAGCTGTTGATTGATACCAGAGGACGCTACAGCGTCAACGAAAATATTACGAAAGACGGCAAAACCATTATTTGCGAATGGTTCAATACGCCTTTAGTAGGGGATGCTGGAAAGATTGTTGGAGTTGCTTCCTTGACACTGGATATTACTGAGCGCACGCAAGCCGAAGCTGCGTTAAGGCAAGCAAAAGAGGAAGCTGAGGTTGCACTCAAAACCTTACAGCAAACTCAGGCACAGCTTATTCAGGCAGAGAAAATGTCAGGTTTGGGGCAACTGGTTGCTGGTGTTGCTCACGAAATTAATAATCCAGTCAACTTTATCTATGGCAACCTGAGCCATACTGCCGACTACACGCAAAATTTACTAAAGTTGATTCAACTTTACCAGCAAACCTATCCAACTAATGCCCACATTCAGGAAAAAATTGAAGAGTTCGAGTTGGACTTCATTAGTGAAGATTTGCCCAAAATGCTGACTTCAATGAAGGTAGGAGCCGATCGCATTCGTCAAATTGTCCTGTCGCTACGAAACTTCTCGCGGCTGGATGAGGCAGAAAAGAAGCCTGTTGATATCCACGAGGGAATTGACAGCACATTGATGATTTTGCAAAATCGACTGAAGGCAAAACCGGAGCATCCTGCTATTGAAATTGTTAAAGAGTACGGTGAGTTACCGCTAGTAGAGTGCTATGCCGGACAGTTGAACCAAGTCTTTATGAATATTCTGGCAAATGCGATTGATGCTTTAGAAAACTACGACAATCAGCGTTCTCTAAAAGACATCCAAAAGAATCCCAGTTGTATCACTATTCGGACTAAGCTAGTCACAAAAGAAACTGAGCCAGGTTCTTCTAAGAACGTGGTGATTCAATTTCAAGACAATGGATCGGGGATGACGGAAACTGTTAGACAACAGGTGTTTAATCCCTTCTTCACCACAAAACCAACTGGTAAAGGAACTGGATTAGGGCTATCCATCAGCTATCAAATTGTAGTTGATAAGCACGGTGGCTCCATCGAGTGCTTCTCTCAACCCCATCAAGGAACAGAGTTCCGAATTGAAATTCCTGTATTGCAAAGCGGTGCTGTAGCACTCGTGGGTAAATAACTGCGATCGCATTCCTTTATATATAGCGTTTATTAAGTAGCTGGGAAACTGCTAGAGCGCATCTGAATGATGTGTGTAAATAAAAGAAAAGTGGTCAGCTCAAATTCCAGAAAAAAAGGAGGTAGACAAGTAGTGAGTGCCCGCAGCGCGCGATCGCACACCTAACCAGGCGATTGTAGCGAACGGCTCCTCAAACCCTCAAAACAAGGATTAGGGGCGAGTTCGCTTGGAGTTTCATTCTCCCATCCCTTTCTCAAAAGTAAAAGCGATCGCTTGTCTGATAAAATCTTGAGCGCTCGCTTAAAAACAAATATATATGCTGACTCTAATCTCCTGACTCAAAAACAGTCAATTATCCACGCCAAAATCCACCGATCTTGACATTTTTTATGGCTGATATTACTATGGGTTATTTTGGGACTCATGTTCTGTCATCTGGGAGAGAGAGACCGAGGAAGATATTAAATTTTTTATTCATAATTACAGATGATTTTAGTCTTAAGTTGACACAAATGGGCAGTCTCCAACTCTCCGCAGGCTTTAAGAAGTCGGGGATTTAACATAAGATTAGATCAACCTACTTAAAGCTAGATAAATGACAGTCCCGCGTCTGGAACAATTTAGAGGTTGTCTGATCGGTCAGTGTCTCGGCGACGCTATAGGCTGTAGAGTAGAAGGCTATTCTCCGGAAGTTTGCCAAAACTTTGTCCGCTCCCAAGTTAGACTCAAAAAAATCAAAGATCGCGATCGCTTCGGCTTTCCTTTTGGTCAATACACCGACGACTCCCAACTCGCCCGCGAACTCCTCCAAAGCTACCTCGCTTGTGGCGAATTCGACCCCAGCGACTACGCCACCCGTATTGCTGACATTTTCGCTCAACAGCGCATTGTCGGGCGGGGTCGAGCGACAGAAGAAGCTGCAAACCGCCTGATACGGGGCGTTGCTTGGCAAGAAGCTGGTACTCCTGCTCCCAATGCTGGTAATGGCAGTGCTATGAGGGCTGGACCGATCGGCTTAATATTCTACGATGACCCGTCCCAGCTTGTACAAGCTGCTTGCGATCAAGGGCGCATCACCCATCAAGATTCGCGGTGTTCTGCCGGGGCTGTGGCGATCGCCGGGGCTGTGGCGATCGCCCTTCAATCTAACATGATGATTGAAACTGAGCCATTTCTCGGTCAACTGAGCGAATGGGTAGGAGAAGTTGATTCTTCCTTTGCTGCTTTGCTCAAAGATTTGATTGATTGGGTCAAATTGCCTCCAGAGTCAGCCGTAGAGTTGATTTCTCGAGCTGGACTCCCGTTAAACTACCAGGACTCTTGGCAAGGAATCTCGCCTTTTGTAGTTGGTAGCGTCTTGTGGAGTTTATATGCGTTTTTGAGAACGCCTCAAGATTACTGGGAAACTCTCTGCACTAGCATCGCCGTCGGTGGCGATGTGGATACCACCGCAGCAATGGCTTGTGCCATCAGCGGGGCGTTTCTGGGCCTAGAAGCCATCCCGAATCAACTAGCGGAATTTTTGAACGATCGGGGTACCTGGGGCCTGGGCGAACTGATTAAACTCGCTGACAATTGTTATCAGTTGAAAGTCAAGTTGTAGCCGCTTCTAACAACTTAGGAATTATTATTACGGCTATATAAATTTGGACGATCGACATTTGTTTCTAAATCAGTCGATCGCCCCGACTCAAATTCCCTCAATCATATCAAATCCGTTAGCATCGGAATAGTAAATTCGAGTTCACTGTTGACGGTTGACTGTTGACAGTGAACAGTCAACAGTCAACCGTCAACCGTCAAGATCATTCCGGTGTAACCGGAAATGATATCAAACGATTTTCTCGCTAGAAAGTTCCCCACTAGCAGGAGGCTCTACGGTATCGCCAAAGGCAATCCGCAGAAAAGGCGGAGCCAAAAAAGTCGTCAGAATGACCATGATAATAATCGAGACTTCTAACGGTTTATCCAAAACCCCACTCGCGGAACCGATGCCGGCAAACACTAACCCGACTTCGCCCCGAGGAATCATCCCCACTCCGATCGCCAATCGATTAATTCCAGGCTGACCAAACACCACCCAACCTGTTACGATCTTGCCCAAAATAGCAACCACAATCAAAAATACGGCAATCAAAAGTCCCGCCCGATTATCCGGCACTGTTGGGTTCAAAACCCCCAAATCCGCCCGTGCCCCTACCGTTACAAAGAAGATGGGTACAAATAAATCGGCGATGGGTTTCACCAGTTCATCCAACTCCTGGCGGGCATCGCTTTCATCCAACACCAAACCAGCCGCAAACGCACCCAAAATTGCTTCGAGATGAATTGCATTGCCCAGAAAAGCCATGAAGTAGGCAAAAATAAATGCCGGGATGATAATATTGCCGCGAGTTTTGAGTTGACCCACCACCGCCGAGAAGGTTTTGTCGAAGACACCCCCCAACAGAATCGAACCTAGCAGAAAAACAGTTGCACTGACAATCAAATAGATGACATTAACAACATCAATCTCACCGGTTTTGGCTAAACTGGCGACAACAGCCAGGACAATAATTCCCAACACATCATCAATCACCGCCGCACCGACAATAATTTGACCTTCTTTAGAGTTCAGTTGTCCTAAATCAGACAACACTTTAGATGTAATTCCAATGCTGGTTGCCGTCAAAGCTGCCCCCGCAAAAATTGCTGGAATTGCCGCCGTGTGGAAAATTATCATCAAGCCCGCAGTACCAGCGGCAAAGGGAACTGCCACACCTACGCAGGCGACAACGGTAGCTTGAATTCCGACTTGCTTGAGTTGTTTGAGATCCGACTCTAAGCCAATTTCAAACAGCAGAATAATCACGCCTAATTCAGCTAGCACTGAAATGACTTCACTCTGCGATTCAAAGACACTGGTGAGGGCGGCAGGAGAGAGATGATTGATCGATTGCAGAACTGTCATAATCCCTGAGTTGGATGCTGACAGCTCGCTTCCGGGAAAAACGATCAAGTGTAAAGCAGATATCCCGATAATCACCCCTGCTACAAGTTCACCCAAAACCGGCGGAAAATCAAACTTTAGAGCCACTTCTGCGCCGATTTTACTGGCGACATAAATCACTACCAAACTGAGCAAAACTCCGCTCATAACGATCGGCGAATTTTCTGCCTCGACTGTTGCTAACAAAGGTATGGGAGCAACTAGGGATGCCATCCCAGAACTTAAAGCTGTAATTGTATGGTTCAAAAACATGGGTACGATGATGGTAAGAAAGACGATTCTACGCTGACTGTTGACGGTTGACTGTTGACGGTTGACTGTGAGTCGGAAAATTGATAACTGTTACATATTGGGTAGCCAGTTAACTCGACATGACTATCAAGCAAAGCTTGAAGAACCCAAATCTGGCGGTACATCCTGCCACCGCCCTTGTCCGACTGCTTGAATTGCTTCTTTTAGCAAGATATCGCCGGTATAAATTGCCCTACCGACGATCGCACTTTTGACACCAATTGGTTCCAAAGCCAGCAAACTTAACAAATCTGCGATCGAACTAACGCCACCGGAAGCAATCACCGGAATCGAAATAGCGTTAGCAATTTCGCGCAAAGATTCCAAATTCGGCCCTTCCATAGTACCGTCGCGGTGAATGTCGGTGTAAATAATTTCAGCAGCCCCTAACTCTGCCATTTTTTGCGCCAATTCTGTTGCTAAAACTTCCGAAGTTTCTAGCCAGCCTCTAGTCGCAACTTTACCATTTCTGGCATCTATTCCCACCAGAATTCGGCCGGGAAATTCGGCGCACAATTCGCCGACTAATTGCGGTTGTTCGACGGCGACCGTGCCGAGAATGACGCGCCGGACGCCTAAATTGAGGATAGCAGCAACAGAAGCGCGATCGCGCATTCCCCCACCTACTTGACAGGGAACGTCTACTGATCGGACGATCGCTTCAATGGCTGCTTGGTTGACTGGATGACCTGCTTTGGCGCCGTCGAGGTCTACTAAATGCAGCATGGTTGCGCCTTCATTTACCCACTGTCTGGCGACTGCGACGGGGTTGTCGTTAAAAGTTTGAGACTTCGCGTAGTCTCCCTGATACAATCTGACGCATTTTCCATCCAATAAGTCGATCGCTGGAATTACATTCATGATTTTTGCTCAAATTGCTAATTATACCAGTTAAAAAAAAGAATGCAACTTTAGGCAAGCTCCAAACCCATACATAATCAGTCCTTCCCCATCGTTATATCTCAAATATAAAATCTAAAATGGTATTACCCATTACATTTATTTTTGACATTCGCAACCGCTATTTAAATGAAACATAATCGCAGAAGAAAGCGTAGACCATAAAGGAGTATTGACAGCAGCTTTTTGCAAAGCTTCGGCTGTCCAGTCGTTGCAAGTTCTCAAAATAGAGTAACTGCCTTTTGCTTCATAAAAACTATCGCTGTTGTCGTAGCCGTAGCTAATTTTAATTTTCTTACCTGGTGCGTCTAATAGGAATGAAGTTTTAATAAAATTTACCATCTTCAGATACTTCGCTCCACTAATTTTCACACATTTGGTTTCAATATTTTCGGGAGGAAGCCGATAACCTTGAACGTGTAGGGTAGACGGAGTAGGGAGAAATAGGGCCTTGAAAGCTGTAACTGGGTTGATGATTGCTGAGGTAGAAGTTTCCAGCATAAAAGCTCTATCTCCCCAGCCAAAAGATAGATATTTATAATCAGAAGTTGCATCCCGCCCTATTTCTGTTAGCGGTAAAAATTGATTCCCGTCAAAATATTCATTTTTAACTGGAACAATGATTTCGGTGTGGATGCCTTGATTGGAAATGTATAGAGAGATTATGCAATCTGCTTGCGAGTAATTTCCCCACTTTCTGGGAGTGAGATAGCCAATTGTTAGGAAAGCGGTCAAAAATAAGATGACAATTCCTAAGCGCTGTATGGTTTTTCTCATTTTAACCGTAGGTTTCAAATTCTGGCTTCGGATGGCGGGCGCTGCATCTTTGTGGGAAAGAACTCTTGCAATGCCGAATTGCGCTGTTCGGGGGTTTCCCTCGCCCAATTCGATAAACTTTCGTAGAAAAAGAACGACACGCCAGCGAAATTTCTTTTTCGCACTTCTTGCACTTGTTCTTGAATTTGCTTAAGGGGTACAGAATTATTTTTAAGACCAGTTAAAATGCCGATTGCAGTTGGAATGTTAAGTTTAGCCAGTTTAACTTCTTCCCGTTCCAGTTCGGCACTAAAACGCTTGATATCGCTGCGATAAACCTGCAACACAATTTCTTGGATGTAGCCGCGTCTTTCCCAGGTAAACCAGTCCTGCAAGTGGGCGGGTAAAGAAAAGTGAAAAGGGTTCGGAGATAAGCTGACAATACATTTTTCTTTGCGGGATTTGATGGCGCGGGAAACTCGCCCCATGAAGTCATTGATTTTGTCCGCGCGCCAGCGCACCCAGAAGGTTTCGCGGGGGTCGTCGGAGGGAGGGCTTTTGATTTGTTCTTGATACATTAACACTGTTAAGGGCTCGTAACCAAATTCTACTGGCAAGCCAAAATGGTCGTCAAATTGAATGCCATCTATATCATAATTATCGACAATTTCTAGGATTAAATCTAAGATAAATTGCTGGACTTCGGGATGAAAAGGATTCAACCAAACTCGATCGTGTTTGCCTTCTTTCCAAATAGTTGAACCGTCGCGTCGGTGCGCCAGCCAGTCGGGGTGAAGTGTGGCTAATTCCGATTCGGCGGGAGCCATGAAACCAAACTCAAACCAGGGGATTACTGCTATACCTTTTTGGCGGGATTGGGCTATAATTTCTTTGAGGATGTCTCGGTCTTTCAATCCGGGCGATGGGTCGATCGACTGTCCGAATACTCGTTGGGCTGCAGCGCTCGGATAAAGCGTATAGCCTCCTTGCCAAACAGTGGGATAGATGGTATTAAAATTGAGTTGATCGAGTCGATTTACAGCGTCAATGATGTTGTTGCGGGAGAACATAACCTCGCTGTCAATGTTCGTCAGCCAGACGCCGCGCAATTCAGTTGTTGGGGTTTGGAGGCGGGTTTGAGCTAACAGACGCGGGGATAATATGGGGGAGGAGGTAAGGGCGATCGCAAAAACAACTATTAAAGCCAGTATCCGCTGCCATTTGTGCAATTTAATCATCAATTTGTCGCAAATATGATTATTTTTAGACTGATATTTTACCGTATAATTAGCTTGGTAGGGTGCGCCAGCTAGGGTTATTTTATTAAAAGTCGATCGAACATTTCCTGACGCACCTACTATTTTTGATATTATTAGGGGTCAACGATGATACCCATAAATAATATTGTTCCTGTAGTATTGTCTCGAATAGCACAAAAGAATGGACGGTTTACATTCATTTCAAAAGCCGGCATAGATCTCGTCATCTCAATTACAGTCACGGCTGCTGCTTCTGTACCTTCTTCGTTAACTTCGACAAATGTTTTGTGTTTTACCGATTCTACTGCTACTTGGCTATCAGTCATCGGGGAAAAGTCTGTTTTCAATCCACCGAAAAATTCTGCCATTCCCAAAGCTATAAGTGTGTCTTTCAGTTGAACCTCATACTCCATTTTGAAGCGCGGTATTTCAATCATTCCACTTTTAACTCTAAATTCTTGCATCCATTTATTCCAGTTTTCGGGTGTTAATTGCTGCGAGAAAGTTGCCAAATTGGTATTGGAGTTTGGCAAGAAAATATACATACTCAGAGCGCCTTTTTTGCCGTAAGGTAAACTGACTGCTTGAAAAGTTTCTGTTTCGTAGCACCGATAAGAGCCCATCTGGGACATCATTGGATGCTGTTTGGAACTGCTGTCTGTTAAATAAAAAGTTTTGTTGGCAGTTTTAGATTGATCAAAGGGCGTTTCCCAGTTTCCTTTGAAATAGATGGCGTTAATCAAAAATAAAAGTGTATTAGGGTTGATTTTAGTGACTATTTTATCAATTTTTCCGTGAGTTTTTTCGCTCACCCAGTTGTTAATGATGCTGAGAGCTTCTTGCGGACTCTCAAAGTCTATTTCGGTAAGATTGGCTTGGTAGTATTGTTGATTTATTTGCAAAAATTCGGGTTTTAATGAGAAGCCTTGTCTGACCAAAAGCGCGTTGGCAATTGATACTTGAACCTTGGGGTCATCTTTTTGCAAACTCTTTTGCAAATTGTGATTGGCTGCGTTGATTGCTTTTGGACTCATTTTCGTTAATTCGAGAGCTTTTGTCATTTCTTGTTTAGTTTCTCCGCTGACTCCGTTGTATGTCATTGACAGTGCGAGGGCGACAGAAGTAGGGGAAATAAAGATATTTTTATTCGGCTGTTGTTTGCTTAGGGTGTTGAACAAGTTAAAACCAAATTTGGTATTAGCTGCAACAAGTCGGGCGTCTACATTTATCTGGTTGTTAGGGGGGGTCATGGCTAGAGCTTCGGAGTGATTGGAATTTGCGAGGTTGATTGCGTTAATTTTTAGTGGCGGCGCTAATTATGTGATTCAACCGGAGATGATATCATATTCTATTGGTTAATTTTTTAAGAATAACCTTGGAGTTTCATCACTTGGCGGTAGTGGGCTTCTATTTCACTTACTGTTTGCGATTGACGCTTCCCCGTCCACTCGCTGCGAGCGAATAATTCCCGCCTCAAAGCATCAACATCGATCGTTTTCACCTTACCTTCGGCGACAATTTGCTTGCCGTTTACCCAAACGCTGTCTACCGCATTACTCGGGCGTCCCAATATTAGCAAGCCAATCGGATCAGTGCGCGGCAGCAATGATAAACTGGTTAAATCATACAGCACAAAATCAGCTTTTTTACCGACTGTCAGCGAACCCATTTCATCAGCCGCATTCAAGCCTTTTGCTCCTCCCAGGGATGCCATTTCTACAGACTGGCGCGGTGTGATCCATTGGCGGTAATCCAAATCCGTGAGATTGTGCAAAATCGAACCAATTTTAATTGCTTCCAGCAAATCTTGAGAGTCATTGCTAGCAGCGCCGTCGCAGCCAAAAGATACGTTGACTCCCGCTTGACGGTATTTCAAAATTGGTGCAATTCCGCTTCCTAGCCGCAAATTGCTGAGGGGATTGTGTACAACAGTCGCTCCAGTTTCTGCCATAATCCCAATGTCGGAATCGTCTAGCCAAACGCAGTGGGCTAAGGAAGTTCGGGGACTCAAATAACCAATTTTTTGTAGGTGTTCGACAGCACTACAGCCGTATTTTTCGTGAGCTAGTTGTGTTTGAGCGGGGGTTTCCAAGAGGTGGGCGTGGCGACAAAGATTGTAGCGATCGCTCAATTCGATGCAGCCTTCAAACAAAGCATCGGAACACAGTTGAATTCCCGTCGCCACCAACAACATATTAACACCTTTTTCGGGATTGTGAAAGTGTTTTATGGCTTCTTCCATTAACTCTAAAGTTGCCTTAGTCGAGCGAATGTAAGCCGCGTGTTCGATGCCGCTATCGCCCGAAGGCATTTCCGCAGTCAGGGATTCATCTGGCATTAACTGCCCGATAAAAGCGCGGATGCCGATTTATTGATAAGCGCGAACTGCTGCGGCAATTGTCTCTAATTCTTGCCCCAGAATTAAAACTAAATGATCGACTACGCTTGTACCGCCCGACAGCAATGTTTCTACCGCCGTTCCCAAGGCGCTAAAGTAAACTTGTTCGGCATCGAGAGGTGTAAAATCGTATAATTCGGCAATCCACAACTCCAGCGGCAAAGGGGGAATTATGCCCCGCTGCCACATTTCTGAAGAGTGAGTGTGCGCGTTGACAAAACCGGGCAGCAGCAGCTTATTTTTGCCGTCAATAACTCTTCCCGCAGGCTCTAAATTGGGCGCGATCGCACTTATGCAATTATCCACCACTTGCACATCTGCGGTTTCATAACCGCTCTCAACCGAAATTAAAGCATTTTGAATTG
This sequence comes from Microcoleus vaginatus PCC 9802, assembly GCA_022701275.1. Lineage (NCBI taxonomy): Bacteria > Bacillati > Cyanobacteriota > Cyanophyceae > Oscillatoriales > Microcoleaceae > Microcoleus > Microcoleus vaginatus. Next base: position 4,119,888 of record CP031740.1, read on the forward strand.
TAAAGCTCATAGATTTACCCTTTTTGTAAATTTACATTTATTTTTATTTTATGATGGCAGGGCGGTACCATTTGCGCTCACCAAACTGTAATAAACTTAATAAATCCTAAAATTCATCAAAAAGTTACCCCTGATACTTAATTATAGTGAAGATTTAAGATATGACAAGTTAGTAACAATCAAATTCTTATAAGATTAAAATTGTTTTTGAGTCACAATCCATATGAATCCTGATTCTCTCCGCACCTTGGGCGTACCGCCGAATGCTTGGAAAGTTGATGCCAAAATTGCCGATATCACCCGATCGCCGATCGCGCCTCAACCTGTTACCCTGGAAACCGAAACTAAAACCCTGCGTTTGGATTTAGCAAAAGCAGCAATGTTGGTGATAGATATGCAAAATGATTTCTGTCATCCCGACGGTTGGCTAGCACATATTGGCGTAGATGTAACGCCCGCCCGAAGTCCAATTAATCCTTTAATAAATTTGCTGCCCAAATTGCGATCGCACGCAATACCAATTATTTGGATTAACTGGGGGAACCGCCCCGATTTGCTCAATATTAGTGCAGCTTCCCGTCACGTTTACAATCCCACGGGCGACGGCGTAGGTTTGGGAGATCCGCTGCCAAAAAACAACGCACCTGTACTGATGGCCGGGAGTTGGGCGGCGCAGGTTGTCGATGAATTAAAACCCAAACCGGAGGATATTTGTGTTGATAAATATCGGATGAGCGGCTTTTGGGATACTCCTTTAGATAGTATCTTGCGGAACCTCGGCAGAACTACACTTTTCTTCGGAGGAGTAAACGCCGATCAGTGCGTCATGGCTACCCTGCAAGATGCTAATTTCCTCGGTTACGACTGTATTTTAGTCAAAGATTGTACAGCTACGACATCTCCCGAGTATTGCTGGCAAGCTACTCTTTATAACGTTAAACAATGTTTTGGCTTTTTGTCGGATTCTCAGGCTATGTTAGAAGCAATTAAATAGTAGTCATTACTCATTGTCATTAGTCATTAGTCATTCTCATTAGGAATAAATTTTTGAGTCTCAACTGAGAACTAAGGACTCTGGCTTTTCACTAATGACACCACCCACCTAACAATTGACAACTAACCATAAAAAAATGACAAACCACTGCATGATTCCTGTTATAAAGTCTCCGAAAGACTACCAAGCATTTCGCATCAGCCCCGGCGATACTAATAGATTAGCGATCGTCTTCGATCCGGTAACAGCTAATGTTTCGTTAACTGTTTGCGTGGAAATTTTCGATGTGGGCGGCAAAACTCCTCCCAACCGCCATCAATTCGCAGTAGAAATGTTTTTTGTACTCAAAGGCAAAGGGCAAGCAACCTGCGACGGCAAAACAGTTGGTATTCAACCGGGAGATAGTTTGTTAGTGCCTCCAACAGGCACTCACCTAATTGAGAATACGGGCAGTGAACGTTTGTACACTTTGTGCATCATGGTGCCGAATGAGGATTTTGTAGAGCTAATTCGCAGCGGCACACCAGTCGAACTCGATGAGGAAGATATGAGAGTTCTCAGGCGATCTGATGTACTCGTATCCTGCTAGGTTTGTAGTAAGGAGTTGAGGGCTTAGATGAAAACTATCTCATCAGGTTTGTAGTCAGGGCTTCCGTCCTTAGAAGAAGCACTAAAGCCCTGACTACAAACTTTTTTATTTGATGTTTTTTAGGATTTATGCTGAAACTTTGTCCGAAAGAAACAGCGTCAATGCTAACTAAAGATGCCGTTCGTTTAGATGCTGATATCTACCGCCCCGATGCGGAGGGCGAATTTCCAGTATTATTAATGCGGCAACCTTACGGAAGGGCGATCGCCTCTACAGTAGTATATTCCCATCCCGCATGGTACGCCAAACACGGCTACATCGTTGTCATCCAAGACGTGCGGGGACGCGGCACTTCCGAAGGCGAATTTAACCTATTTGTTAGCGAAACACAAGACGGTTTTGATAGCGTCAATTGGGCTGCTAATTTGCCGGGAAGTAACGGCAAAGTCGGAATGTACGGTTTTTCCTACCAAGGCATGACTCAACTCTACGCGGCGGCTGCTAAACCGAGCGCTTTAATCACAATTTGTCCGGCAATGGTAGGGTGCAATTTATACGCAGATTGGGCCTATGAAGGCGGCGCGTTTTGTCTGCAATCAAATCTCGGCTGGGCAATTCAGCTAGCGGCAGAAACCGCTCGCCTAAAAGCCGATATTTCTGCCTATCAAGCCTTTTCTGCCGCTGCGAGAAATCTCCCGCTATACGATACCGTGCCGGCGCGTCCTGAGATTATTAAAAATCTGGCACCAGACTCATATTATCACGATTGGTTGGATAATTATCGACCGAGCGAGTATTGGGAAAAGTTATCGCCAAACATCAAAGATTTAGACTTGCCAATGCTGCACGTTGGCGGTTGGTTTGATACTTATTTGCGGGGAACAATCCATCTTTACAAGGAAATGGCAAGCCGGAGTTCCTGTCCGCAGCATTTGATAATTGGCCCTTGGGCGCATTTACCTTGGGGGCGAAAAGTTGGAGAGTTGGATTATGGTTTTGCAGCTTCAAATCCTGTGGATGAGCTGCAAATTCGCTGGTTCGATCGCTTCCTCAAAGGAGTTGATACAGGAATATTATACGAGCGGTCGATTTCGCTATTTGAGATGGGGAGGAATGATTGGCGGAAATTTGATAAATGGCCTAATAATAATCATAAATCTTATTTTTTAGCAAGTAATGGACTTGCCGCGATGAGAGAAGATGCGGGTATTTTAACAGATTGTTGCCCGGATGTTTGCACTGAGGATATATTCGTCCATGACCCTTGGCGGCCGGTGCCATGGTCGGGAGGTCACGCTGCATTTCCCGCAGGTTCGATGGAGCGATCGACTATTGACTGCCGCACCGATGTTTTAACATACACTTCGGCACCGCTAACAGCAGATTTGCACTTAGCGGGAGATATCATTGTCGAAGTATTTTGTACAGCAGATGTGCCGACTTTTGATTTGTGTACCATACTTTCTGAGGTAAAAGATAGCGGCAGCGTCTACAATTTTACTCAAGGTTACGTCCGGGTGAATTCAGGTGAAACGCCTGTAAGAATTGTGCTGCAAGCAACTTGTATGCAAATTGCCAAAGGTAATGCGTTGCGTCTGAGTTTGAGTGCGGCTTGTTTTCCCGCTTATGACGTGAATCCGGGAACGGGTGCGCCTCCCGGTGAAGCGCGGGCGATCGATGCTAAAATTATCACGCTGACAGTAAGTTGTGGCGGGAATTGTCCCTCTCAAATTTGGCTGCCAATTGTCGATTAAACCTAAAACCTATCTAACTATGAGCATTATTTTTCACATCACCCGCAGCCAACAGTGGGAACAAGCAAAACAAGTTCAATCCTATCGCGGAGATACGCTAGATACTGAAGGATTTATCCACTGTTCGACTCTGCCACAAGTTCTTAAATCTGCTAATAAATTTTTTGTGGGACAAACAGGATTGCTGCTGCTTTGGATTGACTCGGAAAAAGTAGAATCTGAAATTAAGTATGAATTGGCTGCGGGTGAAAATTACCCGCACATTTACGGGCCGCTGAATGTTGATGCTGTGTTGAAAGTTGTTGAGTTTGAACCGGGTGCAGATGGCAAGTTTGAATTACCAGAAGAATTAAGAGCAAGTATCAATGAACAGGTTTAGTACGCTGTGAAGATAGTTCAAGAAGTATCACTTATTAGTCGCGGTAGCTTTGAGGAGTCAGAAGAATGGGGAGTTATTAAAAATGAAATACGGATTGCTATTGACGCGATCGCCTGGCCTGTAGGTGCATCAAACTTTACGATCAATCCAACCAGGCACGGAAACGGTGTTAAACCTATCAAAAATGCTTGTATGGCTGCTCTTCATGACAATTTTGGATGGCAGCTTGAAACTAAAATCAGATTTGCAACTAGAGCGCCTGGACGAGTAGATGCTACCAAAATCTTAGACAATCATTTATTTGCATTTGAATGGGAAACAGGAAATATCTCATCAAGTCACCGTGCTGTTAATAAACTGGTTCTCGGTATTTTACGAGGGATTTTTTTGGGGACGGCATTAGTTCTGCCCAGCCGCCAACTGTACCCTTATTTGACTGATAGAATTGGCAATTATGAGGAGCTAGAGCCTTACTTTGATGTCTGGCGTGCTGTTAACATACAAGAAGGTTTTTTAGCCATATTTGTTATTGAACATGATGCCCTGGATAGCAGCGTACCTACAATTACTAAAGGCACAGATGGCCGCGCTTTAATATAAAATGTTAGTTGTCAAGAAAACAATTCTAGTTGGATTGACTCGTTTTGTTTAACTTTATTTTTGGTCTTTCCCCTGGCTGATTCCCAGTTTTCAACTTTTCCATTTGCCAAGTCTTGTAACCGCTTCACTGCTGGTTCTATATCGCCGATTTCTGTACCCAGCCAATACCTACCTAACTTCTCTGCTGCATAAAATGTAGTGCCCGAACCTCCAAAAGGATCGATTACAACTTGTCCCGGATTCGATGCCATAGCAATGATACGTTCCAGCATGATAGGAGCTAATTCGTTGGCTCCCCTTTTCTTGTGCTGCCGGTGTCTTACTGGCGGAATATCGGTCCACATTTCCTCAATTAAAGTCCACAGATTTTCTTCTCGAATATCTTCTGAAGCATTTTCCCAGACATCTTCGGGAGCATCCCAAACATCCATTAAGTTAATACCTTGAGGATTTAATTTTTTGCGGTGTCCCCCGTAATCTTTAATCTCTCCTCCGCAATGCCGGCAGACTTGAATCGGGGTATAAACTTTATTGAAAACTGCTGGTTCGCCTTTTGTGTAGTAAAGCAATCCGTAGTGTGCAGGAGACATTTTCTTGCCGCGAGGAAAGGCTTTAGGCATTCTACAAGCTATCCAGTGACGAAAGTTCATTCCCTCTTGGTTTAAATATGCACCGTACTCAATGCACCATTTAGGTAAGTTGAAAATAAATAGACTTCCGCCCGGTTTAAGCACTCGAATACTTTCTTTAAGCCACTGTTTGGACCAAGCAAGATAATCGCTGGAATTCAGCAGATCGCTCGTACCGTTACCGTAATCTTTGCCGAGATTAAAGGGCGGATCAGCAAAGACAATATCTGCACAGTAATCAGGGATAGCACCTAAAAACTTGAGACAGTCTTCTTGGTAGAGAATGCCGTATTTGCTTTGATAAACCTCTCGCAATCCCCGTTCGGCGGAAATCACAGGTGATATCAGACTCATAGGTTCCATTTAATAATTTTTATTTAATAAGCATCACTTCAATAATAGTAATTGTAGCGACGATTGTCAAGAGATTATTGGAGGGATCGCACTGTTGCGATAGTTGCAAAATATTAATGAACATCAACCAACTCTGCCGCCAATTTCAGCGCATCTTCGCGAGTCGCAATTCTACCCTCCACCCGCGCTAATTGAATCTCCATTAAAAATTGACCGATGCGCGGACTTCTGGGCAATTTCAAATATTCCATTAAATCATTGCCGCTAACTAATTGTGTGGGATGAGCAATAATATCATCAGCATCCAGATAGCGATTAATTAACAGTGAAATATCCTCAACCGCAACTCCCGCCGCCACCGCCAAAACCGTTAAAACGGGAAATACTATTCCCACATCCCGAAACAAAAAATACTGTTCTCGCAAAGACATTTCCGCGATAGGTTTTGCTTGCAACTTCGGCAAGTAATTCAAAAGCCCGATCGCACTTTTAATCTCCGCATTGCTGTACTTCAACCGCAGCAACTGGGCTTCAGCAATTGTGGGGTCAGAATCTGCCAAAATAGCCAGCTTCGCGACAGCCAATAAAGGCGTTTTAATTGTATCTCTAATCTGACGCCCGAATTCCTTCCCTAATTCCGGGTAAATTGCCGCTAATTTGTCAGCAGATGCGTCAATTTTTGTCAAAATATCGAAACGGTCGATCGCACTTTCAAACCAAATCGAAAACAAACCGTCTTCGCAACCGCGACAAATCCAAGGAACACCGTTAGGATTGCTCAACAAATAACCCAATTCCGTCCGCACCCGTTCCACCGCTACCCGACTCAACAGCGGCGCTAATTCCCGAATCGCAGATTGAGTTTCAGGTTCGATCGCAAAACCCAACTGCGCTGCTTGGCGGTAAGCTCTTAATAACCTCAGCGGATCGTCCTCCAAATTTGACCGCGAAATCATCCGCAGCACACCCAACCGCAAATCAGTTTGACCGTCCAAAGGATCGATGATTTCTCCTGTAAAAGGATTGTAGGCGATCGCATTTATCCGAAAATCCCGGCGCAGCAAATCCCCCTCCAGACTCCCCCCTTCCGCTTGCGCCAAATCCACCGTACCGCCCGCAAACACCACCCGCGCAATTTGGCGTTCCGCATCCAACAAGACAAATCCACCTTGCGTGCGATCGGCAATTTTTCGAGCAGTCTTCACCGCCCGTGTTAGCATGACAAAATCCAAATCAAAATAGTGCGATCGCCTCCCCAGCAGCGCATCCCGTACCGCACCGCCCACCAGATAAGCAGGCGGTGTCAGCAGTTTCAAATCAAACGGCCAAGTATTAGGAGATAATGAAGAGGGCAAATTAATCGGCATTGCAACAAAAATCTACAAACTTACAAACAATTAAACTCTTGCTACGCTAGATTAACAGAAAGCTCAAATTTCACCAATCTTTTTGAAATGCACAGAGGATATCAAGAATGTGTATTTGTATTAACTGCCACTATGTAGACCGCTGCTTCACCTACCACGCCGTAGAAGAACAGCACGAACAGCTTCACCTCACCGAAACACCCGATTTCGACCCCGTAGAACCCACCATCAACGTCAACATCCGTCCCCGCCAAGACGAAATTGAAATGGAATGGGATGTAGTCGGGTGTCAGAGTTTCAAGCAAGAGACCGGCAAATGGGCAAAATTGCGGCCAGGCGAACTCGTCCCGACTTAAGGAAGAAGGAAGAAGGAAGAAGGAAGAGGGAAGAAGGAAGAAGGAAGAACGAAAAAATAAAACGCTCTCATTTTCTTGTTTCTTCTTTTTACCCAATTTTCAATTTTCCATTTCCAATATTCAATTTCCAATTTTCAATTACCGATGCCCGATGCCCGATGCCCGATGCCCAATTCCCCATTCCCCATTCCCAATTAAAAATCTAAAATCTAAAATCTAAAATCTAAAATCCAATGTGCTATTGCTTAAACCCAACTTGTCAGAATCCGCACAACCCAGGGGATGCAGAATTGTGCCAAAGTTGCGGCTCCAAATTGTTGTTGACTATTGACGCAGAAACGCCATCAGCATCTCGCTACCGAACCATAAAGCCGATCGGGCAAGGAGGCTTTGGCCGAACCTTTCTAGCAGTTGATGAAACCAAACCCCTGATTTTTTCGCAGTGCGTAATCAAGCAATTTTTCCCGCAAAATACGGCAGCCGAAAAAGCCGCTCAACTATTTCACCAAGAAGCAGCCCAGCTAGAAACCTTGGGCAAACATCCCCAGATTCCCGAATTAATCGCGCATTTTGAACAAGACGGGAGACAGTATTTAGTACAAGAATTTATAGACGGCAAAAACCTAGCCAGAGAATTAGAACAAAAAGGAGCCTTCACCGAAAATCAAATTCGGCAAATCCTCAACGATTTATTGCCTGTGCTCCACTTCGTCCACAAATCCAAAGTTATTCACCGCGATATCAAACCCGAAAATATCATTCGCCGCCGCCTATCTCCAACTCCTTTACCCGCCTTAGAAAATTCCTATCAACCCTCTCCTTTCCAAAAAGATATTGTTTTAGTAGACTTTGGTGCAGCTAAGAAAGTAACAGCAAACGGCTTGCAGCCAACTGGTACAATCATCGGCAGTGCTGCTTATACAGCCCCAGAACAATTGATGGGTAAAGCAGTTTTTGCCAGCGATATCTACAGTTTGGGCGTTACCTGCATTCACTTGCTGACTGAAATTCCTCCCTTCGATTTGTTCGACAGTACAGAGGATTCTTGGGCTTGGCGAAATTATTTGAAGACGGCTGTTAGCGACGATTTCGGCCGCATCCTCGACACAATGCTTCAAAGTGCCACCAATCGGCGCTACAGCTCAGCATCAGCAGTCATCCGGCACTTGAACCCCAAACCGGTGTATTTAGACGCACCGCCTGTGCTAGACGCGCCGGAAACGCCCGCAGAACGGGTGCTTACACCCGCGCCCGGTGTGTCGCTTTTCACTCGCCAAGAGCAAGCCGAAATTCAGCAAGCTTTACAAGAGGCGATCGCCCCGTACAATGTTACAATCCAAGTCAGTCAAGCCAAGCAACAGCTCAATATCGTCATCAACAGAACCGAAGACAACCCGGTTTACTATCCGCACTTATCTCAAATAATTGCCACCAGACTCACCGATTTGCAGCTAAATAAAGTCGCAGCCGTGAAGCTGTTGGGAAGAGTCAACAATTCTCGCCGCCCGGAGTGGAAGCAAGTATTGCAAATCGATCCAAAGATTCAATTGAGAAACAAACTCGTGCGGCTGCAACACAATCAATTAGTCAAGAAAATCGCCCCTGTTGCTACCCAAGAATTTTGGCTGCCGAAGTTGAAAACTCAGGATTTTTGGATAGATGCGCTAATGTTTGCCTTAGTTTGGTTTATCTTTGGCTCTCAAATAGTCATTTTTAATTCTTGGTTTGCGTTAATAGTTACGTCGGGTTTTATGACGGTGAAGCATCAAGTTTCCCAACACAAAGAATTTGCCAATAAAAATTTATTTGCAAGTTTAGTAGTGCTGTTTTTGATGACTGGGGGCATGGGTAATTCAAGGATTTTAAATACGGGAATATTTGGCATTCTTTTGGGTTGCTTAGTTGTGGCTTTGCCGCTGTTTTTTGTTAAGGAAAATTACCACTAATCGTGAATAGCAATCCCCTAGACGGAACATCAGTTAAAAAATACGGCTTAGCCCTGCACACAGCTAGTCGCGAACTCGGTTTAGCCATCAGCAATTTTGCCGGGGATTCTCGCTGCCAAACTTGGAATTTGGATCGCGATTTAGCAACTCATTTGCATCAGTATTTAGTCGAGTTTATTCAGCCGCAAACTTGGGCGGATTTGGCTTTTATTGCAGTGGCGAAGGGGCCCGGAGGTTTCACGGGGACTCGGATGGGTATGGTGACGGCGCGGACTTTGGCTCAACAGTTGGATATTCCGGTTTTTGCGATTTCAACTTTGGCGGCTGTCGCTTGCAGCAGCAGTAAAAAATCTATCTCAAATCAGGATATGGCGCTGCAAATGCCTGCACAGCGGGGTCAATTGTTTGGGGCGGTTTATTCAGTTAACAGTAATTCGGGTTTAACTGAGTTGTTTACCGATACGGTAATGACTCCTGAATCTTGGCAGGAAAAGTTGGATAATTGGGGGAATTCTTATCAGTTAATAGAAGTTGGTAGCGAGTTGGGTTGGTCGGTTTCTAGTGTGTTGGAATTGGCTTATTTGGAGTGGCAAATGGGAAGTCGTCCTGATTGGTCGGATGCTTTGCCTTTTTACGGTCAACATCCGGTTAAGGGACACTGAATATTGGGAATTGGGAAATTGGTAATTAGGGAATTGGGCATTATTTCGTTTCAGTTAAATCAACTTGTAGAGTGCGTTTTTTTTCCGACCATGCCCGATGCCCCATGCCCGTAAATGATTTATAAGCAATTAAGCAGACTTGATATCGTTGTTTATTTAAGGGCGATACAAACTTCGAGGCAAAAAGTTAATGTTAGGGGGTCTGGGCTTTCGGTTCGCAATCGATCGATCTCAGCTCGATCGCAGCCGCGAGATTCCATGAAATCGAGCATCCAGTTCGTTATTGTAGCGAGATCGATGTATTTTGCTCCGAGACAAACAGGGCAAATTTCTGGGCTGAGGGTACCGGTGCCGCCGCATTCGGGGCAATCCCAGTGGCTGGTTAGGGGATCGGGGGTAGTTAGGATGTTGTTCATGCTGGGAAAAAGTACGCGCGGCGTAGCGATCCTGCAGGGAATCGCACTACTCGTTCACTCTAGCAAAAATGCCGATCGCCCTCACCTCTTCCACCTGTACGCTCAGTGGGCTAGTGAGTAAAATTGACAAAAATACAAAAGGGGTGGCTATGTTCGATCGCACTCAATGGTTTTTGGCTGGTATATCGATCGCGCTTTCGGTTCAGTTAAGTCAGCCAGTGGCAGCAGCCGTGCCCGTTGGCAAAGCTGTACAAACAGCACAAACTAACAGTAGCGAGGCTGCCCAAAAAGCTTTCAAAGAGGGACTGCAACTGTACCAGCAAGGAACGGCCCAAGCAAAAAGAAGTGCGATCGTCAAGTGGGAAGAAGCATTAAAGTTGTATCGGCAAGCAGGCGACAATAGAGGGCAAGCACTTAGCCTCCTTGGTCTTGGCAGAGTCTACTCAGATTTTGGAGAAAACCAGAAAGCGCTAGAGTATTACAGCCAGTCGCTTCCCCTGTATCGAGCAGTAGGCGATCGCCGTGGGGAAGCTACCACCCTCAACAACATCGGCAATGTCTACGCAGAATTGGGAGAAAAACAGAAAGCGCTAGAGTATTTCAGCCAGTCCCTTCTCCTGAGACGGGCAACAGGCCATCGCGGCGGGGAAGCGGCCACCCTCAACAACATCGGCAGTGTCTACTCAGATTTGGGAGAAAAACAGAAAGCGCTAGAGTATTACAGTCAGTCGCTTCCTCTATTGCGGGCAGTGGGCGATCGCGGTGGGGAAGCTACCACCCTCAACAACATCGGCTTAGTCTACTCAGCATTGGGAGAACAACAGAAAGCGCTAGAGTATTACAGCCAGTCGCTTCCCCTGAAACGGGCAGTGGGCGATCGCGGTGGGGAAGCTACCACCCTCAACAGCATCGGCTTAGTCTACTCAGAATTGGGAGAAAAACAGAAAGCGCTAGAGTATTACAGCCAGTCGCTTCCCCTGAAACGGGCAGTGGGCGATCGCGGTGGGGAAGCTACCACCCTCAACAACATCGGCAGTGTCTACTCAGCATTGGGAGAAAAACAGAAAGCGCTAGAGTATTACAGCCAGTCGCTTCCCCTGAAACGGGCAGTGGGCGATCGCGGTGGGGAAGCTCTCACCCTCACCAGTATCGGCAATGTCTACGCAGATTTGGGAGAAAAACAGAAAGCACTAGAGTATTACAGCCAGTCGCTTCCCCTATTTCGGGCAATAGGCGATCGCAGTGGGGAAGCGGCCACCCTCAACAACATCAGCAATGTCTACGCAGAATTGGGAGAAAAACAGAAAGCGCTAGAGTATTACAGCCAATCGCTTCCCCTGAGTCGGGCAACAGGCGATCGCGCTGGAGAAGCTGTCACCCTTTTCCACATAGCTTATGTCAAGCGCGCTCAAAACAATCTTACCGAAGCCCTCAACGACCTTGAAGCCTCTATCAAAATCATCGAAAACCTCCGCACCAAAATAGCCAGCCCTGAACTCCGCAGCTCATACTTTGCCACAGTACAAAACCGCTACGAATTCTACATCGATTTGTTAATGCAACTGCATAAAACTAATCCTAAATCCGGTTACGATCGCAAAGCCTTAGAAGCCAGCGAACGTTCGAGGGCCCGCAGTCTCCTCGAACTCCTCTTTGAAAGTAACGCCAACATTCGCGAAGGTATTTCCCCCGATTTACTGCAACAAGAAAAGAGCGTGCAACAGCAACTCGATGCCATTGAAAAGCAGCGCATCGAAACAATCAGCGCCCCCAACCCCAACGCAACTAAAATCGATGAAATTGATAAACAGCGCCTCGCACTTTTGGAACAATATCAGCAAATTCAAGCCCTGATTCGTACCGCCAGCCCCCGCTACGCTGCCCTCACCCAACCCCAACCTTTAACACTGCCAGAAATTCAGAAACAGATTCTCGATGAAAACACGATTTTATTGCAGTATTCCCTCGGTGAAAGCCGCAGTTATTTGTGGGTTGTGACATCAACCGGACTAACCAGCTATGAATTGCCAAAACGCGCAGACATTGAAACAGCCGCCCGCAATTTCCAAGACACTGTTACCAACCCCCTTTTGAGAAATATTCCCCAAAAAGTTGCTGAAGCAACTGCCAATCTGGGTCAAGTAACTTTACAACCTGCAGCAGCCCAATTAGGCAACAAACGCCTATTAATTGTTCCCGACGGCGTGCTGCACTATACCCCTTTTCAAGCTTTAACTCTTGGCAAAAACGCTGGACAAAATACCAATGTTCCCTTAATTGTCGAACATGAAATTATCACTCTGCCTTCCGCCTCAACTCTCGCCATTCTCCGGCAAAATTACGGAGATAGAAAACCGCCGGGCCGAACTTTAGCAATTTTAGCAGATCCTGTTTTCAGTCCAGACGATGAAAGAATTAAAGGAAAAATCACCCAAGCAACAACAGAAAAATTAGAAGCAAATAACCTCGATTTAAATCGCTCGCTTCGTGCTTCTAATCGGCAATGGCCACCCGAACGCCTACCATTTACCCGCCAAGAAGCCCAAACAATATCCACCTTATTCCCTTCAGTTTCTAGCCGTCAAATATTTGATTTTGATGCCAGTCGCACTACTGCTACCGATGGAAATTTAGTCAATTATCAAATCATTCACTTCGCCACCCACGGCCTTGCCAACAGCAAAAACCCCGAATTGTCAGGAATTCTGATGTCGATGATAGATGACAAAGGCAATCTTGTTAATGGTTTTTTGCGACTCACGGATATTTTCAACTTGAAACTGGCGGCAAATTTAGTGGTTTTAAGTGCTTGTCAATCGGGAATGGGACAGAATGTTAAAGGCGAAGGAATGGTGGGATTAACAAGGGGTTTTATGTATGCGGGGGCGCAGCGGGTGGCGGTGAGTTTGTGGAGTGTGGATGATGAAGGAACTTCTGTGTTAATGCAAAAGTTTTATCAAAAAATGCAGCAACAAAAGTTAGCGCCAGCGGCAGCTTTGAGGGCAGCGCAGATGGAAATGATGCAGGAGGAAAAATGGAAATCTCCCTATTATTGGGCTGCTTTTACCTTGCAAGGGGAGTGGAAATGATATACACCACTTTTGCTGGTAAGTAAGTACATAGCCCTTCTAGGGACACGGCAATGCCCATTGGTGTCAAGTTAACGTTAAATCGGTAGTCCGACAGTCCGATAGTCCGACAGTGCGACAGTGCGATAGTCCGACAGTCCGACAGTCCGACAGTCCGACAGTCCGACAGTCCGACAGTCCGACAGTGCGACAGTCCGACAGTCCGACAGTCCGACAGTCCGACAGGGAATGAATTCCCTGTCTAATAGCTAAAGTCCTCTGAAGAGGACTAATAGACCTATTGCAAAAATCCATTTCATCAATTGATCGGCCGGAGAGCCCGTCCTAATTATTTTTGCCAGAGGTCTAATGAGTTTAAAAATTCGGCGTTGCTGGGCGTTGCTGAATACAGGTAGGAATTGAGATTTCCCAATTGCTATAAAACAAGTATGGTCAGTTTTGTAACATCAAGCGAAAAGTTGATTCCTACCTGTATTCAGCAACGTCAAAAATTCATCTTCTCAGTCCTCTTCAGAGGACTTTAGCTATTAGACAGGGGTTTCAACCCCTGGCGGACTGGCGGACTAACGGGTGGGTGGGCTGACAGCTTAAGTTGACACCAATGGCCGAGGAGTCCGGAACGGGCAAGATGCCCGTTCCACAAAAGAATGAGTTTTCTTGTGGGGTGGGCCGAAGAGCCCGCCCAGAAAAGGGTTTATCGCCCGCTAGCTAAAGCCTCCCGCAATTTGCGGCCCCGCGATTTATCCCGAAGTTCGGGAGTTGCCATCCGCAACACAAAATCCAGCAACCAAGGCGCAATTCTGTGACACCAAACTGCTAGATGACTTTGGTATCCTACCAAGATTTCCGGTGCATCTTTGTGCAATCCCGCGACAAGTGCTAGGGCAACTTTTTCGGGAGTTGTGGGCACTACCCAGCGAAATTGTTCCAAGTCTCGCACCATGTCGGTATCTGTTAGAGATGGCAGCAAAGCTGTGACTCGAACATTGTACTGAGTTAACTCGCTTCGCAAAGCTTGGGTGAATCCCAAAATCGCAAATTTGGTAGCAGAATAAGTTGCCATTGTGGGTGCGGCAATTTTTCCCATTAAGCTCGAAACATTGACGATTGTTCCTTCTTTTTGAGTCGCCATTCGCCTCGCTACTAAGCGGGTAATTGTGTAGGTTCCCAGCAAATTTAAGGCGATTTCTTCCTCGATTAATGGCAGTGGGGAACGCAAGAATGATGCTTGGTGCGCGACGCCTGCACAGTTGACTAGCAGGTGAATCGGGCCGCTATCTCGCCAAGCTTGGGCGATCGCAATATTCACCGCTACTGACTGAGTTAAATCCAAAGCTAACGGCACTACTTCTGTGCCAAAAAGATCGATTTCCTCTGCCAGTTCAATTAATTGCCTGCGGTTGCGCGCCACAATCAACAAACGTTTGACTCCTTGTCTCGCTAATTCCAGGGCGATCGATCGCCCAATTCCGCGCGAAGCTCCTGTAACAAGAGCTGTTTTTCCTTGAAGTTGCATAATAGATTAAACCTTTTGGTAGATGCTCACTGCGGCACGGAGTTATGAGTTGTGAGTTGTGAATTATTAGTTATGAGCTGAATGTTTTGGCGGTAACAACTCATAATTCATAATTGTTGAAAAGGCTATCTTGTTTCGATAGACCTCATATTACTTGTGGGGTTAACTCAAAACTAAAAACTTTTGAATCGCTAACGTGCGCGTGAGTTGAACTAAACTTTTGGTTTGCCAGAAATCAGTCAATTATCTGGTCATTTAACCTCATTCCAGCAGACAAAGCTGAGATGAGAAAACCGAGTGGGAAATCATGGCCAAGCGGGCTTTATTACCGCTTTTTCTTCAGTTCGCGGAGGCGGACTTTGCCTGTGTAGCCGCGAATAAACTCGCCGGGGATTGGTGATCCGCGAATTTGTCATTTACCGGGGTTGGAGAACCCCTCTTTCTTCAGTCCGTGGAGGCGGATTTTGCCTGGGTAGCTGCGAATAAATTGGCGGGCAATATTCGCCGGGATGGGTTATTCGCCAGGGCTTAATTACCCCTCTTTTTTGAGTCCGCAGAGGCAGACGAGATCCTGTGCAGCGGCGACTTAAAATCGCCGGAAATTCGTGCGAATTGGCACAGGATAATTGAGCAATGCAGATTATCAATTCCACACCTCCTAGATATGAGAATTTCCTATCTACACACACCTTAACAACTTGACAGAGAAGCGGCAACAATTTTTAATAAATCTTCCGCAACACTTCTTTACAATTTTCTCATACGGCCGATTTCCAAGTGCCGTGAAAGCCCAAAGGTATGACACCGGGCAATTCTAGCTTGCAAACAGGTTCGCGGGAAAGTCCGTCGCTGTCAAATATCCAGACTTCGCTGCTGTCAGAATTGCCGTCATAAATAACTGTTACTATCCAACCTTTGTCCGAGAAAATATCTGGAACGTAGATGGGCTCTGCGGGATAGCGATTTTCGCCCAAGTCGGCAATTGTGAGATTGCGGCTTTGCGTGTCAAAACGGGCGATCGCACCGAAACGTTCCGGTACAATATCAACGTTAGGCCGATACATTGCCAGATAAATATATCGCGAGTCTTGCCCTATTTCTGAAGGAGGTACCGTCGGAAACTCGCAAGGTTGATCCAGCAATTCTTCGGCTGCTGTCACTTGGCCAGTTTGAGGATTTAGACACACCCGCCACAGAGTCCCCTCCGCATCAGTGCGAGTTTCACCCGCCGCTACTTCTTTCAGCCGCTGATTAGTTTGAAAGTCAGCGAAGCGCACAAAATCAACCGCTACCGAACCATCTTCCTTGACAAAACCGTTAGCAAAATGCCACTGAAACCAAGAATCAGTTTTGCCGCGACTAACTAAAGATAGAGTTTCTGAGTCAAAAACTAATATCTGAGTACCTAACTCCGGTTTCCACTTAAAGGACTCGCTATAACTGCTAATTCCCGTTAACAATGGCAAAAAATTGACTTGCACCGGCGGGATAAAAAATATCAGATACTTTTCCGCAAAAACAAAATCGTGGAGCGCGTAAATTCCATCTAAAGCAACTGTTGATTGTTGCACGACTTTGCCAGTAAAATCGCTTTTATACAGATTCAACTTTGTAGTCGCACCGTTGGTAATTCCAAAGTTAAAAATATTGCCAGTAATCGGGTCGCGCTTGCAGTGAGCAGAATAAACAAATTTACTATCTAAACTGCCTAAATCGTCCGTTCCCTGAGTTTCCAGGGTTTGCAAATCGAGGCGGTGAGGCGGGCCACCTTCCCACAATGCCAAAAGGCGATCGGGCAAAGCTAAAACAGAAGTATTGGCAGCATTTTTAACAGTTTTAGTCCACCGCAACCACACAGGGCCCGGTGCTGTCATGCCATAATTACTGTAGAGAAATTTATCAGCTTTTTCTTCAGCTAGATATCCCGCTGTTTGCACGTAGCGATAAACAGCCCTAGCACCGACATCGGTAAAATGTACTGCCAAAATTGCACCGTCGCCATCAAACCAGTGTCCCGCAGCAACACCGCCGCGTTCCAAACGTCCGGGCCCATTGCGGTAGAGACTGCCGCGCAATCCTTCGGGAATTTTACCAGTTTTAACCGATAGCTGAGTCAGCGGAAACTCCGCAGCAGGAAGGGCTAAAGATTTGGCCCAGGATTTTTTAGCTGAGATTTTAGTGTGGGTTTTCATTTGAAACTCGCAATTTTCAAGTGATATGGCAGAGATTTTCCTATACAATTATAGCAAAAGTTACCTAACAGCTATGACTCTCCGCCGCCGTGTTCTGCTCAGAACTTTTGGGCTGACTGCTATTGGTACTCAGCTTTTGCCGTTAGCGAAGCCCTCGAATAGGATCGCGCAAACCAACCTATCTCCCAAAAGTGCGATCGTTAAGCCCCGCCGCCTGCAAGTTGGCGATACTATAGCTTTAATCAATCCTGCAGCTTTCAACTACAAAAAAGAAATCGAGGAGTTTTTTAAAGTTATCGAAAAGCTGGGTTTAAAAGTTAAATTGGGAGAGCATTTTTACGACCGCTACGGCTATTTAGCAGGCAAGGATGCCGATCGCGCCGCCGATGTCAACGCAGCCTTTGCCGATGACTCAGTGCGAGCTATTTTTACCGGGATGGGCGGCTGGGGCTGCGGTCGGATATTGCCGCTTCTGGATTACAATATTATCGGCAACAATCCCAAAATTATTATGGGATTTAGCGATATTACTGCGCTGTTATTGGCGATTTATGCTAAAACTAATAGAGTTACTTTTCACGGCCCTTTAGGTGCGTCAACTTGGAGTCCCTTTACAGTGGATTACGTCAAAAAAGTTTTGTTTGACGGAGGTTCTGTGACGATGCAAAACTCCAAAAGCGTGCAAGTTCAAACAATCGGGCGCGGCACAGCTAGGGGAAAACTAATCGGCGGCAATTTATCAGTAATCGCAGCAATGGTAGGTTCTGCATATTTACCGCCGTGGGAAAACAGTATTTTGTTTGTTGAAGAAGTTGGCGAAGAAGTTTATCGCATCGATAGAATGTTGACGCAGCTCAAATTAGCCGGCATTCTCGATAAAATATCCGGTTTTATTTTCGGACAGTGTACCAAGTGCGAAGCTGAAAAACCCCAAGAATCCCTAACCTTACCTCAAGTCTTGTCCGACCACATTCGCCCTTTGAAGATTCCCGCGTGGTACGGTTCAATGGTGGGACATATGCGGGATCAGTTCACTTTGCCGATCGGTCAAGAAGTCGAAATCGACGCTGACTCTGGTACAATTAAATTGTTAGAATCCGCTGTCAGCTAAATCTTAAACTATTTTAGATATTCGCTCGGCTCTTCCTGTGGTTCTGCATTACCGCGCAGAGCCTGGTAATGAAAAAATTAAACATACAGTTAGGACGATCGTGAAAAACCGGCAATTCATAAAACCGCTAGCAGCAATTATCTTAGCAATAATTTGCCTGTTGCCGCTCAATGCCTGTGCAGCAGCCAGTAAAACCGCAAATGGCGACGCCATTTACCAGCAGCGAACCGTCCACAATCCGGACGGAATCGGCAAATTTTACATGGGTCGAGAAATTGCCCAAGTCATGGGATATCAAGGCGCTAGTTGGCTGGAAAGACCGTCTCGCGGCATGGAAGAAAAATCAGCTCGCTTAGTCAACAATCTCGATTTAAAACCGACCGATGTTGTAGCAGACATTGGAGCGGGAACGGGATATTTTAGCTTTCGCCTCGCTCCCTTAGTTCCAGAAGGAAAGGTTTTGGCTGTTGACGTGCAGCCGGAAATGATTGATTTTATTAAATTGAATAAACAAGAAAAAAATATTGCTAACGTTGAGCCAGTTTTGGGAAGGATCGACAATCCGAATTTGCCGGAAAACAGCGTAGATTTAGTTTTGATGGTCGATGCTTATCACGAATTTGCATATCCCCGAGAAATGATGCAAGGAATTGTGAAAGCACTCAAACCGGGAGGCCGCACAGTATCGATCGAGTATCGGGGCGAAAACCCGCTGATTCCCATTAAAGGTTTGCACAAAATGACGCAGAAGCAGGTGAAAAAAGAAATGGCCGCCGTCGGTTTAGTATGGAAAGAGACAAAAGATATGTTGCCCCAGCAGCATTTGATGGTGTTTGAGAAACCATCTCAAATGTAGCAGCCAAACAGAGCGATTGTTTACCATTTTTACTCATTTTTGTCAAGATACAAAAGACGTATTTTTGAGGCGCGCGGGCGCTCGGTCACACATACTAAGCCTTAAGTAACCCTTAAGATAGACATTTTACTAAAAATACCATTTACAATTAAAAATTGATAACCCAGAGGCGCTTCCTTCATTTTTCAAGCGAAGAAGTGTCGCTATTAAGAAGTACCAGCGTGAACATTCCAAGTTCCATCCTCACCATGCTCGCCGGCATCGTAGTGACTCTGATCAGTCTCTGGTACGGGCAGAATCACGGTTTACTCCCGATCGCCGCCTCTGATGAAGCATCCGACATAGACGCACTTTTCAATACAATGATGACCATTTCCACTGGACTATTTATCATGGTCCAGGGAGTGCTCGTCTTTGCTGCAATTAAATATCGCCGCCGTCAAGGAGACAACACAGACGGGCCGCCTTGGCATGACAACTTTCCCTTAGAAATTCTTTGGACAGCCGTGCCGGCGGTGATTATTTTAGGAATCGGAGTCTACAGTTTTGAGATTTACAACTCAATGGGAGGCCTCGATCCGATGGGCAATCACGACCACGGCACCATGCAAGCGCACTCTAAAATGCGGGGAAGTGCGATCGCAGCCACACTCTCAGATACACCCCAAAAAACTCCTCAAATCCCGTCTCCAAAACTCGTTGCTTTAGGGGTAGGTGCTTCCCCAGAAAATGAAGACAAACCAGCAGACTTAGTTGTAAATGTCATGGGTTTGCAATACGCCTGGATTTTTAGCTATCCAGAAAGCGGCGTTAGTTCTGGCGAACTGCATATGCCAGCCAACCGCGACGTACAGCTAAATATTTCAGCTCAAGACGTGCTGCACGCATTTTGGCTGCCGGAATTTCGCCTCAAACAAGATGCAATTCCCGGGCGGCCGAGCGAACTGAGATTTACAGCAACTAAAACCGGCGAATACCGGGTGGTTTGTGCTGAATTGTGCGGCGCTTATCACGGAGCGATGAAAGCTGTAGCAGTCGTTCACACGCCAGAAGAATTCGACACTTGGCTGCAAAGCCAGCAAGTTGCTAGCAGTCAAAACTTAGAGCAAGCAGTTGCAGTCAATCCTGGGGAATTGTCAGACGGAGAATTTTTGGCTCCCTACGTCAGGGAAATAAAAATTAATTCCGAAACCCTAGAACAACTTCACCCAACTCATCACTAAAAATAGTCATTAGTTCCTGGCACTGGGTATTTTATCTTGAGCTAATAACTAATGACTAATAACTAATGACTAATAACTATGACACAAGCACAGTTCCAAGAAAGTGCCAACACTGAGGCTCGCGGAACAGCGCCCGCTGATAGACATTGGCGCGACTACTTCACTTTTAATACCGACCACAAAGTCATCGGTATTCAATACCTGGTAACAACATTTATTTTCTATCTAATCGGCGGCGTGATGGCCACTTTGGTGCGAACAGAACTCGCCACCCCCGACTCCGATTTTGTCCCCCCCGAACTCTACAACAGTTTATTTACTGTTCACGCGACGGTGATGATCTTCCTGTGGATCGTACCCGCCGGAGCCGGATTTGCTAACTTTTTGATCCCCTTAATGATTGGGGCAAAAGACATGGCATTTCCCAGGCTAAATGCGATCGCCTTTTGGCTAATTCCCGTAGGCGGCGTGTTGCTGTTGAGCAGTTTTTTGGTGGGAGCTCCACAGGCGGGTTGGACTTCCTATCCGCCTTTGAGCTTAGTTACTGCTCAAGCGGGGGAAGAAATTTGGATTCTCAGCGTTTTGATTCTGGGAACTTCTTCGATTTTGGGGGCGGTTAATTTTGCCGTTACCATCTTTACCATGCGGGTTCCGAGCATGGGTCTCAATGATATGCCTTTGTTTTGCTGGGCGATGATTGCGACTTCAGCGCTCACTTTGATTGCTACTCCAGTGTTAGCCGCAGCTTTGATTTTGCTGTCGTTTGACTTGTTAGCAGGAACGGCATTTTTTAACCCGACCGGCAACGGCGATCCCATCGTCTACCAGCATTTATTCTGGTTTTATTCGCACCCGGCAGTTTACATTATGATTATGCCCTTTTTCGGGGTGATTTCAGAAGTTTTGCCAGTGCATTCGCGCAAGCCAATTTTTGGTTATTTGGCGATCGCATATTCCAGTCTCGCCATCAGCTTTTTGGGCTTGATCGTGTGGGCGCACCATATGTTTACCAGCGGCACTCCCGGCTGGCTGCGGATGTTTTTTATGATCACTACTATGATCATCGCCGTACCAACAGGGATTAAAATATTTAGCTGGTTGGCAACTATTTGGGGAGGAAAACTCCGGCTTGTCAGCGCGATGCTATTTGGGATGGGTTTTATCTCAACATTTGTCCTCGGCGGCATCACCGGGATCATGGTAGCTTCCGTACCTTTCGACATTCACGTTCACGACACTTATTTTGTCGTCGCTCACCTACACTACGTGCTGTTTGGCGGCTCAGTGTTTGGAATTTACGCTGCTTTTTACCACTGGTTCCCCAAAATGACGGGGCGGATGATTAATGAATTTTGGGGTAGAGTTCACTTTGTTTTAACCTATGTTGGCTTTACTGTAACTTTCCTGCCGATGCACGCTTTGGGGATGCAAGGAATGCCCCGGCGAGTGGCAATGTACGACCCGAAATTTACCACAATTAATGTCATTTGTACTGTCGGTGCTTATATGCTGGCAGTGTCTACAATCCCGTTTATCATTAATGTGATTTGGAGCTGGAGGTACGGCCCGAAAGCAGGTGACAATCCTTGGCAAGCTTTGAGTTTGGAATGGATGACGACTTCGCCGCCGCCTATCGAAAATTTTGAAGGAGTGCCGGTATTGGCAACGGGGCCTTACGATTACGGCATGGAAAAAATTCAGAATACAGGGGAACGTCTCAGACTCAAGCTGAGGGAAAATGCCACCCGCAACGCCCAGAAAACAGGTATTCCTATTGCGGAGGCTCAAGCTTCAACTTTCTTGGGCCGTACTGCAACTTTGGTCGCTCCTGAATCAGAGGTAAATGTTGATTCTCCTGCTGATGAAAGTCAAGATGGCGAATAGTTATTAGTCATCAGTCATTAGTCATTGGGCATTGTTGACTGTTGACTGTTGACTGTTGACTGTTAACTAATGACTGATGACTAATGCCAACTGCCAACTGACAACTGACAACTGACAACTGACTTCTTCATTACCAATTTCTTATGCAAATTCCAGCGATCGATCCGGCAAAAACAGCCCTGAATTACCACCACGAGGGCGAAGTAGAAGCACACGGTGTGGAGCATCCCGACCACCGAATGTTAGGGGTAATTGTGTTCCTGTGCGCTGAAGGCATGATATTTTTCGGTATGTTTGCCGCGTATTTGATTTATCGGGCGATGGCCCCCGCGTGGCCTCCTGAAGGTACGCCCGATCGCGAGTTATTGCTGCCGGGAATCAATACGGTAATTCTAATTGCTAGCAGTTTTGTGATTCACAATGCGGATACTGCAATCAAAAAGAATGATGCCGCCGGAATGCGTAATTGGCTGCTCGTAACTATTGCTATGGGCGCAGTTTTCTTGTTCGGTCAGGTTTACGAATACGCTCATTTAGAGTTTGGCTTGACGACGAATTTGTATGCCAGTTGCTTTTACGTTTTGACTGCTTTTCACGGCTTGCACGTAACGTTGGGAGTGCTGCTGATGGTGGCGGTGGTGTGGCGATCGCGCGCGGAAGGTCATTATTCTAGCGAACACCACTTCGGAATCGAAGCGACTGAGATTTACTGGCACTTTGTGGATGTGATTTGGATTGTTTTGTTTTTGCTGCTGTATATTTTGTGATCCCAGAGGCTTTTCGGCCTCTGCCACAACAGATTTATATGACCCCCAATTGGGGGTTTTTTATTGTTTGGAGAGTGCGATGGACCTTTATTTAGATGAATCACAGCCGATCGCGCTAAACTAAAAGTAGCAATTCTCCTATCCAGCAGCATTGAGAAAATTATGCAGTGCGAATTGTGCGATCGACAAATGGAAGCATTAACCGCCCATCACCTCATCCCCAAACAAAACACCAAGCGGAAAAACGAAGATCCAAGCCCCACAATCGACATTTGCTCCGCTTGTCACCGCCAGATTCACTCTCTATTTGAGAACAAACACCTCGCCCAAGAGCTCAACACCGTGGAAAAGCTCAAAAATGACCCTGAACTCCAGAAATTTCTCTCTTGGATTAAGAAACAAAAAACCGACAAACGCATCCAAGTACGCGGCAAAAAAGCTTGATCGCAGGGTCAGAACTCAGATATATAGTCCTGGACGCAGTTACTGTCTGAGGCCCGGTTTCTTCATTAATTTTTCGTTCCCTAACCCAAAATTTTGCAGAGAAACCCGGTTTGTTTGCGTAAATCCTAGTATAGTGATTTACTTATTAGTAACAAGCTGCCAACAATTATCATGAACCTCACCTCCC
The DNA here is from genome assembly GCA_022701275.1 of Microcoleus vaginatus PCC 9802. Lineage (NCBI taxonomy): Bacteria > Bacillati > Cyanobacteriota > Cyanophyceae > Oscillatoriales > Microcoleaceae > Microcoleus > Microcoleus vaginatus. The sequence continues at coordinate 4,143,203 of CP031740.1, forward strand.
TCGAACTCGCAAAAGACCGAGCGCGCATCTACAAAAACTACCTCCAAATGGAAATAGATGCCAAAGCTAACATAAACAAACTAGCTTTTTTAGACCGGGGAATTGAAAAATCCCGTTATCTACAAGAAATTAAAAACTATCCCGAGTATCTCAAACAGAAACCCGACGGCTTAAAAGTAATTAGCTATATTCCCGGCCCCAATAATCCCCTCAAACTTACCCCCTTTCCCAGCCTGGGAGAACTACCTCAAATTAACTCTCAAGCTTTAAATTTTCTCCACGCAGACATCAAAGAAGCCTGCGTTTGCATTGGTAGTTTTGTAGACGGCAAAATTCAGGCGCAGTGGCTGGGAAAAAACGCACTTACCAATGCTGAGCAGTGGAGTGCCACTAAAATTATCGCACTCCTTAATATCGTCAGTCAACTAAATAGCAAATATCCCGACTGCGACATTGACAACTGCGTTGTTAGAGATGGTAACGGGCAAAAACACGATTATTATTTTTACGATGTAGCAAAAGACATGATTAACTATGCCTCCAATATCGGAAGTTCAAACTCCTTAGCTGCGATGTTCAAACGCTTCGATACTCGCATAGGACTAGAGCAATGGCTGAAGAGCGCTACTGGCAATAATGACCTAATTTTTCGCGGCGATTACGGCGAAAATCCTTATCTCACCAACCCAAAAATATTCGATCTCACCAAAAAACAAGTGCTTTTAAGTGCCGCATTAAATACCACCAAACAAAAAAATTCCGTATCTGCTTATGACTTAACCAGGCTAATTTCCATGTTAGGATGGCACTTCCACATCGAACAGCGATCGCGCATGAAAGCATCTCAGTGGAACAGCTTAGAAAGCATTGTCAGAGCAATGGGACACGACAGCGCTCGATATGTGGACGTAGCAATTAAAACTTTGGGGATGGAGGGCCTTATCACTTCTCCAGTAATTATCTCAAAATTGGGTTACGGACTGAGCGCGATCAGGGGAACCCTAGAAACAGTTTATGTGGCTTTAGTGCGGTTTGTTGACGAGCGGCCGAAGGCGGCGGGAAAGCCGGCCAAACTCAGAACTTTAGCCATGACTTTGCGGGCAGAAAAAGCTGTAGGCAGTTCCAGCAATGTCGATCGCTTGGCGATCGAACTCGACGCCAGATTCTGCGCCGAAGTCACGGAAATTCTCCGCCGGTTGTTTGCGGAAGAATTTTAAAGGCGGGCGATCGACTAATTAGAAAGTCGGTGAAACTTGCGGTAAAGCATCCTCTCCACCGACTTTCCTCCCCGCAAATGTTGCTCAGTTATTGCCGCAACTTCCTCAGGGCAAACGGCATTGTACCAAACCTCTTCTGGCAGCACCAACACCATCGGCCCGTTGCCGCACTGTCCCAAACAACTGCTAGCAACAACTTCAATTTCTGAGGGCGACAATTTCTGAAAAGCTGCCAGTACCTTTGCTGAACTTTGCTTGCGACAAGTGCGGTTTTGGCAAACAAGAACTTGCCTAGAAGATTCTGTGATTTTCATGTTTTTTTACTTGACCTTCTACTACATATATGCTATTTTTGTATCATGGGAATAGGTGCGCGCATATATACTCGAATTCTAACGGGTTCCCAAGCAGAGCCGGAGAACAGATTTCCAGAGAAAGAGCCTTGGTTGCACAGGAAAATTCGAGGCCGATCCTGGTAACGAGTAGAGTTGGATAAAATAATTGTGGGGTGGGCGTCCCGCCCGCCCGAAAAATACCATTTAGATGCGGGACAGCTTAAGACTTCAGCGCACCCTACGGTTAATCTGGTGACAAACCTTTGGAAGCCAACCATTGTCGATCGAACAAACGCGACTGATACCGAGCCCCGCCGTCGCAGAGTACCGTAACAATCGTATGTCCCGGCCCCATTTGCTTCGCTAAAGCCACGGCCGCCGCCACATTAATCCCCACAGAACCGCCCATAAACAGCCCTTCTTTCCTCAGCAGTTGGTAAATCACCCGGACAGCTTCAGTATCGTCAATTTGAATGGCGTCGTCTACCGGGGCATTCTCCATATTTGCAGTGACGCGAGTGGTGCCAATTCCCTCAGTAATCGAACTACCTTCGGTCTTAATTTCCCCAGTTTTGAAATAACTGTAAAGCCCGCTGCCCATCGGGTCTGCCAAGACAATTCTAACAGCAGGATTTTTTTCTTTCAAAAACATTCCTACGCCAGCAAAAGTGCCGCCAGTACCAGTAGCTGTTACCCAAGCATCAATTTTGCCGTTTGTTTGTTCCCAAATTTCCGGGCCAGTTGTCTCGTAATGAGCTCGGCGGTTGGCTAAATTGTCAAACTGATTTGCCCAGACTGCATTCTCCATTTCCGAAGCCAATCTTCCCGATAATTTGACATAATTATTCGGGTCTTTGTAAGGAACAGCGGGAACAGTCCGAACTTCAGCGCCCAAGGTTTTCAAAGCATCGATTTTTTCTTGAGATTGGTTATCGGGAATCACAATCAAACATTTGTAACCTTTAGCGTTGCAAATGTGCGCCAAACCGATGCCAGTATTGCCGGCAGTGCCTTCCACAACGGTGCCGCCCGGTTTCAGCCAGCCTTTTTCTTCTGCGTCTTTGATGATGTATAAAGCGGCCCTATCTTTAACGGAACCGCCCGGATTAAGAAACTCTGCTTTGCCGAGAATTTCGCAGCCTGTTTCATCGCTGAAGCTGTTTAAGCGAATTAGTGGTGTGTTGCCGATTGTGCCTACAAAGCCGTTTTTAATATCCATATGTTTTGCGTGTTTGCATCCTATTATTAATTTTTACAATAAGTTGATATTTATTGCTACCACTTTTACCAAATCTTGCTCATATTGAGTATGAATCCCGGCAAAACGGGGTCGCCGCTAACTGTAGCCGGATTCTCCAAACATTCTTCTGGCAAACCAGGACGGTAAATATAAACTCTGCGATTTTTGCGGTCAATTAACCAGCCTAACTGCACTCCTGGTTCTCTCATATATTCTTGCATTTTTTCTTGCAATGGCTTGAGATTATCAGAAGCAGACCTCAGTTCTACTACAAAATCGGGGCAAATAGGTGCGAATTTATCTTGCTGTTCTTGAGATAAAGCATTCCACCGTTCCAGTTTAATCCACGAGGCATCTGGAGACTTGTCACCCATTGCAAGCTTAAATCCCGTACTGGAGTCAAAACAAATACCGCTTCCATCTTGCCCGGCCCAAATATACAACTCTCCAAACACGCTACCGCTGCGATTTCCGGTTGTTCCACCAGTAGGAGGCATAATTAGCAATTCTCCCGATTTGTTGCGTTCAATGCGTAACTCACTATTGATTTGACAGAACTCGAAAAACTCGTCGTCTGTCATTTGCAATTTTGGCGGTATTCGCAACACAATTGTTGATGAGAGCATTTTGCCTTTCCTCCACTCTAAATTGTTCAGACAAGATTGCACAATTTCTTTGTTTGTAGTGAGGACTTTAGTCCTCAAAAATCATGATTAAGGACTCAAGTCCTCACTACAAGCTGGTTTGAGCCGCGAATTATAGAGGTAAGGTGTGCAGTGCACACCTTACAGAATTAGGTTATGCGTCCAGGAATGTTAAACCTATTTATTCGGCTGAGGAGTCATCCGCAAATAAGGCTTAATCGGCGTATAACCTTTAGGAAATTTCTCTTCCAACTCTTTCGGGTCGGTAATCGAAGGTACGATTACGCAATCGTCGCCGTCTTTCCAATCAACCGGAGTCGCAACGCTGTATTTGTCCGTAAGTTGCAAGGAATCAATTACTCGCAAAATTTCATTAAAATTGCGACCCGTGCTAGCCGGATAAGTAATGCTCAAACGCAGTTTCTTTTCCGGGTCAATCACAAAAACTGTGCGGATTGTTAAGTTGTTCAGCGAGTTGGGATGGATCATGTCGTAAATGTCGGAGACTTTACGATCGCCATCTGCTAAAATCGGATAATTGAGGGTGACATTTTGAGTTTCCTCAATATCTTTAATCCAGCCCATGTGAGAATCCACATCATCGACGCTGAGGGCAATGGTTTTGACGCCCCGCTTTTCAAATTCAGACTTTAGACGGGCCACTGCACCGAGTTCTGTGGTGCACACTGGAGTATAGTCTTTCGGGTGAGAAAACAACACGACCCAGCTATCGCCAGCCCAGTCGTAGAAATTGATTTCGCCTTCAGACGAAGCTTGGGTAAAGTTGGGAACTGTATCGCCTAATCGCAGAGTCATAACTGATTTCCTCTAATTTTATTTAAGGACTGTTCCTTATCATGCCATAATTGCCCGGTTTCTCGATCGAGCTGTAAAGGATTCTAAACTTTTTGGTCGATCGCTCGGCAATTCCACTACTGTAATGTATGTGTGGCTTATACCGCTAAATTTTCTTGCTATGCTTTACTTTCTGCTGAAGGCAATACAGCCTGTTTTAGTCCCGCTGTGTTTTGTGTCCGCCTGGGGTTTAGTTTTTTTGCTGTGTTTGAGTGTCGGGCGGACTGTCACCGACTCCCTGCGTCGAGCTCAGCGGATGCACCAAATCCCTTGTGCTAACTGCGTATTTTTCACCGGCGACTACCACCTCAAGTGTCCCGTTCAGCCTACAATAGCTTTATCTGAAGATGCGATCGACTGTCCTGATTATCGAGGGCATTCGGGAATTTACGGTTGAAAAATTCGACCGCCGCTTTACATATTTCTTAACATCTCTCGCTCTTTAGACCTCTCCCGAAAAGAATTATGCGTCATTTAAAACCCTTGGTGGAGACAAGGAGATCGCGTCTATACATAAATTAAATTCGGCGAGGTCTGATGAATTGCCCGTACATAAACAGGATTTGCTCTTTTAAACAAGACCTGAGTTCGACGGAGAATCAAAAGACCCCATTCCGAAGGCAGAAGGCAGAGATAAAGAATCAGCCCCTATTTGACTACTAGGTTGGCTAACTGCGCCGACTCCAGGGAGATTTATTGCTGTGGGGCCGATCGCATAATTCTGCTCGGTATCGAACCCCATCAACTCAGAAACTGTCCCGAAGTCTGCAATGAAAGCACTGCTGTCGCGGGTTTCGACGCTGATGTTATCACCTGACACCGCAGAGATCGCACCACCAGCAGTTAGAATATCTACTGACTGCGATCGCCTGGGAGTTTCATTATCCAAAGCCAACCCAAAAGCCAATATTTGAGTAAACTGGGTAGCGCTAAAATTATTGTCGCTCACTAGCACTAAAGATTGCTGTCCGTTCGGCAACACTGGCCCCAAAGTCATCCCTTCAACATTATCCAAACCTGTCGGCAAACCCAGGCTGTCAAAATTGATCAGCAAACGTTTCTCAACGGGTCTGACAGTATTAATGTTAATAGCATTCAGCGAATTAATGCCGCTGATATCGCTGGCTCCGTTGAGCCGTACTTCGTAGAGCTTGATGGTATTTCCAGTGCCTGGTGCGCCTGCTGAAAAAGAGCGTTCTAGTGCTAAGAAAGTGCCGCGAGTGTCTAAAGCCAACAGTTCCACTAAACCGTTTGTATTAAAGCCTGTCTCTGGAACTGCTGGAACTGCCACTGGGTCAGTTACATAAAGAAATTCTTGTTCCGGCTGTCCTGTGGTTAAATTGTATTTGAGAATGCGCGATCGCGAACCGGTATTAGTTGTTGCGATCGGCCCGTCTTGCACTAAAGCATTCTCCGTTGCTGTAAACAAGAATTTCCCATCAGGAGTAATTGTCAGGTTTTCAAAAGCTAAATTGTTGCGAACTCCCGCTGTTGGTGCATCTGCTGGGCCTATAACTGGTACAAACTTTGAGGGCACGGGTAATTGTCGCAACTGGCTACCTGTCCCTAAAGCAAACTCGTTGACAAATGGACTCTGAAGTCTACCAGCCAAGTTACTGACTTCGCCTTCTGAGGAAACAAACACAGTGCCGTTACTCGTTAAACCGATGCCTTCGGGGTCGAGAGTATTAGTAGCAAAAGGTTGATTGTTTTGGTTAAGCAGAGTTGTCACCCCAGAGAAATTAATCCCGGAACTAGACAGCGAACCCGAACTTAAATCGATATTAAGAGTATAAAATCGAGCCGGATTTCTGTCCGAACGATCGTCAGAAATACTGTAATAGCGGTTGTTAATTTGGTCGTAATCAATGCCAGAAAGTCCGCCGACTTGAGTTCCTTCTACCGTGACGGAACCTGTTGGATAAGTAGCTTGTCCGATGAAGTTGATATTTCTGACACTGGTGCTGGGAGAGCGATCGCCAACAGCAATATCTGCCCAAACTAAACTGTGGTCAGAAGTAGGAGTATTTTCCGCAGTTTGGCGATCGCCCACCAATCTGTACAGCGGATCAGTCGTCAAAGGCCAAAATACCGCAGCATCATTAATTGGCAAGTCAGCCGACGGCAAAACATAATCAACTCGCAGATTTCCCGAAGCCGTTCCCGCATCTCCAAAATCCGCCGTATCAAAAGCCGGATTGCCTTTTTGGTTGACATTATTACCGCCGTCTGCTACTTGTTGAATTCCGCCTAAACTTGCAGGAATTGCGCTAGTGACTCCTGTATTTACTCGCGAGTTATTTAGCAACTGCAAAATCGCATTGTCAAAACTATCCCCATCAACAGGATCGGCATTTTGGTCGCCCATAATTACGAAACTAGCATTGGGGGCAAGTCCGCCAACTGTGCGGCGATCGTCGTAAATATAACTACCTTTGCCGGGAGTAACGTAATCTGCCCAAAAGCGAATTTCATCATGATTTCTCCTGCCGTTTCTGTCTTCAGGGCCGTCAAATACAGGCGGGGTGGGATGACTGACTAAGGCGTGAACAATCTCGCCGTTGATATTAATTGGTACGTCCCAGTGACTCTTGGACGAAAGGCGAAATGCGTTTAATTCAGCAGGCGAGTAATAGTCATTTGCTGCGGGGGTAGACGAGTCATCCGGCAATAATGCCCCTGGCATATCTTTCCAAAGGAAGTTTTGGAAGGTGCGAATATTGGCAGTATCAATGGGATATTTTGAGTACACAGCCATTCCGTATTGTCCCGGAAAATCGCCAAATCCGAAAGCGTCGTTGCCGTATCCGTTTGCGCCAACTTGTGTGACAACGGAACCGTTATTATCTAAATCTAAACCCGAAGCAAGGCCCGTGTTAGAAGGGGCAGTATAGCGAAAGGGATAATTAACAGGAGTTGCGCCATTTTGACTAACAGACAGATAGTTTTGCTGAAATAAATTTAGGGCTGTGCTGCTGCTGTCGTAGTCAAATTCGTTAATTAACAAAACATCTGGATTTACACGCTGAATTGTTTCAGCGACATTCTTTGCTTGCTGGTTGTTGGGAGTTGAAAGGTCTGTAATTAACCGACCGGCACTACTGCGATTCAAAGAAGCGTTGAAGCTAGAAAACCGAACTCCCGGAACTGGATTTTGGGCAACAGTGAAATCTCCTGCATCGAAGGAGTTGACTCCCTCCAAAATCGCTAGAAATTCGTTAGTTCCTGTATCTCGGATCACAATACTGTTGCTGAAATTATCCGTACCTTGAGAAATCTCGATATTTGCCGGGGAGATGCCGCTGAGACTGATTAAGTCTTGACCTTTAACAAAATCGGTGATGAGGTCAGCATTTTCTAGTTGGGAACCGCCAGTAGTGCGTGTTCCTATCCGCCCGATCGCGAAAATATTTTTACCACCACCGCCAGTCAAAATGTCGCGATCGAGCTCGCCGGAGAGAAAATCGTCTCCTTCGCCACCTTGAAGGGTATCGCGGTTTCGACCGCCGTAGAGTGCGTCATTTCCCGAATCGCCCAATAAAAAGTCATTGCCTGAATTGCCAAAAAGCCGATCGTTTCCTTCCCCAGAGGAGATGGCGTCATTGCCCCCCAACCCTGAAATTAAGTCTGCTGCGATCGTCCCGCTTAATGTGTCATTCCCTGATGTGCCGTTAATTGCTGCCACGTTAAGTCACTCCTCTATACCGCTGAAGTCAAATATTTTTGGCTTTGCGAGTATAGTCTCACGCTACGATTAAAGACTGATTATTTATTTGTTAAAAACTGGCGCACTTTCCTTCATTGAGGCGATCGAACCCGACAGCATAGATGAATGTGATTTTTATGTCTTTACTTCCAATTTGGGACACCTGATAATGCCCATTTACCACAAACTCCTAGGCTTAAATTTAAATTAACCTTTCCTTTACAAAGATTGTGTAGAGTATTCGAGGGTTCACTGTTTCTAGCTACTTAGAAACAGTCTAGCTGGGTTCACGACTCAAATTTGTAGCGAGGGTAACAAGGTATTTCTAAATCAGACACTAAGGGTACTCTGCTACTGGCTATCACCTTAGCCAAAAGTCTTTATCTAAAGAAGTCGTTCGTGCTGCATCGTCTTTAGCCTGACTGTTTAGTCAGGTTAGATTCGTTGTGACTCGGACATTCTGAGGGCAAATCAGTCCCCTGGTTTGACACCTAAAACATCTTGAGGATAAGTAATCGCCGTCCAGGCATCCTTAAAGTGAAGATAGCGTTTTCCTGTGCGATCGTCGCCCACCAACTCAACAATTTTCCACAGTAATCAAAACAGGTTTTACCAACCAATGGCACCCACATATCACGATCTTCTTACCGGTTCGCTAACACAGGATTGGTCAAACAAAAGTCTCATCACGGTTAATGATGACTGGTCCGGTATCCCAAGTATTGATGGTTTTCGCGGAGATGAACTAACAGGCGCAACGGGAACAGATCCACAAACCATTGTTGTGGCCGGCACATCGCCCATTGATGTCAATGCAAATCAGACAAATCCCAACACCTTTAACACAGGTGGTGTTGCTGAATTTGAGATCGCGAACCCCGTTGTTGCCCTAACTGGTTCCGGTACAGCAGATGCCCCTTTTTTGCTGATTTACCTCAACACTGTCGGCGTTACGAACATCAACGTCTCCTTCAATCTCCGCGATGTGGATGGTTCTATCGATAACGCTGTTCAACCAGTCGCTTTGCAATACCGCGTCGGGACATCGGGCAATTTTATTAATATCCCTGCTGGCTACGTTGCAGACGCCAGCACTGGTCCAAGTTTAGCAACCGAAGTCACACCAGTTAATGTCACCTTGCCAGCAGGAGCACACAATCAATCTCAAGTTCAACTCCGGATCATCACAACTAACGCTGTTGGGAATGATGAGTGGATCGGGGTTGATGACATCAGCATCACAGGTACTCCTGGTGGTGGCGAACCCACAACAACAGTCACACTTCAGGCAACAGACGCAAACGCAGCAGAGGCAGGGCAAGAGCCAGGGACGTTTAGAATTACGCGCACAGGTGACACGAGTGCCCCCCTAAGCGTGAACTACACCGTCGCCACGGGTACGGGTCAGGCGACCAATGGCACGGACTATACGCCGAATTTGACTGGGATTGCCACCATTGACGCTGGGCAATCCTTTGTCGATTTGGCGATCGCACCAGTAGACGATAGTGCAGTGGAAGGCAATGAGACCATCACGCTCAACCTAGTCGATACCAGCGATTATGACCTCGGTGGTTCGAGCACAGGCACAGTGACCATTGCAGATAATGATGTGCCACTGACCCGCATCCGCGACATCCAAGGAACCGATCACATCTCCCCCCTTCTTACCTCTGCAACGGATCGAGTCGGTGTCTTCAATGTTGCCGGAATCGTTACCGCCAAAGCTTCTAACGGATTCTACCTCCAAGACCCTACACCCGATGCCGACGCGGCAACATCTGAGGGGATTTTTGTCTTCACAGGCACAAGCTCCGCAGGCTCAGCTATTCTCAACAGTGTCAGCCTCGGTAGTGCTGTTCTGGTCACGGGTACTGTGAGTGAGTTTCGTCCTGGAGCGAATAACCTCACGACTACCCAGATTAGTAACACCTCGACTCAAGCTCTAAGCGTTACCCCCTGGACAACTGCGCCCACAACCACGATTACCCCCATAAGCGTCAATCCTCCCACATTAGTCATCAACAACGACTTCTCCACGGCTAACCCTGGCAACGTGGAAACAGGCGGTGATTTTGAGCCTGCTACTGAAGGCATTGATTACTATGAAAGCCTGGAAGGAATGCTAGTACAGGTCAACAATCCTGTAGCAGTTAGTCCGACAAACAATTTTGGGGAGATTTGGGTACTTGATGACAATGGCGCAGATGCCACGGGGCGGACAGCTCGTGGGGGTAGCCTCATCAGTCCTAATGACTTTAACCCCGAACGCATTCAGATTGATGATGATCTGATTCGTCCTGGCTCTTCGTCACCCTTGGTTGATGTCGGAGCGCAACTCGACACAGTGACCGGGGTGATAAGCTACAACTTCAACAACTACGAAGTGCTGGCAACTTCCCCCATCACTGTTGATACTCCTAGTCCATTAGAGAAGGAAGTCACTACCCTAAACCCAGTTGATGACAAGCTGACGGTCGCTACCTTTAATGTGGAGAACTTAGACCCAGGTGATGGGGCTACCCAGTTCAATGCCTTGGCTCAACGCATCGTTACTAACCTTCAATCACCGGACATCATTACCCTAGAGGAGATTCAAGACAATAACGGTCCGACTAACGATAGCGTTGTTGATGCTGCCATCACTTACAACACCTTGATCGCAGCGATTCAGGCGGCAGGCGGCCCGACTTATGAGTTCCGTCAGATTAATCCAACTGATGACCAGGATGGTGGTGAACCGGGGGGAAATATCCGCGTCGGTTTTCTATTTAAGCCAGAACGGGTCACGTATGTAGATCGTCCGGGTGGGACAGCCACAACGCAAACCACTGTAAATAATGTTGGTGGCGACCCGCAGCTTTCCTTCAGTCCGGGTCGGATCGTTGACACCGATCTCTCGGATGGTGACGCCTTCGCAAATAGCCGTAAGCCTTTGGTCGGGGAGTTTCTGTTCAACGGTCACAAGCTCTTCGTGATTGGAAACCACTTCAATTCCAAGGGTGGCGATCAGCCCCTCTTTGGGCCAAACCAGCCCCCAGTCCTCACGAGTGAAGTCCAACGCCGCCAGCAAGCGCAGATTGTTAACAACTTTGTAGATAGCATCCTCGCCGCAGACTCTACGGCAAATGTGATTGTTTTGGGTGACTTGAATGACTTTCCGTTCTCTGAACCCTTGAACATCCTCAAAGGGACGCCCGGTGGTGTCGGTACACCTATCCTAAACAACCTGATCGAAACCCTACCGGCAAATGAGCAGTACACCTACAACTTCCAAGGCAACGCGCAGGTTTTGGATCACATCTTGGCGAGCAATACGCTGTTTAATAATTTAGATGAGTTTGATGTTGTTCATATCAACTCTGAGTTTGCGGATCAGGATAGTGACCACGACCCCAGTGTGGCTCGTTTCACCCTTCCTCAGTATGTCGGAACACAAAAAAATGATTCCTTTACTGGCACCGCTTTGAATGAAGTCATTACTGGTGGTTCCGGTGGGGATAAGCTTACGGGTGGCGCTGGTAGCGATCGCTTTGTCTACACCAACATTGAAGATTCGGGAGACCGGATTGAGGACTTTATCACTGGCACTGATAAAATCGTTCTCACCCAGTTGCTCGATAGCTTGGTTCCTGGCGGCTATAACGGCACAAACGCGATCGCGGATGGCTATGTGCAGTTGGTTCAAAGAGATGGCAAAGTTGTCCTCCAGATCAATCAAGATGGCTTTAGTGATGACAACAAATTCAAAAATTACATTACTGTCGAAAACGTTCTGGCTGGCGATCTGAGCGCTCTGAACAACTTTGTATTTTAGGGGTGTTTGGTTGAGCAATCTTAGAAAAGTAAGTCTAAGTGCTGTGTATTAGCATTTCTACAGTAGGAAATTATCCAAACGATTGCTCAACCAGCTCCAAGGCATAATACTTCTCTGATAAACTCCCTTTCTAGACATCTATAAGGTTTAGAAATGGAGTTTTCAGTAGCTCGAATCCACTGGGTCACGCCTACAGCAGCTCCAAGTGCTACTGCTCCTACTACAGCTAACGGGACTTAAACAATGAAATAAGAATAGATAGCTTATAATTTATAGAGGATAGTGCTTTTTACGTCAAGCTACACTCCTGAAAAAAAACCACGCCCGACGCCATGCCCCCATGCTTTGAGAACAGCCATATCTTAGAGATTTGTCCGTTGCGTGCAAAATAATGGTGACGTATTTGCCACACACATACCAAGTTTGGGCTTAAAATTTGTTTAAGTCCCGGCCCGTTTAGGGGCCTTAAAGTGTCTAACTCCCAATAGGTGGGATAGTTCTGCTGCGTTAAAGTGCAATTAAATAAAAAAAATGAATTAAAATGGTTGATTAAATAGGCTTGTTTCTATTAATTAATCTTCTCTCGCCCGATCGCCTGTTCCGTTTGTGGCTGTTTGACCGCAGGTGTCAAACAGCCACAAACTTTTCAATCCAACGATTTGGGGATTTTTCCAGATGTCTTTTCAATTAAACTGATCTTGTGGTAAAGAGATTTTCAGGAGATGGGAAAGAATGCTAATTCAAAAGCTAAATGCCTGCGACGAGTTTATTGCTGGCGACGGTACTCAACTGCGAGAATTACTGCATCCAGACAAACAAGCTGTGGATTTGCGTTACAGTTTAGCCCACGCCACTTTGCCACCGGGACAAACTTCTGCGCTGCACTCCCTGACAACTTCTGAAGTTTACTACATCCTCAGCGGCGTTGGAGAAATGCACATCGACGACGAAAATCAATTCGTGGAAGCCGGAGATGCAGTTTACATTCCCCCAAACGCCAAGCAGTTTATTTACAACTGTGGCACAGAGCCGCTAATATTTATTTGTATCGTCGATCCGGCGTGGCGAAAGGAAGACGAGACAATTTTCCAGTAATTTTCTAGTTTTTCTCCTTTTAGGCTCGTTACCCGGCTCTGCCCGGTAACGCCTATCTAGAAGCTCTGCCTCTAGTGAAAAAAACATCACAAACGGAAAATCTCTTTTAACAACAACAGCACCCAGCCATATGTACCGAGTGATTTCCTCTTTTTCAACTTCGATGTGGAGTTGCAATAATCCTCGGATTCAGTTGCATTGCTCCCCTCTAATTATTTGAGGAAGTATCAGCTTTGTTGGTGGGTGCTGCTATTGGTTTTTGATGAGACAGATGTGAGATTAGACAGCGTTTTACTCCTTAGATTCTATTGTGAACTTCGCTGTGATATCTGGATTTGGTATCTGTCGGAGAAGCTTTTTGTTTGCTTCATATTATTAATTTATCACCTTCTTCTAGAAGCGCAAGTACCTGCAACTAAACTTTACATTTTTAGAAGTAACTGCCGATAATTATGAAGTTAAATTAAGCATTGAGCTTTCTAGCTGCTCAGCTCAAATAGTAGAGTTCGGCTGTGCTTGCTGCTGCGAGAAACGGCATAATATTTGTATGAAAACAACCAAACTCATCAAACTGTGCGCCTTATCGCTCAGTATCTTTCTGCTGTGCAGCAGTGCAGTGACAGCGCAAACGACGGCGAACCCTCAACCTGGGCAAACTTACACGAACCAAGAGATTCTACAACAGTTGGTAAAGGCAAAAGTCGTGTATCTGGGAGAAACCCACGATAGCGCGGAAGATCACCAAGCTCAACTGGCGATTATCCGAGAAATGCAGCGGCAAAATCGGAAAATTGCGATCGCGATGGAAATGTTTCAGCGTCCCTTTCAAAGCGCGATCGACAACTACTTAGCAGGTAAACTGACTGAACAGCAATTAGTCGAGCAAACAGAGTACGATCGCAGATGGCGTTTTCCCTGGGAATCTTACGCCCCTATTTTGCGGTTTGCCAAAGAAAATCAACTACCTGTCCTCGCCTTAAATACACCATCCGAAGTAACGAGAAAAGTTGCGTCTCAAGGTTTAGAAAGCCTCACAGCAGAGGAAAAAAAGCACATTCCCCCAATATCGGAAATTCGCACCGACAACGCCGAATATCGGCAACTGCTGCTAGAAGTTTACCAGCAACACCAAAAGGCAGCACAGGGAAATAGTACGGCTTTTGAAAGATTCTTGCAAGCCCAAGTTTTGTGGGACGAAACTATGGCGGAAAAAATCGCCCAATTTGTCAAAGCAAACCCCGACTATCAAGTTGTCGTGTTGGTGGGGAAAGGACACATTATTTACGGTTACGGCATTCCCAGTCGCGTCGAGAGGCGTTTGGGAGTCGGGAATGTAAAAATGCGATCGGTTTTATTCAATTACATTGAAAATCTTCCTTTGTCGGCAGATAGACCCATTGCTGACTTTGTTTGGAATCACTCGAAATAGTACAATTATACGCGCAAGCAATAATCAGGAAAAAATCAATGACAAACAGACCAAAAATACTTGCATTTGCCGGAAGTACCCGCGAAGCATCCTATAACAAACTGCTGGTAAAAGTTGCGGCCGCTGGGGCTACGGCGGCGGGTGCAGAAGTTACATATTTAGATTTGCGCGATTTGCCGATGCCGCTATTTGACGAAGATTTGGAAGCAAAAGAAGGAGTGCCAGAAAAGGCCCGTAAATTGAAGGAATTGATGGTAGCGCATGACGGGTTTTTGATAGCTTCCCCCGAGTATAACAGTTCAATTACGCCTGTGTTGAAAAATGCGATCGATTGGGTATCGCGCCCAGCACCGGGTGAACCGGGATTGGTGGCATTTACTGGCAAAGTAGCGGTAATTATGAGTGCTTCCCCAGGCGGAATAGGGGGTTTGCGGGGATTGGTTCATTTGCGATCGATCCTGGGGAATATTAACGTATTGGTACTCCCCGATCAGAAAGCAATTCCCCAAGCTTTTGAAGCATTTAATGCTGACGGTACGATGAAAGATCCCAAACAGCAGGACTCTGTTGAAAATCTAGGTGCTAAGTTGTCTAATGTGCTCTCAAAATTAATCGCCTGAAGCAATAAATTCATTTTGCAGTAGGGACACAGCAATGTTGTGTCCCAATTCCAGCATCTGTTATTTCGCTGGCTGCATCAAGTGCGATCGCCTGGCAAAATTGCTACGATCGTAGTCGATTGACTGTTATTCTCACCCCCAAATTAACATGACATTCACCGGATATCCCGACTCAGCACCTGCTAAAACGAGTAGCCGCGCTTGAGAATTGCACTTAGAAAATCATCCGTCTGGTGAATTCCTGAAATTGTACTATCGAGATTAGTGCGATCGCAAACCGCAGACTTTTCCAAGTTTCTTCCAAAGTTTATTCTTGTATCTTCCCACAGGCTAACTCTTCGACCTAGCCATACCACTCATCTACTTTTTCCAACACCCCAGTAAATCTATTTTCCCTTGTGCCTCTACTTGAAAACGGGTATAATTTTATTTCTCAGATATAATAGCGAGTTCAAAACTTACCACAAATTGTACGAAACCGCATCACCCGATCTACGTAAAACAAAACCACCCGATCGCAGATTGGCAGAAATAGACAAGAGTAGGCATACTTGAACCATCGGTCATCGGTCGGTATATTTCTTCCAAACAGCACGGCAGGCGTGGGAGACTCCTCCGTCACGCCTGCCTTGCAGTTTTATTTAATAATTGTTCGATTTCCTACGGGATAGCTTCGCTTCACACAAATCACCCCATTTTTTTCTTCTTCCAAGCCTCCACAAACGGCAAAAACACCGACACCAACTCCTGCCGATTCATCACCAAAGTCGGATAAGAAATCCTCCCGTAATTCTTCCCCACTTCCAGCGGAAAAATCCCCTGGGATTCCAGCGGCAACCAAACCGCACCAGCAGCCTTCACAATTACCCAACTCCCCGCAATATCCCAAATTTTCGGAGTCGCTTCCACCCCTCCCATAGCCACACCCGAAGCCACAGTCAAAAAATTGTAACTAGCCATGCCCAACATCCGAACTTTACTCGGAAGATGAGGCCCGATTCCCACACTCCGCGAGCACAAATTAAAAAAATGATTACCGCTCATTTTATCAGCAGTCGGCCGAATTGGCTGCCCGTTTAAAAACGCACCTTGAGGCATATGGTCAAACACGCCGCCAGCAAAATCAGGTGCAAAAAAACCGTGGAAAGACTGATTAATTGGCGGCAAATGCACGCAGCCAAAAACCGGAGTTCCGCGATACAACAAACCCAAAGAAATACCCCAAATCGGAATTCCCCTAGCAAAATTAGTCGTAGCATCCAAAGGATCAACAACCCAGCACCATTCAGTATCGGGGACAACGTGTTCGCCCTCCTCACTTAAAATCCCGTGAGTGGGGAAAGCAGATGCGATCGCACTTCTAATCTCCGCATCCGCCCAATTATCGGATTTCGTCACTAAACTCCCGTCATCCTTCTCAGCCGCTTGCACGGAACCGAAATCTTGCAACAACTGCTGTCCGACTCTATCGACAGTAACCCGTGCAAAACTTAAAATAGAATCCCAAAAATTAGTCATTAGTTATTGGTTATTAGTTATTGGTTATTGATTATTGGAACTAACAACTGCCACAAGCCAACTGCCACAAGCCACCGACCAACTGACAAAACATTAGTCTAAGTCATTTTCAAGAATAGTTGCGATCGCACTTTTAGCATTATCCTGAAACTCCCCAACATCCACCCTACCCAACAGCCAAACAGCCAGAATCATACCCGCCGCCGGCACAGCAAACACCAACCCATAAGCCAACATCGGCACCCCAAACAAACTTCTGCCCAAATCCAAAATAGCACCGCCGCTAACCGTCGCCACACCCCGCGCCATCGCCTGCGACAAACCCCAAGCACCAATAAAAGTCCCCGCAGTTTCTGCAGCAGTCAAATCCAACATCAAACTCAGCGCACCCGTCGTCGTAATTCCAGAAGCAAAACCAAACAACATTAAAGCCGACTTAAACACAATTGGATTACCAGTAAACCCCGATAAAATAATCAAGCCAAAACAAGCAGCCACCGACAAACAGCCCAACTTAATCGTATTTTGCTTGCCAATGCGTGGCACAATTAAAAAACCAGTTGCGCTCAAACCAAAAAGCACACCAGTACCATAAATAGCATTCAACTGCGTAGTTTCCGAAATCGGCATCTTAAAAATTTCCCCGCCGTAAGGTTCCAAAACCGCATCCTGCATAAACAAGCAAATTGTCATAACCAGCAGGAAAGTAAAAAACAAACCGGTTTGGCGACTAGCAGTCAAAATCCGCAGCGCACTTCCCAGAGTAATTTTATCTTCTCGATTCACTGCGGACGATCGAGCTTTGTACCGCGAATACTTTTTCTCAACGCCAAAAGTCGCAATCCCCACCAACAGCAAAACAAGCGCCGGCACCTTCACAAACAAACCATTAATCGAAGCCTGCAAAACTTCCCGTGGCACATCCCCATCAATTTGCTTCAGCAAACCGCTGCTAATAATCGCCCCGATAATAATACCAACCATCAGCATCGACCACACCACACCCACCAACTTCGAGCGATCCTCCTCATCGGAAACATCCACCAACAAAGCAGCAAAAGGAGTCGAACTCGAACAAATAGCAATACCGTAAAGTGCAAAAATCACACCCAACAAACCCACCCAACCGTAAGTAGGAGTCGTCCAACCCACAGCCTCCAAACTGCTGCCCAAGCGCCACATCACCTGTACCGCCAAAAAAGCAGAAATCACAAACAAAACGCTTCCTACCCACACATAACCCGTGCGGTGATGGCCAAACAAAGGCTTAGCATCAGACATTTGCCCAAACCACACCCTAGCGGGCGCGACAAACTGGTGCATGGCCAGCGTACCAGCCACCACAGTAGCCGGAATCGCCAACTCCTTAATCATGATGCGATTGAGCACCCCCAGCGTCAAAATCGACATCATGCCCAATCCCATCTGAAACAAACCCAACCGGAACATAGTCAGGAGGGAAACTCTCTTGAGGGCAGGAGTCGCGGAATCTGTTAATCTTGAATCTGGCAAACGGTCGATCGACATAACTATTCAAATAAACACAGCATCAGCATTTATAGTAACTGAGATACCCGCCACCAGCCGCCATTCCTCCCCAGGCTAGAAGCTCGATCGCGACTATTTATAGAAAAATAATAGACAATAAAGAATTGTGGATTTACCAACCGTGACAACCATTACCCTAGGACAAAATGGCCCAGCCGTCATTCCCCTGTGCGTCGGAACTTGGGCTTGGGGCGACAAACTATTTTGGAACTACGGCAGCAACTACGGCGCCGCCGAAGTCGAAGCCGCATTCAAAACATCCTTAGACAGCGGAGTCAACTTTTTCGACACAGCCGAAGTCTACGGTAACGGCTTGTCAGAAGAATTACTGGGGCAGTTTCTCAAAAAAACCACCCAACCCGTGCAAATAGCCACAAAATTCGGCCCCGTACCTTGGCGGATTACAGGAAAATCAGTTTCCGACGCTTTGAGTGCCAGCTTAAAACGCTTGCAAGTAGAACAAATAGCCCTCTACCAAGTGCACTGGCCCTTCACTTTTTTACTGAGTCAAGAAACCCTGATGAACGCCTTAGCGGATGAAGTAAAACAAGGCAGAATTCAAGCAGTAGGAGTCAGCAACTATTCAGTAGAACAGATGCGCCAAGCCCACAAAATACTAGCAGCCAGAGGCGTTCCCCTAGCAACAAATCAAGTCCGCTACTCATTGCTGTCGCGGCAAGTAGAAAAACAAGGAATTTTGAGTGCAGCCCGCGAATTGGGAGTTACTATTTTAGCGTACAGCCCCTTAGCCCAAGGATTGCTTACCGGCAAATACACAGCCCAAGAACAACCCACAGGAGCCCGCAAAATGGACTCCCGCTTCAGTAAAAGCGGCATCGAAAAAATCGAATTAGTCATGTCCACCCTGCGGAAAATGGGCAAAAAGCGCGATCGAACTCCCGCCCAAGTTGCCCTAAACTGGTTAATAGCTCAAAACAAAGTAATCCCTATTCCCGGCGCCAAAACTGCAAAACAAGCCCAAGAAAACGCCGGCGCATTAGGCTGGAGTTTAAGCCAAGATGAAGTCAACCAACTAGAACTAATGACTCGTCCCTGGCTAGAATAAATTTGTTAATTGTTCACCGTTCACTGTTGACTGTTGACTGTAAATATCCTGTAGGTTGGGTAGAACGAAACCCAAGTTCTACCCAACCTACAGTTCGTTTCCCTCTTCCCTCTTCCCTCTTCCTTCTTCCTTGTTCCTTCTTCGTCTTACTATGAAAATCTTAACTGATTGGGGTTTCACACGCGAAGGCTGGCGCAATAACAGCCGCGGCGAATATTTAGTTTTGCTTCAAGGAGGATTGCTCACAGGATTTGTAATATTACCAGTTTATCAACTGCCAGGATTAAAAATTCAATCAACTCAATTACTTTATATTATCTGGTTTCTGGCCAGTATTCTCGGCTTAAGCGGATTAATTTTCATCATCAAAGCATTGATAGACTTAGGAAAAAATCTCACACCTTTACCGTATCCCAGAGAAAACGGAGAATTAGTCCAAACAGGCATTTACGGAATAGTGCGGCATCCATTATACAGCGGCTTAATTTTAGCGACCCTGGGCTGGACACTTTTTCAAATGAGCCTATCCCACTTAATAGCCAGCGCACTATTAATAATACTTTTCGAGATCAAAGCCAACCGAGAAGAAGCCTGGTTAACCAAAAAATATCCAGCCTATTCAGAATACCGCCAGCGAGTTAAAAAACTAATTCCCGGAATCTATTAACAGGAATCAACCAGAAAATTATTCATGCTTTGTTCCGTCAGGCATAATCGCCCCCTTTAAATTCGCTCCTGCCAAATTGGTACTAAGCAGCAAAGCATTCCTCAAATTAGCACCCTTTAAATTAGCATCTTCTAGGTTTGCCATCCATAGATTCGCCCCTTCCAAATTCGCGCCCTCCAAGTTAGCATTGACCAGAAAAGTCCCTTTCATGAAAGCACCTTTTAAATTGGCATTTTTCAAATTATTAGCTGCCAAATAAGCATCCTCTAGAAAGGCATTTTCTAGATTGCTATCCTCCAAATTCGCCCCTACCAAATTGCTGCGGATCAGGTAGACCCCACGCAAATTTGCTTGTTTTAAATTAGCATTTACCAGATTGGCACTCCACAAATTGGCATCTTTAAGGTTAGCATTTTCTAAATTAACGCCTTCGAGAAAAACACCACTCAAATTAGCGCCTGAGAGATAGCAGTTCCGGCATTCTCTCGCTACAAGCAAATGTCGGACTCGATGCTTCACTGAGGAAATGTTGGCTGCAAAAGTTATCAAACCTGTACCTGTTAAGGCGATAATGCTAAAAGTTGTCAGTTTGAGCGCACTTACAAGTTTTCTCTGTTGTATTTCTCGGAAAATCCGCTCGCAGCCCCTAAAAATATTTACAGAATTGCTCATATTTATAATCCAGTGTTTTGCTTCCCTGCCCTTCCCCTTCCCCTTACCTTATGAAAAAACAGTTAAAATTTAAATTCCTGACGATCGCACTTATTGTAAGCTTAGCAATAATCGGTGTCGGATGCGATCGCCTTTTCAAAAAACCCTTTCAACTTCCCGCCTCAGCCAAACAAGAACCCTGGCCCATCCAAACAGGCCTCCGAGCAGCCATCCTCCGCGACAACATACCAACAGTCAATCGCCTAGTTTTAGTACCAGACGAAGCCACATTCTTAGCAGCAATCCAAAAATGGAATCTCAAAGGAAACTGGCCTATTCTCATCGAAGACAAAAAATATACGCCGATGTTTGTGCAGCGCTTTCAACCCGAAGAAATAGTGCGTTTGCCAAGCATCAAACAGCAACTGCCAAAAAATCAAAAACTCCAACAATTAATGCTGAACGCCTCAGCAGCAGCTTGGAAGGCCACCGATACTCAAACCTTAAAAGCACAATGGAAGCAACTCGGCTGGGAACCCCCAGGAGTAGTAATCACATCAGAAAACGATGCTGCACGCTCAGCAGCAGTTGCCTTAGCAGCCGCTCACGGTCAACCTTTAGTATTTCTAGAAGGCAACTTCGGAAAACCAAACGATACCCTCAATAACACACAGTGGAAAAATCTGCAACTAGCAGTTACAAAAGCCGTCGAATCAACCGGATATTTTTACTCTCAACTCGCAGACCCGCTCGACACAATAACTATTGTACGCCAACTAGCAGTCAAATATCAATCTCCTGAAAAACCCGACGAACAACTAGCCGTTACCGACGGTTTGGGACGACACCCCAACGGCGAACGCTGGGCGGCGGTCGGCTGGATTTACGGTTCCGAGGTGCGATCGATCTATCAAGCCATGTGCGCCTTATTTCTCGATACCGAAACCGCCCTGCTTTATGACAGTTACCCCAAGGAAGGAAATTGGGGAAAATATGAAATGGAGGAAGCAGCTAGCGGACTAAAAACCATAGGTTTGAATGTCGAAGTAGTGCAGAAACCCGAATCTAGCTTGGAAAAGTGGCGGAGTTTAGCCTCAAAACCGTGGACATTTGACTTAATATTAATGAATTCCAAAGGCTATCCAAAATCATTCCAAGTCGGCAACGGCGACGCTTCAGTTGAGGACATACCAAAACTCCAATTTCCGGCAGCAATCCACATGATTCACAGTTGGTCAGCAGCCGCCCCAGATGACACAAACACCGTTGCCGGACGGTGGTTAGTAAATGGTGCTTACGCCTATGTCGGCAGCGTCAACGAACCTTTTTTATCGGCATTTATTCCACCTAAATTAATGGTCGATCGCCTGAAGCGAGGATCACCCTTTTTAATCGCAGCACGCCAGCTAGAATCCCCTCCATGGAAAGTCGCCACCATCGGCGATCCGCTAATGTCGATCGCCAAACCCAGACCAAGAATCCCGCCTACTCAACAACCGATGTGATATTATGCGCGATCAAGGGATTTGAGATTTGAGATTTGTGGTTTGACATTAGTGGTTTTAAGGTAAAGCCTCAAATCGCCAATTCTTTAATCGGAATGTTGTGTTTCACTGAGTTATATGATATTGCAAGTTCACTCATGCGATCGCCCTAAACCCCAACACTGTAAATAGAGTTAATTAGCATTATCGCGAGAGACTATCTAAGTTTGAATGTAACTGAGTATACAATGACCTAAAATCCGCCGCTCCTCAGAATCAGTCATTCTACACCAGCCGCCCGCCCAAAAAGTCCCCCCCTAAAATACGCCTTAATTAACTTGTCAATTCCCCTAAAATCACTCACAATTAAAATAAGAAATAAAATGTAATATTTATCTAACTTCTCACAGAAGAATTAACCGCTAAATGAGAGCCACCCCTCCTGTGGATCTGCCGCCACCCGGGCCAACCGCAGCAACTCCCCAAGCCTCCAGCCTCAGCCCGCTATTCAAGCGCCTGCACCCCAGCCCAGAAACCCTCCTGCTCATCCTCTCCCTAGTCATCGGGGGAGTTACTGGTGCAGGCGTCGTCACTTTTCACTATCTCATCCACTTCATTCACAGCCTGATGCTGGAAGACTTCATGGGTGCGATCGCCTCGAAAGGCTCTTGGACGCTAGCCTGCATTCCCACCCTCGGCGGAGTCATCATCGGGCTGATGCGCTGGCGGTTTCGGGATTTTGGCCCGAATATGTCTTCCTTAATTGCAGCCACCCGCGGGCTGCAAGAACTCTCCCCCCTCAAACCCATCACCAAAATGGTGGCAGCCTCAGTTTCCCTCGGCACCGGCGCCTCCCTGGGCCCGGAAGCCCCCAGCGTCGAAATCGGCGCTAACTTCGGAATGCTGCTGGCTCAAGTTTTGCAGCTTTCCCCAGAACGGCAGCGCTTGCTCCTCGGCGCCGGAGCAGCAGCAGGTTTATCTGCCGGGTTTAACTCTCCCATCGCCGGAGTGTTCTTTGCTTTAGAAGTCGTGCTCGGCAGCACCTTCGCAACTTCGTCAGTCAGCGTTGTCTTGCTCTCCGCCGTAGTTTCCGCGCTCATCGCTCAAATCTGCTTGGGAGCTCAGCCGGCCTTTTCTTTGCCGATATACGATGTCCGCAGCCCCCTAGAACTGCCTCTGTACATGGGATTGGGACTTTTGGCGAGCGGAGTGTCTCTAGCCTACACAGAAGCAATTCAATTAGCCGATGGCTGTTTTCAAGGAAAAGTCCGAGGATTTGCTTGGCTCGGACGACTGCCCCGGCCGCTGCACCCCATCCTCGGCGGGGCCTGCGTCGGCTTAGTCGCCCTGCAATTTCCTCAAATTTTGGGTGTCGGCTACGAAACAGTCCAAGCAATGCTCCAAGATGTTAAATTTTCCTTGCCTTTGCTGCTCCTGCTGCTGTTTGTCAAACTGGCGATGACCGCAATCAGCCTCGGCAGCGGTTTAGTGGGCGGTATCTTCGCTCCGGCGATGTTTTTGGGAGCTTCCCTGGGTTCGGCTTACGGCCTCTTTTTGGAAATGCTGCCGGCAATGAGCGATCGAGTCGCCGGCCCTCCCGCCTACGCAATGGTGGGAATGGCCGCCGTCCTCGCCGGCAGCGCCAGAGCACCGCTGACAGCCATCCTATTGATGTTTGAATTAACCCGCGATTATCGGATTGTCTTGCCTTTGATGGCCGCAGTCGGATTGAGCGTTTGGCTGGTGGAGTGTGTCAACCGCCGATCGGCCGCCCACAGCCTCAACCTTCAGCAAATGGGCGTAGACGTGGCTCTCAATACACCGATCAAAGCCAGAGAACAGTTGCAGGATTGGGAAGATGTTCTGGGCGATCGCATCGTCACAGAACTGATTTCTTGCCAACTTCCGATCGACGGCGAACACAGTATCGAGGAGCCAGTGCTGGCTATGGCTAACGCACATTTACCAGAAGATGTCAAGCCTTTGCCTGAAACAAAATCAGCAGTCTGAGTGAGTTCGATTCTGGTTGCTTCCTCACCAAACTAATAGTCGAAAAGCACCCATCTGACAACCATGATATTTATCAACCCAAAAACCGATTACGCCTTCAAAAAAATTTTCGGTTCCTCAGAAAGCAAAGACATTCTGATTAGCTTTCTCAACGCTCTAATTTATGAAGGCAATCCCACCATCCAAGACTTAGAAATTATCAACCCAAATCTACCACCCAAACTTGAAGGCTTAAAAGATAGTTATCTGGATGTGAAAGCCAAACTTAGCGACGGCACTTTAGTAATTATTGAAATGGAAGTGCTCAACGTCCAGTCTTTTGGCAAGCGAGTTTTGTACAATGCAGCAAAGACTTATGCTTTTCAGTTGGAAGCAGCACAAGGATATCGATTGCTGAAGCCAGTGATTGCTTTGAGAATTACGGATTTTGAAATGTTTGCTAACAGCGAAGAATGGATTTCGAGATTTGTGTACAAAGAAGTCACGAAAAACTTTACGTATCCCGAAAACGATCTGGATTTAGTGTTTGTAGAGTTGCCCAAGTTTACCAAAGGACAGGAGCAACTTGAAACTTTAGCAGATAAATGGATTTATTTCATGAAAAATGCCAGAAGTTTGACAGCGGTTCCAGAAACAATGGATAGCATACCGGAAATACATCAAGCTTTTGATATTGCCAATCAAGCCAAGTTAAGCCGGGAAGAAGTGGAAGATTTGGACAGAAGAGAACAGTTTATTTATGACCAACAGGGAGCGATTATTAAGGCTGTTCAGGAAGGAATAGAACAAGGGATGCGAGAAAAGGCGATCGCGATCGCTCGACAATTACTCTCACAGCTAGATAATGCCACGATCAGCCAAGTTACCGGGCTTAGCGTTGAAGATGTCCAAAATTTGCGTGAAGCGAAGCTATCCCCTAGGGAATCGGGCGATTCATAGTTTAAAGGAATTATGCATAGGGAGTAGACCTAGACATAGTGGTGAACGATTTTTGATTATGGATTATCTAAAAAAACTATTGATTCTCGATCTTGATGAAACTTTAATTTATGCTGCCGAAGCATCTTTCCCTCGGAAAGCTGACTTTTTAGTGGAGCCATATCACATTTACAAACGACCGTTTCTTGATGTATTTTTGAAAAAATGCCTAGACTGGTTTGAGGTTGCAGTTTGGACATCTTCTACGCCGTCTTATGCGATCGCAATTGTGTCAGCCATCTTTGAAAATCCTAAAATTTTATCATTTGTGTGGGCAAGCGAGCGTTGCACAGTTGCTTACGATCCTGAGTGGTTTGAATATTACAATCGCAAAAATCTAAAAAAGGTTAAGCGCAAAGGGTATCGTCTAGAGTCAATCATTGCAGTGGATGATACGCCTCAAAAGTGGGAGCGCAGCTATGGCAATCGGGTGCGAGTAAACCCCTTTGAGGGAGATGAGACAGATGATGAATTAAAGTATTTGCTGCTTTACTTGGATAAACTGAGATCTGCAGAAAATATCCGCAGTGTCGAGAAAAGGTTCTGGCAAAATCAGCTTATCCGATCGATCGGTGAGTCAGGAATATCAAACGCGCAGTAAGTGGCATCACAAATCGATGAAGCGGACGGCAGGAATATCTTGGTGCTGAATTTGATGTTAGTTGCCGCCGCTTATCGCACGCGAACACCCCTCGACATAGCAGACAGTGGCGCTACCCTCAACTCTGAGCTAAAATAATCAAAAACTATTCACAACAAGCCCAGAGGCGCTTAGGTGACTCCTAACGAGGGAACGGCAAACAGCAAAAGTCAGACAATACCCGGCAAAACCCCCTTGGGTTCCACTCATTACAGCTTGTTAGGGCTGCATCCTTCAGCCTCAGCGATCGAAATTCGGCGATCGTACCGGGAACTGAGCAAACTCTACCATCCCGATACCACCGACCTGCCGCCCGCAGTCGCCACTGCCAAATTTCAGCAGCTCAACAACGCCTACGCCACCCTCAGCAACCCAGAACGTCGCCTCGCCTACGACCTCAAAATAGGCTATTCTCGCCTGAACGTGATGGGGCCGCCCCCAGGCTTCAATACTCCCGTTTCGGGCTCGGGCAAAAAAACTTACAACTCCGCTTACCTAGATCCCACGGATCGACCTCTTTCCCCCGGAGAAATGTTCGCTCTGTTTATCATGGGAGCTAGCTTAATCGGATGTTTGCTACTGGCGATCACGATCGGCTTAATTCGCGGCAATTAAAGCCTCAAATCCCCCATCTCCAATCCTCAATCGGAAATCCCCAATCTAAAATCTAAAATCTAAAATCTAAAATCTCATGACTCTTCCTTCCGCTGACACTCCTTTGTACAACCATCCGCTGCCGGAAATCGAGCAGTGGCTAAAAAGCCGCGGCTGCCAGCAAGACCGGCGAGAACTCCACTGCTGGCAGATTGATCGACCTACCTGGAAAGCAGAACTCTCCCTCGATATTGACCAACTCACCATCCGTTACATCGATGCTGGAGCCGACGGCCAAGATATTCACCGAGCCTTCAAATACTCCCTCTCGCGTCAGGATATTGAAGCTGCCGTTTTCTCCGGCCCCTAATTTGATGTGAGATGTGAGATTTGATATTTGAGATTTGATATTTGTCCTCCAATCTAAAATGGTTATGTTGAGCAGGACATGAGTGAAATTGGTATTAGATTTTAGATGGGGAATCCAGGTGAGAATCAGGAGCATCAAGCCTGCAAGCATTTACATGGGAGTGCGAGCGTCCCGCTTGCTGTATTGTGCTGTGCGGGACGCTCGCAGGTCATAAAAACGTTTTTTACTTTCAGGGAGATGCTCCCTCAGAATCCACACCTACTTGGAAACTGAAAAATCAACCAAAAAATCTAAAATCTAAAATCCAAAATCCAAAATCGTTACACTTTGCCAAATCGGCGGCTGCGCTTCTGATAATCAGACAAAGCGCGGTGAAACTCCGATCGATCAAAATCCGGCCATAGCGTCTCAGTAATGTAAATTTCCGAATAAGCCATTTGCCATAGTAGAAAATTGCTCAACCGCATTTCCCCACTCGTCCGGATCAGCAAATCCGGGTCACAAACATCAGCAGTATACAAATAGCGTTTAAATAAAACCTCATCAATCTCCTCCGGCTGCAACTTGCCCTCTTTCACCTGAGTGGCGATCGCCCGACAAGCTTGTACAATCTCCTGACGCCCCCCGTAATTCGTCGCCACCGTAAACAAAATCCCCTGATTATGCTGAGTGGCCGTCACAGAACGCTCGATTTCCGCTTGCAAAGACTTCGGCAAAGCCTGCAAATTCCCCATAAATTGAATTTGCACGTCCTCGTCCACCATCTCCCGCAATTCTTGCCGCAACTTTCCCTCAAACAAACTCATTAAAAAATCCACCTCTCCGGCCGGCCGCCCCCAATTCTCCGTCGAAAAAGCATAGGCCGTTAAAGCTGGAATCCCCCAATCTTTGCAGCAGCGCAGCAGTTCCTTCAGAGTGCTAGCTCCTCGGCGGTGCCCCGCAATCCGCGGCAACCCCTTATTCTTAGCCCAGCGCCCGTTCCCGTCCATAATCACTGCTATGTGCTTAGGCAGTAGTTCTTGTTGCAGATCCTCCGGCAACTTTTCCAAGCAAATTCCTTGACTCATGGTTTCTCCCGATTACCCGACTAACGGCGCAGTATCCGTTTTAATAGCGTCACTCCCTTCAATCCTATCTGGCGTCCGAGATTGCCGATCGGAATTGGAGCCACAACTCTTTCTCCCTCGGACGGAAACAGCTTTGCTTCCAGCAATTCCTTAAGTTTGCTGCTAGTCAAAGGTCGATTTAAAGTTCCCATCTGGGCTAAAGAAATAGAACCCGTTTCCTCCGACACTACCACGCACACGCAAGCTTGCACCCGTTCCGTAATCCCCATCGCCGCCCGGTGGCGGGTTCCCAACTGCCGCGACGCGCTGCGATCAGACAAAGGCAAAATTACCCCCGCCGAAACGATCCGCGAACCTCGAATCAAAACAGCTCCGTCGTGCAGCAAAGTTTGCGGCTGAAAGATTGTCTGCAACAATTCTTTAGAAACTTCAGCATTTAGCTTGAGTCCCGGCACCGAAAAATCTCGATCGTCGATCGGAGAATCTGTTTCTATAATTAGTAAAGCGCCCGTGCGGTTTTGTGAAAGTTCTTTTACTGCGTCCACAATTTCATCTATTACGCTGTCCGGTTCGGGAGTGGGTCGGCGATCGCGTCCAAACAATTGCCGAAATTCCCCCCGACCCAATTGTTCCAGAAATCGGCGAAACTCCGACTGCAATATTACCGCCATTGCCACAGCCGAACCAGTCACCAAGCTGTTAAGGGCAACGTGCAATAGCCTCAATCCAGCCCAGTTGCTCACCGCCGCCGCCAGCATCAAAATAATAAATCCCCGTACCATCCACAGCGTTCTGCGCTCGCCAACAATGACGAGCACCAAATACGCAAGGGCAAAAACCAGTCCAATATCGATCCCTTGAATCAATAAGGACTGAACGAGGGTCAAGTCAAAGCCAGATTGTTGATTGTTCATGGTTCATCGAACGCTACCGCCTGTGAACCGCGAACCGTGATGCACTCGAACCCATGAACCATGAACAGTTGTTATAAGGAATATGCTGAAAATCCCCGTGTTTTTAGACCGGGGAGTGTCAATCTAATCGCGTGACTGAACAAGGCAAAAGTTAAAAGTGAAAAGGCAATCATCACTAAGTAAACATGGATTGTCTTTCTTTTAACTTTTAACTTTTAACTTTTAACTTTTGAGCTCCGAGTCGTTCAGGAAGGCGGTCAAGCCTCAGCAAATCCTGGTAAGTTTCCCGCTGTATAATCGTGTTAACTTCCCCATTTCTAACTAAAACCGCTGCCGGTCGGGGCACTCGGTTGTAGTTAGAAGCCATGCTGTAATTGTATGCCCCTGTAGCCGCAACGGCTAGGATATCTCCGGCCCGACAATCTGGCAATTTGGCATCTTTAATCAGAACATCGCCTGATTCGCAGTGTTTCCCAGCAATTGTCACTGTTTCCGTTAAGGGAGCAGACATTTTGCCGGCTGCGAGGACTCGATAAACTGATTGATAGGTAATAGGACGCGGATTGTCCGACATCCCGCCATCGACAGCTATATACGTCCGCATTTCCGGAATGACTTTTTTAGAGCCAACGGTATAAGCTGTAACGCAAGCTGTACCCACGAGCGATCGACCAGGTTCGCAAAGCAATTTAGGCAAGGGCAATTGCTGCCGCTCGCAAGCTGCTACCACTGCCTTGCAAATCGTACGAGCCCAATCTTCAATGCTAGGAGGATCGTCCGCTTCAGTATAGCGAATGCCCAACCCACCGCCAATATTAATTTCTGTTGCTGGCAAACCATAACTCTGTGCTTTAGTCAAGGCCTGAACTATGACTTCGGCTAAATCGTCATGGGGTTGCAGTTCAAAAATCTGAGAGCCGATGTGAGCGTGTACTCCCACGCAAAATAACGACGGCTGTTGGCTGATGAAAGTAAATACTCGATCGAGCGAATTAGGATCGAAGCCAAATTTACTGTCGATTTGACCCGTCTGAATGTACTCGTGGGTGTGACACTCAATTCCAGGAGTAAACCGCACCATAATTCGTGTCGGCCCACCGGTTTTGCTGCTGACACCCAATTCTCCCAACTCTGCTAGAGTTTCTAAATCCCGCCAATTGTCGGCTACGGTAATGCAGCCGCTTTCTACAGCTAGGTGTAGTTCCTCGCGGGACTTGTTGTTACCGTGGAAGTAGATTTTGTCGGGGCTGACGCCGGCTTGCAGTGCAGTGTGGATTTCTCCGGCGGATACGACATCTATGCCTAAACCTTCCGAAGCTGCGATCGCGCAAACTGCCAAACAACTCCAAGCTTTAGAAGCATAGAGCACTTGAGATTCGCCCGGATAGTAACGCTTAAAAGCATCCCGGTACTGGGTACAAGTCGCCCGTAGCGTTTCTTCGTCTAAAATGTACAACGGCGAGCCAAATTGCTCCACCAAAGCTGTCACCTCGCAGCCTCCGATTTCCAACCGATCGCTGCTGTTAACACTGGCTGTCAGCGGTAACAGTTCTTGATTGGGCGATCGATTTTGCAGGGCCGACTTCGACTCAGACAGATACTTAAGTCCCGATTCGACCCCGAAAGATTGAGTTGATACCATCGCGCAATAACTATCCTAGGTTATTAGTCAGCAGTCATTAATCAGCAGTCAGCAGTCGGCAGTCATTAATCAGCAGTCATTGGTCGTTGGCAGTAGACTAATGTCTGGAGACTTGTGAGTCATGACTCAAAACTAGCAACAAACAGCTAATCGCTACTGTGTTTTCCAGTGTACAATTTACAGCCGTGCGTTTTCTACAAATTAAACATCTCGCCGCCGAAGACCTCAACAGTGCAGTCGAACTCGATCGCCTCTGTTTTGGCGGACTGTGGACTTTAGAAGGCTATGGGCGCGAGTTAGGCAGTCCTAACAGCGATTTACTGGGTTTGTGGGTATCCGAAACCGAGGTCGGCAAATCAGAAAGATTCGACAGCGAACTCGAGTCGATCGAGCCGAACAGCATTCTCAACTCAAAACCGCTGAGTGTTGAGAGCTCCTCGCCAGCAACTCCGAACTCAACACTTACCCCAACCCTGATCGGTTTGGGTTGCCTGTGGGCAATTTTAGAAGAAGCTCATATTACAATTTTGGCAATTCATCCTCGCTTTCAAGGTCAGGGTTTAGGACAAGCTCTGCTTTGGGATTTACTAAAAAAGGCTCACTATAGACAATTAGAACGGGCAACCTTAGAAGTGCGGGAATCTAATTTAGCCGCAGTTTCTCTTTACCAAAAATTTGGGTTTAAAGAGGCAGGACGGCGGAAACGGTACTACGAAGACACCGGAGAAGATGCTCTGGTAATGTGGCGCAGCGGCATAGAGAAACCAGAATTTCAGCAATATTTAGCAGTTGAGAAAGTGCAAATTTGCGATCGGCTGCATCAGAAAAACTGGCAGTTGGCGATCGATAGTTTTGAATTTTGAATTTTGAGCAGCCTACTTTGGGGATTCCATTTATGCTAAGAATTGAATTTATTCAAGCTGTATTTAAAAATACAGTTAATTAGCCAAAAGTCTGAATTTTACAGCAGATTCCACGTTTATGAAGTACCCCGCCTATCGTTATATCCCCGTAGGGACACGGCGAAAGCCTTTGTCCCTACACTTCATCAACCTGGAATACGCTGTATCTGTTCCCTAGAACGATAGCCAAACTTTTCAGCCTACTGAATGTATGACGATTAGACATCTCCGAAAATTCAACTTTGGCCCCTATGCTACAATGATTTTAGACTACTTGTTAGAGAGGTATATTGTTTAAAAAATATAATTAAAGAATAATCTTTAACCATTAGTAGCGCTCGCATTTCAGTAAGCCAAAGCTTTTCTCCTCAAGGGGTCGTCACCATTTTAGTAGAAAAGCAGACCTCAAAGTCATAAAAAATTTGGCATCAATTTATTTATTTCTGACCCCATCTTCCAGAGACTTATACTTCGACCCATCAGGCATAACAGCACCTGCGAGCAAAGCACCACTCAGGTCAGAAATGCTAACTTTAGCACCTTTTAGATTTGCACCACTTAGGTAGGCACTCTTCAGGTTAGCACCACTCAAACTAGCATTCGTCAAATTGACGCCGCTCATATTTGCGTTACTCAAGTCCGCACAAATTAAATTAGCGCCGCTGAGGTTGGCACTACTGAGATTAACCTGACTCAAGCGAGCAAAACTCAGGTTGGCATCACTGAGATTAGCACCACTCAATTTAGCCTGACTGAGGTTAGCATTATTGAGGTTAGCATGGCTCAGATTGGCATTACTGAGATCCGCTTCACTCAATTTGGTTTCACTTAGATTGGCCCGAGAGAGATTAATAGCTACTAACTCTGCACCAATAGCATCTACACCTCTAAGAGAAACACCATCCTCATTCAAATCTTGGAGTGCCAGAACTCTTGCATAGCTAACTTTTACGCCGTGCGCTGCATCAACTGTACTCCAAGCTTGGTAATGAAATTGCTTCCTGCGATCCGGCGCTTCCTTAATGAATAAAATTAAAGCAACGACCATACTAAGAGCATCAACACTCTGCAAAATCTCTCCAATCAGAGAATTATCATCTGCTGCCACATAAATTATGATGAACAGAACTGCTGAAACACTAGCCACTAACCAGGCGGGTTGTGTCCAAAAATTATCAATGAATTTTCCTAAAATTCCTTTGAGAACTTCACCCAAGCGCTGAATGAGTGATTGATCCTGAAATTTTTGATAACTATCAGTTATGTTCGAGAGGGTTTTTTGGAGAATTTCACCATCCAACTGAATTGATACTAAAGGCTTTTTCTGTTGCTCGGTTTGCGGCGCGATCGGCTTAGAGTCGTTCAGTAATTGTGTCTTTGATTCTTGTGGCTGATGGTGGGTGACATCTTTTTGATCTGGGACAACCTTTGGTGAAGAATCTGCACCTGCGCCTTTTAACATCAAACCTGTAATTGCTCTGTAGGCATCTGTCCAGGCCAGCTTTACTTCGGGAGTCCAATCTTCTTGGAGAGACTGCTCAAAAGACATCAGCAGTGCGTCTCCAACTGGCCCATAATATTTGGGAATTACCCCATAGCCGATGTGTCTGCCTCCCAAGGCGTTGAGAACTGGCCCTAAAGCTTCGGGAGAGCGGAGATTTTCTACTACCAATACCAAAGCATTTATCAGCTTTTTCTGTTGTTTTTCTAGCTCAATATTGGCAAACAGTGGTTTAAACTCTGGGTGAGCGATGAAGAGGTTTTCGTAGAAGCTAGCGGCAAATTCATCAGCACGAGGTTTGACTTTCTCGAAACTGCTTTCCAGTATCTCTACAGCTAACTCTGGCTCTTTTTCGGGAACTGGTTCTAGTTGGTGATGAGCTGCTAGAGTTACCTTTTTTTCGGGGATTATCTCTGTTTCTAATTGAACTTCTTCCGGCGTAGTTTCTACACCTGCGCCTTGTAACATCAAAGCAGTAATTGCATTGTAGGCATCTGTCCAGGCCAGCTTTACTTCGGGAGTCCAATCTTCTTGGAGATACTGCTCAAAAGCACTTAGTAGTGCTTCTCCAACTGGACGGTAATATTTGGGAATTACTCCATAACCGATGTGTCTGCCTCCCAGTGCGTTGAGAACTGGCGCTAAAGCCTCTGGAGAACGGAGATTTTCTACTACTAAAACCAGAGCACTTATGAGCTTTTTCTGTTGCTTTGCCATATCAGTTGTGGCAAACAGCGGTTTCAACTCTGGGTGATATGTAAACAATTTTTCGTAGAAGCTAGCGGCAAATTCATCAGCACGAGGTTTGATTTTCTCGAAACTTTGCTCTAAAAGTTCAACATTTAAAGACATATTGTTGTTTCTCTCTTGAAAGTTGACGATCCCTTGTCTTTAGACAAAGTTTTTTAACTATCCGGATCTGATGAATGCTTTTGATAGAGTGTGTGGAACCTGAGAGTTTCTTTGCTGACGCTAGGGCCAGATATTACAAACTTAAATTTTCCAACTCTTGCCGCAGGGTAGCCATAAACTCCTCTGCATCGTTGATGCCCATTTCTCCTAAAGCTTTCCACTCTTCACTGGTGTAATCTAAATCTAGTCCCATCACGTCTTGAGTCCAATAGGGCAAATTAGATGGGTTTTCCATTAGGTCACAGGTTATTTTTAAGATTTCTGTTCCGGTCGTCTTTTGTCTAGCTTTTGTCGCCAAGCAAAAGGAGAGCAATTTAGCCAAATTACTTTGTGGTGGAATGGCTATTAGAAATGCCATATTTTGTGCGAGTACAAACTTGTCTAACTTCATTGGATATTTTCTTCTTGCTAGATTTAAGGTACTCACGTAAGTATTTTTTTCGATCGATGAAAGCAACAGGACTTACGCTGCCTTCCTTCTATTATTATACTATCTATAGTAGTAACGTGCTTCAGACGCACCCTACAAGTAGAGTCTGTGCGTAAGTCCTCACAATTTATATTACCTCCAAATCCAAATTTTTTTCTTCTCTACCTCGAATTGTTACAGTTGTTTATCATACCAATCGTTTTGGTAAATTTTATCTGAATTAGAGTTGAGGTGGGGATTACAAGTGAGAAACTCTTCAATGTCGTATTTGATTGTGTTGCAAATAGCATCAAGAGGCAAGTCGTTCGTATCGTAGCCAAACGGGTTTTCTATTTCCAGACCAATTTCTTCAATGCCAAGTAACGTAAAAGTAATCAAACTAACAAATATGCCTGTCCCCCATCCCAAATCTTTAACTAGCTGAAAAGGTAATAACAGGCAGTAAATTAATAACAGTTGCTTGAGATGAATGGAATAAGCTAGGGGGAGGGGCGTTCTTAAAATGCGTTCGCAGTGTCCTACAGACTCCATCATACTCTTCACAGTAGTTTGCAGAAAAACTACATGACTGTAATGTAAGACAGCGTTACCACGTTGATACTGCTGTTGTAGATAATCTGCTATCCAAAAGACTATCTGTAGCGGTGGATTGTGGATCGTCTTTAGCTGCAAATACTGAGATTGAGACATCAATTCTTCTAATTCGCTATTTACAGGTTCTGATCTAAGATACAATTTACACGCTACGGGGAAAGCAGCTACCAGGCGAATGAGTGCAATTCTTTTGGCTCGATCTTCTGGTTCAACGTCGTTCATCATTGCCCCAATTTGCCAAACCATGTTACGGGCGTCGTTGGCTAAATTTCCCCATAACCTACGACCTTCCCAAAACCGTTCGTAAGCGGTATTAGTTCGGAAAACCAGTAATAAGCCTAAGACGATGCTGGGAATAATACTTCCTAAAATAGGTTGGGATACAGGGAGTTTGAAATAGTAAAGTACAGAAACAATAAAACTAAACAGACCAAACCCAATAACTCGTTGATAAATGGCTAAAATAACTGAGCCTCTGAACTGGAAAGCAAGTTTAAACCAGTTTTGAGTTTTTGTTTTCATAATTACACAACTTTATTTTTAATAAAACTATATTTTATTAAGTTTATTTGAGGAGTCAACTAGATGATTAGTTGTATTTCCCGGATAATAAATTAATGATTATCGTCATCCCTAAAAGCACCGCTTGCGCCACGCAAGTAGTGGCGCAAGCTAACAGCCTTACTCTTGCATTCCTGCATACAGCAGTCGGACAAATAAGCGGACACCATCATCATTTTTTAATGTTGCATATGATGGAGCTTCACTGTTACCGATAGCGCGCAAATCGGAGAGAAGTTCTGGATGGAATTGGCAAGTAAACGAGCGTCGAATTTTCTTAGTTTCAAAATCTTTGTAGTTAATGCAGGTTGCTGAACATTCTGTAACTATTTCACCATCTTCCTCTGCTGTTGAACAAAGAATTTCAATGGCGTCGGGCAGTTGTATTAGCCAACTCAGAGAACTACCAGCGATGATGTGCCGATAGGGAACGATAGCGTCATGAATACTGCGGAAAGCCCAGTTGGCAAACAATATTGCTTCTTCGTTGACTTCATCCGAATGAAACATCGAAATTGATACTCTGGCCTCATATTGAATTGTTGTGTCAATCACGCCTTCATGGCTGTCGGCTGTGACATCATGAGCATGGATAATTTCCCAAGGAATACCTAAAGTATCGCCGTCTGGAGACTGATAAGGCAACAACACACGATCGCCAACTTCTTTGAATTCATTCCGCGTCACGGCAAAATGCTCGTCATTCCAGCCATTCGCAACCACTCGTCCATCACGCTTTTTGACTGGGAGTGTCTTGCCCATTGCTTCAATGCGCTGGCAGACTTCTTGCAACGATCTGAGTGCTTTACTCTCCTTATCGCGTTCTAAAGATGTCATATCGAGGACTTGTTTGACTGCACGCCGGATGAGTCGGATGTGACATTCAGCAGCTAGTTGGTGTCCTACACAGATAAAGATGGCGGGGGCGCTGGTGGGCGATCGCGAAATCAGCAATTTTTCCACTAATGCAAACATATCCTCTCGCGGACACGCCGGACTTGTCCAGGTGGAGGCATCGTATGTGGATGGATCGCCACCTTCGACTACCACTGCATAACCAGAGTTAATTGCGGGAACAACTATTTCTGGATCGAGGACTCCGGTTGACCAAACAGGTAGTAATACTGAGTCCATATCGGCGACTTTCTGAGCAATGTAGGCGACATTTTTGGAAGCCCGAACATCTTCGCCAAGAGCGTTAAGGCCTACGTGTTCCCAAGGTTCGATGATGGTTATACAGTTGCGTAACAAATTGGGATGCAACAGTAGAAACTCCAAGTCTGACTGTGAATTAATCACTTTTTCTAAAGGCTTGGCGTGTCCCCACTCAAAAATGCCGTCGCTGGCAAATAGTTGTTTTTCTACCAACGGGCCTTCTGAGTTTCTATCGGCTAAAAAACGACCTAACAAAATATGTGCTGATTCAAAATCCGATCGACCTTCATGCAAGTAGCCAGAAGTGAGTCGCCAATCGGTTGTGGTGGTTTGATTATTAAATTTGATAGCTTCTACCATTTTTTGTCGAGACTTTGTAATCCGAAAGTAATAAGTTGATTGGTCACATTATGTCTTTATTCCATATTATTCTTGGAATTTTAACCAGTTAGTCAGAGCAATAGCTGTTGATGTAACAGCAGATCCCACCCTGGCCAGGAAAATTACAATCAGACAGGAATCTGGCGATCCCCTTGATAATAAACATTACCATAGTCGTCGAGGTTAAGGAAGTAATCGGTGGCGACTAAGCGCTTATCGTCTTCGGTTAGCTATATCAAATGCGCTCCAGCGTTTGCCTCCAGGTTGCCGATGACTAATATTCCAGCGATAGTATTTCGGGTCAAGCGTGGGATTTTTGCCAGAGAGCGTTTCCTCGGTAAATGTAAATAAAAGGGTAGAGTTGGTTTTCGGTTGTGAAATTTCCTAGGTTTTGTGCCTTGACTACCCCTACCCTAAGCAAAGATATTATGGCTTATTGAGCCAAAGTTTAGATTTGATCAACGTTAAGGTTCGCAACCAACCCATAGGTCACACTACGAGAACTGTTTCACCGCGTTCCAAGTGCGGTACAATTTTGTCTTCGTAGAACCTGGCAGGGCGAGAGTAAACTTGGGCAATCTTTTCGCCAGCCGGAGGTGCTTCGTTATGTGAATGCAACATTTCCTCGAACCCTTCGTAGCCAAGTGCTAGACGCAGCAAATTTAGGTTACGACCCGCAAAAATGCCAAAGGATTTCTCGCTAATTCGATGATCTATCTCAACGGGGGTATTTGGCGACTTTAGTGCTTGACTTTCAGCAAGGGGGATTTCACAGGTTTGCCGTGCGCGTCTCATGTGGGAGACATATACTGCATCAAACTTTGTACCTTTTTTCTTCAGGTCAACACCTGCACGGCGTGCCTGCAATCGGCCAAAGGATGTGAGGTCAACATCCAGAACTCCTGCAAAAATATTGCGTTCGTTACTGGTACTTTCACCGTGCCGAATAAAGTAGACACGTCCTAGCTGTTCTGCATTGAATTCTTTTGGTGAAGCTGCAGAAGTTGTTGTAGCTGCATCGTGGAATTTACTTGTAACTTCGATCGATCCATTTTCGGTACTTTCTACCTGGTCATCTAAGTTTCTAGTGTTCATTATTTACTTTCACTACGCCTTAAACAGGATTTAGATTGTTTTCCACGATTGAAGTTTCAGACTTTTAAGTCAGACGAGTTAACGACCCAAGCACTGTGCTACGAAAGCCTGGTCTTGAACCGTGCTGAGTATAGTCTGAGCCAAACTTCTCGGAGTGTAGCAACACTCACTAATTGCTCAGGAGCGATCACACAACTGACAACATGAAAAATACCCAAATATTCAACGGATCAGGGGTAATATTTTTAGATAAAGAAAGCCCAGCTCGCTCTCCCTCTCCTACACCAACAGATTCTTGAGATGGGCAGCAGCTTAAGAGTGAGTTTAGGGGATAGATCGTGCATCTAACTAATAAGTTTTGTGCAAAACCCGGCCTGTACTTCGAGAATTATCACTTTTGCACCTGCATGACAGCCAAAAAGATTGTGCTAGAATCCATCAATACGTAGTCGTAGGTTGGGCACAGGCCGAGAAGAGCAATCTTCTTGCAGTCTAGGGGAGGTTGTAGGTCAGCCACCATTTGGGTCTTCCCAGTTGAAAGCCACCCTGCAACATGAGCCTGGAATCTGCAACCGCAGCCGAGTGCGGCAGATCGGTTGGGAGTGTCGCGCTAGAATAAGCAGTACGAGTAGGGAGACGGCAATGCCGTGTCGCTACGAGAACACAAACGCTCCTTAAGTGCGAGCGTGACCTCGAAACGGGCACATAGCAGCAGGTGATGGGAATAAATCATGTTTGAACGCTTCACAGAAAAAGCAATAAAAGTAATCATGTTGGCCCAGGAAGAAGCTCGCCGCCTGGGTCACAACTTCGTAGGGACAGAACAGATCCTCCTGGGTCTGATCGGAGAAGGAACCGGGGTTGCAGCTAAAGTCCTCAAATCAATGGGGGTCAACCTCAAAGACGCTCGGATTGAAGTGGAAAAAATTATCGGCCGCGGCTCTGGTTTCGTAGCAGTCGAAATTCCGTTCACTCCCCGCGCCAAGCGGGTTCTAGAACTATCCCTAGAAGAAGCTCGTCAACTCGGACACAACTATATCGGCACCGAACACCTGCTGCTAGGCCTGATCCGCGAAGGTGAAGGAGTAGCGGCCAGAGTCTTAGAAAACCTGGGAGTAGACTTGTCGAAAGTCCGTACCCAAGTGATTCGGATGCTGGGAGAAACCGCAGAAGTCGCAGCCACTGGCGGCGGCGCTCGCACCAAAACCCCAACCCTCGACGAATTCGGCGCCAACCTCACTCAAATGGCGGTCGATGGCAAACTAGACCCAGTAGTCGGACGCCAAAAAGAAATCGAACGGGTAATTCAAATCCTCGGTCGCCGCACCAAAAATAACCCGGTGCTCATCGGCGAACCCGGAGTCGGCAAAACCGCGATCGCCGAAGGTCTCGCCCAGCGGATCGCTAACAACGACATCCCAGATATCCTGGAAGAAAAGCGCGTCGTTACCCTCGACATCGGCTTGCTGGTTGCCGGGACGAAATACCGGGGCGAATTTGAAGAACGCCTCAAAAAAATCATGGACGAAATCCGCACCGCGGGTAACGTGATTTTGGTGATTGACGAAGTACACACTTTGATCGGTGCAGGTGCTGCTGAAGGGGCGATCGACGCAGCCAACATTCTCAAGCCAGCCTTGGCAAGAGGCGAGCTCCAGTGTATCGGTGCTACCACCCTAGACGAGTACCGCAAGCACATCGAGCGCGATGCAGCCCTAGAACGGCGCTTCCAGCCCGTCATGGTCGGCGAACCCACCGTTGACGAGACGATCGAGATTCTCTTCGGCTTGCGAGAACGCTACGAACAGCACCACAAGCTGAAAATCTTGGATACAGCCCTCGAAGCTGCAGCCAAACTCTCTCACCGGTACATCTCCGATCGCTTCCTCCCAGACAAAGCAATTGACTTGGTAGACGAAGCTGGTTCTAGAGTCCGCTTGATCAACTCCCAACTGCCCCCCGCAGCCAAAGAACTTGACAAAGAACTGCGCCAAGTCCTGAAAGATAAAGACGAAGCGGTGCGTTCTCAAGACTTTGACAAAGCGGGCGAATTGCGCGATCGAGAAATGACGATCAAAGCCGAAATTCGCGCTATTTCCCAAGCCAAAAAAACCGACTCGGCCCGCACCGGCGAAACCGACCCATCGCCAGTAGTCACCGAAGAAGATATCGCTCAAATCGTGGCAAGCTGGACGGGCGTACCGGTTAACAAACTGACCGAATCCGAATCCGAAAAGCTGCTGCACATGGAAGATACCTTGCACCAGCGCTTGATCGGCCAGGAAGAAGCAGTGAAAGCCGTTTCCCGCGCCATCCGCCGCGCTCGCGTTGGTTTGAAAAATCCCAACCGCCCGATCGCCAGTTTCATCTTCTCCGGGCCCACCGGCGTCGGCAAAACCGAACTCACCAAAGCCCTAGCCGGCTACTTCTTCGGTTCCGAAGACGCGATGATTCGGCTGGATATGTCGGAGTACATGGAACGGCATACCGTCTCCAAACTCATCGGTTCTCCTCCGGGCTACGTCGGCTACAACGAAGGCGGCCAACTCACAGAAGCAGTCCGTCGCCGTCCTTACACCGTGGTGCTGTTCGACGAAATCGAAAAAGCCCACCCCGATGTCTTCAATATGCTTTTGCAAATATTGGAAGACGGCCGTTTAACTGATGCCAAAGGTCGCACCGTAGACTTCAAAAATACGCTGCTGATTATGACCTCTAACATCGGTTCTAAGGTGATTGAAAAAGGTGGCGGTGGTCTCGGTTTCGAGTTCAGCGACAACCAAGCCGATGCTAATTACAACCGCATTCGTTCTTTGGTTAACGAAGAACTCAAAAACTACTTCCGCCCCGAATTCCTCAACCGACTCGACGAAATTATCGTCTTCCGCCAGTTGAACAAGGAAGAAGTCAAGGAAATCGCGGTCATCATGCTCAAAGAAGTGTTCGGTCGTTTGACAGAACAGGGAATCACCCTGGAAGTCACCGAAAAATTCAAAGAACGGCTGGTAGAAGAAGGCTACAACCCCAGCTACGGAGCCCGACCCCTGCGCCGCGCCATCATGCGCTTGCTGGAAGACAGTTTGGCTGAGGAAATCCTTTCTGGCCGCATCAAAGACGGCGACACCGCTGTTGTGGATGTGGGCGAGGACGGAATTGTTAAGGTGCTGCAAGGTCAAAAGCGGGAATTGCTGCCCCAAGGCGCTGAATAAGATTGAGTAAGTGCGATCGCGAGTGAAGTTTGGAAATAACCAATCTCGCAGTCGCAAACAACTCAAAATCCTCAAATAAAAAAGGTAGAGAATTTAAATTCTCTGCCTTTTTTATGAGTTAATATCAAGAGGAGAGTTATGGCATAAATCTTTGATTGATAGGAAAACCACAGATGCAACGCAGATGCAACGCAGATGCTTTTCAAGATTGTTTGCGACTGCCTGCACTGCACGTCTAGTAATTAACAGTGACATACTTCAATGGTAAGCTGTATTGCATTTAAATTGTATATTTTGGGCGGGTTCGCGTGCCCAGCCCGCTCATGGTTTGATTATTTTTTGAGATGCAATTTAAATGCTGAGCGAGCTTAATCAGATAATTAATGGCAACTATTTAGCGAGGACTTTCATGACATCTGAAAAAAATAAGTTGGGTACACAAGTAGCAGAAAATCCGCCTGAAAGCTGGTGGCAGAAAGCGTGGAAGTCGCAGCGAGAAAATCTTCAGATAGTGATTATTGCTTTGAGTTTAGCAATAGTGATTCGATCCGTGGTCGCGGAACCGCGCTACATACCCTCAGATTCTATGGTACCCACTTTGCACGTGGGCGATCGCGTCGTAGTCGAAAAACTCTCCTACTACCTCGAACCTCCAAAAACTGGCGACATCGTAGTATTTACTCCCCCGGAAAAGTTGCAAGAAGAAGGCTTTACCCAAGACCAAGCATTCATCAAGCGGATAATTGGCTTACCGGGTCAAACCGTCGCCGTTAAAAAAGGTTTAGTTTATCTCAACGACAAACCCCTCGTCGAAAAATATATTGCCGAACCTCCTAAATATCAGTGGGGGCCTTATCGCGTCCCAGAAAATGAATACTTTGTGATGGGAGACAACCGCAACAACAGCAACGACTCCAGCAGGTGGGGATTTTTACCTAAGCAGAACATCATTGGCCGCGCTGTAGTGCGGTTTTGGCCTCTAGAACGCATCGGGGAAGTTTGAAGTCAGTTGACAGTTGACTGTTGACAGTTGACTGTTGACTGTTGTCATCGCAAGCTCAATGCCCCATTTCCAATGCCCAATCCCCAATGCCCCATTCCCATGCCTAATCCTGTACGGAAATTTCTACTTATTCTTGTGCCTTAAGGGGTAGGGACTTCCTCCGGCAACTGATAAAATGGTACAAAAAGCAGCGGGATTTCTCGCCTAGATCAAAATTAGTAGAATATTAAAAAATTAGGAAAGCTATGGGATTTTTTGATTCAGAAATTGTTCAGCAAGAAGCCAAGCTGTTGTTTGAAGACTATCAATCTCTCATCAAACTAGGTGGCAATTACGGGAAATTCGATCGCGAAGGCAAGAAAATGTTCATCGCTCAGATGGAATCAATGATGGAGCGCTACCGTATTTTTATGAAGCGCTTTGAGCTTTCTGAGGACTTTATGGCTCAGATGACTGTAGAGCAGTTAAAAACACAGCTCAATCAATTTGGCATCACGCCCCAGCAGATGTTTGAGCAAATGAACTCAACGCTGGAGCGCATGAAATCTGAGCTGGAAAAACAGTCTTAGTGTCAGAAGTCAGAAGTGAAGAAGGAAGAAGGAAGAAGGAAGAAGGAAGAAAAAGAAAGTATTCCCAATGCCCAATGCCCAATGCCCAATGACTAATGACTAATGACTGATAATTAAGGCCGCTCAAAAGATGAAGCAGGTTTGAAACTTTCTGCGGGAACGCCTTCCAAAGCTTGGCTCATAAAATCACGCCAAACAGGGGCGACAATAGTACCACCAGTAGCACCGTAGCTCATCGGTCTATAATTGTCGTTGCCCATCCAAACAGCCACCGACAACTGCGGTACGTAACCCACAAACCAGATATCCCGTTCTGAAGAAGTTGTACCAGTTTTCCCAGCAGCCGGCCGCCCAAGTTGAGCAGCCCTTGCCGTTCCGCTGGTAATTACCCCTTGCAGGGAGCTGTTGACAGATGCCGCAGCCCAGGAATTGAGAACTAATTTGGGTTTAGGCGTATTGTCGAGCAAGACGTTGCCGCTGCTGTCAGTTACTTGCACGATAAAGGTGGTGTCAGAATGCCAGCCGTTGTTGGCGAAGGTAGCAAAAGCTCCGGCCATTTCTAAAGGAGTCAAGTCAACGGCACCCAAGGGCAAAGAAACCACCGGTTCCATCGGACTTCTGATGCCGAGTACGCGGCAAATCTCAATCACTTTATTCAATCCGACTTCTTGGCCAAGCTTGACGGCGGGAATGTTGAGAGAGACTTCCAAAGCTCTGCGGATGCTGACTGCACCGGAGAAGCCGCCGCCGTAGTTTTGAGGGTAGTAGTAGCCGTCGCCGTCGCGGTAGCCGACAGGGGAGTCGTAGACAACTGAATCCGGGGAGTATTTGCCACTAGCAAAGGCAGCGTAGTAGATAAAAGGCTTAAAAGAAGATCCGGGCTGGCGGCGTGCTTGAATGGCGCGGTTGAACTGACTCTTTTCGTAATCGACGCCGCCGACCATTGCTTTGACGAAGTGGGTGCGGGGATCGACGGCGGCTAGGGCAATTTGACCTTCCTCGCGATCGTAAAACAGCCCTTGGTAGTAAAGCCGATTGTGCCACGCTTTGACTGTTTCTTCGGCTATGCGCTGCATTTTGAGGTCGATCGTGGTTTGAACGCGCATTCCTCCCTTAACCACGGCATCTCGCCCGAAACGCCTAGTCAGTTCCTGGACTACGGCTTGTGTTACGTAAGGAACTTGAGAGCCGCCAAAAGAGGTAATTTTGCCGAGCTTAATTTTTTCCCGGCGGGCTGCTGTCTCTTGAGCCGGCGTAATCCATTTAAGATCCTTCATTCGGTTTAAAACGATTTCCTGCCGCTC
Source organism: Microcoleus vaginatus PCC 9802 (assembly GCA_022701275.1). Lineage (NCBI taxonomy): Bacteria > Bacillati > Cyanobacteriota > Cyanophyceae > Oscillatoriales > Microcoleaceae > Microcoleus > Microcoleus vaginatus. The sequence continues at coordinate 4,186,926 of CP031740.1, forward strand.
TTTTGCCAACTTGTAATTGACGAAAGGACTGTATTCTTCGGGGGCAGAAATTAAGCCGGCCAGCATCGCTGCTTCTGAAAGAGTCAAATTACCTGCTGACTTGTTGAAATAGCTTCGAGAGGCTGTCTCTACGCCGTACAAGTTGTGACCTAAGTAGATTTGATTCAGGTATAGTTGCAGAATTTGGTCTTTGTTGAGAATTTGCTCCAAGCGGATAGACATTACCGCTTCAGCTACCTTGCGGCTGAATTTTGACTGGGGAGATAGAAACAGGTTCTTGACTAGCTGCATAGTCATAGTCGAGCCGCCTTCAACGGTTCTCCCTTTCTCTAGGTTGACTATGAGAGCTCGGGCTATCCCGCCGGGGTTGATACCTTTGTGGGTGAAAAAGTTGCTATCTTCGATCGCCAGAACAGCTCGTTTCAGGTTCGGGGAGATTTGGTTAAGGGGTACGACATCCCGGTTGGCTTCGTCGTGGATGCTGGCTAGGGGCTTGCCGTTGATGTCGTAAATGTGCGTAGTTTCTGTGGGAGAGTAGGTTTGCAAGATGCGAACATCTGGCAAATTGCGGAAGCTGATCGCTAAGCCAACCAGTCCACCAGCGACTACGGAACTGGCAAGCATTGTCATGCTGAGTATGGTTCCGGCGGTCACTTTACTGACTGACTGAACAAACTCGAATACGGGGGCTGAGTTTTCCGTGTTATTGCGGACTGCGTTGGTTGACACGTGGATTTCACTTCCTCACTCGATTTGGGGTTTAAGACTTTTAATTTTAGATGCGAACCCTAGAGACTGTCAGCTAATGAAAGCCGGTCAGCTTTGGGATTATAGTAGCTTGATAGTTATGTTTTTATGCGTCAACCAGTGAGTGTAACTAATTCTGCTGCACTTTGGCAAAATATGATGGACGATCGCTCCCCGATGATAACTCCTAACCTTTCAGCGCTTTACCGCGGCGTCAGCGAGATTTTTCCAGATCGACCTGATTCTAGCAACCCTGACGAAAATTTAGCCCAACTGCTGGCAAAAGTCGATCGACCGTTGCGCGTCAAACTCGGAATTGACCCGACAGGGAGTGACATTCACTTGGGCCACAGCATTTGCGTCCGCAAGCTGCGAGCTTTTCAGGATGCCGGTCACACAGCCGTACTGCTGATCGGAGATTTTACCGCAAGAATTGGCGATCCGACAGGGAAATCCGAGATGCGAACCCAGTTGACGGCCGAACAAGTGGCGGAAAATGCCAAGACTTATTTAGACCAAGTGCGTCCGATTCTAGATTTTGACACACCCGGGCGTTTGGAAGTTCGCTATAACTCCGAGTGGTTGTCAAAATTGGACTTGGCGAAGATTTTGGAACTGCTGGGGACGATGACGGTGCAGCAGATGCTCGCTAAAGAGGGATTTGATAACAGGATGCAGCAGGAAAATCCAATTTATCTGCATGAGTTTCTGTATCCACTAATGCAGGGTTACGATTCGGTGGCTTTGGAAGCGGATGTTGAGTTGGGGGGAACTGACCAAAAGTTTAATCTTGCGGTGGGAAGAGATTTGCAGCGACATTTTGGGATGAAACCGCAGTTTGGTTTGCTGATGCCGATTTTGATCGGGACTGACGGGGTGCAAAAGATGTCGAAATCCTTGGGCAATTATGTGGGTTTGTCGGAAGACCCGCTGACTATGTATTCTAAGTTGGAGAAAATTGCTGATAGTTCGATCGCCCAATATTTTGAACTATTGACAGATTTGCCACTTGATGAATTGCCAGAAAATCCGCGAGAAAAACAGAAACTTTTGGCTGTGGACGTGGTGCGCCAGTATCGCGGTTCGGAAGCGGCCGATCGCGCACAACAAGATGCAATTGCGCTGGTTAAAGGTGCCGCGGGACAAGCTGATGCAGTGCCCGAGTTTTCTTTAGCAAGTGTGCAGTTTCCGGCTAAGTTGTTTTATATTCTGAGTGCTAGCGGGCTTTGTAAAAGTAGCGGCGATGCCAGGAAGTTGATGCAGGGCGGCGGGGTGAAGTTGGAGGGCGATCGGGTTTCTGATGTTAATCTTACTTTTGAATCACCTGCTGATTTAGGCGGTAAGGTTTTGCAGGTTGGAAAGAATAAGTTTGTGCGATTGGTGTCTTGAATCTCTTTTTTAACTGCAGATGAATACTGAAGATGAACCCTGATGAACGCTGATAATCGAATTATTGTTGCTTTGGATGTTTCGAGTCAAGAAGAGGCGATCGCACTTCTTGACAAACTGCCTGATGTATCTTTCTGGAAAGTGGGTTTGGAACTGTTTGTGAGTTCCGGGCCGGGGATTTTGGAAATTTTAAAACAGCGGCAAAAACGGATTTTTCTGGATTTGAAGTTTCACGATATCCCGAATACTGTGGCTGGTGCTTGTCGTGCTGCTGCTAAGTATAATGTGGATTTATTGACTATCCATTCTACTTGTGGTAAAGATGCTTTGAAAGCGGCACAGTTGGCTTTGACTGAAGGGGCGGCGGCTGTGGATAAACCGAGTCCTAAGTTGATTGCTATTACTCTGTTAACGAGTTTGAATTCGCGACAGTTGGCTTTTGAGTTGAAAATACCTTTGGAGTTGCCGGAATATGCTTTGCACATGGCATTGTTGGCTAAGGAAACGGGTTTAGCTGGGGCTGTTTGTTCTCCGCAAGAAGTGGAACAGTTGCGGATGAGTTGCGGGGATGATTTTCTGTTAGTTTGTCCCGGTGTGCGTCCGAAATGGGCCGATGGAGGCGATCAAAAGCGATCGATGACTCCAAAGGCTGCTTTGAAAGCTGGTGCGGATTATCTGGTGATTGGGCGGCCGATTACTGCTGCGGACGATCCGGTGGCGGCTTTTGCGCGTATTTGTGAAGAGTTGGGATAAAAATAGGAATGTGTTTTTTAACCGCAGATCAACGCCGATGAACGCCGATGGAATTTTATCTACGTTCATCTGTGTTTATCTGCTGATATCTGCGGTTGCAACTCCGACTTTGGCAGTTAATTTGGTGACAAATCATGCTAACAGTATAAATGCCAGTCGGTATGATTTGTTAGTGCGCTCGCCCTGTCCCGCTGATTTAGAAACTTTGGTCGATCGCCTGTTGCAAGATTTGCCGAGTTATGCTAATCGCGTAATTGTGCGATCGCACTTTTCTCCTAACACTAATACACGGCCCGGTTACGCGCTGCCTCAAATAATTTTAGCGGGGCGCCCGGAGTTTGAACCGTTACCTTTAAATTTTGAAGATGCGCTTCCTGACAATGCCAGTCAAGTTTTTATTACTACTTTGGAACGGCAGTATCGCGGGGGAAAACGAGTCGAGATTCAGCAGTATCATTGGTTATTTTTAACTAAAACGGAAAACGGTTGGGAATTGGCAAAAATTGTTTCTCGGTTTGGTGCGGTGGCGGATGTTCGTCCGCTGTTGCCACCAGAGGACGAGAGAAGCGCAATTGCTGAGGCGATTCGTTTGTGGTTGCGAGATTGTCGTGCAAAATGAGAAGTGTAAAGGGCTAAGAAGTCCTCGCGGCAACACAAGCCACCCGAAAACCGATGTTGTTGTTGCGGGTAGACGGCTGATACCAGTGGCGAAAGGCCGCACGACAGTACCCCGGATTGCTGTACCACGAACCACCGCGCAAGAGCCGAGCTTTGTTATCATTTTTAGATTGGACTAATAAATCAAGATAATTTTTATAACGATGATCATTGCTATTCTCATCCCATACGCTGCCATCAGTCGGTGCTCCGTGATAGCTATCATGCCAGGGGTCAGCGCACCATTCGTAAACATTGCCGTGCATATCGTATAAACCAAAAGCATTGGCGGGAAAACTGCCTACATCTGTAGTTTGTTCTCTATACTTACCCTTTAGTGAATTATGGTAAGAATAGTTGCCGTTATAGTTCACCTGATCAGTAGTAATTGTTTGACCAAAATAGAACGGTGTAGTCGTACCAGCGCGACAAGCATATTCCCATTCTGCCTCACTGGGTAAGCGATAATTGTGTCCGGTATTTTTAGAAAATCTGGCACAAAATTCCACAGCATTGTACCAAGAAACTTGTTCTACTGGTCGATTATTACCTTTGAATCTAAAGGGGTCTGGGTTGAGCTCATATTGAATCTTTGGCAATTTAGCTACAGCTTTCCACTGTGCTTGAGTAATAGCAAATTTACCCATGAAGAAAGGTTTAATTGTTACCCGATGTTGCGGCTTTTCGTTATCAAAGCTTTGTGCTTCAGTTTCTGGCGCACCCATTGTGAAAGTTCCACCGGGAATAGCAATCATTTCCAAATTTACGCCATTACCCAAGTCTTCAGTAAAGGATTTCAACTGAGAAGCCTTTGGTTGAGATTTAGCTGATATTTGAGTTGGTGGTACTGGTGGTAAAGGCTGAAAAGGTTTTGCTTGTGGTGGCGCTGATATTTTAGTAGGTACTACTGGTGAAGGCTGAACAGGTTTTGCTTGCGGTGGAGGTGCTGATTTTTGAGTAGGCGATACTGAGACTGGATTAAGAGCTTGCAATACTTCTGCTGCTGATTGATAACGCGCACCCACTGGAAACAATAGCATTTTATCTAATACTTTCCCCAATTCATTGCTGATGGAAACTGCCTGATTTCTCCATACCCATTGCATTTGCATCGGGTCAAAAAGTTCGTCAACCGAAGTTCCATTTTTTTCTTCCAGCAAACACTCGGTTAATAACCTAATGCACGTTACACCAAGACTGTAGAGATCACTCGCTGGAAAAACATGACCTTGCATTTGCTCCGGTGGCGCATAACCAGGAGTACCCGTCACAGTTGCCACTCTAGTTAAAACAGTACCGCTCAATTCCTTGGCAACTCCAAAGTCAATCAAGACTAAAGAACCGTGATTATTTCTAATGATATTTTCCGGCTTAATATCTCGGTGAATTACATTTTGCTTATGCACAAAATCTAATATCGGTAGCAATTCTGTTAGTAATTGCTTAATCTGTTTTTCGCTAAACTTTCCCTGCTGCTGTAATTGTTTTAATAAATCCTCACCGTCAATAAATTCTTGTACTAGATAGAAGCGTTTATCTTGTTCAAAAAATGCCAATAAATCAGGGATTTGAGGATGTTTCCCTAAGTCTCGCAGTCTCACCGCTTCTTGTTTGAATAACTCTGTCGCTTTCTGGATGGCAGCACTCCCTTGTAGTTGGGGGAGAAATTGTTTGATGACACAGATTGTATCGAGTCGATGTTCGTCTACGGCTTTGAATGTACGGCCGAAACCTCCTTCGGAAATGTATTTGACTGCGCGGTATCTGTCTCCGAGTAGCAGTTTGTTGCCGCAGCGTTGGCAGAATTTTGTGATGGGTGGGTTTTGATGCTGGCAGTCGGGATTAAGACATTGACTCATAAAATTTTCTGGTTTGACTATTTTAAGACTAACACAATTTACCTATTGTAATACAAGTTCCCAACCAGCTATGATTAGACGATTAGACCCTCGATCACCCCTAGCCCCCCTTAAAAAGGGGGAGACAAGAGTGAGCATCAAAGTTCCCCTTTTTAAGGGGGATTTAGGGGGATCGAGACTCGGGTAAAAGCGAGATTTATCATGTTCTCTTTAACTTACTGTTTGAAATTCATCTAATTTGGCTTTTATTGCCTGCATATCTTGCCACATAAACCATTTTGGTGTCTCCGGTTCACGGGAAGGATTTCGCAGCAAGTAAGACGGGTGAAAAATTGGCATACACAAACGATTTTCCCATTCAATCCATTGACCTCTAATTTTACTAATTGGCCGCTTGTCGCTTAGCAAACCTTTGAGGGCTGTTGCACCGGTTAATAAAATAATTTTGGGGTCTAAGATGCGAATTTGTTCGAGCAAGTAAGGTTTGCAAGCTTCGATTTCTTTTGCTGTCGGAGGGCGGTTGTTGGGAGGGCGACATTTGATGACGTTGGCAATGAATACGTCGGTTTCTGCACTCAATCCCACGGATTCTAAAATCTTATCTAACAGTTGGCCCGATCGCCCGACGAAGGGCAATCCGGTTTCATCTTCGTTTTGTCCGGGCGCTTCTCCCACAATCAAAATTGAGGCTTGAGGATTGCCGCGCCCGATGACAGCGTGAGTGCGCGTATTGCCCAATTCGCAGCGGTAGCAGCGGTTGCAGTGCTCGCCGATTTGTTCCATATTTTGATAAGTGCCGGGAGGGATGGGAATTTTGGCATTTGCTGGTATTGAGTCTGTTTGGAAAGTGGCACTTTGATTGTTGTCAAAAAGGCTGAGTTGCAAGTCGCTGGACATACATTTTACAATTAGGGAGAGATTTTGGAGTCTAGAGTTTATAGTTTAGATCGGGTTTGGTGATTTGAGATTGGCTAGGTGCTTGTATGGGATGCTGTCGATTCCCTACGGGATAGCTACGCTTCACGCACAATCTCCAATTAACACAGGCACAATCTCCAATTTTTTGGTTGAGCTCGTACAGGCAAAAATATGTTCTCTAACCCGTTTTTTGACGATCGCGCCGATGCTGGCGAAAAACTGGCCGAGGCAGTTCTGGGCGAGCTCGGCAAGTTGAATTTAACGACACAGAAGGCGGTGAAACCGATTGTTTACGCCTTGCCGCGGGGGGGTTTGCCTGTTGCTGTGCCGATTGCGCGCCGCTTGGGCTGTCCTTTGGATGTGGTTGTCGCCAAGAAAATTACTCGCCCAGATAATTTAGAATTGGCGATCGGGGCTGCAACTGCTGACGGTCACGTCCTCTGGGAAAAGCAAAAGCAGCACAATTTACGCTTGCAAAAATCAGCCCTGCCCCGGGCTCAAAATAATGCTCAATCTCTGCTGGCAGATTTGTCTCCTGGACGCCCAAATATCAGCGCGGCTGGGGCTTTGGCGATTTTGGTAGATGACGGCATTGCTACGGGGATGACGATGGCTGTGGCGGCTAAGGCTTTGCAGTCGCAGCAACCGATGGCTTTGTGGATTTGCGCGCCTGTCGCCCCGGCAGATTTGATGGGATTTTTGGCCGGAATGGGCGATAAGGTGATCGTCCTGGAGACTCCTCACCCTTTTTACAGTGTCAGCCGCTTTTATGGGCAATTTCCGCAGGTTGAGACGGCGGAGGCTTTAAGGTGTTTGCAGCAACAAACAGAATGGCGATCATAGGTTAAGCTAGAAGGCTAAATCCAAAAGCTTGATCGCTAAAACATGAGACCTTGGCAATATTGGTTGGACACTTTGATTCTGTCTACTCAGCACAATCCGCCTCGCTTTGTTGAGCTGGTAATGTTAACTTTGGCGATGATTTTGCTCGGGCTGTGGAGTGTAACATTACAGTGGCAGTATTTAACGCTGTCTCTGAGTTATATAATTGGTTCGTCTTTTTCAATTTTGGTGCGGGAATCCCTCGGCCCACGGCCTCAATTTCAACTAACTCATCTGACAGCATTATTGTTATTAATTATCAGTTTTTATAGTTTTGCTGAACTGATGAGATAGTTAAGGTCGTTTTGAGTTTTGAGTTTTGAATGGTCAGTGCTGGTTTTATACCCAGTCCGCCTTAAATATCCCCTTGATTTATTAGCCACTCTGAGTTCGGACGAAAAGCAAGTGTAGTAGTGATTGAAATCGCCCAGTCTTCTCTACAGTCTCTACGGCTGATTGGATTGATGTAAAATTATGCGGTTGCCGGCAGGATCGAAGGCATAGATTTCTAGACCGTGAGAAGCTTTGATAATTTCTCCGCTGGGCGGATAACCTAAAGCCCAAATTCTGGCGATCGCAGTTTCGAGATCGCTGACTTCCAAACATAGACTCATGCCTGTTTTTGCTCGATTTGCAAATTCCGATTTGTGGGAATCTTTGGGTTTGAATATGCCGAGTCTTAAGCCTGGGAGTTGAAATTCAGCATAAGTATCGGGAATATAAGGGGTTGGTTCTATGTCTAGAAATTTTTTGTAAAATTTAACGAGAACTTCCTTATCAAGGTCGGCTAAAGTCACTAGGGCGGCGCTGTATTGGAAACTCATATAAATTGGGAATGGGGAATTGGTAATGGGAAATTAACAATATTATAACTTTCTATCTATTTAAAATCCTCCAATTCGTCCGACTATTTGGATTTTACCTTGTCGATCGCTTTTGAGAATCACAGCTTCGCCGCTTTGCGGTACAATATCAGTGATAGCGGTAATATTTACTTGATGAGTTACCATAATAACCGCGCCTTTAGTGTTGCGGTTGTCAACAATTAATTTGCGGATGGTCGCTGTTTGTCTGGCTTCTGTGCTGCTGTCGCTAAAGAACGAGTTCAGCGCTGGGAACGGTTCGACTTTACCTATATTTATCAGTTTTGCTGTTTCCAAACACCTACACCACTGACTCGATAAAACTCTGGCAACTTTGATGTTGCGGTTGCGAAATTCTGCTCCAATTTGCTTGGCTTGGGTTCTTCCCTGTGCTGATAAATTGCGCTGGGTGGAACAGTCACCCAACTTAAAGTTAGCAGGATCTCCCGTACCTGGGGCGATCGCGTGTCGCATTGCTACCACCAACCCCGTCTCCCCCCGCTGCAACAATTGCCACCCTGCTTGAGTTTGCGCGTTGGTTGCTGCGTCAGAACTTGCAGTTGCAGTAATTAAGCCGATCGACAATACTAAAGCTAGCGATCCGAAAAACCATTTCCAGTTGAGGTCAATCCGCGCAGCCATTGTTCCAGAACTTATAAATTATCTTATCATATTATAATACAACAAATATTGCTCTATGGAACTCACCAATTTTATTGCTCTGTCTGTCATTATTGCCCTCGTGCTGGGAATTGGGTTGGGAACAATGACTTGGGCTTACTTCGGCAAGGGCAGCATTTCTGTACTCTTTAAAGAACCAATTTTAACTTACCCAGAATTTCCAGATACCGACAACGGCAGTAAAGCTTCCGTTTATTTTCAACAAGGAATTGAGGCTTATCAGTCAGGAAAGTACCGCAAAGCAAAAGATAAATTTACCAGCGCTTTAGAACAAGTTTCAACTTTAGCAGAAGCTTACCACAATCGTGCATTGGCTGTTGCGAATTTGCGATCGGATGACGAGGCTGTTGCAGATTTTATCCGTGCCAGCGAATTATACCAACAGCAGGGGGCTGGATTTGCCCTCGACACGATTAAACAAAATCTTGCAGCCTTGAAGCAGCGCAAGTTAGAACGAGAAAAACAAAAAGCAGTAGCGACCTAAATTATTCTGTTGGGCGAGTGGAACTCAACCCAACCCTAGAGTTGTGGTCGGAACAACCCGGTTTCTTGAGTGTGGTTGGGAGAAACCGGGTGTGTTTACAGAATTATTATTAAAGTGGAAAATCAAGATTTAACATTCTCCATATCAACTAAATTTTTCTGGCATCTTCTATTTGGTTGATTTTAGAAATCATCATTTCTCGGCTTGATGCCACCACTCGATAATTAGTAATGGGATCGTAAGCTTCCCACTCTTGAGTCACTTCGCTGTCTTCCCACAAAAACCATTCCCGATAAATTTCGCCGTCATCAATGTCGCCGCACAAGGGAAGCCAATCATCTCCTCCCAAGCTCTCAAAATCTCCTCCTACTAAGTCAATCCAAGCTGCAACAATACAAGATTCCATAACACTATTGTTAACAGTAACTGCGTTAGACTGAAGAGAAGTTTCGGGAAAACAAAGTGTGGATTTCATAAGCTGTACCTGAATGTTATGTTATTAATCTATAAAAAATTACTCGCCGGCAGTGAAAGCAGAATGCCGCTATCTCAACCTCCACAGTTCCCACCTGGAAACACCTTGACAACCAAAGCGCTCAAAGGCTTCTGCTGTATGACTTGAGAGCGCTTTGAGTCAAGTCGCTAGAGAGGCTAAATTGAGCCACTTTGCCAACTGGCATAGAAGAAAGCCCGATCGACCAAATATTGCTGGCGAAGGAGCTCGCGCATTGGGGAGCGAAGACAGTGCAACTGGCAATTCTATACTGGGTAAGTTGGCAACTTTCAGTACAGTTTTTGTGATAAAATTAGCAGTAACCGGACTTTCGTACCGACAGCCTGGTTTGGTCAAAAGCTTTCCAACGAGCTTTCCAACGAGCTTTCCAGCGGCGGTGCGATCGCCAGTTTTGATTTATTGTTAATTTTGTGAAGTCCCGATCGACTGTTAGGGAAAAAAATTATGCAAGCAACCAACCAAGAAAGAGTTATCGATCTGACAATCCACTATACCAACGGCAAACAGCAACACTTCCAGTTCATTGCGCCAGAGGGAACAGTAGGAGAGCAAGCAACTTTAGGCACTCGCCTGCACAAAATGTTGACAGCAGACCCGATAATTCTCGAATTGGCAGATAAACTGGTAGTTATCCCAGTTCACAACATACAAAGTATTGAAATATCGCCGATTCCTTCCAAATTGCCAGAGGGTGTCCTTCACCCAATGCGAGAAATCAAGAAATAGTTAAGGTACTCTGCATCTAAATTCAACTGAAAAGGCGGGTTGAATACCCATGTCATGCAGAGTTTGAAGAAGCATAAATGTACCAATTAAAGGCGCAACAAGTTATTACAAATAACGAGGAAAAAATGTTGCTGACAGTGAAACCTGTTCCGAAAAAAATGCACCTGTAGACAAGATCGAAGCCCTGATAGCATCACTCATTCCCAATCTAAAAGCTAAAATCTAAAATCTAAAATTGTATGAGGATATATCTCACATGAGTGAGGGGAATAATTGCAGGTTTTACAGACTTTAACTTACCAGAAAAAATGCTAGAGCTCCACTGTCACACTACTTATTCCGACGGCACTCTCACCCCTGCCGAACTCGTAGCTGCCGCCGCGTCCTCGGGGGTTCGCGCCTTGGCCGTCACGGATCACGATACGATGTCGGGTTGGGATGAAGCCTTCGCCGCCGCTGCTTTGCACGGTATCGAAATAGTCCCCGGACTCGAACTCAGCACCGTTCACAACGGCCGATCGCTGCACATTTTAGGTTTTTATCCCGATGCGAATAAGTTGCGAGTTCCTTTGAACGATCGCCTGGAAGGAAGGTTTCGCCGATCACAGGAAATGGTCGAAAAATTAGCAGCAATGGGATACGCGATCGAACTGCCAAAAACATCCCCAGGAATGGCACCGGGAAGACCTCATATTGCCTCTGCACTTGTAAAAGCGGGTCACGCGAAATCATCGCGGGAAGCATTCGATCGCTGGCTGGGAGATGACGGCCCGGCTTATGTGCATTACGAGAAATTTTCGATCGTCGAAGGCATTGATTTACTGAAGAGTTGCGGCGCAGTACCAGTTTGGGCTCACCCTTATTTATTTCGCGGCGGCGCTGTTGAGGAAGTCTTAAAAGAATTAGTAGATGCTGGTTTAATGGGAGTTGAAGTATACCATCCCAGCCACAGTTCTAGCCAAATCCAAAAGTTGAAAGATTTGTGTCTTCATTACGGTTTGCTGGCAACTGGTGGCAGCGATTATCACGGCCCCGATCCGGAAAGGAAAGCGGCAGATAGCACCCAATTGAATATGCTGCATTTGCCGTTAGAATTACTGGAACCGATTAAAGTTGCTGCGGCGAGTTTGAAATAGTTTTTTAGGACGAATATTGCCGACGTATACATTTGTAAAAAAAAGGAATCCTTCGCTTTTTGAGGGAGGAATTTGCGCGCAGTAAGTCATCAGAAGAAAACCGAGGTCAAGCAGAATATAAATTAATATGAAGTTAAAGGCACTTGCAGGCGAGTTGATTTTACAATGTTACTAAAGGAACTTGCCAAACGGAGCTTATTATGAGTACAGAAGACAGAGCTAAGGCGATCGGCAAAAATTTAGAAGGCAAAGCTCAGGAAATTTTCGGTAATATCACCGGCAACAGAAAAGACCAGGTTGAAGGCAAAGCCAAACAAGCCGAAGCTGCCGCCCGCCACGCAGCAGAAGATGCTAAAAATGCGGTGAAAAATCTGGCAGATAAAGCCAAAAGGTCGATCGACAAATTGTAGAAACTGCGTTATACCAAATCCGCGCTAATAGAATTCGCTTCATATCACATCCTTTGCTATCAATAGGGTTTGATATGATTTATTTTTGGAATGTGCATAAACTGGGTCACTCCTGCGATATCTCTTCAAAAGCGCAATGGAGAAGTCCCTATAATTGCTAATTTTACACCGGATGAATTTCGTAGTAAGGACTTCAGTCCTTATCCCATTGCCTTTACGAAAAATTTTTGCTCAATTCTGCATAAAGCCGCTAAAACCTGCGATATCAGAGTATTAACACGCAAAAACTGGACTATGACGAGACATGATACCCCCGTCGAACCCTTAGCAGGTTTAGTTCCTGTAGCCGCAAGTTTCAACTTGTTGCTTCCACCCACGGGTTGGGAACTCAAACCGATTTCCTTGACTTTGTTATTGCTGGCAGGTTACAGCGCTATTTTCCCTGGGAGAACCGAATTATCTCGATGTCATCCGAACGTGCCTGTGAACACCGACGAACAGTTACGCCAACTTCTACAACTCTTGAAAGACTCGCAAGAGGGTAGTAAGGAACAAGAAAGACTCAAAAATCAATTGTGCCAACTCATTCCCCATTTGCCCGGAATTCGCAAGCATCCTTATCCTAATATTGATTTAGAGGAAATGATGCAGGAAGCTTATTGCGGTTTTCTCAAAACGCTTTCGGCATTTTTGAGGGGAATTGACCTCGACAATCTCGCTGCTGATGTGTTGCGAACCCGAGTGGTTCAGCGGTTCAATAAAACTCTCAAGAACAAAGTCTATGAGCAATATCGCCGGATGCAGCAACAGATTTTTAGTGTTAGTTTTGATGCTCCGATTACGAGCAACCGAGGTGAAAAATTTGAGGCTCAAGAACCGATAGACCATACCACTAAAAATGGAATTGAGCAACTCATCGAGAGAGAACAAGCTCAAAATAAGCAGCGCATCGGCCGCAAACTATGGCAGTGTATTGAAGACGATCCGATGGGAGAACTGCGAAACAGTTATCCCAATGAAAAAATAGATAAGAAGAAGCCAAATAATCCCGAAAATCGCCGCCCTCGACCGGATGCCAATTCTCACGTACTGGCACTGCGATTGCTGTTGCAAGACCCTCCAGATAAATTGTCTAAAATTGCCAGAGAGTTAAACATTGACTATCAAACTCTCAACTCTCACTGGAAAAGAACAGGTTTGGCTCTCGTCAAAGAGATTGCACTTAAGTTTGGATATCAACCCGAGGAATAATGGTGAATAGCAGAGATACTTATTTGTTAGAAATTCCTCTGGAGCCAACTGCCCGCAATTTGGCTCTGCAATTTGCTTCAGAGCAAGCTAATCCGCAAAAAGGCAAGCGGGTTTATTTCAATACCCTGGCGGTTTGGGCGGTTAACTATTTCTTGGAATGGATGGAAATGGAAACCGATATTGATAGCGGTGATAGTTGGAATCCAGCAAGGCGGGCGGTTGTGGATGTGGGCGATTTGGTTTTGCCGGGGATTGGCAAGATAGAATGCTGTCCGGTTCAGCTCGGAGAATCGGCGATTTCTCTGCCGGAAGTGCGGGAAAATCGCATTGCTTATATCGCTGTTGGGTTTGCCGAACCTTTCGATAAGGTGAAACTTTTGGGCTTTATTCCGGCTGTGGAAATTCTGGAGGAAACGGAAGAAATTTCTCTAACTAATCTCAAACCAGTTGAGGAATTGTGGGATTATTTGGATCGGATTGAGTTGGCAATTCCGCTGTTGCAAGGTGAAATTGAAGAGTTGCTATCTGATTTGGAAGAAGATGACCCCGTACAAGCACAAGTTCGGGATAAATTGCAAAACAAATCTATTTCTGAAATTGTGGCAATTTTGAATAAAGTTTTGCACAGTAGTGAGAAATCTGACTGGGGATATGAAGGGGGGAAGGCTTTAGCGGGAAGTGGTTCTAGCAGTGGAGGTTTGGGAAATAGAGATATATCTTTCTCTCGTGATAAATCTTCACCTGTTGAGAAAGCTTCAGATATTGACGAGGATGTGAAAGCGGAACTGAATCTGATTGCTGAAGATTTGTTGGAGAAGTTAGCTGAGATTTGGGGAGATGGTGATGATTTTGCCTTGTCATAAATCGGCAATCTCCCATAAATCTGGATAAATTTCCATGACTTGTAGGGGCGGGTTCACTAACCATATCTGATAAAAATCAACAATCTAAAAAACCCGCCCCATCCCCGCCATCTCTACGAAAAAACAATTAAAATATTGCGTTTTTGGTTTTTTTGCATGGGGTGGGGGCGGGTTTTTGAAATTGTTTGTTTTTGGCGCTGATGGTTGGTGAACCCGCGTCTACAAAATGGGAAGGATGTACATGAGATTTCTCGTTGGGTGGGGGCGGGTTTTTGAGTTTGTTTGTTTTTGGCGCTGATGGTTGGTGAACCCGCCGCTACAACATTCCCAAGACAAATATCTAGAATTTTTCAGGAATCTGCATAATTCTCCCCCAAATTGCCGATCGATATATATACAGAATAAAGGGAAACTCTAATGGACGAACAACGCATCGTCGCCTATCTGGAACTGATTCAAGCCGTGCTTGAGTGCCCTAGCGGTACAGTAAATGATATTATTAACGCCAATCGAGACTTAGTTGATGCCAATTTTGTGCAAGTCATGGCAGCGGAAGCGGAGAAGATGGCAGCAGAGGGCAACCCCAAGGCAGCTTGGTTGCAAAATCTAGCGGCACAATTGGCTAACTTTATTGCCCGTGCAAATTCTCATACAGATTATTTAAAATTCTTGATGGAGGTGGTGCTGGCAATGATAAAAAGTGGTGGGAATCCTCAAGTTGTCTATCCTATTTTACAACTAAATTTCGATAAATTGGATTTGCAATTTGCTCAAATATTACAAGCTTGGACTACATCAAAATTCACAGAAGTTGCCTCAGAACAAGCTGCATCCATCGCAGCAGTTATTGGCAAGTTTGGCTACTTAATTAATAAGTTTCCCATGGGGCGGCGGGCCTGGAATTTAGAAATAGGTATTGCTTGTTATAGCGCAGCATCAGAAGTCTATACCCGCGAGGATTATCCCGAACGATGGGCAACGGTTCAAAATAATTTGGCCCTTACCTATAGTGAGAGAATAAAAGGAGTCAGGGCAGAAAATATTGAAGGGGCGATCGCCTGTTATCGGGAAGCATTAAAAGTCCATACCCGCGAGGATTATCCCGAACAATGGGCAGGGGTTCAAAACAATTTGGGGATGGCTTATAGTGAGAGAATAGAAGGAGTCAGGGCAGAGAATATTAAAGAGGCGATCGCCTGTTATCTGCTAGCTTTAGATGTCTATACCCGCGAGGCTTATCCCGAAAAGTGGGCAATGACTCAAAACAATTTGGGGAATGCCTATAGTGACAGAATAGAAGGAGTCAGGGCAAAGAATATAGAAGAGGCGATCGCCTGTTATCGGGAAGCATCAGAAGTCTATACCCGCGAGGATTATCCCGAACAATGGGCATTGACTCAAAACAATTTGGGTACTGCCTTTGACGGGGTGACAACCCCGTCAAAACATTGATAAAATAAAGGACATAGCCCTTAGACCCCTCTGAAAAAACGGTAGTTTATTGCGCCTAATTCTCATTAATTCAGTAATAATATCTTGACAACATTCCCTGCCAATTACCCAAGATTGACCGTACAATCCTATCCAAAAACTACTATGACGACGTATCGAGCGCCCGCACTCTGTTACCCGACCTACATATTTTTGCACTCCCATTTTCTTGATTTTTTGACCTTGTATTATCGCACAACTGTAGGCGAGCGCTCTCAATAATATTAAACTGCTTAATCGTTGGTTATTAGCGTGACTTCTCTCGCTCATTATAACCACCAGTTTTACAATCTTTAAACATCGCTTCAATCCCACTGCGACATTTGAAAGTATCGATCGATTGTTTTAAACTGCCGACATTAGTCAAAAGATACCAACGCAACATCTTCTTGTTTTCCTCGATATTTTCGTCGCCAATAACCAGCGAGATCAAAATTCCCAAAACCTTTTTGTTTGGTAAATTTTGTTTCGACTAAATAAAAGCTTGTTCCCGGCACTAAACCCCTGTCAGATAAGCGAATGTAATCAGAGTTCTCCTCCTGGATATAGCGCCCTTGTTTGACTCTAAAAATAAACTTTACTTGTCTCTCACAGAGCCACGATGCGAGCTTGACACTACCAAATTCCCGATCGCCTAACACAATCACTTCATAATCTGATAGCAACTCTAACACAGGAGTGAGTAGAGCTTTTTGTTCGTCAATATTACTACATCCTCTTTTGTCTAGCAATCGCCAGTATAAGGGGATACTTCGTTTTTCCCAAATTAGGCTAACCATAAATACATTATGCGCTCGCCACTGCGTTCTATCGATCCCAAGTTTCAAAGGTTGAGATTTGTTAAATTTAGCTTGTAAATTTTCTTTAACAAGTGGAAACCATAGGCTTTCTATGTTCAGGGAGTCTAATTTCAGAAATCTTTGTAGGCTACGCCTCCGACTCTCAAATTGAATCGGATAAGGCCTATTGAAGCCAATAATTCAATACTACGCAAGTTTATGGCTCTGCAACAGATATACCAGAGCTTTGAGCGTATGGTACTCTGTCGGTTTGAGTTGTTTTTCTAGATGGTTTTGGTAAAATTGAGGAAACATAATTATGTAGATGGGGACGCTTAAACAACGGAGACCCCATCTTTTTTTAGCTCAAGTTGGCCAAATCCGCCACCGGTGTTGCTTTTGACGGGGTTGTCACCCCGTCAGGTACTGCCTATGGTGACAGAGAAGGAGTCAGGGCAAAGAATATAGAAGATGCGATCGCCTGTTATCGGGAAGCATTAAAAGTCCGTACCCCCGAGAATTATCCCGAAGATTGGGCAGGGACTCAAAACAATTTGGGGAATGCCTATAGTGACAGAATAGAAGGAGTCAGGGCGGCGAATATAGAAGAGGCGATCGCTTGTTATCGGGAAGCATTAAAAGTCTATACCCGCGAGGCTTATCCCGAAAAATGGGCATTAACTCAAAACAATTTGGGGACTGCCTATAGTGAGAGAATAGAAGGAGTCAGGGCGGCGAATATAGAAGAGGCGATCGCTTGTTGTCGCTTAGCATTAAAAGTCGCTACCCGCGAAAATTATCCCGAATATTGGGCAATGACTCAAAACAATTTGGGTCTTACCTATAGTGAGAGAATAGAAGGAGTCAGGGCGGCGAATATAGAAGAGGCGATCGCCTGTTTTCGCTTAGTATTAGAAATTCGCACTCCTACTGCTTTCCCTTTAGACTGCTTGCAATCAGGTAGAAACCTCGGCAATACCGCTTTCACTGCTGGTTTTTGGGACATCGCGCTTGAAGGCTTCGAGAAAGCAATTCAAGCGGTAGAAAAAACCAGAAGTTGGGCAATTTCCGACGATATCCGCCAGCAGATTTTAGCAGGATCGATCGATGTTTACGAAAAGGCAATTCAAGCTTGCGTCAACAACAACGAACTGGAAAAAGCCATAGAATATTGCGACCGAACCCGGGCTCAGCGTTTAGTCGATTTAATGCACAGCAATGATTTGTATGCTAGCGGCCAAATTCCGCCCGCAGTGCAAAAGTATTTGCAGGAATTTGAGGCGAAGCAGCGGGAAATTGACGCAGAAGTTGAACAACTCCGCAAACCTTCTGAAGGCAATAAAGAATTAGCAGGTGTGGGGAGTCAGTCGCGCAGTCGGGCGGATACTTCTGCTTACACGGAGAAGATTCAAGAATTGGAAAGGGAAAAACAGCAAATCTGGGAAAATATTCGCAGTTTAGATCCTGTTTTAGCTGGACAAGTTCAAGTCGATCCGATGCAGTTTGCGGCGATGCAACAATTGATTGACAATTCAAAGACGGCGATTCTCTGTTTTTACACGACGGATGATGACACTCATGTTTTTGTGATTTACAAGGATAAAGCGCCGCAGATTCATACTTGTCAGGGAGAGGGTTGGGGAAGTTTCCAGAAGTGGATTCGCGAGA
Source organism: Microcoleus vaginatus PCC 9802 (assembly GCA_022701275.1). Classification (NCBI taxonomy): domain Bacteria; kingdom Bacillati; phylum Cyanobacteriota; class Cyanophyceae; order Oscillatoriales; family Microcoleaceae; genus Microcoleus; species Microcoleus vaginatus. The sequence continues at coordinate 4,204,997 of CP031740.1, forward strand.
GTTGGTTGTTGCCTTATTTGCAGGATAAGAAAGCTTGGCAACAGGGGATGGGTGAGTTTTTGTCTCAGTTGTCGCAGCGGTTGAAAGTTGATGAGTTGATTGGTAATTGTTTGGATGGAATTGAGGAATTGATTGTGATTCCGCATCTGTTTTTGCATCATATTCCGCTGGCGGCATTGCCGATAGAACCCCCCCAACCCCCCCTTGCTAAGGGGGGGCTTAAGAATCTCGATTCTGGGCTTGCTAAGGAACAAGAATCTCTTCTTTCTCCCCCCCTTAGCAAAGGGGGGCCGGGGGGGGTGCTTAGCAATTATTTCCTGATTCGTTACGTTCCCAGTTGCAGAATTTTGGAGTATTGCAGTAAAGACGAAACCATCGAATCGCCCACATACGGAATTGTGGAAAATGCCACTGATGATTTGTACTTCACTCCTTTTGAGTGCGAACAAATTGCCGAAATTGTGACCAAACCTGAGCGGTTAAAAGGAAGTCAAGAAGCAACAGTCGCAGCCTATCGAAACCTCGCCCAAAATGTGAATGTAATCCACTCCAGTCACCACGCTGTCTCGCGTTTGGACAATCCTTTAGAATCGCGATTGTTTTTAGGAGACGGGAGTATCACGTTAGGGGAATTGATGACACCGGGTTGGCGCTTGCCGCAGTTATCTGATGTGTTTATGTCCTGCTGCGAAACTAATTTAGGAGGGACGGAAATTACCGATAATCTTCTTAGTTTGGGAACGGGGTTTTTGTGTGCGGGGACGCGGAGTGTGGTCAGCACTTTGTGGGCGGTGGATGATTTTGCTACTTCGCTGTTTTCGATTTTTTACTATCAGTATCGTCGGGAAGGTTTGAGTCGTCCAGAGGCTTTGCGACGGGCACAGGTGAGGTTGCGGACAATTTCGGGTGCGGAGTTGCAGCGGCTTTATAAACCGCAAATCGATCCGTTGCTTCAGACAATTATTGGGAAGTTAGAGGAAGAACTGGCTGCGGTTAAAAAGGAAAAGGAGGAGTTAAAATTGCGGCAGAAACCATACAAGAGGGGGACGGATGAGTTTAAGGAGTTGGATAAGAAGTTGAAGGAAATAGCGAAGCAGGAAAATCAGATTCAGGAACGGAAGAAAGGATATGAAAGTTTGGCAAAAAATCTTTACACTAGGTCAAATCCTTTTGATGATTTGATTTATTGGTCGGGGTTTATTTGTCAGGGTTTGCATTGATTTATGGTGTTTGATGGTGTTAACAAACACGTCTGACACACATTCCGGCGGGGATTGAAATCCCCGCCTCATAGCGCAAGTCCTCTAAAGAGGACTAATGAATTTAACAGTCCTCTTCAGAGGACTTTCGCTATGAGACAGGGAATTAATTCCCTGTCGGACTTTCGGTTTCACCTGCTATTTCACCTACATTAATCCGAGTTTATCTCCGCTTAAAAATCGGGTTCCGCAGCTAAAAGCTCGATCGACAAATCCATCTGTTCCTTCCCTCGCGCCAAAAAGCTTTCGCACTCCAGCCAACACTCCACAGCCACCCCAAACTGCTCGAAAACCTCTTCTAGAGGCAAATCTCCTGATTCCACCCGATCGATAATCGCTTCAATTCGATCGACCGTTTCCTCATAATTCCAGTCAGACTGGCGCAACTGCGAATCAATCATAACTTTTCTTCTGCATCCAATACTTCTACAATCTTAACTTTCAGCACGCCCCGACTCAACCTCACAGTCAATTCCTCTCCCCATTCCAAACCGTCAGTTGTGCGGACGATCGTACCGTCACTTTGGATTACCGCCGCATAACCCCTTTGCAATACTGCTGCCGGATTCAGTGCGGATAACTTTTCTTGCAATACTTCCAGTTTACCAGTTGCTTGCCGCAAAGTTCGAGATGTCGCAGGCAAGCGTTTTAATCGATTTTGTAACAGTTGCAAATGCTCTTCTTCTGTCTGAAATCTTGCCCGCACAGCACTTGCTAAATTGACCATTCGCTGCTTGTGTTCAAAATAAAGATCTGCTAAAATTGGTACAGCTTGAGCCGCCGCCGCAGTGGGAGTGTGGGCTCGTTTATCTGCTACTAAATCGGCGAGAGATTCGTCTCTTTCGTGCCCAATACCAGTGATAATTGGAATCGCACAATTGGCGATCGCCCTGACAACTCTCTCATCATTAAAACAAGCCAAATCTTCCGCAGAACCGCCGCCGCGCCCTAAAATAATCACATCCGCCCTACCGTCCAATTCTACCCGGGCGATCGCCCTAGCAATGGCAGCAGCAGCCAATTCTCCCTGCACTCCTGTCGGCGACAGCAACACCCGCAAACCTGGATATCTTTGGGCTAGAGTGCGCTGAATGTCTCCCCAAGCAGCCCCAGTATCTGATGTCACCACGGCCACAATTTGCGGGTGTGCGGGAATCGGGCGCTTTCGGGCGGGATCGAAGAAACCCTCAGCATCCAAGCGCGATCGCAATTGCTGCAACCGCAAAGCCTGCAATCCTTCCCCAGCCGGTAGCGATTGCACAACAGTCAACTGGTACTCGCCGCGATTTTTGTAAACCCGGATGCTTCCCAAAACCAGCAACTGTTCTCCTTTTGCGGGTATTTGCACCAATTTTTGCCGCTGAGAATTCCACACCACGCAGCGAATAGCAGCGCTTTTGTCGGTGTCGCACAGAGTGAAAAAGCAGCCGCTGGGGTGGTGCGAAACGTTCGACACCTCGCCTGTCAGCCAAACTGATTGCAGGTTGCGATCGCCCTCCAACAAGTCTTGCAGGTATGATGTTAGTCCGGCCACAGATAAAGCTGTATCGGGAAGAATTGAAGTCATCCAATTTTAGATTTTAGATTTTAGATTTTAGATTTAGGCTACTATCAATGCTTCGGACAGTGTGTGATTGCCAAGGGTAAAATAAGGGTTTCAGGGCGATTGCAGAATCGACTTGCTAACGGAAAATCAAGGGTTGCCGACTAGGATATCAAAATAGTCCGGACTATTGTAGTATATCTAAGGTAATTTATTTGTAGGCTGAGCGGGCGATCGTAAATTTAACTGCAAACAAACTAATGATATCAGATACAATGACTTCGATGAATGTGCTGCGCCAAGAGGCTGCGGCGATCGGCATTACTGAGGAAGAAGCCAGAAAATATGGCGACCTCCGACATAAAAGAACTTGGTCTTTGGCGATCGAACATCACCTCTCAATGCAAGATTTTGCCGATCGCATAGAACAATCCTTCACAACTTCCGAACCCGATTCCTCCAGCGCACTCAACCACTCTCAGACTGCGGAGTCGAAAGACTATGGTATTCAGCTAACTGCGAACCTAGGCGAATCTAGAGTAACCAGGGAGAACCAAACAGCCTTTGTTGCTTCGCCACAACAGCAAGCCGTAGCAATCGGGCGATCGCACGGTAATTCCGACCCCCGCAGTAACCAAAACCGAGGTTTTAAACAAGTAGTTCAAAATCATATTAAAGCATTAACAATTGCATCCGCCTCGCGCACAAATCTGCCCCATTCACAACTGGGCAATTGGGTTTGTCCTGAGTGTGGGCCGGAGGGCGAATTGGGCTGTCACCTTTGCGCCGGAGAAGGCAATGTAGGGGATATTGCAGCTATTGGGTGGACGCTAGCTTATATGGAAATGTTGGGCTGTTCTCCTCGCGAAATTGAACCGTTGAGAAAAATTTCGCCTTCATTGAATATTCTGGAATTGAATTTAAAAGTTTGTGTTGCTATCAAACAAAGTAGCGAAGTTTTAGCCAGGACGGAGAAATGGGTAATTAGTCATTAGTTACCTGAAAGCTCACCCAAATTAAGTATTGATTCTAGCTTTTTCAAAGCAACTTCCAAATCATCATTAACAACTTGGAAATCGAATTCCCCCGCCGCTTCAATTTCCTCTTTAGCCCGCAGCAACCGACGGGCGATCGCAGTTTCGGAATCTTGACCCCGACTCCGCAGGCGCCGTTCCAATTCTTCCCAAGAAGGAGGTAAAATAAAAATTCGCAGCGCCTCGGTAAAATTATTCCTAATTTGCCTAGCCCCTTCCAACTCAATTTCGAGGATTACCCATTTTCCCTCACCAATTCCTTGCTTGAGACCAAAATAAGGAGTACCGTAAAAATTACCGGCAAACTCAGCCCATTCCGCCAACTCTCCAGCCTCAACCATTTGTTCAAAGCGGCTGCGGCTGACAAAATAGTAGTGCTGTCCCTCAATTTCTCCCTCACGGGGCGATCGAGTTGTCACCGATACCGAAAGATACAATTCGGGATGGCGATTGAGGAGCGATCGTACTAGGGTGCCTTTCCCCACACCGCTAGGCCCCGTCAAAACAATTAATTTACCGGATTTCATTTTTAGAATAGAAACGTGTAACAATTCAAGTTTCCGCTTACTCTAAACTGTAAGCGCTCAAATTGCAACTGACAAACCTCAATCATCCCGACCTTGACCGTCTTTGCTGATCACAAAACGATTAGCAACCGTTTCCGGCTGAATCGCCGAGAGGATGACGTGACTCGAATCTGTAATAATTACCGCTCTCGTGCGGCGGCCGTAAGTTGCGTCAACAAGTTGTCCCCGCTCCCGCGCATCAGTAATAATCCGCTTAATTGGCGCTGACTCGGGACTGACAATGGCAATCACTCGATTAGCAGACACAATGTTACCAAAACCGATATTAATTAATTGAATATCCATGAAAATTTTAATCTGTAGGTGAACGATTGACTATCAATCCTTACTTTTTATCATATAATATACAAAGATTTTTTCTGAGAATCCTCCAATTAATCCCAACTAAGTTTTTTAGTTTCTACCTAAATTTTTTACCATTTTGACGCCGAGTACCCCGTTCTTTATCAAAAATTTAAAAAAGACTCGCTGTTGCCACTCTATCTTAAAGATTCCGTAAAAGCATCTATTTTTAGTTGCAAATAAAAGCATTAGCTGTATCGATAAAACAACCCGTAAATGTTGCGAAATATAAAGTTAATTTCCGGGAGAGGGAAAGTTAAGTATAATTAGTGTTAAATGACAAAAAATATTCGCCAATGCTGCTTGGATGAGCCTTCAACCTAAACTAAAAGCTGCTGGTGATCGCACTTTTTGCCCGATTTTTTACCAAAAGATTGGGGATGATGTGCCAAACTACAGATGTTTATTGCATGATGTTCTACACTAAAATGGGTTTGTAGTGATAATTTTAGTCCTATTAATATTAATACAAAAAAGTCTGGCTCCAATTATCAATTTTATAACAATAAAACTTACGCAAAAAGTTGTTTTACGCATAAATTATAGCGTATTCCCGCTTTATGAAGTTTAGGGACACGGCATTGCCGTGTCCCTACGGGGAACGAACGATCTGTTGTGTACTTCATAACCCTGGAATCTGCTGGGTAGGGGTAAGACTTCATCCACACCGCACCCTACACATACAGGATATGTATAAATCTTATTCAACAAAAAACAGGGATTAATGCAGATAAATTCACCCGCATTAATCCCCAGTAATTCCACACTTAAATTAAGCCGCAACTAAACCGCTGTGTCTCAACAAAGCTTTAGTGCTCGGTTCGCGTCCCCGGAAAGTTTTAAACACTTCCATCGGGTGCAAACTGCCGCCCAATCCTAACACTGTATCTCGGAAGCGCTTGCCTGTAGATGCGATCGCACTTTCATCTTCCAAACCCGCTTCCTCAAACGCCGCAAAAGCATCAGCGCTGAGCACTTCCGCCCATTTATAACTGTAATACCCCGCCGCATAGCCGCCCGCAAAAATGTGTCCGAAAGCGCACAAAAATGCGTCTTCTTCCAGAGGAGGCAAAACAGTCGTAGTTTTAGCGATGCGGTTGCGGACATCGGCCACAGTTTCGCTGCCGCCCGATCGATAGCGGTGGTGCAATTCGATGTCAACGCTGCTAAAATGTACTTGCCTGAGCATGACGGTGCCGCTCATGTAGTGGCGCGCTGCTAGCAGTTTTTGGTAATAGTGTTCCGGCAAAGTTTCCCCGGTTTCGTAATGCTTTGCCATCCCGAACAAAGTCGCGCGGTCGTAACACCAATTTTCCATAAATTGACTGGGCAATTCCACCGCATCCCACTCAACATTATTGATGCCCGAAGCCCCCGGATAGTCTACCGTTGTCAGCATATGCTGCAAACCGTGACCGAATTCGTGAAACAAAGTTTCGACTTCCCCAAAAGTCATTAAACTCGGTTTGCCGTCCACAGGAGGACTTTGGTTGCACACCAAATAAGCCACCGGCAACCGCGTGGTTGTCTTGGACGCTTCCACAAATTTAGCGCGCACCACGCACTCGTCCATCCAAGCACCGCCGCGCTTTTCCTCGGGGCGGCTGTAGGGGTCTAAATAGAAATTGGCGATCGCATTTCCTGCTTCATCATCTATTTGGAAATAGCGCACATCTTTGTGCCAGACAGGAGTTTGACCGTCTGCCGCAGTTACTGTCACGCCGAACAGCCGCTTTACTAATCCAAATAACCCCTCTAATACCTGCGGCAAAGCAAAGTAAGGGCGCAATTCTTCGGCACTAAAAGCAAACTTTTCTTCCCGCCGCCGTTCCGACCAAAAACCTACATCCCAGTGCTTCAAATCCCCAGCTTCCGGCGCGCCTTTTTCGGCAGCAAAAGCTTTCAAATCTTCTAAATCTTTGACAGCAGCACTGTAACTAGCTAAGCGCAATTCTTCTAACAAAGCTTCCACTGCTGCAACGTCGGGAGCCATTTTGCTCGCCAAGCTCAATTCGGCATAACTGCTAAACCCGAGCAAAGCAGCTTTTTCCTGGCGCAAAGCTAAAATGCGATCGGTCAACGGCCAGTTATTCAATTCTCCGCTACTTGCTCTGCCTATAAAAGCTTTGTACAACTTTTCGCGCAAGTCGCGGCGCGTGCTGTGCTGCATGAAAGGGCCGTAACTGGGAAAGTCTAAAGTAATCCGCCAAGGGCCGTTTTCGGCATCCGCATTTTCTTCGCCGGCGCTGCGAGTGGCTTGAGCTGCTAAACTCAACAAACTCGGCGGCAAACCGTCAATTTCGTCTTTGTTTGTGAGGGTGAGGCTGAATGCTTTGGTAGCGTCGAGGACGTGATTGGAAAATTGGGTAGTAATTTCGGCCAATTCTAATTGAATGGCATTAAAACGCTCTTTTTGCTCGCCTTCTAAACCGACGCCGGAGAGTTGGGCGTCTCGGAGAGCGGCTTCGACAATTCGCTGTTGAGCTGACTCTAAGCTGTCCCAATTTTCACTAGCCCGCAGCGCTTTAAAAGCTTCGTAAAGCGGTTTGCTTTGACTGAGCTTGCTCCAGAATTTTACTACTTCCGGCTGCACTGTTTCCTGAGCCGATCGCAGTTCCGGGCTATTTTTCACACCCATCAAATGTCCGACAATGCTCCAGCTCCAATTTAAACGCTCTCCGAGCCGCTGCAAGGGTTCTACTAAGCCGCTCCAAGTCGGCTCGACAGACGATTCTAAGGCAGCTAGCGAGGCTTCTAGTTCGGTCAGCAGTTGGGTGAGGGCGGGGACGACGTGTTGTGGTTCGATCGCGTCAAATGGAGGCAATCCTTGACCGATTAGTAACGGGTTATCAGCAATAGTTACGGTTGCAGTCATTTAATTTTCTTGTAACAGGTTGAAAACAGGTGAACTAGACAGATTAGCTTTTCATTTTGTAACACAATTGCCTTTAAAAGTTCGACTCGATCGGGCGAGAGTCTGAGAGTATGTGAGTGTCTGAGTGGAAAAATCTTCCTTCTGACTGATGACTAACAACTAATGACTAATGACTACTCTCTTGTGTGTGCTGCAACTCCCTGACAACCGAGATTAAGCGCTTGAGGTGAGGTTTGACAACTTCTTGCTGCTCGTGTTCCAAACGGTGGATTTGAGCTTGGACGATCGACAAATCCGGAGTCGATTGGTGCGCGGGAGCTTGCAGTTGGCTTTGCAAATTGGCCATGACTTTCTGGATTTCCAAAAATCGAGTATTTACTACTTCCCAGTCGTCTCGGCTGATAGAAGTTTCTGTCAAGCCTTGGGTCGCGCTTTGCAGTTGCTCTATAGCCTGTTCCACAGCTTGGAGATTCGCCCGTTGGCTCACCGATAAATCTTGCAGTTGTGCGTTCACCTGCTGGCGGACATCGAGCACAGCAGACGCCACGATTTCTTGCAAAGAAGCTACCGACTCTCCTAAACTCAGCAACTGCCGCTGGATATCGATCGACTCCTCAAAGCCCTCAGCCCTAGGCATTGTCGCCATTTGCTGGCGCAGCGCTGCAATATCTGCAGACAACTGCCTGCGTAATTTAACAATTACCGTCACCGCCGTTTTTTCGACTTTATTGACAGACTTTTGGACTTGGGCCATTTCCGAATTTTGATGCAGGCGCACTTGCTGCTCGAAGCGATACCGGTTAGCAACATTCAGCGACAAAGCCAAAGTTAGGGGAGCCACCCCGTAAAAAGCTTGGCCCGACACTGCCACCGCCAGGGAACCCACACCAGAGGCCGCCAGAGAGGCGTACTCTGCCAGCTCCAGCCAGTGCCTTTGAGGAAAACTTGGTCTCAAGTGGTTTGCAACAGAGGGTTTTGGCTTCCGCACGGCTCTTTGGGTCATAGTATTTGCTCGTTGTTGGTAAGGTTGCGAGACTGGGTGGAGCATCGATTTCTATCCTTATTTTCAGTTATATGTTTTAGATTATTTCTTGGCACTCTTCTATTTTTACCTTTGTGAGTAAGTTAAGGATGACTGCCATATTATTATGTATTTGGGAGTCTGTGACGATCGCGCCCAATTCAGGCTGTTAAAAGGTTCGCCCCAACGCGCCCTCTATTTTACAGGAGTTAGCGCCATCGGGTTCGGGCGATCGACAATAGCTGTCCAGGTTAACCGAAAAATGCCTAAGACTATTTTAGATTTTAGATTTTAGATTAAAAGTTAAAAAAAGGCGACCTACTGAGGACGATCGTCGTTTGGAGCTTGTCGGGAGTTGCCTTTCTGTTCGCGCATTGGTATAATTTACTATTTCTCAATGACCCGGAGCAAATTTACTGTAAAAATTGACCAATGAACTCAGAAAAACCCGGAATTGGCGATCGGCTAAAGTCTATTTTCAGTATCGCCATCTTTATCCTTCTCGTACTCGCAGTAGGCTTTTTAAGCATTAATTTTATTTCAGCTCTCTATGCAAAACTTTCTTAAAATTAGGACTTACGCATGGGGTTCAGAAACCGTTTTTTTTACAAAAATACTTCGTCGCAGCCTGCTGACTCGGTAAAAAACCCGGTTTCTTTGGTATTTATGCGTCCAGGACTAATTTGGTTATAACCCGTTGATATATTGCTTCAGTACAGGTGGCAAAGTGTAAAGACTTTCCTGTTTTTCGATTAAGCAGCGCCGCGATAGAGATTGCAAGGCGTTTAGCAAATCTGATGATGATATTTGTCCGTTTTGTAGCAATTTGGCAAGCTTTACTGGATGGTTTTCTGTCGCCAACAATGACATAACTTGTTTTTATAGTTCGGAAGTGGGTAGTCCTGCATAGTCATGAAAAAATAAGGATTTCACTCTATAGATAAACAGGCATTCTACTCATGGACAAAATACCAGATTCCTCCAATATGATTGGAGAGTTTTTTAGAAAAGGAAAGAGTTTTTCTGACGAGACGAGATATTCTTTGTCTCATCGTATTGTTAAATCTTTCTCTATAGGAAGTTTTGCCACTTTTCTTGACTACTTATTGCTGTCTCTTTTTTGGAAAAACTCTCTGATAAGCACTCCAAAAGTCGGTAAAAAAACAAGCACATTGACTCTGGAACTGCCGGTAGAGAATCCCACCATCCTTGAGATCCTAAATGCTGACTAATGACTGATGACTGATGACTGATGACTAATGCAAAAACTTGCGAACTTGATATTCGCGACTTTCGGCGATCGCAATTTGCAAATCGCCCATTTTGGCATCCAACTCGTCGATTGTGCTTTGTGGCACCGCCTTCCACTTCTCCCTAGTTTCCCAGCGAATCAACATCACCACCTCATTTTCCACCGGATCTACCCAAATTTCTTTGCCTAAAAAACCGTCCCAACTTTTTAGTCCCGTCGTCCAAACTTCCTGATCTCGCTGAATAAACTGCTCCCACTTTTCTTGAGGTACTTTAAATTTAAGCCACTCAATAACCATATTATTTCCTATCCGTAAACAGCTAATTAATCGTTGCCGATGGCAATTCTAATTATCAACTCTGTTCCCTCTCCCGGACGCGAAACACAGTGCAACTTACCGCCGTGCTTTTCTACTACTAAATGCTGGGATATTGCTAGACCCAAACCAGTGCTCGTGTCTGGACATTTAGTGGTAAACAAAGGGTCAAAGATGCAGTCGAGGACTTCTTCAGTCATGCCAGGGCCGTTGTCACTAATGGCGATCGCAACTTCGTTTTCCCCTACCACGGAGGTCCGAATCCGAATTTCGGGAGTGAATATTTCAGAGCTCGACCTGGCTGAAGACAAGTAAGACTGATTTTGATTTTTACCATACTTTGCGTGATGTCTCCCCCCTTCTTCCAAAGCGTCGATCGCATTTGTCAACAAGTGCATGAACACTTGGTTTAAGTGTCCCGCATAGCAGTGAACTTGCGGCAAATCTCCGTACTCTTTAACTAGAGAAATCCCCGGCCGTCCCCCTTTAGCTTGCAGGCGATTTTGCAAGATCAGCAAAGTGCTGTCCAAACCTTCATGGATATCAGCAGGCTTCATTTGGGCTTCGTCGGTACGCGAGAACAAGCGGAGCGATCGCACGACATCGCGAATCCTTTCCGAACCGACTTTCATTGAATTTAGCAGTTTTGGCAAGTCTTTTTTGATGAAGTCTAAGTCTAATTCTTCCATCAAATCTTGAATTTCCCGCACGGGACGGGGATAATACTTTTGGTAAAGGTCGATCGCTCGCAGCAGTTCTTGAATGTAGCCGGTGGCGTGGCTGACATTGCCGGAGATAAAACTAACTGGATTATTAATTTCGTGCGCTATTCCTGCTACCAACTGCCCCAGGGATGACATCTTTTCTGTTTGAACCAGTTGAGTTTGAGCTCGCTGCAAAATTAACAGCGTTTGCTCTAATTTAGCCGCTTGTTGTCGCAAGCGTTCTTCGGATTCTTGCAAAGCTAAAAGAGACTGTTTGCTTTCTGTAATATCCAATCCGACAAATACCGCCGCCGTACTGTTATGGTATTTTTGAGCGACAATGAGATAAGTTTTATTTTCTCCTCTGATGCTCGCTGTTACTTCTTGAGATGTCTTCTTTTTATGGTTTGCAAAGAAATCGTATACTAAATCGTTAAATTTGGGACTTGTATCTAAAAAACCTACTTTTTGACCGATAAATAGTTCGGCAGGCATTTTGTAAGCGCTAGCTAAATGTCGGTTTACTCCCAAGTAGCGCAAATCGGAACTTACCCAAGAAACTAATCCCGGCACGGCGTCCAAAACGGCTTGAAGTTGCTCTTTCGCCTCTAAAAGCGCTGATTCTGCTACTTGGCGAGCCGAAATGTCGCGGGCGATCGCGCAGCGGTATTCGCAACCGCCGTATTCTAAATAATTGACTTTAACTTCAACGGGAAAACTGGGGCCGTCTTTGGTTTTGTAACTGGTTTCAAAAGTGAGGTTGGTTTGCTGCTTCAGTTGAGCCCAGTGTTCTCGCCAATCCGATGCTGACAACTGCGAATCGATGTCGCTAACCCTCATGTTTAGCAGTTCCGATTCCGAGTACCCGAAAAGATGGCAAGCAGCTTTGTTCGCGTAGCAAATTTGACCGTCGGAGGTAGTAAAAAAGATTGTATCAGCAGCATTTTCGAGGGCAATTTGAGTTAGTTGTGGTATAGTTTCTAACTGCGTGATTTTGACCTCGGACTGAAATTTATTAAAGCAATTAGTTTGAGCGGGAGCCTCAGCTATCTTAGATGCAAACAAAATCAAACCGCCGATCGCACCTTCGCTATTTGTCCAAGGCTGAAATACCCATTTGACCGAGGCACTCAAAGAGTCGCTTGCGATTTTTCCTGATACAGATGCGATCGCTCGCCCTGCCACAAACTCGCTGTATTCCAAAACTCCCGTCAAACAAGCCTGGGCATTTTGCTCCCAATATTCCGGGAGATTCGGGAACAGTTCCCAATGAGATCGGCCGATGGCCTCGCCGTCGCCCAACCCGCAATCTGTTTCCCAGCGACGAGAAACCGACAGATAGCGCATTTCACAATCTACCATTGCCACGGCCTCGGCGGAGCGCTCGACAAACCGCCGAAATCGGTCTTTACTCTCGGACACGGCTGCCTCTGCGGGTTGTTGGGCGATCGGGACAGTCCCGTCAACGTACCTTCCCAGTCCCTGACTTTTTTGCTGAACTGGCTTAGTGTGCACGGTTTGGGATTTCCTCCATAGCTGTCAGTTTGAAAAATTCTGTTTGAGACCAAAAATGCTGTTTTCCCCTGATGTGCTCTCTCGGTCGATATCCTTAGAGGGTCTCACCCATCATTGATATCATTTTTGATGGGGATATGTCTATAGGCATTGCTATCAAATTAAGACCAAAGCTAGTGCCCGCTTGCTGTTTGACCATTAGGCATAGATCACGCCGGCGCCCCCGAATAGTCGGAGGAGACTGGAGTGATCTCTTGCCTGCCCCGACTATGCGGGGGCGCAAGAGGGCAGCGACACTAGGCAAAAAACGAGAGAGACAAAGGGTTTTAGGCGATTGTTGACACCCTTGGTCTATAGGTACTCAAGAAAGTTTCCCCCAAACTTTGATATTCAGAAGATTTCCTGGTGATTGTTCGGTATTTTATACAAGTTCCCAAAAGAAAGCAACTGTAGGCCCGTGATCCAAACCATGAGCTTCCTCAGTCCTTCCCAATTCTTTAATTGAAAATCCCACATCGAACATGGTATGAGATCGTGTAGCGAGTGCGATCGCCAGATAGCTTGAGAATGCAAGAGAGCGCTCAAACAAATTTGTGCGTAAATTCACTGGTAAAATCCACTCTGCCTTTCCGTAACATTGCAGGATCTAATCTTTCAGTGGTGTTGCAAGTCATCAAAACTACGAGTTTTTGCTGAAATTGAATGCCGTGTTCGTCGATGACGCTTTGATACAAAGTTCCATCCAGCAAACTCAAAATGTGTTCAGTTTTGTTAGTGCGTTGGGCTTCTGCGGTCGATCGATCTTGAGCCAAATTATCAGCCTCGTTGATAATAATACAAATCCGCTCTAAATAACTCGGAGGCACAAAATTTTCCACAGCATCGTGGTCTAAGATAAAAATTACATAACCCAGGGGCACTAAAATTTCCTTTGCTACCGCTTGCGTCCAAGCAGTTTTGCCCGTTCCCGGTTCGCCACTAACCAAAACAGCCAACTGATTTTTATCGAGAATTGCCTGCTGAACTGTATCGGTAAAACTTTGAACCTCCGCAGAAAACGTGCGAATTGGGAACTGGCTGTGAACCTGTCCGACGCGGCTTTTGTACCCGCCCAGAATCACCGCTAAATTATAAGTTGCCTTGCTAACGAGCGGCGCAATATCTTGGCAAATTAGAGTGTAGCAGCGTCTTCCCCTGTCGTAGCTGTCAATTTGCAGCCAGCAGCCGAATCGGGCCCAAGAAGCATAAACAGTACCCAAAACTTCCAAGCGTTCCCAGCTAACAAACCGCTCCGGGGGATAAGAAAAATGTCGCTCCATAAAAGACTGGGTAATTGCATCCGGTTTCCCTAGCAAATCCAGAACTTTGAAAACAGTAATCTCTTGGAGCTTATTGAGAACGTAGTCGATGGGAATGCTAGCGCGGCTGACCAATTGCACCACAGGCGTTTCGGTAACTAAAACGTCTTTGTAGCGGTAATCCGGGTAAACTGGCTGCGGAGTAATGTAATCCCAAAATTCATCAATTTCGTAGCGAGTATTTTCCGAGAATACATTTAAAATATTTGCCCACCAAGTATATTGGTGTCGTCCCATTGCGTCGGCAATGTCGCTAGCTGCCCCTAAAGTTTTTTGAGCTAGTTCTAAGGGATCGCTAGACGCTAAATGTACCACGTGTTCCCAATCAAATTGACGGTAAAAAGGTCGCCAACCAGAGCCTAGCAGACCTCTATTTGGAGAATTGTTTTGATGAAAATTGTTTTCGCGATCACCCATGTCTTCCGCACTCATTTTGCAAAACTCCTACTTACTCTTATTTTACAGTTTTTGTGGTACACCTTCTACAAAATAAGTGAAAATTATCCACTTATTTTGAGATAAGCGGGCGGCACAAAATCTACTAACCAAACTTTGTTTGCCGAGCAGTAAAATGTATGACCATCACGTTGCATGGCGGCGGCATCTACAGTAAAGACTGCCGGGATGCCATGTCTTGCACCTACTTGGCGCGCCGTCTGGATATTCATCGACAAATGAACATGATGCCGCGACATTTTCCTAATTCCTTGAGTGAGAATAGACTCCACAGCAGTGCTACCTGTTCCGTGATATAAAATATCCGGGGGAACACCGGGTTCTAACTGCAAGTCAACCTCTACGCTGTGTCCTTGGTTAGCACGAATTAGAGTGCCTGTAGAGTCAAATGAAAAGCGCTGCTTGTCGTTTTGCGCGACTACTTCCTTGAGTTCTGCAAGCTGAACTGTAAAGTTATTTTTTTGGCACGCCTCGAGGAGTTTGCTAACAGGAACCCAGCCACCGGGAGCGAGTTCAAGGCCGATGCGCGAGGGCGCGTGACGCAGGTGTTTGCTGAGATATCGGCTGATTTTTACTAACCGAGAAGCGTTGATCATTTTACTTTATTTATTGAGCTTTTAAATCACCTTTCCCAAAATGTCACTAGCGAGTTATATCGTTGATTTTAGGCGGGTTGGTGGAATCGGCTTGCACTGCCAGAGGGCGTTTGAGTGAACCCGCCTCTACAGGTTTTCGGACAAGGATTTCCGGAGGTAAAAAATAATCTTACGCGCGAATTATAGCGGTAATATCCGCTCTTAAGCACCTACATAATTAGGTTCGGTGTCCGGAAAATAAAAAGTGTTAACTGTGCGATTTATCACGAGCTTTATCTTTTAATAATTATCAAAAACTCTGCATTCTGCCCAATGCCTTCTACCTTGGGATCACTCCGCCAAAAACAGCAAAATTTAGATAGCGCCAGTGACATCCAGCGGAGGCAAAACCAGCTTCTGCAAGCCACTTTGTCTGCTCTTCCACAGAGGAGGGAATATCTTCTTCTCGATATTTTTTAAACCAGGCGGCATCGTCTTCTCCGTTAGCTTTCATGTACTGCCGCCACAACTGTTCGTATTGCTCAGTCAGCCGGGGAGTAGCACCTGTCACAATATCTCGAATTAGCAAGATTCCCCCTGGATTCATCGAGTGGAAAAGTTTGTGAAATAGCTGTTGTTTGCCTGCGCTGTCGAGGTGGTGAATTGCTAAGCCTGAAACTACCAAATCGTAACCGCTGCCGAAATCATCTTCGGCAAAATTTCCTTGCTGCAAGGTCAGCCGTTCTCGGAAAGCGGACAAGTTTGTTTGGCAAATTTTCAGCATATTTTCCGCCATGTCAAAGGCTAGGACATTTGCTTGAGGAAATGCTGACAAAATCCTTGCAGACAGTATGCCTGTCCCCGCCCCTAAATCCAGAACTTTTATGTTAGCATTAGTTTGAAAAGGGATTAACTGCAATATTAAATCGTGTTGTTCGCGATAGCGCGGAATGAGGCGAGGAATTAAGCCGTCATAATCAAATGCTCTTTGTTCAAATTGCTCGCGTACAGTGTCTAAATTCACAGACTATTTTCCTGAACTTGTTAATAGTTGAGTGCGCCAATGCAGTTTGGCTGTTCTATCGTTTGAGGTTATATTACATATCATAATACAAAAAAGGTACAGACCTGTCAAGATGTATAAGAAAATAATTTAAAAGAAGTTACGGACGATCGCCAGACAGGGACTTTGTGCGCCCAAACCCGCCCCTGAGCTGGGAACTGTCTAGCCCTGCACCTATATCTCCTTTAGTGCAGATGAGGCAGAATGCCACAGACTCGAAAGCCTGCCGAAGACGAGACTTTGTGCCAGATACTAGGAGTAATTGTGAGAAAAAAGTTGACGCTTATGATACCCGTTTCAAACAAGAATGCAACTGTCGGTGTGTGCTCCACACCATAAATTTCTCCGTGATTCCCCCTAGTAAAATATAAAAGATAAAAACGAAGGAGCCACCAGCCGATCATCGGCTAGATCTGAAAAAATCAGTCCTCAGATTGACAAACTTTAGCCAACTATAAACAAAAATTGAGTTGACTCCCGAGTGGATGTGGTACCTGCCAATTTTTCAGGAAGATGAAGAGATACAAAATATTACACCCGTCGGTGCGGGAAAGAAAATTGTGATAATGAATCAGGGTGCAAGTAGATTAGGTGTCAGCCGTCAGGGGAAAATAGAAGTTATGGAAATCCAACAACGGAGTAAGGATAAGCCCGATCGCCAGCAACAAAACGCGTCCGATCAGCTCGATCAACTTTCTACGACCAAAGAGCTAGATTCGTTGCTGCAAGAATGTTTAGATTTTAAAAGAGTGATCAACCGATCCGCACTTGCGGTGAGGACTGACGCGCGAGGAATTATCAACTATGTCAGCGAACGAGTTTGCTCCCTCTCCAACTATTCCCAGGGCGAACTAATCGGCAGCCACTTCCGCATCCTCCATTCGGAATATAAATCTTCGGAATTAATCAAAAATCTGCTGTCAACTGTTGCCAAAGGTGAAGTTTGGCAAGGAGACATTAAGAATAAAGCCAAGAATGGAACTGATTATTGGGTGTACGCAGCAGTAGTTCCACTGTTGGACTGTAAGGGAAAACCCTGTCAGTATTTGGCGATCGGATTCGACATCACCGATCGCAAAGCCGTTGAAGCCGCCCAAGTCGCAGCCAACCGGGCAAAAGACGAATTTCTGGCGATGGCATCCCACGAACTGCGATCGCCCCTGAGCGCGATTTTGGGATGGGCGCAGCTAGCTCGATCGCGCAATTTCAACGAAGCCACCACCAGCCGCGCTTTGGAAATCATCGAGCGCAACGCCAAATTACAAAACCGACAAATAGACAATCTCCTCGACCTCTCGCGGCTGCTGCGGGGGAAAGTGTGCCTGAACATCAGCCGAGTTCACCTCCCGTCGATCGTAGAATCTGCGATCGATACCCTCCGTCCCGACGCCCAGGCTAAAAATATCCGCGTAGAAAAACATTTCGACCCCGCCGTCGATTACATTTGGGCAGATGCAGAACGTTTGCAACAAGTAGTCTGGAACCTCGTTACCAACGCCATCAAATTCACCCCAGAATCGACACCAAACCCAGTTCAAGTGCGGATCGAGCCTAGTCCGTCCGGCGTCTTGATTCGGGTCAGCGACAGCGGTTGTGGCATCGACCCCAAATTTCAGCCACACATCTTTGACTACTTCCGCCCCGCAGACAGCTTTCAGAGCAAGGAACAGCACCGGCTTGGGCTGGGGCTCTCAATTGTGCAGCAGTTGGTGGAACTGCACGGGGGAAGTGTTTGGGTTTCGAGTCCGGGTATCGGTCAGGGGGCGACCTTTGGGGTGCTGCTACCGAGTGCCAACAAAAATGCACCCGATGATCGCACTGCTGCGATCGCCCAAAGTGAAAGCAGACCCGGATCGGTTTCCAAACCCCTAGCCGGAAAGCAAGTCCTGGTAGTGGAAAGCAGCGCCGAGATCCGGAAATTTCTCAAAACTGGCCTGGAAGCATTTGGAGCCAAGGTAACAGCGGTGGGTAGCGCCTGCGAAGCGATGGCGGAGTTGCAACAGTCGCGGCCCGACGTGTTGGTGAGCGATATGACGGTATCGGGAGCAGATGGCTGCGATTTGATCCGCCGCATCAGAGCAATGGAAATGTCCGAGCACAGGGAACTGCTGCCGGCCGTGGCGCTGACGGAAGGCATCGAGGAAGAAGATTCGGCATCGGCGCTGGAGGCGGGGTTTCAGAGGCATTTGTCGAAGCCGGTGGAAGCGAATCAGTTGGTGAGCGCGATCGCCCAATTGGCTGGACTGACTGGATTCGGCGCCGGAGAGTGGGATTCGGGAAATGTCGGGGCGAGCCGACCCCAGACCCCGCTGCCGGAACCTAACAGTTCTGACGACAAAAATAATGGGGAACTATTAACAACTGACAGCAGAGAATTAC
Source organism: Microcoleus vaginatus PCC 9802 (assembly GCA_022701275.1). Taxonomy (NCBI): domain Bacteria; kingdom Bacillati; phylum Cyanobacteriota; class Cyanophyceae; order Oscillatoriales; family Microcoleaceae; genus Microcoleus; species Microcoleus vaginatus. Next base: position 4,223,276 of record CP031740.1, read on the forward strand.
CGCTGTTGCTGGTAGTAGAAGACAACAATTTTTTGGTGGCTTACCTCCAAACTTTATTAACTCCTTACTATCGAGTCGCCGTCGCGAGTGACGGAGTTGAAGGTTTAGAAAAAGCCAAAAGTTTGCAGCCAAATTTGATTGTGAGCGACCAAATCATGCCCAGACAAAACGGTCTGGATTTGCTTAAGGAGATTCGGAACACGCCAGAATTGAAATCGACTCCGGTAATCTTTTTGACAGCGCGCTCGGGGATGGAAGCTCGGATCGAAAGTTTGGATGCGGGTGCTGATGATTATATTTCAAAGCCTTTTGACGAGAGGGAATTGCTGGCAAGGGTGAGAAATTTGTTGCGATCGCACTCAGCCGAACAGCAGTTGGCGGAGCTCAACCGTCAGTTGCAGCAGCAGAAAAAGCAGTTAGAAACGGTGAATAGAGCCTTGCACTATTTGGCCACTTACGACAGTTTGACTGAGGTAAGAAACCGCCACTCTTTTAATGAATACCTCGAGACGGAATGGCGGCGTTTGGCAAGGGAAGAAGCACCGCTGTCTTTGATTATGTGCGACATTGATTATTTCAAACTTTACAACGACACTTACGGTCACCAAGCGGGGGATGAATGTTTGCGGAAAGTGGCGGCGGTTATCCAACATTCGGTAAAGCGACCGGCAGATTTAGTAGCGCGTTACGGTGGAGAAGAATTTGTAGTAGTTTTGCCGAATACGGATATTGAAGGTGCGACTTGCGTAGCTGAAATGATCGCACAACAGGTGCGGGGTTTGCACATACCTCACGCTAAGTCTGCTGTCAGCGAATACGTGACGCTGAGTTTGGGTGTAGCTTGCTGCATTCCGGCGCCGATCTCGCAGCCGGGGGAGCTAATTGCGATCGCCGATGAGTCGCTTTATCGGGCGAAAGAAGCAGGGCGCGATCGAGTTTCGGTGGCCACAGTTGAAGGATAATATAATAGTTAAATCAACTTGTATGATGCCTCTGACATCGATCGTTTCGATTTAAACAAGTTTTTGGCATCGGACGCACCATACCAATGTGCTGGTAAACTTGTGCGAATTCAAATTGCTATAAAATAGTTAAAGGAGGTCGTGCCATGACAGCAACCTTAGACAAACCAAAAGACCAGCGCCTAATTCACTCCGGGATTGATTGGCAACAATTCAAGCTAATCGAGCAGGGGTTTTCGGATTCCCCCGGGATTAGACTGTTTTATTTCAAAGGTGAGGTAGAAATCTTGGCAGTTTCGCAAGAACATGAATCTTTCAGCAGGACGATCGCAAGTTTGCTGATGGACTACTTTGTGGAAAAAGAGATTGAATTTAACCCGTTGGGTAGCTTTACCCAAGAGAAGGGACAGGAAGTCTCAGTACAAGCTGATGAATCTTTTTTAATTGGCAAGTCAACAGGTATTACCCCCGATCTTGCCATCGAAGTAGTGTTTACCAGTGGGGGAGAAAGCAAATTGAATCGCTACCAAGCATTAGGAGTCCCCGAAGTTTGGTTTTGGGAAGACGGAGTATTTGGCCTGTATCATTTGCGATCGCACGGATATGAAAAAATTGACCAAAGCGAAGTTCTGCCCGGTTTAGACATCAACCTGCTGTCTCGCTGCTTGCTGATGGCTTCTAGGGTTGAAGCAGTTAAGGAGTTTCGGCGCGGGATTTCTGCGGTTTAGAGAAAAAGTGGTTTGGGCGATCGCTCCCCCATTTATAAATATATTGTTAGGATACAATACTAATCTTTGTCTTCTTTCATTTGCTGGCGAATGGCTGCCTCAATCTTAGTATGGAAATCCGAATCTCCCACTTTCGTTATGATTGAATTCGATCGCTTTTTCCGCCTGTATAAGTAGGCTTGCAGGGCAGCTTTATCCCCGCGATTTTTAAGAAAATAACGCTTCAATTCTGCATATGACATTGCAGTATAATCTACTTGGCTCATTAAAATACCTCCCCATTTGGAGCAATTTTAATCTCAATTTCCTCCTCATATCTAGCCAATACGAACAAATTTTTGCTGTTGTCAACACAGACGAGGTGAATAGGTGGCAATGCCAAATAGGTCAAGTAATAAGTGATTCGATACAAACCCTCTAGCACCAGGTAGGTAGGCATTCAAACCTAAAAGTTTCTCGAAACTAACCTCTACTTTAGCATTTCTGTCTGCGATCGCACTTTCACCTTCCCAGATAACGTCGGTCAGTGCAGCAAAGAGTTATGGAATTTGGTTTGTGGCTGTTGACAGCCATGTATTACGAATGTAGTATTAAGTTACGGTAGAAAAGCTCGATCGATCGACACCAGTAAACAAAATTTAGAAACAACCTATGCAACCCATCCGACAAGGCGACGTAATTCTCACTCCCGTACCGAAAATCGAAGGAGAAAAAAAACCTCACCTAACTCTCGCCGAAGGTGAAGTCACGGGACATTCTCACCAGATTATTGAGGGACAAGCTGAACTTTACGAAAAAGACGGCACTCTGTACTTGCGGGTGCTTTCACCCACAGCTTTATTGAGTCACGAAGAACACCATGCGATCGCAATTCCCGAAGGTAATTGGATGGTGCGAATTCAGCGCGAATATGAGCCGCAAGGTTGGAGGTATGTCGCAGACTAAGGTTAAAAAACTAACGCCAGAACAAGCAGCTTTCATTCCAGTTTATCGGGAAAAGTGGAGAGCGATCTCGCTTTCCACTGGCCCGATAAATCGCTCGCAAGCTGCGGAAACAATAAAATCGGCTTACAGTGCGATCGGCAAAAAAGCACCGGAAATCATTTTTGTCGATCGCCCGTACGAAGCTGCTGATATAATCCTCAGTCAAATTGACAATCCGAGGAGCTTACTGCGGAGTCAATTCGAGACAAAACTGCGGAGCGAACTAGAAAAACAACTGCGGAGTTATCTGCGGGGTCAATTAGAAAGCGAACTGCAAAATCAACTGCAAACTCAACTAGAAGATAGACTTTATACTCAACTGCAAACGCAATTGTGGGAGCCGCAGCGCAATTATTTAGCGGGCGAAATAGCAAGCCAATTGCCGCCGCAACAGTTGATCGATGAGCGGAATGAAGAAATCCACTGGGAGATACTAGGAAAACAACTCAATAATTGCATTCAACCAGAATTGTGGGCTGGTTGTGGCAGTTTGTTAGATTTTTGTATTTCCGTTCTCAATTTACCTCATTCTTACGGCAGAAATTGGATAGTTTTTCAATCTCTTGTGCGGGATTGCGGCTGGATTTATCCCTTCGAGCGAGTTTGTGTTGTGTGCGAAAAGCCGATCGCACTTTCTGCAGACAGCAACCACCGCTTGCACGCCGAAGGAAAACCGGCGGTACAATTTGCCGACGGTTTTTCGATTTACGCCTATCACGGCGTGATTTTGCCCGAATGGTACGGTAGGCTGCACCCGCACCAGTGGCAGTCTAAGTGGGTGTTGAAGGAACAGAATGCAGAAGTTCGGCGCGCGTTAATTCAGGGAATTACTTACGATCGCATTTGTCAAGAATTAGCGGTGACAGAATTAGATAGTTGGCAGGAATACACTCTATTAAGCATCGAGTTTGACGATGATTTTGATTGGGTGGGTAATGCAAAGCCAGTTTATTTGTTAAAAATGACTTGTCCGAGTACGGGACACATTCACGCTTTGCGAGTGCCGCCTGATGTGCGATCGGCTCTTGAGGCAATTCGCTGGGTAAATTGGGATATTGACCCAGAGGATTTTTCCGTGCAAACCTGAGTAAGACCAATTTAAAAAAGTCTGCTGGCTACCATCATCAGTCTTATACCAATTGTTAAAAGTCACAGAACCCCGCGCCGGACTTAGGATCAGCCGTTTCCCTACCCGATCCTCTGTACTTTACTCAACTGAAAACCGCTATATTGACAAAAGCCTTAATTCATGAAACACCGATAAACGTTCCCACAGTGTGCCAGTTCAAAGGGTGGAATGCACAAACCCTCGATCGCCCAAAAACTGTTAATAACATGAAGAAGAAGCCCACCCTCGATCGAAGGTGGGCTTTGTTCATGCCAGCTTACCGACAGCTAGGCAATCGGGTCTCTTGGCTGGTAGACGTAAAATATCGGAAAAAGATCCGAACGTCCGAAAAAACTTATCGCCCACCATTAAGCTTCAGTTTACCCAACCGGATCGGGAAAATTGCGCCCCTAGCGATGTTCCCCTGAAACCGGGGAACACTGAGGCTTCAACTTTTCAATAGACTTCTGCAAAAAAGTTCGTCTTTCGCCGGCAGGATGCCCAACCCCTACTCCGCACAAGAATTAAAATTTTTCGAGAAGTCTTATAATTCTCTTCTTTAACTGGGATTTCCCAACTGATTAGGCATCGTGATCGTGTGCAAAACGACGGAACAGGAAATCTAGGGCGTAGTTCCGCAAATTGTAGTATTCCGGATCTTCCATCATTTGAACCCGATCGCGCGGACGCGGAAAAGGAATCTCCAAAACTTCGCCAATTGTCGCCGATGGGCCATTAGTCATCATCACCAGTCGATCGGCCAAAAACAGCGCTTCGTCAATATCGTGAGTAATCATCAACACCGTACAGCGGTGATCGTTCCAGATTTTCAGCAACTCTTCTTGCAATTCCTCCTTAGTAATTGCGTCCAGAGCACCAAAAGGTTCGTCTAAAATCAGCACTTTCGGGCGAATTGCCAAGGCGCGGGCAATAGAAACCCGCTGCTTCATCCCACCCGAAATTTGCGGCGGTCTTTTCTCAGCAGCTTCTGTCAATCCCACCATCGCCAAATGCTCTTTGACGATCGCATTTTTTTCGACCTTCGACTTATTCGGAAATACAGCATTAACAGCTATATAAACATTTTCAAACACCGTCCGCCAAGGCAGCAAAGCGTAACCCTGAAACACCACCATGCGATCGGGGCCCGGCTTTGTAATCCGCTGCCCGTTAATCGTCACGGTACCGGAGCTAGGATGGCTAAAACCCGACACCATATTTAACAGTGTTGATTTGCCGCAGCCCGAGTGTCCGATCAGAGTAATAAACTCTCCCTCAGCTACATTCAGATTGACGTTTTCTAAAGCCCTGTAACCGTTTGGATATTCTTTGTAAACACTGTCCATCACCAAAAAAGGTTGGCGGTGGTCTTTTCCCGGCTGGATTTGAGTTTTGGTGTTCGTCTGGTTTTTAGCGGTGTTGAGCATGGGTTTAGGAAATTGTGAGTGGGTGATTCGCAAAGAAAGAAGGAAGTTCGGCAACGAGCAATGTACGGGATTTAACGGATGTAACGGAGGTCATGAAGAGGGAATTGCTCACTAGCAATTAACAGCTAAAAACCAACAACTAACAATTAGCAATTAGCCTGTTTTTATCCAACGAAAAACCGCTCTAAGCAGCTCTGCGACCGGAATCGAGTACAACTTCCGCCATCGTGAAATCGCGTTTAATCGCCAGATTGTTGAGATAGCCGATCGGATCGTCAGCATTAAACACCGAGCCGTCAAACAAGCTGAGAGAACCGCGAGTGTAAGTAATATCAGCCATCCCCAGCTCTCGCGCCGCCGTGCTGAACGCACCGACTCGCACCACCCGCTCCAGAATTTCCACCCAGTTGCGCGGGAACACAGTATCGCCCCAGCGCGCCATCTGCACCATGTGCCACAGTTGTTCGGTGCGGCTTGGGCGATTCACCCCCTCTCCAGAAAACAAGTGGTGGGCGTATTCCCGCATCGGAGTATCGAGGTTGCAAGCAACAGATTTCGGGTCGCCGAGTTGGATGTAACTCTTATCAGTAGCGACGTATTCCCTTCCCGCGACAATTTCCGAAACCTCGGCGGCGTGATTTGGATCGGCGCAATAGTGGCAAGCTTCGAGCAAAGCTTTGACTAGAGCAATGTGAGTGTTGGGATAAGCATTTGCCCAGTCTTCCCGCACCCCCAGAATTTTCGCGGGGTGTCCCGGCCACAGTTCCAAATCTGTCGCCACCGTAAAGCCGACTCCTTCCATCGAGGCCCGCAAATTCCAAGGTTCGCCGACGCAGAAACCGTCAATAGTGCCGCCCTGCAAGTCAACGATCATCTGAGCCGGTGGGATATTTTTCAGCAACACATCGCGATCCGGGTCAATGCCGCCGGAAGCCAGCCAGTAACGCAGCAACAAGTTGTGCATCGAAGAAGGATGGACGATCGCCATACGGTGCGTTTGCGCGGGCGTTCTCTGGAGCATTTCTTTAAAGTCTGCCAGAGTGTAGATCCCTTGGTCGTAAAAGCGCCTCGCGAGGGTAATTCCGTTGCCATTGCGGCTCATGGTGAGGGCTGTAACCGTCGGAATCGGCTTCTCTTGGTGGCCCCCCAAGCTCAACCACATCGCCATCCCAGAGGGCATTTGAGCTGCGTCTAAGTAACCTGCGGCGATGCCGTCTACGATGCCGCGCCAGCTTGTTTCCCGCACGAGGTGGACTTCATCGAGGCCGTGCTTGGCAAATAAGCCTTTTTCTTTGGCGACGGCGAGGGGAGCGCAGGCTGCGAGGGGGACGAAGCCGATTTCGAGGTTTACTTTTTCTAGGCCGTGGCGGGCGATCGCGGGTACTTTCCGCGCCCGCAGTTTTTTCACCCGCTTCTGCTGGTTGAGGAAGTAAATCATTTCGCTACGTAGAGCGTAGTAGCTGGGGTGTGAGACGACTTCCATCCGCTGGCGGGGGCGGGGGATGTCTACTTCGAGAATCCCGCCAATCTTCGATTCTGGGCCGTTGGTGAGCATGACAATGCGATCGCTCAGCAACACCGCCTCATCCACATCGTGCGTTACCATCAGGGCGCTGATTTCGTACTCTTGGCAAATTTCCATCAACTTTTCTTGCAAGTTGCCGCGAGTCAAAGCATCCAAAGCGCCGAAGGGTTCGTCTAAGAGTAACAGTTTGGGGCGCAGGGCCAGAGCACGGGCGATCGCCACGCGCTGTTTTTGTCCGCCCGACAGCAGTGCCGGTTGCTTCTCGGCGTGGGGAGTTAAGCCCACCATATCGATGTGTTTTTGAATGATTTCGAGGCGTTCCGCCTTGGGTAAGCCACTCATCACCGAATCTACAGCTAGAGTAATATTTTCTCTGACCGTCCGCCACGGTAGCAGCGAATAGTTTTGGAATACTACCATGCGATCGGGGCCTGGCTGGGTGATTCTTTGCCCTTCAATTGTCACCAATCCGGATGTCGGCAAATCCAAACCTGCCACCATATTGAGCAGCGTAGATTTGCCGCAGCCAGAGTGTCCAATTAATGAGATAAATTCGCCTTTTTTAATTTCCAGATCGATGCCTTTGAGGGCTATGTATGTGCCACCGTCTGATAAATTAAAAACTTTTTCGACTTGTTCTACTGCAATCAAAACAGACATGATTTTCTTGCCTTTTTTGTAGGTTTGTTATTTCGATAGCTGCTAATTAACTTCCCAGGCAGAGCCTAGAAGTAGATTGGAGGGAGAGACTGGAAGTATAAATACTGTGACTTTCCCGTAGAATATTATCTACTTCTTCCCTCTTCTTCCTTCGTGTCCTTCGCGTCTTCGCGGTTAAATAATCCTAATTCTTCCGGCATCCAAGAAGTAACTCAAAACTACTTTCCTTGACTAGGAGCAATCTTTTGCTGCAACCAAGCCATCATGCGATCGAGCAACAAACCAACAGCGCCAATGTAGAACACCGCTAACAGAATTTCGCTGATGTAGTTTTGCTGGTAAGCATTCCAAATAAAGAAGCCGATACCCGTAATCCCAGACATCACAATTTCCGCAGCAATAATCGCCAGCCAAGCCAAACCGATCGCAATTCTCAATCCTGTGAAGATATAAGGAAGCGCCGACGGAAACAAAATATTCATGTAATATTCCTGACGAGAAAGTTGCAGCACTTTCGCCACGTTGTTGTAATCGTCGGGAATTTGGCGAACACCTTCAGCCGTGTTGATTAAAATCGGCCAAACTGAGGTGATAAAAATCACGAACAAAGCAGCAGGTTCGTTTTGTTGCAGTGCAGCCAGGGCGATCGGCACCCAAGCCAAAGGCGCTACCATCCGCAAAAACTGGAAAATCGGATCTAAAGCCCTATTTAAAAAAGGATTCGTACCTACGACAACCCCCATGCTGATTCCCACAGCCGCCGCGAGAGTGTAGCCTTTTGCCACCCGTTCCAAACTAGCCAAAGTCTGCCAAAATAAGCCGACTCCGTAGGTTTTGGAGTTCATGAAAGGATACAGCAACAAAATCCGCGTCCGTTCGTCAGTCCAAACGCTGATCGGCCCGGGCAGTTTGATCAGTCCCGTACTTGACAAGAACTGCCAAACTAACAAAAATCCAATTACTCCCAAAATTGGCGGCAAGATATTCGGGGAATTCTTCTTCCAAAATTCGCCAAATGCTCCTTGGGCATCGACTCCGCCTCTCCGATTTGTGCTGACAGCCATCTTGTTAATCTCCTATGTTTCTGCTGTTTTTTTCGAGACTCAATTATGCGAAGCTAAGACCCCATCACACTTTTTTAATTGCCAAACTCTTAAGGTAAGCTTCGGGATTTTCCGGGTTGAACTCTTTGCCGTCAAAGAACTTCTCAATGCCGCGAGACGTACTTTTCGGAATGTCAGCATCAGCAACTCCGGCTAATTTAGCTGCTTTCTTCCAGATATCTGCACGGTTGACTTTATCGATGAGTGTCTTTTTGTCTGCCAAGGTTTTTGTCGGCAGGAAACCCCAGCGAACGCTTTCGGTAATGAACCATAAATCGTGACTCTTGTAGGGATAAGAAACGTTGCCGAGGTCGTCTTTCCAGTACAGCGGACTGCTCTTGAAGTCGTTGATGTCTGGTTTGCCGTCGCCCATGACATACTTGCCTTCATAAGGAGGCGTCAAAACCGTCGGAGATACGTCAAAGAAGTTTCTTCCAGAAACAATGGCGACTAATTCGGCTCGATGTTCGGGCTTGTCGCACCACTGCTGTGCCTCAATTAGTCCTGCGAGTAAGGCTTCGGTGGCTTTGGGGTGTTTGTCTACCCAGTCGCCGCGAATTGCTAGATATTCCTCTGGATGTGCTTTCCAGATTTCGGAGGTGAGGGCGGACATGAAGCCGATGTTTTCTTTGACAATCCGCAGCGGCCAGGGGTCGCCGGTGCTGAAACCGTCCATACTTCCGGTTTTCATGTTGGCCACGGTTTGGGCGGCCGGTACTGTTAGCAGTTCGACATCTGTATCGGGATTGATGCCGTTAGCTGCCAGCCAGTAGCGAAGCCACAAGTCTTGGTTGACTTTGGGGAAGGTGTAGGCTGCTTTGAAGGGAGTACCTGCTTGTTTGAGGCCTTTGATGTAGTCTTGGGCCGCTTGATCTAGTTTAAGTCCGAGCCCTTTGCCTTGGTGTTTGCTCGCGATCGCAATTCCATTTCCTTGAGTGTTCAACTGGGCTAGAACATACATCGGGATTTGGACGCCGTTTTTGGTGATCAGACCTTTACTAATTTGATAAGGCATCGGCATTTGCCACTGGCCGCCGTCAATGCCGCCGCCGGCAGAGCCGATTTCTACGTTATCTCTGGCAGAGCCCCAGTTGGCTTGTTTAGCAACTGTTACCTCAGTCATGCCGTATTTGGCAAAAAAGCCTTTTTCTTGGGCAATGATTAAAGGTGCTGCTTCGACGATCGGGATATATCCCAATGTAATTTTAGTGCTTTCAATTCCTTCGACTCTTTTCTCGTTGGCAACAGCCATTACTGAGGTAGCCGCGGGTATTGCGCCGTCAGCACCGGCAGTTGCACCGGGTTCTGGGGGATTTCCCAAACAGCCTTTGAGCAGTATTGAACTGACAGCAGATGCACCTGCTGTAACGATAAATTTACGCCGAGAAAATTGCTCTGAAAACTTTGTCATAGTCTAGCCTCGCTGCAATTCATAATCTTCTGTAACGACATCACTGAAGTTTATCAAGGCGCTTTTTTTCTGTTCGCTAAGGGAATTTAGCGAACTGTTTTGAGCGCTGGTTGGCAGGAGGGAGCAAAAGATTTATCGCTAGCATAAGTCTTTAAACTATCCCTGCTGATTTGACTTTTTTGATTAATATCGATATTTCGATCGGCCGAGTTCTGTGAACTCACTTTTTGCGAGCCGCACGTTTCCTTGACTTGATAATTAACTCTACCTTACTCGCGCCACAATTCTAAAACAATTATTAAATTTGATTGATAAGTAAATCTTTTAGGATGACGCTATCGATAACGAACCGTTGGGAAGGGCGATCTGGTTTGCTTATCAAAACTGGTTCAAACCAAGACTTGCTGGGTAAAGGTTGTAGCGAATGGCGATCGGGGCTCATTTAAATCTATTGTCAATAAGCGGCAAATCTCGCTACCCGCGCACATTTACTTTGTTAATATCTCTCTACTTTTTTAATGGTTAATTGTAGTGCATTATACAGAAACAATTAAGGTTTTACGAACCGGCTGTTTTCAAAGGGTTAACGGGTTTTCATTGGTGGACTAAAATTGGCGCTTAATCGTAAGTGATTTACCGAATATGATATGACGTGGGCTTTCAGGTTCGATTTCTGTAAAACAGAGAAACCCGGTTTCTTGAAGAAACCGGGTTTCTGAACACCCGAAATTACTAATCGGTGGCAGTACCTACAAGTTCGATCGCACTTTTGTGCAGCAGGTTAGTTGGGCGGGTCAAAGCGGTTGACCGAGAGAGCAACACCGATCATCGGTAGCGCGACTCCGAAACAAATCAACCACTGATCCAAGTTCATTGGAGCCGTCTCAAATATGCGATTGACAAACGGAGAATTAGCAAAGATGATCTGCAAAATCACCGCCAGGACAATTCCCACACCGAGGGCGGGAGCGCCGCTAACTTCTTCCTTAGAACCGCTAAACTTAGCAATCAAAGAAGGCAACAACTGGCTGAGACTCAACAGGTAAAAAATTCTCCCCATTACCAAAGCTTGAATCGCCATCGTGCGAGCCAGTTCCAAAGTTCCCCACTCCGCTTGGCGCACCCATTCAAACATTCCGAAAATCAGAGTCCAGTTGTAAAGAGAAATAGCGATGATCCGCTTGATCCGATTTCCGGTGAGAAAAGGTTCGTTTACCGGTCGGGGCTGCTGTTTCATGACTCCCACGGACTTGGGCTCGAAAGCCAGAGGCACAGTCATGGTGATCGAGTTGAGCATATTCAGCCAGAGAATTTGTAGCGACAAAATCGGCAATTCTCGACCTAGGAGCGTGCTGAGCAAAATTGTCATCGATTCTCCGCCGTTGACTGGGAGAATGAAGCTGATTGCTTTGAGCAGATTTTTGTAAACCGATCGCCCTTCTTCTACAGCAGATTCGATCGAAGCAAAGTTATCGTCAGTCAGAATCATGTCCGCGGCTTCCTTAGAAACCTCCGTACCGCTACCCATGGCAATCCCGATATCCGCTTGTTTGAGAGCGGGCGCGTCGTTAACGCCGTCTCCCGTCATCGCCACAATTTCGCCTTTCTGCTGCAAGGCTTCTACGAGGCGGAGTTTTTGTTCGGGGGCGACGCGGGCAAAAACTGAACCTGCTTCTACAGCTTCGGCGAGTTCGTTCTTGCTCATTTCGGCGAGTTGGGCGCCGGTGTAGGCTACAAGTTCTCTGTGGTGTTTAGTTTTGCGGAATCCCATGCGGCGGGCGATCGCCTTGGCTGTAGCGATGTGGTCGCCGGTAATCATTTTGACTTGGATGCCGGCGGTTTGACAAGCTTGGACGGCTGCGATCGCTTCTGCCCGCGGCGGGTCAATCATGCCTTGCAGTCCCAAGAAAACCAGGCCTGACTCCAAATCCGAGTGATCGACGGAATTTTGGCTTTGGGGTACTGGCTTTTTCGCTAAAGCCAAGACGCGCAAGCCTTGCTTTGCCATTTCATCGACTTGATGGTGAATTTGTTCGCGATCGACTTCTACCGGATTTCCTTGAGTGTCGAGACTGGAAGCGCAGCGGCCGAGAATTGATTCTACTGAACCTTTGACGTACAAAATTTTGCCAGTGGGAGTTCGGTGCAGCGTCGCCATGTATTGAAACTGAGATTCAAAGGGAATTGAATCCAGCCGCTGCATTGACTTGGACAAAACTTGCTGACTCAAATCAGCTTTTTTGCCTGCAGCAATTAATGCTCCCTCTGTCGGATCTCCGACGACAATCCAATCATCATCTTTAAATTCCAAGTGAGAGTCGTTGCAAAGGAGTCCAGCTTGCAAACATTCTTGCAAAGTTGGAGCTTGACTGACAGTAATTGGCAGTTGATTGAGTTGAATTTCACCTTCGGGGCTGTATCCCGTACCCGTAACCGAGTAGGATTCGCCGCCAGAATAGATTTCTTGCACCGTCATTTGGTTTTCCGTCAAAGTTCCGGTTTTGTCGGAACAGATGACTGTAGCGCCGCCGAGGGTTTCCACTGCGGGCAATTTGCGGACGATCGCGTGGCGATTTGCCATCCGGGAAACGCCTACGGCTAGGGTGACGGTGATGACGGCGGGTAAGCCTTCGGGAATTGCGCCGACAATCAGGGCGACTGCGGGTTCGACTGCTTCTTTAAAGGCTGAAACCCCCTCAGGGACTGGCCGCCCCAATCGAACGGCGAAGGTCAAGGTTGCCATTCCCAGCACGAATAACAGCCAGTTTTGACTGAATTGGTTGAATTTGCGGGTTAAGGGGGTGGTGAGGTCGAGGTGCCGATCTAATAGTTGGGAGATTTTGCCGGTTTCGGTTTTATTGGCGATCGCAATTACGATGCCGCTACCTTGGCCAAAAGTGACAAAACTGCCGGCATAGGCCATGTTATCCCGTTCTGCTAGTGGCGTTTCTTGTGGCAGAACCAAGTCTCCAGATTGTCCTAATTCTTTTTCGACAGCAACTGATTCCCCGGTGAGTCCCGATTCGTCGATTTGCAAGTCGCGCACTTTCACTAAGCGCAAGTCGGCCGGTACTTTGTCGCCGGAACTCAGGATTACTAAGTCGCCGACTACGAGTTCTTTGGAGGGAATTCTTAATTTTTTGCCACCCCGAATGACTGTGGCTTCGGTGGTGACAGCTTGGGCTAGGGCTTCAATTTTTTTCTCGGCTCCAGCTTCTTGGATGAAACTAATAGTAGCGTTGGTGGTTGTTACGCCCCAAATTACGCTAGCGTTTAGCCATTCTCCGATCACTGCTTTGATTAAACCTGCACTCAGCAAGATGATCAGGAGGGGTTGGTTAAATTGCAGGATAAATTTTAACCAGGCTGGTTTCGCTGCTTTAACCGTTAGTTCGTTGGGCCCGAATTTCTGTTGGCGATGGTTGGCTTCTGTCGGTTCTAAACCGCTTTCCAGGTTGGTTCCTAAGATAGTTGCAACCTTGGATATTTCTAGGTAGTGCCAATATTGCTCTGCTACGTCTACATCGTTGGCGGATCTTGATGGCATGATTCTTCCTGAATATTTGGGGTGTCTGACGAACTTCGATCGCTCATTAATAGGCACGCTCAATACAACTCACCGCTCGTTGGAGCGTGAATATATTGAGCGGCCTAATTGTTTGTTGAATGCTTTAACGGGCTGTGACTTACATCTATATTACAACGGATGTGGCCGTTTGTGGCAATAGATTTGGGAAATTTTTTCCGGCGCTAGATCTTGTTTGGGGCTTGGTGGCTAAGATGGGGAAAAGTCGATCGAGTCGCTTGACATTTGGCAAATTTTAGGTGTGGTTAAAGAAATAGGGAAGAAGGCAGAAGGCAAAAGAAAAATGCTGCGACTCCCCCACTCTCCTCCTCCTGGGCTCCCCGACGGACGATCGCCGATCGTGTTAAAACCTAGTTAAGCGACCATATTCTGAACTTATAGAAATAGTAGTGAGGCTGGTGCTGGGTTCGGTGCTCTTAGTCTGGGGAATACGGTTCGGGCGGGTGTTAGTTCGATCGTCCGTTACTGCTAACGATTTGTTTAAGGGCAGAAATTCGATCGCCCTGGCTTTCGGGATGCCATCGCCTGCGATCGTTTTGACTTGGAGGTCGGCTGTTTGACAAGCTGGGAGGGCTGCCAGATCAATTCATGACTCAATGCTATCAATTGCTAGTCTGCTAGCCCAAAACACTCAGCGCCCTTTAGACAATTGAATTGAGATTTTGGGCTGCATCGTTCAATTGTTGAGTGCCTACTTTGGTTTGAGTAATACCGCTAGCGGTTTCTTTTGCCGATAGGTTGAGGCTGTTCATCGCCTCCACTACTTGTTGAATGGCCACGGCTTGTTGTTGGGCAGTTAGAGAAATTTGTTGATTGTTCAATACCACATTATTAACAGCATTTGCTACTTCCGAGAAAGCTGCTGCCGTTTCTTGACTGATTTTGGTTCCTTCTTCTACTGTTTTAGTACCTTCCTGTGTCACCGTTACGGTGGAATTTATCGCCTTCTTGATATCACCGACTAGGCGGTTAATTTTCTCGGCAGATTTCTTACTTTTATCTGCTAGTTTGCGGATTTCTGTGGCTATGACGGTAAAACCTTTGGCGTTTTCGCCCGCCCGGACTGCTTCTACTGAGGCATTCAGTGCCAGCATATTTGTTTGATTGGCTAAATCTGTGACATCAGTAGAGATATTGCCAATCTGATGGGTTTGTTCGCTCAAGTTCAGAATTTGTGCCGCGATCGCCCCGACATTTTCTTTCAATATTGTCATTGATTCCAGGGTTTGCTCCACTGCTAGGGTTCCCTTTTCAGTGATCTTTAAAGCTTGCCGTGCAGATTCCGCACCAGCTTGGGCTTGGTGGGCTGATTGTTGGGAAGCCGCGCTCAACTCATCCATTGTGATTGTAGTTTGATTGACAGAGCTAGATTGTTGTGCGGCTGTGCGTTCCTGTTGTTCAACTGTGGCAGCAATCTCTGTGGAAGAACTGGCGATCGTATTTGCTACCTGATTGATTGGTCGGATAATTTTAGCAAAAATAAATAATACAATAAATGAACCAAATACTACAGCAACAATCGTACCTCCTATCGAAACAATCGCCGCTAATTGCTCCGACTGTTTTGCTAATTTGGTTCTTTGAACCAGTAGATTATCTTCTACCTTAAGCATTTCTGCCAGCTTAGCCCTGATTTCATCCATAAATATCTTGCCTTTACCTGAAAGCACCAAGGCTCTTAGCTCTGGTTCTTTCCCCGCCCTTTTCAGGGATATAGTTTCCGCTAATTCATCTAGTTTTTGCTGACCCAACTTTTCAACTTGGTCCAATTTTTTAACTTGCTCAGGGTTATCTTTTATTAACTCTTTTGTCTCATTTACTGTTTGATAAAATGCTACTTGACCATTTTTATAAGGTTCTAAAAATTCCTCCTTGCCAGCGAATATAAACCCCCGCTGTCCTGTTTCAGCATCCAATAAATCTTTTTCTAGGGCTTGTAAATTTGTCTTGACTACATAAGTATGCGTTTGCCACTCAATAGCTTCGGCTAAATTATCCATACTCAATTTAGTGGCAAATCCGATGGTAATCATTAACAAAAAAAGGGACCCGAAGCCCAACGGAACTACTTTACTAAGCCGAATAGTATTTTGCGACATTTCCGTTTTTACTCCTTGATGAGTTGTTGACTTTTGTGGGTAAGTTACAGCATCAATAATTTCCTGCTATTTTTAACCAGAGTAATTATTTAATCCCTAATACTAATTCATAATTAATGCCCCTTTTTACCTCGAAAAAAATTCCAGCGCTTCTTTTTGCTTTCCTTGCTTTACTAACTCAACCATTGACTCAGACTCATCAACAAAAATCTGACAAAAGTTAATGTCGAGCAAGCGATGCAGGTCAAGCCTTTAGAATTAATGGTTGTTTTCCCTGCTTCGATTTTGGATAAATCCTGTTTATTCGATTGTAGCGAGAAATTGAGGAACGAAACCTAAATATCGTCAAATTCTCTAAATTCTCTCCCCCACTCTTCTTCTCTCCCACTATTGATTGGGGTTCAAGTCGATCGCATAAATGTTAAAACCTAGTTAAGCGACCATATTCTGAACTTATAGAAATAGTAGTGACGCTGGTGCTGGGTTCGGTACTCTTAGTCTGGGGAATGCGGTTCGGGCTGGTGTTAGTTTGATCGTCCGTTACTGCTAACGATTTGTTTAAGGGCAGAAATTCGATCGTCCTGGCTTTCGGGATGCCATCGCCTGCGATCGTTTTGACTTGGATGCCGGCTGTTTGACAAGCTGGGAGGGCTGCCAGATCAATTCATGACTCAATGCTATCAATTGCTAGTCTGCTAGCCCAAAACACTCAGCGCCCTTTAGACCATTGAATTGAGATTTTGGGCTGCATCGTTCAATTGTTGAGTGCCTAATTTGGTTTGAGTAATACCACTAGCGGTTTCTTTTGCCGATAGGTTGAGGCTGTTCATCGCCTCCACTACTTGTTGAATGGCCACGGCTTGTTGTTGGGCAGTTAGAGAAATTTGTTGATTGTTCAATACCACATTATTAACAGCATTTGCTACTTCCGAGAAAGCTGCTGCCGTTTCTTGACTGATTTTGGTTCCTTCTTCTACTGTTTTAGTACCTTCCTGTGTCACCGTTACGGTGGAATTTATCGCCTTCTTGATATCACCGACTAGGCGGTTAATTTTCTCGGCAGATTTCTTACTTTTATCTGCTAGTTTGCGGATTTCTGTGGCTATGACGGTAAAACCTTTGGCGTTTTCGCCCGCCCGGACTGCTTCTACTGAGGCATTCAGTGCCAGCATATTTGTTTGATTGGCTAAATCTGTGACATCAGTAGAGATATTGCCAATCTGATGGGTTTGTTCGCTCAAGTTCAGAATTTGTGCCGCGATCGCCCCGACATTTTCTTTCAATATTGTCATTGATTCCAGGGTTTGCTCCACTGCTAGGGTTCCCTTTTCAGTGATCTTTAAAGCTTGCCGTGCAGATTCCGCACCAGCTTGGGCTTGGTGGGCTGATTGTTGGGAAGCCGCGCTCAACTCATCCATTGTGATTGTAGTTTGATTGACAGAGCTAAATTGCTGTGCGGCTGTGCGTTCCTGCTGTTCAACTGTGGCAGCAATCTCTGTGGAAGAACTAACAATCATATTGACTGAGTGATTCATTCTCTTTGCAATGCCTGAAGCAATCCACAGAGCGATCGCAATTGCCGTAAGTGCAGCTAAAGCAGTGCTTAAAATCACGACTGTAGTCAGGAACTGCAAAGCTTGAATTTGCTCTTTTTCTCTGTTAGCTAAAATCTGTTCCTGGGTGCTTTCAAACTCCTTAGCTATAGCATCAACCTGACGAAGCTTTGGTACAATTTGTGTCTTCCACAAGTTAATTCCCTCGTCTCGCTTACCTTGATCAACCAAAGAAAAGGCTTGTCTATAGCCTTGGTCTATCTTATCTTGTAATACATTCATTTCATCTAGCCGCTGGAGCTGCTTCGGGTTTTGAACCCGCTTAAGTAAATCCTGATAGAAAGAGTCAAAGCTGTTTACCCCTTCATTGTATTCAGTTAAGAAAGCACTCTCTTGTCTCAAAAAATAGCCGCGAGCAGCTTTCTGCATACCTGAGAATCCCAGTTCAAGATCTTTTATGCCTATAACAATAGCATTAGAATTGTTTAGAACTTTTGCTTTTTCTTCTACTCCTTTAGCATTAAAAAAAACCCAAGTAGCTGCTCCAACTGAGAGCAAAATCGGTATGGAATATCCCCACAGGATACGCTCTCTTAATTTGGTGGCTTTGAAGTTAAGCATCTTAAAGTTTTCCTATAATTACAAAAAAAATTACTTAATCCCCTTCAAATCAATGGGAACTCCATATCCGAGTAACATCCGGTTTCTCAGATTTAAGTTGGCAAACATAAGAATATCTCCTTTTGGGTTAGGTAGCTGAATTATCTGATTGTCAACCATTGATTCACACTCATCAATAAAAACCTGGCAAAACTTAATGTCGAGCAAGCGATGCAGGTCAAGCCTTTAGGATTAAGGGTTGTTCTACCTGCTTCAATTTTGGATAAATCCGCTTTATTCGATTGTAGCTAGAAATGGAGGAACGAAACCCAAACATTGTCAAATCTTCTCTCCCACTCTTCCTCTCTCCAACTATTGAGTGGGCTCCAAGTCGATCGCCGAGCGTGTTACAACCTAGTTAAGCAACAAAATTTTGAGTTCATGGAAATAGTAGTGACGCTGGTGCTGGGTTCGGTGCTGTTTGTCTGGGGAAGGCGCTTCGGGCGAGTGTTAGTTCGCTCTGGAGTGACGGCTAACGATTTGTTTAAGGGCAGAAATTCGATCGCCCTGCTGTTTTTGGGTTTTTATATTGCCTTGCTGCTACTGGCTCTAAATCTGCCTCAAATGCCAGCTTTGCCGATCGAGTGGCGCTTTCACGGGATGCAAGTTACTTGGACTTTGCTACGAGTGATGTTGATGGGAGTCTGCGGTATTGGCTTTAGTATAAGTTGGTTGACAGCGCGATCGCAAGTAATCGCAGTAATCTTAATTGGTTGCTTGGGATTGGCAGGATTTACAGGCGCTGAAAACTATTTTCTGGCGCCAATTTATGCTGATTTAATAAATAATTTGCAGCCCAACGGTGTTTTTCGACAAACATCTAACAGCAGTTGCGCCCCCGCGGCGCTAGCAACAGTGTTAAGGCGTTGGGGAATCGATGCGACGGAATCGAGTGTAGCGCGTTTTGCGGGGACGAGTCGCTTGGGAACTTCCATGCCACAGTTAATTATAGCAGCAAGAGCTTTGGGCGTAAATGCGATCGAATTAACGCCAACTTGGGAGCAAATTCAGCAAATTAATCGCCCCGGAGTGCTAGCAGTTTGGCTGTTTGACGGCCCTCGGAAGCTACCGCACGCGGTGGCTTTGCTGGGAATGAATGACAGTGTAGCTGCCATTGGAGACCCGGCGCGGGGCAGGATTTTCTATTTAGATAGGACAACTTTTGCCCAGATTTGGCGAGAGGAATACGTGCCGATTTTTCGTTCTGCGGATATCTTGTTAAGCAATCAGCAAGCTATTGACTATTTGAGTAAATTAGGATATAATTCTGGTAATTTGCAAGCAGATATTGAGCGCTTTCAAACAGATAAAAAATTAAAAATCAGCGGCAACTTAGACCGGATGACTGAGTTAATGTTGAGCGGCAGTTTTTTGGAAGGAGTCCCCCGATTGGATGGGAAATAGTTATTACAAATCATCAAGCGCAGAGGCACTCTTGACCGACAGAAAATAGGAATCATGCGGTTTTTTTTCAGACAATCTTTGAGTCATTCGTTCATAGCGATCGCAAATATTTGATCGCCCCAGCAGATGAGCGACGATCGCACCTTCGTAGCATGGCTGCATGAAATTACCCATATAACCGTAGGCAGTTGCATCTAATTCCTCCTCTATTTTTGGCGTTGCAGAATTTGAGGAGGATTCTTGTGGGGACTAGGGTTAGGCGTTCCGCCTGCTGTGAAAATACACGCCTTCGGGGTACGAGAGTCCATGCCACAAAACCATCAAAATCATCCCGCAATTATGCAACACCCTATTTTTAGGGTCGATCGCACCTTAGCCACGCCTCACCGTTTTTGACAATTGGGAACAGTTGAATCGCTCATTTTAGGCTCAGACAGCTTGACTTCCCATCCAGGTAAATTCCACCAATTAACTCGCTGATTCGGCTGAATCCAAAAGTTTAGTTGCGTAATTTTGCCATCCTCAAATCTGAGTGTGGGAAAGGTAGGATAACTGGTATCATCGGTTTCGCGATAAGTGCGTCCAAGGTAATTTAGGCAGGTCGTTAATCCCTCCGTAATTCCCAATTCTTCCACTCCCGTTCCCTTCAATTTGGCATCATCGTAGCTGAAAGAACCGTTGAATGAATTGCCCGCTAACCCGCCTTTGGTAACAGTGATAGTGAAATCGTAGGTGACGGGAGCTGCGTAGGCTTGGGTTGCAGTGACAACTGTGCTCAGAAGAGTAGTGGCGATTGCCACCGAGAGTTTTGAAATTGCGGGCACACTCGCAGCCCGATAAAGAACAACACTATAAATTTCGCTTTCAATCATCGGGAAACTCCTTGATTACACTTCTCTAGTAAGTGATTTAGCGGATATGATATCATAAGTAATCAGTTAAATGCGATCGCAGCAGAGTGCCAAGCGAACAAAAATTACCGCCTCTGGTGAATCATGTATACTTTTTTTTCACTGAAAACCCCAACAGAAAACACTCGTCTTTAATCGCCCAGAATTAACTCAGTAGATGGAACAATCTTCATTCCCGCCGCAGCAAATTTTTGATAAGCTGCATCTGCTTGTTCCGTAAAATCAACAACACCCGGAACAACCACAGGCGAAGTGCAATCTTCCAGCAAATAAACCTTCTTTGCCAAATTCGGATCTCGCGCCAAAATTTCCGTTAACAAATCATCAATTGTCCAAGCAACGCAGTGACTTTTGGCTTGTCCGGCAATAATTACTGCATCAAAATCGAGCAATTTATCAATAAACTTAGCATTCTTTTCGGCAATCGGATTGCCGTCGAATCCATCTAAAACTTCTGGGCGCAAAACAGAATAGTTTTCTGTCAGTGGATTCCCACCTTTGATTTCAAAAAGTGCTTGGCTGTTGCGGGCGATGCTGTGGAAAAATATTGCTTCTTCCACCGCAGAAACCAGGGCGTGTCCGATGCCGCCCAGCATCGAGTGATAGGGCCAAATTGTCAGGGGATATTTCCCATCGTCGCTAAGTTTTTTGACGTAGTGGCAAGCCTGTTTTTCCAGTGCTGAAAGATTGCCGCCGCTGATGCTGTCGGCGACGGCTGGATTGACTTTCCAAATGCCTTTTTGAACATCTTCGAGTGTAATAGAAGTTGCCGCTGGTAGGGGGTGTTCGCCTGCTTCGTCGATCCAAAAAATTGGATGAAAAATTTGCAGGGCGGTGTGGGTGTCCATTGTCGGTGCAATGGTGGTAATTGCATTTAAATTGCGATAGATGAATTCGCACAGCCGCAGGTTATCATCAACTGCACCGCTACCGGAACGCCCCCCGACAAATAATTCAAATTCGGGCAAACAAAAGGTATTTTGGGCATCGATTATCATCAAACAAATGCGGTTTGTGTCCTTTGTGGCTGGCTGGATGTTGTGCTGTTTGGCCCAATCTTTCGCTTGGGCGGCGCGTTCTCGGTAGGGGACTCGCCAGACTTCGCCTACTTTTTTCGGGTCGAAATGTTCGGGGGTTGGGAGTTGGGCTTTTGATGTCATAACCTATCGCTTGTAGGGTAGTTTACAGTAATAATTTAAGTTTGGAGTATAATGTTGATAAATATTTGCAGGTGAATCATGCCCAAAGAACGAATCCAAGATTATGCTAGGGTAAAATTTAAACGCATAGTGTTGTTTTTTTCGATCGCACTTTTGCTCGCTCTGTTAATTGTAGCAACTAGATCGGCCTACGTTCAAGATGTTTTGAGAACTCTGTTAATGCGGATCGAGGATTTAGGGTGGTGGGGGCCAGTGGCTTTTGTAGCTACTTATAACTTGGCTACTGTGCTGTTTGTACCGGGTTCGGTACTGACGGTGGGAGGGGGGGCGATTTTTGGTTTGTGGTGGGGTTCGGTTTACGTCTTTGCGGCGTCCACTTTAGGTGCTGTATTTGCTTTTGCGATCGGGCGCTATTTGTGTCGCGATCGCGTGGTAAAATATATGGAATCTCACCCCAAGTTTAAAGCTCTCGATCGCGCAGTTTCCCAACAAGGATTAAAAATAGTTTTTTTAACTCGCCTTTGTCCTTTATTTCCTTTCAATTTATTGAATTACGCTCTGGGAATTACTCAGGTTTCTTTGAAAGATTACGTGCTGGGTTCCTTTGGCATGATACCGGGTACAATTATGTACGTTTACTCTGGTTCTTTGGTGGGAGAGGTTGCTGCGATAGGCAGGGAAACTGTGTATGTAAGTCCTCAAGATTCCGCCGTAAAATGGTTGATTAATATTATCAGTTTTCTTGCTACAGTCGCTGTTACTGTCTATATCACTCGGATTGCCCGCAAGGCTTTGGATGAAAGTATTTAATTAGCAGGATTTGCCCATGTCGCAGTCAAAAGTCGAGCGCGTAACAGTTCCCCCGATGGACGAACACAACCAGAAATTAGTCTCCTATTTGCATCCGCCCGATTGGGTAAATCCGCAACCGGCTAGCAGTTATAATTTAGTAGTAATTGGCGCGGGCCCCGCTGGATTAATTGTTGCTGCGGGTGCGGCAGGTTTGGGCGCGAAAGTTGCTTTGATTGAAAAACATTTGATGGGGGGCGACTGTTTGAATGTGGGTTGTGTACCCTCAAAAGCTTTAATTCGTTCGTCTCGCACTGTCGGCGATATCTGGGAAGCAAATAAATTTGGTGTTAATGTTTCTGAAAGTGTAGAAGTGGATTTTGCTGCTGTGATGGAACGGCTGCGCCGCATCAGGGCGGGAATCAGCGATGTTGATTCTGTTCAACGATATCAGGAGAAATTAGGAGTCGATGTTTTTTTAGGTTCTGGTCGTTTTACTAGCAATAATACAGTTGAAGTTGCAGGTCAAACTCTCCGCTTTAAAAAAGCAGTAATTGCCACAGGTGCAAGGGCGCTACAACCGCAAATTCCCGGCTTGCAGGAAGCTGGATATTTGACAAATGAAACTGTTTTTAACCTCACAGAAAGACCTCAGCGTTTGGCAGTAATTGGCGCAGGGCCGATCGGCTGCGAATTGGCTCAAGCATTCCGCAGGCTGGGTTCGGAAGTCGTATTGCTGCACAAAAATGCTCAGATTTTAGATAAGGAAGATGCGGATGCTGCTAAAATCGTGCAGCAGGCTTTTGTACGCGAAGAAATTCAACTAATACTAGAATCCCAAATAGAGCGCGTTGAGAAAACAAATGCAGGCAAAGTAATTTATTATAAATCTCAAGGTAAGGAAGCATCGGTAACAGTAGATGAAATTATTGTGAGTACAGGGCGATCGCCCAACGTCGAAGGATTGAATCTGGAGGCTATCGGCGTCGAATATGACACACAAACAGGCGTCTTTGTCAACGATTATTTGCAAACTACTAATCCCCGCATTTATGCCGCCGGCGATATTTGCATGAAACATAAATTTACTCACGCTGCTGATTTTGCCGCGAGGATGGTGATTCAAAACACTCTATTTTTCGGACGCAAAAAACTCAGCGCTTTGACGATACCTTGGTGTACTTACACAAACCCGGAAATTGCGCGCGTCGGATTGGGCGATCGCGAGTTGCAAGCCGCAGGGATTGATATCGATACGTTTTTGATTCCTTTCGATAAAGTCGATCGGGCAATTATTGACGGCGAAGAGGAAGGATTTGTGAAAATTCACGTCAAAAAAGGCAGCGATAAAATATTAGGTGCAACTATTGTAGCGCGACACGCTGGGGATATGATCGGCCAGATTACTTTGGCAATGGTTAACAATATTGGTTTGGGAAAGATTGCTAGCACAATTCAACCGTATCCGACACAAGCTGAGGCAATTCGCAAAGCCGGAGATGCTTACAATCGCACTCGTTTGACTCCCTTTGTGAAGAATTTGTTTAATAAATGGCTGGCTTGGACGCGATAAATAATATCCAATCCGGTCGATCGCACGCGATATCTGTAGGACACGGCATTGCCGTGTCCCTACCCGTAACCCGTTCATTAACCGCATTTGGGATAATTTGAGAGAATTTTGGTATTTCAAAAATCCCCTTCATCTACTTGAAATACAGTCATTCCCAACGACCGCCACATATCAACAACTTGCTGGCGATCGTCCAACACAAACTTAACATTATATTTTCCTTCAATATGTCGCCGATAGAACTCCTCTTTAATAATCGAATCCTTCCTCATATCTCCGGTTTTCCGCATATAAAGACTGGCATAATTAACGTCGTACTGCTGCAACCATTTTTTAGTTTGAGGCTGAGAGTCATCCGTCCGGCCCGACACTACAATGATATTAACGCTAGACTGCCACTTGCGAACGGTATCTAAGACGGGCTGATTGGGCAAATCGCGATCGCACGTAGAAGCATCAAAAGGATTTCTGCCGTTGAGAAGCGCTAATGTGCCGTCCATATCAACAATAATTGCATCCGGCAAATCCGGGTTATATTTCGGCGGCGCAACGCGAACACGCACGTACTTATTGTACATCTTCATAATCACATCTTTGCCCACCGAATTAAGTCTTTTCAAATCCCGTTTAATACATTCCTCTACCGGAACTTGGAGAAAAGAATCATTAACTTCCACAACAGCTTTACCTTTAACCAACTCCTTGATATGCTCGATGTGAGGGCCAAAATTAGTATCATCAACAATGACGTGTTTGCCACTTTCCAAAGCCATCAAAATAATTGTATCTCTCAACTGCACAATAAACTTTTCATTGGCAGGCGACCAATGAGAAGCGTGAGCCATTTCTCTGAGCAAATCTTTATTGCTACGCACCCACTTGGCAGGTTCAGACAGCAACAATTCCCTAGCAAATTGAGATTTTCCCGAAGCAGGTAAACCGACAAGTACAATAACTCTTTTCATGGTAAGTAGAAGGAAGAAGGAAGTTCGGCAACGGATTCTGTAACGGATGTAACGGATGTAACGGATGTCAGGAAGAAGGAATAAGGAATAATGCTCATACAGCAAGCTTTTTAGCCACCTGTATCTTAGGTTTAATTAGGTGCATTTACTTCTTTATTCTGTCACCTAAATATAATGTTAATTTTCGTTTGCAGTGAAGATTTTAGTCCTCATTCAAGAAACGACTGTAGTCGTTACTACAAACCTAGATGGAGGTAATCTAAACCCAAGAGCTCCTCTATTTTATGGATCGTAACATCACGGAGAGCTTCTTTCACTCCCGCAACTCTTCGGGCCCGCAAAGAAAACAAAATCCCGGAATACGGCAAATGCTTTACAGCTAATGCAAAATCTTTCTGAACTTCGATATGTTCGTGCTGTCGGTAAGCTTCCTCGATTTCTTCAACCAAAGATTGATATTTGTCTTTAACTTTTTGATACAACTCACTCCACTCAGGAAAATAAGCTAAAAACTCTTCTCCTTCATTAGTTAAAACAATTTCTATCAGGCGGCGAGTCGAAAACCCTTCGCGCAGATGGGAAATCGCGACATATTGCGGAGACTTAACTTTAACTCTGTTGAAGTTAGCATCGCAGATAATATACCCTTCCGAATCCATCGGATCTAAATGTTGAGCCGCTTCGATAACTTCTTTCCAGCTAGTTAAAGGATAGGAAGCGACCAATTCCCAGCCATATTTATTGGCCCAACTACTCGGGTCTGTTTCTATCAGCGTTTGAGTGTTGCGAACCCCGTGCAGCACGATTTGATTGTTTTGTTGCTGGACAACTATTCTATTGTAAGGCGTCATCAACTCAAATATAAAACACTGGTCGGTTTCTTGTGGCAATTGATATCCCAATTCTTGCCAGACTTTCCAAAAAAGTTCCGCAAAGCTGAACCCAAAACCATTAACTTCGCCGGCCGCGTCGGGAGTGCCGCTAGATTGCACTCTCCATTCTCCCTTGTAAAAATACAGTACAGTCAGAGAACCGTCTAGTTTTTCATAAACTTTGGCATTTCTCCAATCAATTGCAGCGGCGTGAATTTCTCCGTAATTAAAAAATTTGTCGTAGGGATAAGAAACTATCTGCCAATCCTGAGATGAATCTAAAATAATGCCTCGGCACTGCTGGACTATTTTTTCGCCTAGGGGAGATTCTATCTGCGAGTATTTCAGACAGACTAAATCGGGATATTGGCGGTGGCGGGTAACTTTGATATGATAAGTTTCGGACAAAGTTTCCAATCCGTGCTGGCGCAAATACTCTTGCAGTTCCACGATCGACTCCTAAATTGCTCGCCTTCTCTATATTATATATGACTTCATATTCTGCCAACCTTGTCAAGATAGTCAAAAAACATTTTTCCCGGAAAAGCGAGTGTTAATTTGGTATTTTGAATTATGGTTGTACATACGTGAATGTGGTTCGCCGCCCAACTAAACTATTGGAATATTAAGGGAAAAGACCGTGAAGAATAAATTATTACTTTTGGCTACTTCTGCTTGTGTATTGACTGCTTTAGTACCTCCCTCGGTTGTTTTTGGATCTTCGCAATTGTCGCTGCGACAATCGGGAACAACACAAATTGCTCAAGGAGGCACTGCGTTTCCGGCAAATGAAATTTTGCGAAAGTTAAAAGGCAAAACGCAAGTGCCTATTTTTATTCCCACCAGGATTCCGGTTTCGCAAAAAATGTACTATCCAACTACAGCAGAAGCAAACAGCTATACTATTTCAATCGAGTATAAACCAGATTGTGGCGGTACGACAGTTTGCACTTTTGGGTCAATTCAAGGTCAAAAAGGCGGGGAGTTTACTACAAAACTAGAAGGGGTAACTAAGACGTTAAAAAATGTCAAGCTTGCGGGCGGAGTGAAAGGAGTTTTTCATAACGGTTGCGGGGCTTACTGCACAGCAACTCTTGAGTGGAAAAGTCAGGGTTTTATGTATACCGTAGCCATTAAGAACGGACGAGAATCTGATTTAATTTTAATAGGAAATTCTGCTATTCAAGCTGGGAAGCGTTAAGTTTAGCAGTCTGGGAGGGACAACTTCTATCTGTAGGGTGCGTAAGGGCGCACCTTACCGTTATTGTATGATATATCTTAACTCGCACTCGCCCCTTACAAGATGCTATTGTTTTTTTTGCGCTGACCTACTTAGGGGGAAATCAGGATGAGGGGAAGATGGCTATTTGCGGCGATTTTTGCTTGTGTGGTGACTGCTTTTACGATCGCACCTTTGACACCAAACTCAGCGTTAGCAAGGACTGAACTCCCGATTACAGAAATCCGCTGGTTTAATTATTCCCCTGAAGATAGCTGGCAACCTATACAATTTATTGTACCCGATCGCAACACTGCAAAATCGGCCGGCAGCCGCAAGTTGCGGTTGTACGATGTTCATATTGCCAAGATGTTTGAGATTTCTCATTTTCTGTGCGATCGCGATCGTGCTTCTGAAGGTTACAATTGGTCTTATCAAGCGGAAAATGGCAGTATTGAGATGGGACGCTTCAAAATTAGCTGCAACCTCGCCCGTTCCATAGCCACAGCTTACGGGTTAGGGAAACCAGAAATTACAGCGATTCGCCGCAGCTTCAACCTGAAAAACGGCCGCCCTTCTATTGCGGTAGAAAAATATTCGATTCCCACTCTCAACATTGCTAAAAATAGAGTTGTGCAGTGGAGGGATTTTGTGGGAAAGTTTTCCCCAATCCCGGATAAGTCAACAAACCAAGCTAACAGTATTTTCCCTGCAAGTAACATTTCTAGGCAAATCAAAAGCAAAACGCGAGTGCCTGTTTTTCTTCCGAGTATACTTCCTTTATCTAACACTCAGCAAGTTGATTTTGATGTGCAAGCAGGTTCCCACGGTTACATTGTGGAAATGTATTTAGGCAAAGGATGCCGCGGGGGAGCCTGTTATTTTGGTACCATCGAAGCTAAAAGAAATGAACCGTTTTCGCCTCCTTCGCGATTGCCGCAGGATACTTACAGAAGCATTGAATTGGCCGGCGGCATCAGGGGAATTTATTTCAATAATTGCGGTGCTTACTGCACTGCTTTTGTTGAGTGGCAAAGGCTGGGGGTGCTGTACCGAGTCACAAGGAAAAACGGACGGCAGCAAGAAGTTGTCCAGATAGCAAATTCTGCACTTCAAGCAGGGCAACGTTAAATTTTGCGGGAAAAGGAAAAACAAACGCGCGAGCGAAGCTATCTTCCTGCAGGAGTTCCCGAAGGGTAGGGAATCGACTTTTTTCGCATTAAATATCCCGTTGCTGTACACTTAAAAAGTACCTAAAAAACTAATGAGATGCCTGCGATTAGCCTTGAAGAAGCCAAGCAGAGTCTGCAAGCTATCTTGGAAAAGGTGGCCAAAGGCGAAGAAGTGACGATCGTACACGAAGGCCAAGTAGTAGCTCGCGTAGTCCCGCCGCTATCCAAGGAGCAGCGCTTAGCTAGACCTAAAGCATTCCGAAACTCCATTAATGTCAAGGGGGAGCCGATGAGTGCAACAGTCATTAGGCTAAGGGAGGAAGCGCGGTATTGATTTATATAGATACTATTAAAGTAAAATTCAGTTATTAATTGCCGTAGCTGAGGGCTAAAAGTTCGAGATCCCTTTGGTCACCGAAGCTGCTACAAATAAATCCGCTCGCCCTTTTCCCCTCGCCACTACATTTCTCTCTCCAAATCGCGCAACTTTTGAGCTAATTTTTTCTCGCTGCAGCTAAGCTAACTCCTCATGTCAACCAGGTTCATCCGGCTCTAAGCTAGGTAAATCCTACATCGCCGGCAGCCTTTGCTTCGGAATGTCGATCGCCCTCGTGCAAGCGACGCCCAATGCTGGATGGGAAACATCATCAAGGCTTACGGCTACTGGCGGTCATACGATTTTAGATTTTAGATTGGCAATGGCTTATTATGTAAAGGTTTGGAACTTGCCTACCGTTGCATCCTTTTTTCAAACTGGCGGTCAAAATCTGGTATTTCTCTTTTATCGCCCGAATTGTCCCAACCAGCAATTAAAGTCCCCACCTGCGGTACGCTAGATCAGGTGAATATATTGGCTGATTTCAAGCTATCCTCCGATCGATCTTATGTCCCCAACCACATCTGCCCCTTCCCGAACCGTTCGCATCGGTTCTCGCAAAAGCCAACTCGCTCTCGTGCAAACCCACTGGGTGCAAGAACAGCTACAGAAACACTTCCCGGAACACACTTTTGAAGTCCACACCATGTCAACCCAAGGGGACATAATTCTTGATGTCGCCCTCGCTAAAATTGGCGATAAAGGACTTTTCACCAAAGAATTAGAAACGGGGATGATTAACAATGAAACGGACTTTGCCGTTCATTCCCTCAAAGATTTGCCTACCAATTTGCCGGAAGGTTTAATTTTAGGATGCGTCACCGAACGGGAAAATCCCGCTGACGCCTTGGTAGTTCACTCCAAGCACAAAGACAAGCAACTCGACACTCTCCCAGAAGGTTCCGTAATCGGCACTTCTTCCCTGCGGCGGCTAGCTCAACTGCGACACCATTTCCCTCATTTTGAATTTAAAGATATTCGCGGCAATCTCAATACTCGACTCGCTAAATTAGATGAGGGCGGTTACGACGCGATTATTTTAGCAGTTGCTGGTCTCGAAAGATTGGGAATGGGCGATCGCATCCACCAAATTATCCCTGCTGAAATCTCCCTTCACGCCGTCGGACAAGGTGCTTTGGGCATCGAATGCCGCGCTGGAGATACAGAAATCATGGCAGTGATTAAAGCTCTCGAACACTCGGAAACTGCCCAAAGATGTTATGCCGAACGCGCATTTCTGCGGGAATTAGAAGGTGGCTGTCAAGTGCCGATCGGCGTCAATACCAAAATAGAAAACGGTCAATTAACCTTAACCGGAATGGTATCGAGTCTCGACGGCAAGCGGTTCGTCAAAGATACTGTTTCAGGCGCTGCCGAGACGGCTGAAATGCTGGGAATTGACCTCGCTCACCGCCTGCGCCAACAGGGTGCTAGTGCAATTTTGGAGGAAATATTTGTCCAAGTTCAACGTGGTTCCTAAAACCGATCGGCATCTATTTGTTAAGGCTTTGAGACGCGAGCTATCGCCTTTAGTAAAATAAAAATAACAGGCGGTTCGCTTTGGCTTTCATAGGTAGAGTAGCAGTCTGATTGTAGATTTTTGGTGGGGATTTTAGATAGGACTTGCGCGATAGATTTCAAAAATATCTGACTAATTTAGGACGCTCCGCACGGGTGTTAAGCAACCCGGTTTCTGATGTAAGTCTCGCTGTATAGCCCAAGATTTATGGTAAAAACCGGTTTTTTTTCGTGAGTCCTATAGTTCTTAACCTACCCACCCACAATCTACAATCAAACATCCAAAATTAATCAGCAATTTATTTCAGGTAAAGGCAAAATATGAGCGCTAGAGAAATTCAATTAAAGCTGGAATTGAAAAAGGTTCAGCAACTGTATAGCAAAATGCAGGCAGACCAACAAGCTTTGCAGAAGCAGTTGAAAGAGTTCAAAACTCAAGCAGGAAATTTTTCGGATGTAGTCGAGCAAGTCTTGCCGTCCGTAGTGTCAATTTACGTCATGGATTGGGATACAGAAGAAGAGATTTCTTCTGGAAGCGGGTTCTTTGTATCGCCGGACATAATTGTCACGAACTATCACGTTGTAGAAGATATTGCCGATCAAGATTACTTCTATGAAGAAGATGAAATCGAACAGGTTTTAGTCGAAACTCACGACGGAAAATTGAGATTGGCCGAGGTGGTGTTTACTGGTAATGCTGAAGAAGATTTAGCATTACTCTTAATTAGCGATTTTACCTTCGACCCGAATACAGGGGAACAAGTGGATTCTCCCCAAGAATATCCTCCCCTCGAGTTGTCTTTTGATGTGAAAGTGGGAGATAGAGTAATTGCTGTGGGCAATCCTTTGGGGCAGTTTGCTTCAACTGTAACTCAAGGTATTGTGAGTGCAATTCGCGAACCCGAGGAATATGAAGAAGGCGACGAAGAAGATGATGTTGCTGAGGTGAAGGTGTTGCAAACTGATGCGGCGATTAATCCGGGCAATTCCGGCGGGCCACTGATTAATATGGCAGGTCAAGTGGTTGGGGTGAATACGTGGGGATGGGAAGATGCTGATAATATTAATTTGGCGATCGCCTCTGAAGCTTTGGATGATTTTCTAGCAGGATTTGAGGAGACTTTTGAGGACAATTCTCAGAATTAGTCGGGAGTTGTCCGGGGAGCATCTCACATTTGTAAAAACACTTCTTTTGGCTCATTCCTTCTTCTTCTTTCCTCCTGCCTCCTGTATCCTGTCTCCTGCCTCAAAACTCCAATTTCTAGCTTGGCTGCTTTCATTGAGATGCTCCCCTTGTCCGTAATATGTGATTCGAGCGTTGGCGAAGCCCTCGAAGAGGATCGCTATTTTTCTCAGAGGGGATGAAAAAGGCGATCGCTATTTCCTTAATTACATACTGATGGCTTTGCGTGCAGTTTTACTAATGCGTAAAGGTGAGCAGACTGCATACAATTTTTGATATTTACTGTCCCTCAGAAAGTGACAGATAAATTTGATTAGATCGTGAAAATTCTCGCGGGAGGGGAGTACGGGCGATCGCTCTTTTTGTCGCCGCACAGCGACGTGGATGGAAAAAGGGCGATCGCATTCTTGAATAAACTGCGATCGCTACAGCAACTCAGATTTATACTTGTTTTTGGACGGCGCGTTAATATTGTGTCGCTCGCCATTTAAACTTAATCTAGACTAACAATCTCCAGGAACACAAAAAAATAATGCGTATTTTATTTGTATCCGCCGAAGCAGCACCTCTCGCCAAAGTCGGCGGTATGGGCGATGTCGTCGGCGCTTTGCCTAAATTTCTGCGGCGCATGGGACACGATGTCCGCATCTTCATGCCCTACTACGGTTTTATCCCCGACAAAATGGACGTTCCCAAAAAACCTGTTTGGGATGGGGCTGCCATGTTCCAAAGCTTCTCGGTGTTTGAAACTGTTTTGCCGGGAACCGATGTACCTTTATACTTAATGCAACATCCATCTTTCTTGCCGCGCCGCGTTTACGGCGGTTTAGATGAAGATTGGAGGTTCACTTTCTTTGCCAATGCTGCGGCTGAATTTGCCTGGAATCACTGGAAGCCCCAAATTATCCACTGTCACGACTGGCATACGGGGATGATACCTGTTTGGATGAGCCACGATCCTGATATCAGCACAGTTTTTACTATTCACAATTTAGCTTATCAAGGGCCGTGGCGCTGGCGTTTGGAGCAGATGACTTGGTGTCCTTGGTATATGCAAGGTCACAATACCATGGCTGCCGCAGTACAGTTTGCCGATCGAGTAAATACAGTTTCACCGACTTACGCCGAGCAAATCAAAACCCCAGCTTATGGGGAAACTTTGGAAGGTTTGCTGTCTTACATCGGCGGTAAAGTATCGGGCATTTTGAATGGAATTGATACAGAATCTTACAACCCAGCAACTGACAAGTACCTCCATCAACAATTTAGTGTTGATACTATTGAAAAGCGCCCCGCTAATAAAATTGCGCTGCAAGAAGAAGTCGGCTTGGAAGTGAATAAAAATGCTTTTTTGATCGGCATGGTGACGCGGCTGGTAGAACAGAAGGGATTGGATTTGATAATTCAAATGCTCGATCTGTTCATGGCCTATACCGACGCTCAATTTATTGTACTCGGAACGGGCGATCGCTACTACGAAACCCAACTCTGGCAAATGACAGCCCGCTATCCAGGTCGGATGTCCACCCAGCTACTTTACAACGAGGCTCTCTCCCGGCGCGTTTACGCAGGCTGCGACAGCTTCCTGATGCCCAGCCGTTTCGAGCCCTGCGGCATTAGCCAAATGCTCGCCCTCCGCTACGGGTGCGTGCCAATGGTTCGCCGCACCGGCGGTTTAGTCGATACCGTTTCTCACAACAACCCGATCGACAATACTGGTACCGGTTACTGTTTCGATCGCTACGAACCCCTCGATTTGTTCACCTGCATGATCAGAACTTGGGAAGGTTTCCGCTACAAAGATAAGTGGAAAGAACTGCAACAGCGCGGCATGAGAGAAGATTTTAGCTGGGATATTTCGGCCCGGAAATACATCAACTTGTACAGCGATATTTTGGGACTGCCACCAGAAGAAACCGCACCGGAACAAGAGCCGGAATTGAGCCTTGGCAAGGGTTAATTTTAGTAAGGTGCGTCAGTCGGTGTTTGATTCAAATGAATCGAAGGGCGATCGGCTGACGCACCCTAAAGCTTAGTCCGCAGTCGGTTTTTTATTCAGTTTAAGCGATGATTGACTACTGACTACTGACAAATTAATCAACAAATAAATCGAGAGGTAAATGACCGTAAGTGCCAGTAACTCCACCTTCTGAGGCAGATTGGCACGAAATCAAAACGCCCCGGTAAGTTCCGGGATAGGCGTCAACATAATACGACCCCTTCAAAGTATTGAACTTAATATAAACCGAACCAGCAAATGAAGAGACAGCATTGGGATCTAAAACAACTTGATATCCCAAAGCTTTCAAATAAGCTTCTAAAGCTAAAAACCCCTCATCCGTCGAAGCAGCGCACACTCCCAACATTTGATAATCCGACAAACTTGCTACCAGCAAAATCGCTTGACGGAG
This sequence comes from Microcoleus vaginatus PCC 9802, assembly GCA_022701275.1. Lineage (NCBI taxonomy): Bacteria > Bacillati > Cyanobacteriota > Cyanophyceae > Oscillatoriales > Microcoleaceae > Microcoleus > Microcoleus vaginatus. The sequence goes on from CP031740.1 coordinate 4,256,635, forward strand.
GGCCTGTTTTTCCAGTGGCGATGCTACAGATTGCATATCCAGACAAGTGAAATCTTTGAGGATTTGCTGTGCTTCTTCAACAGTTAGGGTAGTCGGGTTTTGAGTAGACATGAATGGCTCTGATATTTCCCAAAATTACGATCGACAATCGGGCACTCGGCAACGAATTTCTGTCATTGCAACCCTCAATCGACGGCGGTAACACTTGCACAAGTCCTGATTATAGCCCATTGTGTGCTCGGGCCATCAATTCTGGCGATCGTCTTCGAGGGCTTGGCCAACGCCCGTACCGCAGAAAAAAGCTAGTAGTTTTTACCGATGTTTTCAAGTTTAGATCAGTCCGCGTTTTTTCAGCTTTGCTAGCGCATCTTCTGCTGCATTTTTCTCAGCATCTTTTTTGCTTTTGCCTTTACCTTCTCCATAAAGTTTCTCTGCGACATAAACTTTAGCGAGAAATTCCGGCTTGTGAGGTGTGCCTCCTGCTTGGACTGTCACGTATTTAGGCGGAGTCGTGTCACCATTGGCCTGTACCCATTCCTGAAAGCGATTTTTCGAGTCTACAGTCGATCGAGTTTCCACAACATTTTCGGGAACAGAATCAAACATTTGTTGCACAAAGTTGCGAACTTTGCCCATGTCTTGCGTGTCGAGATAGTAAGCGCCAATAAATGCTTCAAAAGTGCTGCTGAGCAAATTTGGATTAGTAATCCCACCTTCTCGATAAGCTCCTTTTCCGAGCCGCATTTTTAAGTCTAAACCTATTTCAGTAGCAAATCTGGCTAATTGTTTTTCATCTACTAATGCAGAACGCCGGCGAGTCAGTTGGTCTTCTCCCATTTCTGGATGACGCTGATAGAGATATTCGCCGCTGAGAAAAGTCAGCAAAGCATCGCCGAGAAATTCTAAGCGTTCGTTGTCTTCTTCGCGGAATGTGGGGTTTTCGTTGACGTAGGAACGGTGGGTTAGTGCTTGGCGCAGCAGTTTTTCATTTTTGAATTCGGGAAGGGTAATTTTGAGTTCTTGTGTTGGATTAGTTAATGGCATAGGAGTTTTGTAATGGTTATTGTTTTTGGAGTTGGCTGTTATTATGTGGACATGAAATAGCCGCATATAGCGCTAGTTTTGGAGAATCTAGTTTATCAAATAAACGGGATTTTTGCTATCTACGGCGGGGGTGAATATCGAGGAAATTTAGGCTACTCGTTTGTATGCCTAGATCGAATTCAGTATTTCATCCACAAAGTAGAATTTATCCGCCAGCTTTTTCAGACTTTTCCTTTCATTACCTTGTCGAGCCAAAATTATCACCTTTTTACCCTTGTTTTGTAGCTTAGGAATCAAGATTTCGCAATAGCCGTCTCCAGACAGAACGATAAATAGGTGTGGATACAAACTACTTGTTGCTTCTCCATAACAGTCGATAGACAGACTAAAGTCAGCAGCATTTTTGATAGAGTGGGGTACATTAACACACTCAAAACCAAGATTAACGAAGGTTCTTTTTTGAGAATCCTTATTTCCCTGTTGCCAATTGTCGTAAACCTTTCTGTTAACTACATATCCCAATGAATTCGCAAAGAGCAATAAGTTATTAGCTTGCTTTGCATTTGGGATGTTCTGATAATCCCAATAAATGGAAACTAAAGCTTGCTGTTGCTCGGTTGATGGGTTTGAGGTTGGATGATTGTCCGTCATTTGATTATGTCCTACAAAGAGGTTGACTGGACAGCCTCGACATATCGCGCATCTAGGATTAATGGAACGTTGTCTGTGGGTTTGCTCAAAAATGAACATCTCGGCACAGGACAATCTCTTACTACCAAATACTGTGATTTTGTAGGGATTTGATTAACGTCTTAGCTACAGGATTTATAGAACTGGAACGAGCTTAGTAGCACCCCGTTGAAAAGAAATTGAACTCAATAATGTTTTGATTTTCTCAAGCTTTTATCAACTTGTTAAAACGACATTAGACGTACTTTCTCCTCAACGGGGCGCTAGAAACTTGCCCCAGTTCTATAGCAATCCTAAATGAATTGTGGGATGGGCCGGAGAGCCCGTCTAGGCTAGAAGCCTGAACCACGTTCATAACTGACTTAGGATTGCTATATAACCCCTGTAGCTAAGACGACTCAATCAACATTCCTTAATTTTGAATGCGATATTTAGTTTTAGCTGCATTTTTAACCTAGCCTTCTAATTATTGGATGTCAAGTATTAACTCAAAATAATTTTTTTACATCCTTATACATCTCACCAAGGTTTTCGCCAACTTGACACCAATCGCCCGTCTTTCAATAAAAACCCTCTCCTCCTCCCCCCGGGAGCCCCTCTCCCTGCGGGCCCATCGCGCTGATCTCCGGCATTTGAACAGTAAATGTAAAAATATGTTGCAAACTTTGTACTGCTGTGTTAAGTTTAGTTACATAAGGTTGAAATTAAACGAGGTTTCTGGTCATGGAAAACAAAGACGCAAAGTTGGGCTTTACTGAGTTCGCTGAAACGTGGAACGGCCGTTTGGCAATGTTGGGCTTCGTTATCGGCTTAGCTACCGAATTCCTCACCGGTCAAGGCATTCTCTCTCAAATCGGTTTGATGTAATCAGCTTAACTGCATACAATAGCTGAAATTCCGACGATCGACCCCTTCACAAGTGCAAAAGCCCCCCCGCTAATAAGTCCCCTTCACTTCACACGGAAGGGGGCTTTTGCATTTTCTATCAAACAATCCAACAGATGGCAGCATCAAAAATCTTTTCCGTCTCCCTATTTATCGCGAGACTAACTCCAGCAAACTAAGCAATTCCTACCGAATCCAACATTCTCAATTTAGGAGTCAAAGCCGGATGTTTCACCAAACCGTCTCGTTTGTGAGTTCCCGCACTGTTACCTAAAATCATCTCCGACAGATCCGGCATTTCTTGCCAGCAGTGCGAGCAGAACCAATAAACGCGATTGTGGCGAGCGTGGCGGAGCAATTTAGAGGAGCAACAAGGGCAACTATTCATGATATTTTAAACCTTCTTTAAGATAATGCAGCGATAACCGAATCATTACAAAGATTGACGAGTGCCGGTGCATCTCAACTCCAGACACAACAATAAAAAATCTCTTTCACTCACAACTTTGAGTGTCTCGTAAGTAGCACTTTTGGAGGCCCAACAGCAACACCACAATCAGAAGCTGAACGCTCCAAGGAGCCCAAGAGAAACCCCAAATAAAACAACCCAGTCCCGCCCAAGCCACAAGAACAAAAATATCTTGAGAGGTTTGCCAGTAAATCCAGACTGCTGCCAGAGAAACTATTAGTAGCAAAATGTAAGCTGAGGGCATCGTCGTCTTCTCCCAATGTGTCTGCCAACAGTCAGGAGCGATCCCTGACCCTGTGCTTAAACTTAAAACTAAAACCTGAAGAACTTATGAAGACGAGTGAGTTGTTACAAAAAGTAAAATAATCCTGCCAGCTTATATTTTCCCGATAAATCAGTAGGAATACTGAGCTCATGGCTGAGGCCGAATCCGGTTAAATGAAGGCACTAGAAATAGGGACTTAGGCATCACCTATTTGTGTCAATTTCACCTCAAAGAGCGGCAGGGTTGAAACGCCTCTGCCCGACTGCGGTTTTTAGTCTTAAGCTGACAGGACAAAAGGCACAGCCCCTAAGTCCCTACAGATATGCCCAGCGCTCGACCCGATTCGATCGCTCGGCACCATACCAAAGAAACCAAGTTTTTTTAACTCTCTTTGCCTGCAAAACTACTGCTTGAAAAGCTGCACAATTCAATGCGCGCGATCGATCTATTCTTGCTCCCAGCCCAAAGCCTCAGCGACCTGAGCCGCCAAAAACATCGGTTCAAAAGGCTTAGCAATCACGCTCACCACCCCCAAATCCGCGAACATCCGCCTGTCCCCAGCCAGAGCCTTAGCTGTCAATAAAATTACCGGAATGTGCTGCGTAGCCTTATTAGCTTGTAACTGTAAAAAAGTAGTAGGCCCGTCTTGGTCGGGCATCATCACGTCCAATAGAATAGCATCAGGCTGTTCGGCAAGAGCCTTAGCAACGCCCTCGCGACCCGAACTCGCTGTCAGGACTTCCCAGCCCCCCACCACCTCAAGACTGACTTGAGCTACTTCCCGAATATCTTCCGCATCGTCAATAACCAAGATGCGCTTGGCAGTCAAAATTAACATTTTTTTAGGAATGAGAACTGATCACAGATTAGAGGCGAAATGTGAATATTTTGTAAAGCAAATTATTTTACCTGATCGGACTTTACAGTAAATTTTCAAAACTGTATAGCAGATGTTGAAGTAAGAAGGAAGAAGGAAGACCTAAGTTGTCATCGATCGGCAGGGTTTCAACTAAGAACGTCCTAACCGTCTGGCGCGCTTGCTGTAAAATATCCCCCCCAAAAAAAGCCGCTTTTCGACCTCAAATCGCGCTTTTTGCCTGCTGTCCCCAAACTGCATAAAAGGCTGAGATTGTTTGTCGATGACTCGATCGAACAATCTGCACAAAATCAGTAACTTTGGGTACACCTGGGTAGAAATTAACTTTCAGTTGCAAGCCCCTCCCTGAGAAGTGGCAGACTTAAGAAAAAAGTGCTGCCCTCCCCCAAAACGCTCTCCACCCACATCCGCCCCCCGTGCTGCTGCACGATACTGCGACAAATAGCCAGCCCCAAACCAGTACCTCCCTTCTGGCGAGAATCAGAAGCATCAACTTGTTGAAAGCGTTCAAAGACCATCTCCAGTTTGTCTGGCGGAATACCCCGCCCTTGGTCTTTCACAGCAATCACGATGTACCACGAGCTCGGAACTAGCAAGTGCGGAGGCGCGGTGGCAGGCTCAGGAGACAACAAAGACGGGGACGACACCGGCTTGTGCGCTGCTTTTTCTGGCACATCCGGATTGTGGGTCAACTCCCCGCTCAGCCAAACCGTAGCGCCGGAGGGAGAAAATTTTATTGCATTACTGAGTAAATTTGTCAAGGCTTGAATTAGCCGATCGGGAACAGCTTGCAATTGCGCCCCCACAGGCTTCACCGACAGAGTAACTCCCGCCTGCTGAGCCATTCCCTGCATCTCGTCAGCCGCTTGCAACATCAGCTCAGCCACATTGCAAGTTTGTTTGATGGCAGTGCTGTAACTTGACTCCATCCGCTCTAAATCTAGGATGTCGTTGACCAAGCGCACCAAACGGTCAGTGTTAGTGACAGCAATCTCCAGCATCCGCTTAGCTTTCTGGGGGTAAGCGTCAAGCAGGCCGCTGTTGAGGAGGCCCAGAGCGCCGTGAATTGAGGTCATGGGCGTCCGCAGTTCGTGGCTGACAACAGAGATGAATTCATCTTTCATGCGCTCGACGGCAAGTCGCTCCGTGATATCTTTAAAAGTCACTACAGCTCCAATAATTTCGCCTTGTTCTCGCATCGGAGCGACAACGTACTCAACCGGAAAACTGCTGCCGTCTCGCCGCCAAAAAATCTCATCGGTGACGCGCCGCGCCTCTCCGTCTTCCAAGGTGGCTAAAATTTGAGAACTTACCCGGTTCGGCAGCAGTTTGCCCGCCTGTGCGGCGCAGTGTGGGACAAGTTCAGAGCCTGAATTGATGTCTGTTGCAGGTGAGAGTCGCTGAATCGCCTTTGAGCATTCTTCCTGTGCACGGTGTAAGCTTTCATAGAGTGGTCGATCGATCAATTGCTTCGATTCGCACCCAGCCATTCTCACCGCCGCAGGATTGACAAAAGTTACTTTTCCCTCTTTGTTCAACCCGCAAATTCCTTCTCCTGCGGAGAACAAAATCATTTCTGTTTGGTGGCGGAGTTGTTCAAAGGCTTTTTCGACTCGCTTGCTGTCGCTGATGTCGCGAGAGATTGTCGAAACCCCCGTTACCGCTCCAGTGGCGTCTTTAATCGGAGAAATCGTCAGGGACACATCTATCTGTTGACCGTCTTTCCGCAAGTGCACGGTTTCGTAATGGTCGATGCTGGCTCCCGCCCTAATATTTTCCAATATTTGAGGCATTTCCTTGGGGCGTTCGGGTATGGCTAAAATCTCGATCGACTGCCCCTTGATTTCTGCGGCACAGTAGCCGTAAATCTTCTCTGCTCCTGCGTTCCAGCTCTGAATTGTCCCGGCGAGGGTTTTGCCGACGATGCCGTCGTCGGAAGACTCGACAATCGACGCCAAGCGCACGAGTTCGTCTCTAGTTTGCTTGTGTTCGGTAATGTCCCGACCCAAAATCACTATACTTTTGCGTCTGCCGTCGGGGTGAAATACAGGTACTTTAATCACATCGTAGATTTTCACAGTACCGTTTGAGCGGGGAATCACTTCTTCTCCCCTAGAAAGCTCACCTTTTTCCCACGCTTCTCTATCGCTCACCTCGCACGCCTGTAGCGCCTCGCGGTAAAAAATGCTGATTTCTCCTAGCTGAGAATCTTTGAGGCCGCGGTAGTCTATCTTTTCTAGCTCGAACACTTCCAATAGGGCTTGATTTGCCTCCTGCCACCTGCCCTCGCCATCTTTGAAGCAGACAATATCTGGCATGGCATTGATCAGCGAGTCAAGATAGGAGTTTTCTCGCAGTGCAGTTTCTAGCTCCGCCCGCTTGGCGATTTCCCGTTGCAGGTTTTCGTTTGCCGTTTGCAGCGAGTCTTTTAACAAACTTTTTGTAAAAGTCTGTTCTTTAATTACTTCCTGAAGTCTGTGGAGTTCTAGCGACTGCCACCTGCGGGCCAACAAATTCTCTACCCGCAAGTGCAGTTGGGCAGGTTCGACGGGACTTACTATCAAATCGTCTATTCTGCGTTCGAGTTGTTTTGCCTGCTGCGAAAAGGGCTGCTCAAAAAGAGCAGGCGTTTGGGATTTACTAACAAGCAAGAACGGTAAAAATATCGGCTCGGCGGCTGCTTTTAATGATTCTACCAGCGGCCCGATGCGATCGAAATTTGCCTCGTCGAGAATGCACAAGTCAAAAGCGATTTGGGGAAAGGGAAATTCGGAGTTGGGATCTAAAGCGCGCTCGAGTACGATCACCTCATGCTCGGTGTTGAGGTGGGCGATCGGCAAATTAGGTTGTTGGTGGCGATCGACCAAGAGTAAAATGCGGCTCATTAGTGTGTTAATTTCCCCATGACTAATGATAGGATGTCCGGTCAATTAACCATTATAGGGTTTGTAGTGAGGACTGAAGTCCTCTTGTTTATGAGGACTTCAGTCCTCACTACAAACAAATTTTATAGCCCTATATCCACCGGACGAGATCGAAAGTATCAAGGCATTAGGCAGCCCGAGTAGAAGCCCTAAGGCAATAAAAGTTGATAATTATTTAATTGTTTGTTCGTTCAAAATATGACTAATGACTGTTGACTAATTCAGTTAGGGGGGCGGGTTTATATGTATTTGCGTTTGCTGTTCTATTTTGTTTGTTAAACCCGCCCCTACAGACTAATGACTAAAGACTGATGACTAATGACTTTTTACGGCATTCCGATCTGAATTAAAGTATCTTCCGGCATACAGCTAGAGTAACAATCCCCTTCCGATAAAACCGCAATCAGCCTCACCTGCCAGTCTGGCATAATCTGCAAATCAGCCCAGGGCACTGCTACCTCCAAACACTTATCCACTCCCACTTGGGCCCTGCTGATGCGAGGCTGCCACTCATCGCCCTCTCCTGCTTCCTGAAACCAAATTGATTTCGTTAGCAAATTAATCTCTAACTGATGGTGGAATCGATAGTTTAGCGGTGCTTGGTCAGGCAAACCCGACAGGGGAATCAGACTGTTGTTCATCGTGCGATCGGGATAAAACCAGAACAAATTTAACTGCTGCGGGCAATCAATTCCCGGCCGCACCCCTACCTTGAAGTCGGCACGAATATAAAAATTCAAGTGGTCAACCCCGTACCAAAGGCGCTGAATTGCCGAACTCCGGTGCATCGTACCCCTGGCTCCCCCAACTTCAATCCGGCCGGCTTTGTCCCAATCCTGTTCGTTGCCGATACCGTCAATCACCGGGTGAATAAAGCTCAGCGGCAGGTGGTCGCCTTGAACCTCGTGTACCTCTACTTGCCGTCGCACTTCCGGGGGTACGGGTTCGCCGAGAGCTTCGTAAATCGCCGCTACGTGTTCCCGAAATAGCTGGTCGAACATAGCATCTTGGTTCGACGTGTGGCCTTCGCCAAACCACCAGAACCAGTCGGAACCTTCTGCAGCGTAAAGCGCTTCCCAAGCTTCTGGGTTGCTTTCTTCTGTGGCCTCTGGATGGTTTGCCAGCATTTGTCTCGCAGGTCCTAACAAGTCCCAAGCGCGATTTTTCGCGGGATCGCCGATCCAAGTTGTGAGGGAACCGTCTACCCAGGAACCGGTGTGCAGTTGGGCTGCGGGAATTGTTTCGGTTGCTGGGAATTGGTCGAGAAATTCCGAGACTGTGACTAATTTGATATCTGGATTATCGCTGAGAGTTTGATAGAGGGATTCTAAGAACGGTTTGCCGTCTTCGGGATAGAATTCCCAGCAATTTTCGCCGTCTAGGGCGATCGTCACTAACCAGGGATTTTCTAAAGCTGTTTGGCCGTCGGGTTGTCGGTGTTTGAGAGTTCTGCCGATCGCTTCTAAGTGTCCCACTAAATCTGATGCTGCTTTTTCCGGTTCCATCGAACCGTAGGTAAACCCGATCAAGTCGGACAATCTGTGGTCTCTAAATACTATGGCTAAATCGCCGTCAGGAGTTTCTAAACGGTAAGGGCGATATAAGAATTCTGGTTCGTAGACATTCCCTGTCGCGTCGCGGTTGAAAAAGTGTTTAATTGTCCACCCCAATACTGCTTCGTCCGAGACTATCCATTTAAAGCCTTGTTTGGCAATGTAGGGCAAAATTTCTGGGCTGACGGCTTGTTCCGACGGCCACAAACCGCGCGGTTGGCACTCAAACCGGTCTTGATACATTTCCCAGGCTTTTCTCAGGTGTCGGGGAATATCTTCTTCCCACTGAAACCGCTGTTGTGGCAGCGTCATGTTTGGAATGGCTATGCGACCGCCGTTGGTGTCGGCAAGCAGGGGTAAAATCGGGTGCGTGTAGGGGGTTGTAGAGACTTCCAATTGTCCCTCAGCTTGCATTTTACGGTGCTGGGGAATGATGCGAGCGAGGATTTCTTTTTGTTTTGAGTAGATGTTTTTTCGGTCTGCCAAACTAAAATTTTGTCCTTGTTTGAGCCACCCTGCAATCTCGGGGTCGTCCCAAAATAGCGGGTCAATCCAAGCTAAATTGTGCCACGCCAGCAAGTCGCTAAAATCCTGCAATTTCCAGTTTTCCAAACACCACTGAATGCCTTTTTCCTGCCGCTGAGTGTAGAGTTGAGCGTAGCGGGGGTGTGGCTGAATCAGGGTGTGGTAATTGGCGTCAAAGAAGTGTTCTAAAATAAACTCTTGTTCTTCGATATTTAAAGTTTCTGCTGGCTTTAATGTCACCGCCAAGTAAGGGTCTAATGCTCTGTCTGCGATGCAGTCTTCTATCTGCAAAATCAAGGAGGGAACCAAGTTTACGGTTTGATGCAGTTTAGGATATTTTGCCAGCATTAGCACTAAATCCAAGTAGTCTTTGACTCCGTGCAAGCGCACCCAAGGCAGTCGGTACTGGGCTGCTCCTGCGCTACCTGATACTCGGGATTTGTAGAGCGGTTGGTGTTGGTGCCAAATGAAGGCTACATAAAGGGGGTGAGACATTGAATTTGGTAATTGGTAATTGGTAATTGAATTTGGTATTTGGTAATTGGTAATTGGTAATTAAATTTGGTAATTGGTAATTGGCAATTAAATGTTGGTAATTGGTAACAGTCAACAGTCAACTGTCAACCGTCAACTGGTAATTGGTAACAGTCAACAGTCAACTGTCAACTGTCAAACGTCAACCGTCAACTGCCAACTGCCAATTGCCCACTGACTAATTACATTACCTGTTCGACTTCGGCAATTTCTGGGATAGCCTCGCGCAGGCGACGTTCAATGCCCATTCTCAGAGTCATTGTGGAACTCGGGCAAGAGCCACAAGCTCCTTGCAGTCTCAGGTGTACCACTGGCCCGTCAATTTCTACGAGTTCGACGTTGCCACCGTCGGATATCAGGTAGGGGCGCATTTCATCGAGAACTGTTTCGACGTTATCTCTGGTTAGTGCTAGTGTCATATTTCGCCTCTGTGATGATTTCTTGCAGTTGATGAAAGTTCGATTTGACTCAAGTACAGCATTCTCAACCCGCGCGGATTTAAGAAACCGGGTTTTTTGATAAAATACTTAGGCACTCAGGTGAGTCCGCGGCAGGAAACCCGGTTTCTGTCACGCTGATGCTCGATCTGAGTTCGCTCTCTCGTTCGATCGTAGCGTTACTTGCTGCCAAATCAAGTTGATTCTGATACGTTATCCAAAAAAACCCGTTTTATTTAAGAAATTGGGTTTTTGATCGCGCTACACTACTGCTGGTTCTAGCAGTTTGACGTTGGAGTAGTTGAACTCGGTTGTTGTCTGTTGACCTTTTTCTTTGGCTCGAACAACTTGCTTGGTCATGACATAATAGTCGCCTATCTTGTCAAAGGTATCTTCAAATTCGAGTTCTTTGATGATTTCGTCGGTTTGGGGGTTGCGGAAAACGGCATCGTAGTGGGTGGCCAAAGAACCTTCGGGTGTCTCTAAGCTTTTGTGCGTGTCAATTACGAAAGCCATGCGGCCCATCACCCGGCTGACTTGACAAATTGAGAGACCTCGGATTTTATAATTCGAGCCCATTGAGTCGCCTTGCACCAAGATGTCCACAGCGTCGGTGCTGTCCTTCTCGCCCAGGGTGAAGCTATTTTTGCCGTGAGATTTTTCAAATGTCGAGCGTTTGCGGTGGGTGACAATATCGCGCATTTGAGTGTAGACGCTTTGCTGCACTTCCTCATCTTGAATGCCGCTGACTTCCACGCTCATGTCGGGTTTGATGGAAACATGACCCGTATATACTTCGTCGCCCTGTTTGAGTTCAATATCCGCACTGTAACCGGGAAAATTGGCATCCCAGGTATAGCGGTGTTCGTAAGCAGCGCGAAACAAATCGCGAGCGTTGGCTTGCTCTGTCATAAATCCCTCTTTCTCTTGACACCCATCTAGTTTAGCTTAACCGCGAGAAGCCCCACATTCACTGGGTAGGGGAGTTACCCGCACTCCTGGCGAGCACTTGTTGGCGGTGCTGCTGGGCTGGCAATTAGGGCGCAACAATAATTTACTTTCTCTATCGGTTGCTATGATTTGAAAATAAAGTCACAAAATGCCTGGTTATTGAGAGCGCGATGGGTCGATCGCCAGACACCAGTCTTAGTTATGGGTTATCTTGAAAAAACTTGTGTCCGCTTTTTAGGGGTTGCACCCGCAGGCAACTATTAGATTCCCCCCTTAATAAAATGCTAGAAACTGTCTACAAACACTTAGAAACATTGCAGGAACAAGCTAGGGAATTGCCACACCCGCAACAGGCAATTTTCACAAAAATTTTGGAAGATTTATCAAATTCTCTACAGGAAATGGCAGGTAGCCGCTTGTTTGAAAGCGCAACAAATAACGCGGCAAAGCTGGTTGAAATTGAAAAAAATAATCGCCTCTTGGAACGCACTGTAGCCCAGCAAGTAGGGCAAATCAGACAGCTACGGGAGCAGTTGGAAAAACAAATTAGCCAGCATCGCAGGGACACTCAAGCATTAACTAAAAGTGAAGCCAAACTGCAAGCTATGCTGCGTAATTCTCCCGATCTAATTAGCATTGTTGGCTCGGACGGGCGAGTTCGATACCACAGCGGAACCCTACAGCGGCTTTTGGGTTACAACCCAGAAGAAAGAATTGGCAAATTTCACGGCGAGTTAATTCATCCAGACGATTTGCTGGCTTGGCAGACGTATTTTGGTAAGTTGTTAGAATCTCCAGGAATTGGGGGCGCAATCGAATATCGGAAACGCCACGCTGACGGTTCTTGGATATACATGGAGTCGATAGGTAACAGTTTGCTTTACGATTCTAGCGTGCAGGGAATTATAATTAATTCGCGGGAAATAGGGGAACGAAAGCAAGCCGAAATCGCAGTCCGAGAGTCGGAACTCCACTACAGAGTTATGTCGCAAATTACTTCGGATTTTGCCTATTCTTTTAAGGGACTGCCCGATGGCAAGTTCACCTGCGAGTGGGCGACAGAAGCTTTTGAGCGCTGCAGCGGGATCGTTCCTGAAGAATTAGAATCGTTTGGTTGGTGGAACTCCGAACTCGTTCATCCCGACGACAGGGAAATGTTAATTAAACAATTAGAAGGGTGTACTTTCAGTCGCACTGGAGCTAATGAGTATCGCATAATTAATCAAAAAGGCGAGGTGCGCTGGGTGCGGGACTACTGGCAGGTGGTGTGGGACAAAACTGCTGAACGGGTTGTCCGTTTGTGGGGCGCTTGTCAGGAAATTACCGATCGCAAGCAAGTAGAATTGAAACTGCAACTCGTTAACCAACTTTTGCAAGCCCAGATAGCATCGGCGCCACTGGCGATTAACTGTACCAGCAATGACGGCAATACCGTTGTTTGGAACCGCGCCGCCGAACAACTTTTTGGCTGGACTGCGGCTGAGGTTTTAGGGAAACCTTTACCGAATATTCCTGAAGGCCAAAAGCAAGATTTTTACGCGCTGCTAAAGTCTGCGTCTAATGGCAAACCGCAAAACGGTTTGGAAGTATCTTTGTTGAAAAAAGACGGTAGTTCGATCGATGTTTGGCTTTGGGCCGCACGCGTGCGAGATGCGGGCGGTCAAACTGTCGGCAGTATCAACATATTTTCTGATCTTTCAGAACGCAAGCGCATAGAGGAAGAGCGCCAAAAACTAGCAGCGATGAAAGATATGGAGGAACCTTTTTGGGCGCGCTATGTCAGCCCTCCAAAAACTCCCAAAAAAAAGGGCAGTGGGTAATTCTATCAAGCACAAGTTAAAATCATTAAAAGTGCGAAAGTGCAATCTTATGCTTGCAATATCCTTTCCGGTCAAATAACCTATTTGATGGCAGTCCTTCGAGCGGACATAATATGATAAATACACCGCGCTACCACGTGTATTAGTCGCTATGCTGTACTGTGTAAAACGATAATTCCCTAAAAACAATTGATGAACCACCTACCGAATTGATTGAGGGAATTTATAGATCAAGTGTCAGGTTTTTCAGGCGGAAAACTTGTTGGCACGGTAAATATTAGACTTGTTAAATACGCCACTAGAAGGTTTACTGATGCCCTGATTTCTCCTGGTTTCTGAAACTGGCTAACTCTGCGTGAGTTTGGCAAGCTTCACTTAACTCAATGTAATCTAAGATATTGGAAATTACCTTAGAAAGGTGGATAGCCGAACGGTGAGCTTCTTGGATAAAATCTCTCTCCTCTATCGGATCGTCAGCTTGATCGTCTATGGTTAGTTGTAGATAACCGATGATGTGATTTAGGGGAGTGCGGAGCTCGTGGGACGCCTTCAACAAAAATTGCTTTTTGAGCTGGGATAGTCCTTGTACTCGCTTGCTACGCTCTTGGTAGAGGGTGGCGAGGGCGATCGCACTTCCTACTTGCTCGGCAAGTTCTTGTGCGAATTCTATCTGGGATTGAGTCCAAGGTCGATCGGTCTTACCCTTCCGCGACGATCTGCCCTGGGACTGATGCAAGCTAATTATGCCGTTAGCTTGCTCTTGATAAGCGGTAGCCACCACTAGCAGCGACTGTGGCCCAAAAGGGTCATTGGCTGCAAAGGACTCTACTACCACCGGTTCGAGGGTGGCTAGAGCTTGAATGAAATGAGGTGCTGCTGTGAGCGAGATTTCCATTCCCAGCATGGGTAAAAATGGTTCTTGGCAGTATTCAGCAGCTACTTTGACTTGCAGGCTAGAACTTTCATAGGGACAAATGATGCAGCGGCTGACGCCTAGTGTTTCTCCCAGACTGTTAACTGTTTGCTGCCAGATGCTATCGAGATCCAAGGTTCGACGAATCTTTCTGCCAATTTGGAGTAAAAGTTTTTGCGATTGAGCTGATATTTGCTGATTCATAGCAACCCTTTTTCTAATAGACTGGCAAAAGTTTACCATTCCGCCAACAGAGCAGGAATTTACTGAATTTGCCAGCCTGCCGCTGCCCGGCTTAGGGATTACGTAATTCTACTTAAATCTTCCCACACGCCGTCAAACATTACTAAGTAGTTTCGGTGTCTTTACAAGATCTTTATGATTTTCACAGAGAACTGAGAGCGTCCAGTATGCTTAATAATCCTTTACAGTAGGGGGTTGGGAAGCGGAATCAGTCGTATAAGCTGGCATTAAGTTTTTGTAAAGCTGGCGGTGTGCGCGGGTTTACTCGCAGGTGTGTGATCCCAGCGCATAAATAAAGATGAGCTTTGTTATCTGTACCCCCCGGATTCCATTGATGCGAATTCTGGGTGGGATCGGAAGTGGTGGGGGCGATCGATCTCAGTTGCAAACTCCCAAGGAGGGAGATTGGGGATGGATAAAAGTTAAAATTGATACAGGGACGATCGAACTGTGTTGTAGAATAATTATCAATTATCGATGATCTTTATTCACGAAACGGAACTCACGGATACACGAATATAGCGATTTTTATAAGTAACGTACAGTTTGGTAATTGGTAATTGGTAATTGGTAAGAAAGCTGGTGATTACCTCACGAAAGTTTAGAATCGCTCTAGCTGTTTTTTTCCTGATTCCTGATTCCTGATTCCCTCTTGCTTCTTGCTGATTCCTGATTCCTGATTCCTTCAACGTCCCGATAATTGATTACCGATGATTGATGACCGATGATTAATTTTTAAAGAGTGGTTCTTGATAAAGCGGCACAGTAAAAGTAACAGTCGATCCGAGTCCTTCCCCCATACTGTAAAAATTTACTGTACCGCCCATTGCTTCTACCAGTTTTTGAGAAATAGCCAATCCCAAACCGGTGCCGCCGTATTGCCTGGTACGATCGCCGTCCACCTGAAAAAACGACTCAAATAATTTATCTTGCTTGTCGAGAGAAACCCCAATCCCAGTATCAGCAACTCGGATTTTCACCATTCCGGGGAACTGCTGGTTGTTAATAGTCACCTTTTTCTTAATAACTTCAGCACTGATACGAATTCCCCCTTCGCCGGTAAATTTAATTGCATTGCCCGTGAGGTTCAAGATTACTTGAAGCAGGCGTTGGTAGTTGCCATACAAAATAATCTCGTCCTCCACAGCGGGTTTTTGGATTTGAAATTGCAATCGCTTTTGCTCGACTTGAACCCGTGTGAAATTCTCAACTTGTTGCAAGAGTTCGCCGAGTTTGACGGGAGCGAGGTCTAACTCCATTTTGCCAGCTTCGATTTTAGCGACATCCAAAATATCGTTAATCACATTGAACAAATGTACTGCGGAGCGGTAAGCTTCTTCGATAAATTGGTGCGCTTCTTCGGGGTCATCTGCCATGCCGTCTACAAGCAGTTTCAGGAAACCGAGGATGCCGTTGAGGGGGGTGCGGAGTTCGTGAGAAGTATTGGCAAGAAATTGACTTTTAAGTTGGGAAAGAGCCACCGCTTCGGCGCGGGCCTGCTCTAATTCTTGGTAAAGTGTAGCGTGGGCGATCGCACTGCCGACTTGAGCGACTAACTCGCGGGCGAATTCGAGTTCGACATGACTCCATTTCGGGGAACTGCCACAGCGGTGCAAACATATCAGTGCATTGGGTTGGTCTTCATAGGAGGTAGCTGCTACGAGCACGGAATGGCGGTGGAATGGATCGGCGGCGGGGGAGGCGTAATCGACTGCTACTGGTTTTAAGGTGGCTAAAGTTTGAATCCACCCTGGCTGTTCGGCGGCGCGCAGTTCTAATCCCAGCATAGAAGAGTAAGCTTCTTGGCGGTACTCAGCTACTACTTTAAAAGTTTTCGATTGGAGATTTTCGATTTGAGCTGGGGAAAGCGGGGGTGAGGGGTCGCTAGCTATTGACTGTTGTAATTCGGCTGCAGCAGCGCTCGATTTTTGCTGATTTTCCGAGGGAAGGAAGGGGGAGGTTTCGAGATTTTCGCTGTCTTTTTTGTAGGAACAGATGATGCAGCGACTCGCGTTCAAAACTTGCCCCAAGCTGTTAACAGTTTGCTGCCAAATTGTGTCTAGATCGAGGGTTTTGTGCAGGTTTTGAGCGATTTGGGAGATGATTTTACGATCGATTTCCGAGTAGGGAGGGAGCGATCGACCGGGGATACGGCTCGCTGGAAGCGACATTTGTTGGCGGGCGTCCCAGGGGGATGGCAAAGCTCGATAGAGCATGAATTCTGGGGAGTCTGGCCGTCTGTCTGTGGGTTTGTCAGACAGCAGCCTTCCCATAACTAAGACTTTTGCAGCTTTGCCGTTTGAGTCGATCGCCGGAGTGAGTGTCAAATCGAAGAGAAAATATTGTCCGGCGTGGCCAAATGGATAGCTGAAGCGTTGCGGCACGAAGGTTTCGAGCGCTCGTCGCAGGATATCGAGATAAGGCGCAGGGGGGATGGGTTGCAGGGTTTCGCTGAGAGGGCGATCGACAATTTGTTCTGCTGTAAGGTTGTACTGCTCGGCTTTTTGCCAGTAAAAAGATAGATATCGACCAGAGGCGTCTTGGGTAAATACTAATTCTGCCCCTAACTCTTGAAAAAAAACTGTAGAGGCGAGGCTCGATCGCCGGAAATCTGTGTTAGAGTCCATCAGAGTAGGGGATGAAAGTAGTTCGGATTTTGGAGTATTGAGTTTTTAATAAGTAACTCAATACTCCCCATTCTTTGGGGCTTCTACTGTTATTTTGTGAGTTATTAATCAATTAAAAAGTTGTTGGCTTTTTAATTAAAACCTTAATCGCTCAAAACTCACCATTTGCAAAAATTTTAGGCTTCTACTATTGACTTTTGAGGGATTAATGAACTCATCAAATATTAATTCTTTAATTCTGAACTCAACTCAAAATTCAAAACTATTCGTTCTCAGCCGTTTTGGGTAATTTAAAGATAAAAATTAAGATTGAGAAATTAGGAATCTGCACCGATTAACTATCAAGTGTGAAAATTACGCCAAAATATGAGGCTGCGAACAACTCTAGTCAGGGAATGGCTCAGGCATTTTTTCCCTCACCTGGAATAGTTGCGAGGTTGTGATTTAGCCGAGTTCACTCGCCCACCACCTGTAGCTTTAGCCACGAAATCTGCAGGAGATCGCCCGCGCGATCTAAATTTCACAGCCTGCAGATTTGCGCGCGCCGTCTGGGGCGAGAGCACCTCAGTCGTTCCATTCACCGCGTGGCGGGACTGGCGGGTTGCGACGCAAACCCAGAGCCAGTTCGTCTTCGCGGCGCTCGCCTCTGAGCCACTGCTTGATTGCTGTTTCAATGACTTTGCTGGGGTCATTCGTCAAGTGCTTAATTTGGTCGAGGAGTTCAGAATCGATATGGATGGACAGTTCGACTTTTTCTGACGAACTGTGGGAAGGTATTCTTGATTCGCTCATAGTTAAAAATCCTAGTTTTAATTCTTAAGTTTCAATTCTTTTGATGACAACCGACTGGACTAGATATTTGAAGTCCCTGATTTGCACCCAACCTTTCCTCAACCGCATAACCGCTTTCTGTACAATGAGAGAGAGAAAAGTTTTTTCCTTTTGGGTGTCCGGGCTCGGTCGGACACTTGAAAGGCTAATAACTGATACTCTTGAGGTTTGCCTCAGTTGTGGTTTCATCTCAATCCCCAGTAAGAGGTTGAAGTAAGCACTCTACTCTTGCTTGTGTAATCATACAACAAAAAGTATCCTTTGCCGATTAGCTCTTAGATAAAAAACATGACTAACGTCCCTGTATCTCGCATTCGTAATTTTTCGATTATTGCTCACATCGACCACGGAAAATCGACCTTGGCCGATCGCCTGTTGCAGGCGACTGGGACTGTGCAGGCACGGGAGATGAAGGAGCAGTTTTTAGACAATATGGATCTCGAACGCGAACGCGGCATTACGATCAAGCTGCAAGCGGCTCGGATGAATTATACTGCCAAGGACGGTCAGGAGTACGTGCTGAATCTGATCGACACTCCCGGACACGTGGACTTTTCTTACGAGGTGTCGCGATCGCTCGCTGCTTGCGAAGGGGCGCTGCTGGTGGTAGACGCATCTCAAGGCGTGGAAGCACAAACCCTGGCCAATGTCTACCTTGCCTTGGGAAACAATTTGGAAATTATTCCAGTTTTAAATAAAATTGACCTGCCGGGGGCAGAACCGGAACGGGTAAAAGGGGAAATTGAAGAAATTATCGGTCTGGACTGTAGCGGGGCGATTGAGGCTTCGGCTAAGGAAGGAATTGGTATAGATGAGATTTTGGAGTCGATCGTCGAATTGGTGCCGCCGCCGCAGGATACTGTTGACAAACCGCTGCGGGCGCTAATTTTTGACAGTTATTACGACCCTTATCGCGGGGTAATTGTGTATTTCCGGGTGATGGACGGAAGTGTCAAAAAGGGCGATCGAGTTTTGTTGATGGTTTCGGGTAAGGAATATGTCATCGATGAATTGGGCATCCTTTCACCGACTCAAGTTCAAGTAGACGAACTGCACGCCGGGGAAGTGGGTTATCTGGGCGCGGCAATTAAAGCAGTAGCTGATGCTCGCGTTGGCGATACGATTACTTTGGTCAAAAAGCCTGCACCGGAGCCTTGGCCGGGTTATACAGAAGCAAAACCGATGGTTTTTTGTGGCTTGTTCCCGATCGATGCTGACCAATTTCCCGATTTGCGGGAAGCTTTAGAAAAACTCGAACTCAACGATGCTGCGCTTTCTTACGAACCGGAAACTTCGAGTGCGATGGGATTTGGTTTCCGCTGCGGTTTCTTGGGTTTGCTGCACATGGAAATTGTGCAAGAAAGACTGGAGAGAGAATACAATTTGGATTTGATTGTTACGGCTCCTTCTGTGGTTTATCAAATCACAACAATTAAAGGGGAAGTGTTAACAATTGACAATCCCAGCCACTTGCCCGATCCTCAGTATCGGGAGAAAATTGAGGAACCTTATGTGCGGGTAGAAATGCTGTCGCCGGAAACTTATGTGGGCGCGCTGATGGAACTGTCTCAAAGTCGGCGGGGCATTTTTATGGATATGAAGTATCTGAGTCAAGGCCGAACTACGCTGGTATATGAGTTGCCTTTGGCGGAGGTGGTGACGGACTTTTTTGACCAGATGAAATCGCGATCGCGCGGCTATGCGAGCATGGAGTATCACCTCATCGGTTATCGCGAAAATCCGTTGGTGAAAATGGACATTTTAATTAATGGCGATCCGGTTGATGCTTTGGCGATGATCGTACACCGGGATAAGGCTTATAATGTGGGTCGCGGGTTGACGGAAAAACTCAAGGAGTTAATTCCCCGCCACCAGTTTAAGGTGCCGATTCAAGCAACAATTGGCGCGAAGGTGATTGCTTCGGAGCACATCCCGGCTTTGCGGAAGGATGTGTTGGCGAAGTGTTACGGCGGTGATATTTCGCGGAAGAAAAAGTTGCTGCAAAAGCAGGCCAAGGGTAAGAAGCGGATGAAGTCTGTGGGTACTGTGGATGTGCCGCAGGAAGCTTTTATGGCTGTGCTGAAGCTCGATCGAGATTCGTAATCTGTGTGGCCTTTTGTCAGGAACAGGCAAGATGCCTGTTCCACAAAGAGTCTGTTTTCTTGTAGTTATTTGCGATTACCTGGAACAGGCAAGATGCCTGTTCCACAAAGAGTCTGTTTTCTTGTGGGATGGGCATCTTGCCCGTCCCCGTGGAAGCCCAGAATATGGCTGCAGCGTCAGTGGCGATCGCCCGCTCGCATCACAGCTTACTACAACTTAAACAAGAATACTTTGTTGAAACTCGCGCTGAATTTCATCTACAACTTTGCGATCGCTCAAATCGCGATGCCACCAGTGGCTACAGCCATCTTGACAAGATTTGCAGTACCTGCGCGCATCGGCAATTGCCAATAAACTCATTAACAGGAAAAAGGTTTTGATAAATTCTGAGGGCGGGAGTTTCAAAAGCTTTGCCATTTGTTCTTTTAATCGCCCTCTACTCAGCAACACACAAGGGGTGTAAGTTGGGCGAAGTTTTGATTTGGCAATTGCTAGGGAAACATCTTCTTCTCGCGCCCCTGCTTGGAGGGTCATGTAGGATAGCCGCTGCAATATTTCCTGCTGGTCTTCGGTTGGGAAGCTTAAAAACCAGTTTTTTGCATCTTCTTGGCTAATTAATTCTTGTTGAATTTGATTGATTGTAATTTCATCGGCTAGATTCATTTGCCTCTCCTAAGTCTGGCTCAAATATAACGTGAGGTTCTCCTGAGATGAGGGGGCCAGTAAAAATATCGATTCCCGTTTCTCGACCTGAACTATTAATTTCGCCGCCGCTTGTACCCCGAGGGACGGAACTGCGAGCCGAATGCCGCTGGCGAGAGTTACCTAACATTATATAGTCCCAGTCAGAAGTTGGCGTACTTGTCCCGTTTGCTCGACTGCCCACAACTATGATGGTTTGTTTCGTGCGAGCGGCTGCATTCTGAATTCTCCTGGCATCTTCTGGAGATATGCCTGCTTCTTGCCATGTTTTTACACCTCTCATTTAATGAATATTAGCATTGCAGTAGGCGAGTTTTTTCGCACTTCCCGATTAAAATTTTAAGCACGATAAATCAAGTTTTAGTTTCAGTCATCTGTTGATTTGAGCTTGCCGGATGCTTTTGCTTGGTCGATCGCCTTTTGAATCAGAAGGTAGACAAAGTTGGAGATCGATCGCTTTTCGAGATCGCACAACTTTTCGAGCTCCTTTTTAGCCTGTGTTGGCAAAACCACTGAAATCCGCTCGCTGTCGCTCATTCCCTGCAATCTGTTGGAAGTTTTCCCTATTGTGCCACCTCGGAAGTCCAGCTTGCAATGGGCGATCGTCGGTCGCTATCGCAGCCGATCGGATGCGGAGGGACATCTTCAGTTGTTTCGGCAACGAGTACCCAACATCCGATTTGAAGTGGTGTTTGATTTACCCTCTCGCCGAGGATAACTTTTTGAGGGAGGGTTTTTGATAAGTTAACTGTCAAATTATCGAGGCAGATCGCACTTTTGGAAATGAAGGGCGATCGCCCTTTTGCAAATAAACTATCCGAGATTACTCATTATCATCATCATCATTATCTTGAACTACTTTACTACTTAAAAGTCCGAAAATCGCACCCACACCCATATTCCAAGTGCTATTGCAAGTCTCAAAAATGCGAGCTTGTTGGGGAGATGGCCGATCTTCGGTACTAATTCGTAAAGAGACTCCTCCAGAAAGTAACGTAAAAAAGATAACAGTGGCGAAGACGTACTGGAAAGGAGAGGGAGATTGAGGAAAAGTGTTTTTACGAGTCATTTTAGTAGATTTGGGTTTAGCAGGTGTCATATTTGGTTGAGCTTTCATGATTGCTACCTTCTTATTGGATATGTCTTAATCTTAAAGAGGAAAAGCTTGAAAGTCAGCCTGTGTATAGGTTTCGCTTAGTATGAGTTTGGTATGCGTTTAGGATGCGTTTGGTTGGCGATCGCTCGCTATAATACTTAAAAGGTTTGTAATTTGGCTATGTCGCAACCAACGCTCAAAGCATCCCAGGCAGGAATCGAAAAAGCAAAAACAGCTCAAACAGGTAAAGGCTGGAGTCGCCAAGACTTAGCCGATCGTGTTGTCCTGGGGGAAGGCAAAAATTCACAGACAGGCATCAGTCGTGGTATAGTTAATAATTTTTTCACCTGTAAGGATGTCAAGTCCCAGTTATTTGTTGGAATTTGCAAGGCTTTAGGATTGGATTGGGAGGAAATTCGAGAACCCAATGGAACGCCATCGCCCCCAAAACCAAAGTTCAACTACAATAATCCATTTTTTCCTCTAAGTGGCAGGATAGACAAACCGCAATTTTTATTTGGTAGAAAACGGGAAATTAAAGCGGTATTTGATACGCTCAATAGTGGCAGTAGCGTAGCAATCATTGGCGAAAGAGCGATCGGCAAAAGTTCTCTGCTACAAGCCATTTACCGAGAAGCACCAAATCAACTCCGTGAGCCTCGCAAACCCATTTACCTAAACTTAGAAGATGTTTACGATGAAAATGACTTTTACGGTGCTTTGTGCAGATTAACGGGTATCGAGAAAGCAAAGGGCACTGAGTTATCACGGGCTTTAGATTCGTCCCAATGCCGATTCCTGTTGCTTTTAGATGAAGTCGAAAACATGATCTGGGATGGATTTACTAACCAAGTACGCAACCAATTGCGGGGTTTGGCAAATGGAAGTGACGCACCTTTGCGTCTAGTTGTCGCCGCCTGCACCTCTCTTGATACCCTGTTTCCTGATAGTCAAGACAAAAAATCTCCTTTCCAAGGGATTTGCATTGAGGAAAATCTGAAGCAATGGGATGAAAAAATCTGCCGTGAATTTATTGTTAGTCGCCTCCAGGCTGAGTGGTTAACACCTGTTGCTCAGCCCGTGAGGTTTACTGAGGAAGAAATTGCGGGGTTAATTGCTGAAAGTGGCGGCTATCCTCAGAAATTGATGCAGTTGTGCTATCAAACTTATGCCCGTTATATCAACTAGGGCTTAGACATCGCGGCCCAGAAACCGGGTTTTTTACGAAAATATTTCGTTAGAGCACCGCAGATTCGGTAAAAAACCCGGTTTCTCACCACCCGTGCGTAAGTCCTGTTTATTCATCCCACCTATTTATGAGTCAAAACGATCAACCTGTTCCTCGGTTAGATTTAGCTCCCAAACTGAAGCGTTCTCTTTCCTTGTGGAATCCTTTAGATTACCTGCGATTGTTATATTGGGTGTTTTTCTTTCCTCAAGCTGTGCGGTGGTATGAGTCTACTTTTGGGGGGGAATCTAATTTACAAGACGCCAAAACCTGGCGAGAGAAATGGGAGTGGTTGCGTCAAAATCCTGTCAAGCGTCAGTTGATTTTGCAAGCCTTGGTGTTCATACTTACTATCCCTATAGGTTTTAATCTACTTCTTGAACACATAGGCGTTCCTATCAATTGGTTCGGCGTGCTGTGGGGCGTGGCGTTGGGCGTGGCGTTGGGCGTGTCGGGCGTTGAGGATGACGTGGGGTTGGGCCTGGGGTTGCGCGTGGCGTCCGGCGTGGTGTGGGGCGTGGTGTCCGGGGTGGGGTTCGGCGTGGCGTCCGGCGTGGCGTCCGGCGTGGTGTTGGGCGTGGGGTCCGGCGTGGGGTTGGGCGTGGGGATGGGCGTGGTGTTGGGCGTGGCGTCCGGCGTGGCGTCCGGCGTGGTGTTGGGCGTGGGGTTGGGCGTGGTGTTGGGCGTGGCGTCCGGCGTGGCGTCCGGCGTGGCGTTCGGCGTGGGGATGGGCGTGGGGCTGGGCGTGGGGTTGGGCGTGGTTTCCGGCGTGGGGTTGGGCGTGGTTTCCGGCGTGGCGTTGGGCGTGAGGTTGGGCGTGGGGTTGGGCGTGATTTCCGGCGTGGCGTTCGGCGTGGCGTTCGGCGTGGCGTCCGGCGTGGTGATCGCACGTCCTGAAAATTGGCTTTTCGCTTTACCGTCTACCTTACTCCAGCATCAACAGCAAAATAGACCATTTCCTCACATTACCCCACTTCCCCTTCCCTACCTGTCTTCTCAAATAGCTAATTGGCTGAGGCGAGATTGGGAAACAGGATTGCACAACATTGACGAACTACTAAAATTTACCTTTCAGTTTATCCCTGTTATTCAAGCTGTAAATCGGGTACTAGCAGAGACACCAAAAGACCAACTGATCTATCGCGTCGCTCAATTATCAGAATCTCCTGATGATTGGAAGTTGGTGCGTTTTGCTTCAACTTCTCTAAGTGAAGTAATGAAGTCAGAAGCAGTAAGAGGTTTGTTTTTCATCCTACCTTATCCACAACAAATTCAAGCTCGTTTTCAAACAGAAATTCGTTTAAATACTCCTGCCCGTGCCTCTGCCGCTGGTTTCTGGTATCTCCACGAGCAAAAACCAGACAAAGCCACAGAAGCTTTCGCTGTAGTGCGAGATCTGCTTTATGGAGAGGAAATGTTTACCTTAGCGCAGATTCTCACAGATTTTCACCAAACAGCAGAACTAGCCGAGATTGCTTCCCTGAAGCTACCTGCTTCCCCAAATGCACCTCTGCTGCGTGGCACTACTTGGGAAGCAATTGCTTCTCTACGGCGGGTAATTGCCGATGTTCAAGTCGTCGAGAATAGCGTATCTCGTTCTGCCCGTTCCCTTGCCCTCAACCGAGCATTAGGTGAACTTGAAACTATCCTCAAGAGTCCAGATATTATACCACAATGTGAACGCAATTTAATTATTAAAACTGCCAAAAAATGGCAACAAATATTACTGCAAGTGACCGGGAAAATCGGAGATATTTCGATAACTCAACCAGTCAGTATCCCCTATATAATTGGCGATCCAGTCCAAGGCAATCTATTTGTGGGCCGCGAAGACATCATCAGACAGCTAGAGGAGTTGTGGGTAAAAGGCAATCAGCTTCAATCTGTGGCTCTCTACGGTCATCGGCGGATGGGAAAAACTTCGATTTTGTTGAATGCTAGCAACTGCTTAGGCTCAAAAGTACAGGTGGCTTATGTGAATTTGCTGCGGGTAGGAGATTGCTCTCAAGGAGTCGGCGAACTGCTAATATTCATTACCGATGCCATTGCCAAAACTGTCAAGATTACACCTCCTGCCGATCGCGATTTACTCGATTTACCCTATCTCACTTTTGGCCGCTACATCGAACAAGTAGTAGCAAATGTAGAAAGTGGATTGATCGTTGCTTTAGACGAGTTTGAAAAAATTGAAGAATTGATAGACGCTGGGAACATCAATCAAGATTTGATCGGTTTTTTGCGAGGGATGGTGCAAATGAGTTCTAAAATTGCCTTTGTTTTTGCCGGATTGCACACCTTGGATGAAATGACCGAGGATTATTTCAATCCTTTTTTTGCTAGCATTATCCCCATCCGAGTAGGTTTCCTGAGTCTAGGTGCAACTCGCCAAGTTTTAGCCAATCCCGATGATGATTTTCTCCTCGACTATAAACCAGAAGCACTCGATCGCATTTATGAACTAACTCATGGCCAACCCTACCTCACGCAATTGGTAGGATTTCTGTTAGTCCGCCTCTACAACGACCAAGTATTTGAAATCGGACGCCCCCGCGATCCAATGTTTACACTAGAAGACGTAGCAACTGTCATCAATGACCCGGAATTTTTCAGCAGAGGTCGCTACTATTTTACAGGAGTTTGGGGTCAAGCAACGCAAGGCGCATCGGGACAACAGGAGATTTTAAAAGCCTTAGCACCTCACTTAGAAGGGATGAATCTCGACAGGCTGAGTCAAGAAACAGGGATGGATGAGACAAGTTTACAGGAAGCACTAAAAACTCTCGAACGCCACGATGTGGTTCGAGAAAGTGATGGTTGCTACAGTATTACTGTCGAACTATTCCGCCGCTGGGTTCAGATGTCATTGGGAGGGAAGGGATAGTGAGTTATCCCTTTGAGTATTCGGCGCTTGAAACCAATCCTACACAAACTTTCGTCCGAGTAGAGGGGGACTAAGAGACAAGCTATAAAATTAATATTACTATTAGGCCCAATATTTACATTATTGGCGGCCCTAATGGTTCAGGCAAAACTACAGTTTTCCAGAGATTGTTACCTAATTTTTTAGATCGACATAATTTCTCTCATATTGCTTTTCAGATACATCGACCCTGGTTTTTTCAAATAAGCCCGTGAAGCGCAGCTATCCCCTAGGGCATCGCCCAACCTCACACCGAAGTCATCAAATAACCAATAACAAATAAAAAAACTATTGTCAACAGTGTTTTTTCGGAAATATTAAAGCTTAAATAAAAATTGCTACTGAGATTGGCGAAATATAGCACTTTGTTCCAAGTATTTGAAAATGCTAAGTTAATTAAAGATTTTATAAAAGTGACCCATAAGTCTTTACATTGTCGATCGCAATTTTGTTATTCTATTAGTAAGTTTCATTCGAGCGACTGAATTTTTGTACTCCAGTCCTACCCCTAAACAGAACGGCAGTTTCCACAATGAGAATTTTAGTCACAGGCGGTGCGGGTTTCCTCGGTTCCCACCTAATCGATCGCTTAATGGCCCAAGGACATGAGGTAGTCTGCCTGGATAATTTCTACACCGGGACTAAACGCAATATCCTCAAATGGCTGGACAACCCGTATTTTGAGCTGATCCGCCACGACATCACGGAACCGATTCGGTTAGAGGTAGATCAGATTTACCATTTGGCCTGTCCCGCTTCCCCGATACACTATCAGTACAACCCTGTCAAGACAATTAAAACCAACGTCATCGGCACGATGAATATGCTGGGGCTGGCTAAACGGGTGAAAGCAAGATTCTTTCTGGCTTCCACTTCCGAAGTGTACGGAGATCCTGACGTACATCCACAAACAGAAGATTATCGTGGCAACGTTAATTGTATCGGAATTCGCAGTTGCTATGACGAAGGGAAACGAGTAGCTGAAACCTTATCTTTTGATTACCACCGTCAAAATGGGGTAGACATTCGAGTTGTGCGAATCTTCAATACCTACGGCCCTCGGATGTTGGAAAATGACGGCAGAGTAGTGAGCAATTTTATTGCTCAAGCTTTGCGGAATCAACCGCTGACAGTATACGGCGACGGTTCCCAAACACGGAGTTTTTGCTACGTTTCTGATTTGGTGGAAGGATTTATTCGTTTGATGAATAGCGACCAAATCGGGCCGATGAATTTGGGGAATCCCGGTGAATACACTATTTTAGAACTGGCAGAAAAAATTCAAAATATGATTAATCCAGGGGCAGAAATTATCTTTAAACCGCTGCCGGAAGACGATCCAAAACAGCGACAACCGGATATTACTCGTGCTAAAACTTGGTTGGGGTGGGAGCCAACTGTGCCGCTGGATCAAGGTTTAGAGTTGACTGTGAAAGATTTTCGCGATCGCATTGAGGGAAACCAAAAGTAAAGACTCAGAGAAGGGGAGACTGGGAAAGTGAGAGAGGGGAAAAATCTTCCTTATTCCCAATTCCCAATTCCCAATTCCCAATTCCCAATTCCCAATTCCCAATTCCCAATTCCCAATTCCCGATTGCCATCTGATTTTTTTACTAACTTTGAGGACATTTGTATGCATGTTTGCGTCATCGGTACAGGATATGTTGGCTTAGTCACCGGCACTTGTTTGGCCCACATCGGCCACCACGTGATTTGCGTAGACAACAACGAAGAAAAAGTTAAATTAATGAAGTCTGGACAGTCGCCTATTTTTGAACCCGGACTGTCTGAATTAATGTCCTCTGCATCTGCGTCAGGCAATCTAGAATTTACTTCGGATTTAGCAGCAGGAGTCTCTCACGGGGACATTTTGTTTATTGCCGTGGGGACGCCTCCTTTGCCTACTGGGGAAAGCGATACTCGCTACGTGGAAGCGGTTGCTCGTGGAATTGGAGCTCACCTCGACGGCGATTACAAAGTCATTGTCAATAAATCTACGGTGCCCATCGGTTCCGGGGACTGGGTGCGGAGGATTGTTCTCGACGGTTTGGCGGAACGTCAAAAAACTCAAACCAATGACATGGCTACGGGTGAGGAAGTAGCCGCAAAAAAAGGTGTGGTATTTGATGTAGTTAGCAACCCGGAGTTTTTGCGGGAGGGGTGTGCTGTTTTCGATACTTTTAATCCCGATCGCATTGTTCTCGGCAGCAACTCTCGGCGGGCAATGGATATGATGCTACAGTTATACCGGCCGATTGTCGATCGCAAGTATGCAGAAAATCCGTCTTTGCCGGAGGTTCCTGTGGTGATGACTGATATCAGTTCAGCGGAGATGATTAAGTACGCAGCTAATGCTTTTTTGGCGACGAAGATTAGCTTTATTAATGAAGTGGCTAATATTTGCGATCGCGTCGGTGCAGATATTACCCAAATATCGAAAGGTATCGGTTTAGATTCGCGGATTGGTGGCAAGTTTCTGCAAGCTGGCATTGGTTGGGGCGGTTCTTGTTTCCCCAAAGATGTCTCAGCTTTAGTTCACACTGCTGAGGATTACGGTTACGAGGCGCATTTGCTGAAAGCGGCAGTGGAAGTAAACGAACGCCAGCGGTTGATTGCTATTGAAAAGTTGCAGCAAGTTTTGAAGATTCTCAAAGGTAAAACAATCGGACTTTTGGGTTTGACTTTCAAGCCGGATACTGACGATTTGCGGGATGCTCCAGCGCTGAATTTAATCGACAATTTGAATCGGTTGGGAGCGAAAGTTAAAGCTTACGATCCGATTGTTTCTCAAACTGGGATGCGTCACGGTTTGTCGGGAGTTTTGGTAGAAACCGATCCGGAAAGACTGGCTGATGGTTGCGATGCTTTGGTGTTGGTGACTGACTGGGAACAGTTTCGTAATTTAGATTACGATAAAATGGCCAAGTTGATGAATCATCCGGTAATGATTGATGGCCGCAATTTCTTAGACAAGAAGGCTTTAGAAGCGGCTGGTTTCCAATATGTGGGTATTGGAAGGTAAAGAAAAGTTTTGAGTAGAATCTCTATTTCGTAGGGTGCGCCTCGCGCACCTTACATTTATCTTGCTGGTGGCCAACAATCGCGGGTTTACTCGCCCCGACTGCTTTAAAAATTTTCCATCAAGGCTTTTTCTTGGGCGTAAACATCTCGTAGCTGTTGCAGTGCTGAGGCAGAAATTACCGATTTAACTGTAGCTACTAATTTGCCCCACTCAAGCAAGCTGTCAACTGAAACAGCGGCTTTGAAGTTATACGTATAGAATTTAGTCCAAAATTCTGGTGCTTGTGTCCGTTTCCAGCGTTTGTACCATGCGACAAAATCTGGAGCACAGGGCGCTTTTACTTCTAGGATGGGCGGAAAATCGGCGTAGCTGACAAATCGACTGAGGCCTTTGGCATGAACGTACACCACGTTGTGGCAGCATTCGATCCGGTAGATCTGTTCGGGTGATATGTTGAACAGGAGTGCCACTGTTTCTTCGGTGACAAATCTCGATCGCGGATTGACGATCGACGATTTGTGAATAATTTTTGATGCGCCGATCGCTGACGATCTTAGCTGATTTTCTGATATCATTGTAGTTGCATCTGGTGGTGGTAGCTAAATCTATCTCTGCTAAGTGCGATCGACAGAAATTATCTGTCGGGATTAATTTTAACTGGCGATCGTCTTTAGTTTGCAGACCGGGGGCGATCGCTTTTTGATATATTATACTAAATCCAAAATTTTGTAAATAGTGAATATGAGCAAAGGCTTAGTCAGGTTGCGGGTTCGAGAGTTGGCTGCCGAGAAGGGATGGACGCTCAAGGAAGTTGCGGAGCGATCGGGCGTGGGCTACAGTACCATTAGCAATTATGCTCGTTCTCAGGGGATGGCAATGGTTGACTTTGCAGCAGTCCACAAGCTGGCTCGAACTTTTGATGTGATGATTGAGGATTTCGTGGTAATCCTCGAAAAATAGTTGAAAGTTTTGCCTAAATTCAATGTTTGAGCGATCGACCAAAGGCAGATGCGAACAAATTCTTTAACCTACAATACTAATTCAAAGATGCCATCAACCGAGCCTCCCAAAGACTCCCCCCAACCATGCCCAAGCCAAAAAAGACCCCCGCCAAAACCTACACTGAAATCAACCTCAGCGATCCTCAATATTACTTCAACCGAGAACAAAGCTGGCTAGAATTCAACAACCGGGTGCTCCACGAAGCCCTCGACCCCCGCACGCCCCTCCTAGAAAGGCTCAAATTTCTCGCTATTTTTAGCTCCAACCTAGACGAATATTTTATGGTGCGCGTGGGCGCCCTCAAACAACAAGTACACGCAAAAGTCAGCAAATTAACCTCCGACGGTCGCACGCCCCAACAACAGCTAGATGCCCTGAACAAGCGGCTTTTGCCGATGGTTACTCAGCAGCACTCGTATTTTGAGCAAACCCTGCGGCCGAAACTAGCAGCAAGCGAAATCTACATTCTCGACTACATTGACCTCAATCAAGAACAGCGCAATTACTTGCACCGCTACTTCAAAGAACAAGTATTTCCCGTACTCACTCCCCTAGCAGTTGACCCCAGCCACCCATTCCCCTACCTTTCCAATCTCAGCCTCAATTTAGCAGTAGTAGTCAGAGACCCCGACACGCGCGAAGAATTGTTTGCCCGCGTCAAAGTCCCGCAGGTTTTGCCGAGGTTTCTGCCCCTGCCGGGGGATTTGCAGTGGCAGCAGAGGGGCAAATCTCCTGTTTGGACTGGCGTGCCCCTAGAACAGGTGATTGCCCACAATTTAGAAGCTTTGTTTCCGGGGATGGACGTTGAGGAATATCACCCGTTCCGCATTACTCGCAATTCCGATTTAACGGTGGAGGAAGATGAGGCAGAGGATTTGCTGCTGGCAATAGAACAGGAGCTCCGCAAGCGCCGGTTTGGAGGTTCTGCGGTGCGGATGGAAATTCAAGCGATTATGCCGCCTGCGCTGCGAGATATGCTGATGGAAGAGCTGGATCTCGGCGAGCAAGATGTTTACGTCGTAGAGGGGCTGCTAGGCCTCAAGGATTTGATGTCTTTTGTGGGGCTGCCAGCGCCGGAACTGAAAGACCCGCCTTGGACTCCGGTTGTGCCGCCGCGCTTGCGAAACTCGGAACCGGCAAGGATTTTAGATAAATCGAGGTTGGATGCTGAAGATGGTGAGGATATTTTCACGACCATCCGGCAGGGGGATTTGATGTTGCACCATCCTTATCACTCGTTTGCGGCGACGGTACAGCGGTTTATTACTGAGGCGGCGCACGATCGCTCCGTGTTAGCGATTAAAATGACTTTATACCGCACTTCTGGAGATTCGCCGATCGTCAGCGCCTTAATTCAAGCAGCGGAAAACGGCAAGCAGGTAGCCGTTTTAGTAGAACTCAAAGCTAGGTTTGACGAAGAAAATAATATTAATTGGGCTCGCAAGTTAGAACAAGCTGGAGTCCACGTAGTTTACGGTTTGGTGGGACTCAAAACCCACACCAAGATTGTGATGGTAGTGCGTCGCGAGGACGGGTACATCCGCCGCTACGTCCACATCGGCACCGGTAATTACAATCCCAAAACAGCGGGACTATATACCGATGTGGGTTTGTTGAGTTGTCGCGAGGATTTGGGATCGGATTTGGCGGATTTGTTTAATTATTTGACTGGTTATTCGCGGCAGGTATCTTATCGCAAATTATTGGTGGCACCTGTCAATATGCGCGATCGATTTTTAGCTTTAATCCGCCGCGAAGCCGAATTCTGCCGCTTGCAGGCCGAAGGCCACACCGGTAGCTGCGGCCGCATTGTCGCTAAAATGAACGCTTTAGTTGACCCTCAAATCATTGTTGCTTTGTACGAAGCTTCGCAAGCGGGAGTTAAAATTGATTTGATTATCCGGGGGATTTGCTGTTTGCGTCCCGGCGTTGAAGGTGTTAGCGAAAATATCCGAGTTATCAGTATTATCGGTCGCTTTTTAGAGCATTCTCGGATGTTTTATTTTTTCAACGGTGGCAACGAAGAGGTGTATATTGGTTCTGCTGACTGGATGCAGCGCAATCTCACCAGACGGGTTGAGGCCATAGTTCAGGTGGAAGACCCGACAATTGCCATGGAATTGCAAGAAATTTTGGGAGTAATGCTGGCTGACAACCGCCAAGCTTGGGATTTGCAGCCGGGAGGACACTACTCTCAGCGACGGCCGCCTGCTAATTGCCCAGAAGTGAGCTCTCAGCAAATTTTGATGGATATGGTGATGAATTAGTCAGTAGCCAGTAGTCAAATTTGCAGTTAGCAGTTGTCCGTTCTTGTTAGCTATTAAGCTGTACAGCATTTAATTTACACTTTGAGAGCGGGTTCTGGCGGCCAACCCACAATATTTTTAGTAAACACAACTATAGCAATCCTTGCAGGATTTGTGGGATGGGCTTCTAGCCCGTCCCTCCCAGTTGTGGGATGGGCTAGAAGCCGATCCCGACTAGAAACCCAAACCACGTTTATAACTGACGAAAGGATTGCTATGTGCAAATTAAATGCGCGACAGGTTAGCCGACTACTGACTAATGACTACTTAACTATTAAAAGTACGCTTGAATTCTTCTAAGAGATCGTCAATTTCTTCGATCGCCTGAGCCACATCTATTCTCAGGGCTCCCAAGTCCGATCGATCTAACAGCCGCAGGAGGGATTCCCGCTTGCTCTCGATCTGTGCTACGCGCTCTTTGATTGTTTGTGCATCCATGGTTTTTTGCCTTTGCTACTATTAACAAAAATATTTGACATTCCCCCCTGCGAACAGGCGGAGATTCTTAATCCACCGACATACCTTTATGGGCAAATCCTTCACTGTTTTTATATGGGAAGTGATGAACCTGCTCAGGGTTTTTGGGTCTGTGTTATAGTTTGATTGTACATCAAAACTTCCCCCAAACTTCAGCCAAATTTTAGCGCAAAAAAGGCGGACGTTTGGTATCTGCGGGTTTATTTTTCATCATTCCAGCTAAAAATCGCTTCAGGGCCTTCTCCCGGTTTTTCATAAAAGCAGCCCAAAATCCCGGTTGATATTCATCCATCGTCTTGGCTAGGGCCCAGACATCGATCGCTAAGATATTATAAAGTCTTTCATCTTCGCGTTTGAGCGAGTTAATCTGCTCCAAAACCGCCTTGTTTGCTCCAGCAGTTTGTTTGTCTTCGTCTTTAATCATGTCCGAAAAATGGTTGAAAGGGCAAGAGTGTCGATCGCGATCGCCACTCTGTATACTTTGATGATACTGCCGATCTCGATTGCCTTCTGGAACCAACGCCGCGCAATTAACACGGATATTTACCGATGGCGTGCCCGGGCGAGTCCGGCAGGATAAGCTTCTGAACCTAGAGACAAGACTGTGGATGCACACCGCTCCCGCGCTCATAGATGCTAGCAGTTTTTGCAGGTCTTTTGGCAAAAAAACTAAATTTATTCAAGACTTTTTGACAGATAATAATTAAAGTATATTGTTGATTCCAGCTAACTACCTCACTAATATGTTACGCAAAATTTCTTTAGCAAACCTAGCCTTAGTTGTTGGCGGTATTATAGCAGCAGTCGGTTTCGGAGCATACTTCACAGACAGACCTACCCTGAACCTAGCCGGTTTTTTTTATGGAATTCCGCTGTTGCTGGGAGGTTTGGCCCTGAAAGCGGCCGAACTCGAACCAGTGGATTTCACCGAACCTACCTCTGCTGAAGTTCTCCTCCTGCGAGAAAGTCAGGCCACGGATACTCAAAACCAAGTCCGCAAAGATATCACCCGATTTCGCTACGGCCAACCCGCGCACTTAGATGATGCTTTGGAGCGCCTGGGCCTGGCCCCGACCGACGAGGAACGACCACTCCTGCAAGGGTTGCGGGAAGTTAATGTTGATGGTGCTTATGGGTTAATTCTAGAGTTTTATTCGCCGCTAATGCCGATCGACCTCTGGGAAGAAAAGCAAGACAAAATAGCTACTTTTTTTGGACCAGGTTTGCGCGCACAAGTGAGTCAAAAGCCTGATGACAAAATTGAATTGGCTCTCATTAAAAATACTCAAGCTTAAAGTATTCGGAAGTTTTGAGTGCAGAAATTTTGAAGTCGCCAATTAATAATTAATCGTGTATCGGCTCAGATATTGATTTTAGCGGCAGCGTGAAACCTGTCGCTATCAACACAAACTCAATCCGCAATTGGGCGATCGCGCAAATTAGATTTTCCTTAATTACAATAATAGTTGAGAACCGATCGGCAATCTTAAATCAGGAGAAGCAAAAATGGTTTCGTCCGAGAGTAGGATAGGTATTATGGGCGCCAGATCATCAGGGTTTGTCAGTTGCAGTTAAACAAGCGTCGAAGTCGATGATACCAGTCTCAGTTGCAAATAATCCTGGCTCAGTCTGGAGTAGAATAAATGAGCAGGTTGAATCCGCCAAACTACATTATTGACCACAATGTATAGGGAAGAGAGGGATACGCCAATGTCAGAAAACAGAGTGTCCATCACCGCCAAAGTACCTTTAACTGCTCAACAGCAGTGGGAGACTCTCATGGCTCATCACTGCGGACGTTGGCAAGGGGTATTGGTTAGATATGATGCCACAGGGCAGGTTCTCGATATTCTTGATTCTGTACGGAGTTTCATTCCTTCGGACGATCGGCAAACTGTCACCCATTCCCTCGACTTCAGGAGTCGGATGACAGAAACAGTAACGCAGAAACAATGGGTTTTGACCTTGGGTAATCCGCTGATTATCCATCCGGTTGATCCAGAGGCTTATCTGCTTTTTAATCCCCATTCTTCTGACACAATGGTTGGGCCCGATCGAACTGGTCAGGGATTTTATTTTGAGCCTTACCTCCTTGCATCAGGAAAAAGAACGAGTGTGGTAGTAATGTACAAATCTGCAGCAAATAGCCCTCAGCCCAATATGTTTTCCTTCTTCCGAGAGATTAAGGAAGAGGTAGCGGAACCTTGGTGGTCTGAAGAAACTCACTGTAGGATTGATCGAGTCAACTGTTTCAAATTTGCTCAAACGACAGGCGGGGCGTATGTTTCACTGGATGAGATGGCTCACCTGCCAGTTCCTCCTCAACCCAGTGAAATACAAGGAGATTTTCTACAAATCCAATTTCCAGATGCAATAGAGGTTGTTCTTTCGCTCGATCGATTCAAGACGCCATATTATGCCTCCATGTGTTGGACACCAGATACCAATGACACGCTGCGAAGCTGTACTTTAATCTACGAACAACCGGATCAAAAGGCTGATGTATTCGCCATTTAACAGGCTCAAATTTCCACTTCTGGATGAATGAGCTGGTATCCTTCTGCTTTGAGCTTCTGATTCGATATGCGCCGATTATTCGATCGCTCGGTTGTATCTGACCCATCCCATTCCACTTCAGGTAATTCGTAGCGCTCGCACAGTTGTTTAAACAATTCACGAGCAGTAATTGGAACATCATTCACTAGGTTATAAACTCCTTGTAATTGACGAGCGAGCGCCAACTCACTTGCTGATACAATGTCGTCCAGATGAATCCAGTTCGTGAAATGATTGCCTGTGCCTGGGCGAGTTGTGCCTGCAAGCTTACTTAACCGTTTCTTGAACTCGCGATCGGGTCCATAAATGGCTCCAAGGCGAAATATACATACTTTCAAATCTTGGCTGGATGCGGACAGCAAAACTTGCTCTGTCTCATGTAAAATCTCTCCATGTCTGTTAGCTGGTGCCACAGGGGAATGTTCACTCACCCAGGCTCCATTACTATTGCCATACACCGCACAACTACTGGTATATATGAGTTGTTTTATGTTGGGAAAATGCTTCAAGGCAAGAACAAGGTTGTTAGCCGTATGCAGGTATGTCTCCTCGTACATATCGGAATCTACTTGTTGGTTCGCTGTAGGAGCGAGACTCAGGAAGACCACATGTTGATTTTGCAGGATCGTCTGTAATGTCTCTTCATCGCAGCGCTTCAGGACGATCGCCTCGTTGGCCACTTTCTGTAACTCCCCAATCCGGTCTTGCGTTGTCGTCGTTGCAGTAATTACGTGACCCAGGTTCCGCCAATGCTGGGCAACGGCACTTCCAACATAGCCACAACCAATAATTATAGCGTTCATCCGTTTTTTTAACTTCTGATATAGAAGGCTCTAGATTGCATCCAAGATACCAATATATCAAAGTTACAAAACTTTACGCACTGTTTTATTGGATTTGCATTCTGGGCATTTCCTGCTACTTTTTCTCCATATCATCCCTCTCTTAGGGAACGCCGAGTTAATCAGCATTAACAAACAAGCGGGAACGAGTCATAAAACGCTCTCCATCCGGCCCTTCCAGGGAAAAATCGCTGCCTCCGGGCCCCGATGCTACGTCTATAATTAACTGCGTGTGCTGCCAATATTTGTATTGCTGCGCTGCAATATAAAAGGGACAACCCCCTATTTCACCCAGCAATACGTCACATCACCGATTATCAGTTCGCCCTCGGTAAAGCACATGGGGGAACTACCGTCGCAGCAGCCGCCGGATTGGTGAAACATCAATTCTCCCTGTTGAGTTTTGAGAGGGTTAATTAATTTTAAAGCCGCTTCTGTTGCTGTGACTTGTGCAGTTTCCATTGCAGTCTGTTTAGAACAATCTCTAGTTATTATTATGAGCTTATAGTAAGTTGTCAGGCATCTAAATTGTATTTTTGGGCGGGCGGTACGCCCACCCCACAAGCAGAAAACTCACTCTTTGTGGAACAGGCATCTTGCCTGTTCCTGACATAATTTAATAGTTGAAGGACTTTAGTCCTCACTACAAACCAATGAGTGAAGACTTTAGAAAAAACCTAAAGCTTTCGGGCTGTAACTTACCAACAACTTCTTAGTTTCCTGGTAGTGATCTAACATCATTTTGTGATTTTCGCGACCGATACCAGATGATTTGTAGCCGCCGAATGCTGCGTGCGCGGGATACAAATGATAGCAGTTTGTCCACAGGCGGCCTGCTTGAACGGCGCGGCCCATGCGGTAGGCGGTGTTGATGTCGCGAGTCCAAACTCCTGCACCTAAACCGTAGAGAGTATCGTTGGCAATTTCTAATGCTTCGGCTTCGTCTTTGAAGGTGGTGACTGCTAATACTGGGCCGAAGATTTCTTCTTGGAAAATTCGCATTTTGTTGTTTCCTTTGAAGACTGTTGGCTGGAAATAATAACCGTCTTGCAAGTCGCCTGATAAGATGTTTCTTTCGCTACCAATGAGACATTCTGCGCCTTCGGTATGACCGATTTTGACGTATTCGGCGATTTTTTCCATCTGATTGATGGAGACTTGGGCGCCGAGGGCGGTTGTCGGATTTAAGGGGTGGTCTTGTTTGATTTGACGGATGCGATCGATCGCCCTTTCCATGAATCGATCGTAGATTGACTCCTGAATTAAGGCGCGGGAGGGGCAGGTGCACACTTCGCCTTGGTTGAAGGCAAACATGACTAATCCTTCGACTGCTTTGTCGAGAAATTCGTGGTCTTGGGCGCAGATATCTTCAAAGAAAATGTTGGGGGATTTGCCGCCTAGTTCTAGGGTGACGGGGATGACATTTTGGGAGGCGTATTGCATGATTAGCCTGCCGGTGGTGGTTTCGCCGGTGAAGGCGACTTTGGCAATCCGGGGACTGGTAGCGAGGGTTTTGCCGATTTCGGCGCCGGGCCCGTTAATGACACGGTGGTTTCGTCGAGTTCGCCGATCGAGCCTTCTTGAGCTCGGATGCAGCTTGCAAAGTAATTGAAAAAATAGTAAATAAGTGCATTCATCATTATCAATGTGACGATCTTGCATAATATTTATTAGCACCATAAGCAATAAAGGTTAAAACACTCAATGTCTGCTCAAGGGTTTTATCGTCGTTCACTCCCCGATTCTGCTATTGCTTTTTCCTCCGTAGAGGGAAGGCAAATTTTTCGAGAAGCCTTGGCATTGGGAGGTATGGAAGGGTATTTTGCTCTAGCGGAACAGTTTCACACTCAAGCAGAACCCGCTTTTTGTGGATTGGGTAGTTTAGTTGTTGTTCTTAATGCCTTATCCATCGATCCGGGTCGCATTTGGAAAGGGGTGTGGAGATGGTATGGAGAGGAATTTTTAGACTGTTGTTTACCTCTTTCAGTCATTAAAGAAAACGGTATCACCTTTGATGAGTTTGTCTGTATCGCACGTTGCAACGGTGCTGTTGTAAAACCTAACCGTTACCACCAAAGCAGCTTGGAAAACTTTCGGCAAGCAGTTGAGGAGGTGACTGCGGCGTCAGGTGATATTCATCTAGTTGTTTCCTACAGCCGAAAGGTATTAGGACAAACGGGTGATGGTCACTTTTCACCAATTGGTGGCTATCATCCACAGCGGGATCTAGTTCTTCTGCTGGATGTTGCCCGTTTCAAATATCCACCTCACTCGGTTTCTCTGCCTTTGTTATGGCAAGCATTTGAACCTCTCGATACCGTCACTAATCAATGTCGAGGTTATATTTTATTGCAGAAGAGTGAAAGGTTGCCAGAAACCTTCTTTCATGTTGCTTTTGATTTACATCAGTGGCGTAGTGTTGCTCCTTACTTTACAGACATACTCCCAGACCTTCTGAGAAAAGAGCAAGCTGATTCAATTGCTTCAGTTGTCAGTACCATTCTGCACCATTTGCCTGTTGAGTTCACAACTATGGTGCATACCTCGTCAGAGACAGCAGAGAAACTTGAGAAATTACGGGCAGCTATTCAGTTAAATTCACTGTTTGATATTGTTCACCAATGCTTGTCAAGCGATGACTCGGATGCAATGTCTGTTGTACGCAAATGGCGATCGCACCAGCTATTCGTAGCAGAGATAATAACAGCAATATTACTCTCCTGTCCCGAAACGCTCTATGCAACTCTCAAACCCGAGTT
This sequence comes from Microcoleus vaginatus PCC 9802, assembly GCA_022701275.1. Classification (NCBI taxonomy): domain Bacteria; kingdom Bacillati; phylum Cyanobacteriota; class Cyanophyceae; order Oscillatoriales; family Microcoleaceae; genus Microcoleus; species Microcoleus vaginatus. The sequence continues at coordinate 4,295,236 of CP031740.1, forward strand.
ACGACTGTGGTTTAGTGAGGTTCGCCACCTTGAGAAACTACTCCCTCCCTTGGATGTAGAGATATCTAGATTGAGACAACAAATGTCAGCACTCCAGGAGTTTTACACTTTATATTCCAAGGGACATCAGTGTAATATCCCTCAGAGTTAGCACCTACCGCCTTTTGACATCCCCAAACCTCGCCTAACTACAAAAGTCACAATTAAAGAGCAAGATTTAATAATACGATTTGATAGCGAAGGAATTTCTAAAAAAATATCAGGAAGGGGTTGATGTCATTAAACTATTTGCGACTGTGGATGGAACGAATTTTGATTTATTGGAGTTCCCAGCGTTAGATTAATCTCGGAAAGGATTTGGGGCTAAAACACCAACTAATGCTTGAGAACAATTGCTGGCGGCGGTTGTGGATAAAGATAAACCTCAGCGAAATATCAGGGTTGTGACTGATGTGAGTGAGGAATGGACAACGGAAAAGGTGGAAGTGGTGGTGAAAAAGAGTGGGGTTTGAGTTAGGAATAAGGAAAAGTTTAAGAAATGTACTTTTTCTTTTCCCCTTCTACTGGTTGGTTAGGTAGCTGGCGCACATTTGTTTATCGTCTTTTGTGACATTAGGATTGGTTTTTAGATAATCGCTAATCCAATTGCAGCCTTCTGACATAATGCTTTCTAAGTTATTATCCACTTTCCACAGTTTCACGGTATTGTCAGTACCTCCACTTGCCAGACTTTGACTGTCGGGACTCCAACTCATACTATCGTCAGAAAATAAAGAACTCTGATAACCGCTAAGAGTGTTGAGGAGTTTGCCTTGTTTACTCCAGAGTTTCACCGTCTTGTCACCACTTGCACTAGCCAGAGTTTGACCGTTGGGACTCCACCTCACCCTCCATACAGCCCCCTGATGATCACTAAGAGTGTTGAGGAGTTTGCCTTGTTTACTCCAGAGTTTCACCGTCTTGTCCCAACTTGCACTAGCCAGAGTTTGACCGTCGGGACTCCAACTCACACTCCAGACAAAACTCTGATGACCACTAAGAGTGTTGAGGAGTTTGCCTTGTTTACTCCAGAGTTTCACCGTCTTGTCATCACTTGCAGTAGCCAGAATTTGACCGTCGGGACTCCACCTCACCCTCCATACAGCCCCCTGATGATCACTAAGAGTGTTGAGGAGTTTGCCTTGTTTACTCCAGAGTTTCACCGTCTTGTCACGACTTCCACTAGCCAGAGTTTGACCGTCGGGACTCCAACTCACACTAGAGACAGATTCTTGATGACCGCTAAGAGTTTGCAGGAGTTTGCCTTGTTTACTCCAGAGTTTCACCGTCTTGTCACGACTTGCAGTAGCTAGAGTTTGACCGTTGGGACTCCAACTCACCCTCCTGACAGCTTCGTGATGACCACTAAGAGTGTTGAGGAGTTTGCCTTGTTTACTCCAGAGTTTCACCGTCTTGTCACCACTTGCAGAAGCCAGAATTTGACCGTCGGGACTCCAACTCACACCCGAGACACCTTCTTGATGACCAGTAAGACTGTTGAGGAGTTTGCCTTGTTTACTCCAGAGTTTCACCGTCTTGTCACCACTTGCAGAAGCCAGAATTTGACCGTCGGGACTCCAACTCACACCCGAGACAGATTCTTGATGACCGCTAAGAGTTTGCAGGAATTTGCCTTGTTTATGCCAGAGTTTCACCGTCTTGTCATCACTTGCAGTAGCCAGAGTTTGACCGTCGGGACTCCAACTCACACCCAAGACATATTCTTGATGACCGCTAAGAGTTTGCAGGAGTTTGCCTTGTTTACTCCAGAGTTTCACCGTCTTGTCACCACTTGCACTAGCCAGAGTTTGACCGTCGGGACTCCAACTCACAAGCGAGACAGATTCTTGATGACCGCTAAGAGTTTGCAGGAGTTTGCCTTGTTTACTCCAGAGTTTCACCGTCTTGTCACCTGCACTAGCCAGAGTTTGACCATCAGGACTCCAACTCACACTCCAGACATATTCTTGATGACCAGTAAGAGTGTTGAGGAGTTTGCCTTGTTTACTCCAGAGTTTCACCGTCTTGTCACGACTTGCACTAGCCAGAGTTTGACCGTCGGGACTCCAACTCACACTCCTGACAGATTCTTGATGACCGCTAAGAGTAAACAGGAGTTTGCCTTGTTTACTCCAGAGTTTCACCGTCTTGTCCTCACTTGCAGTTGCCAGAGTTTCACCGTCTGGACTCCAACTCACACTAGAGACACCTTCCTGATGACCGCTAAGAGTAAACAGGAGTTTGCCTTGTTTACTCCAGAGTTTCACCGTCTTGTCCTCACTTGCAGAAGCCAGAGTTTCACCGTCGGGACTCCAACTCACACTAGAGACACCTTCCTGATGACCGCTAAGAGTAAACAGGAGTTTGCCTTGTTTACTCCAGAGTTTCACCGTCTTGTCATCACTTGCAGTTGCCAGAGTTTGACCATCAGGACTCCAACTCACACTCCAGACAGATTCTTGATGACCCCTAAGAGTTTGCAGGAGTTTGCCTTGTTTACTCCAGAGTTTCACCGTCTTGTCATCACTTGCAGTTGCCAGAGTTTCACCGTCGGAACTCCAACTCACACTAGACACATATTCCTGATGACCTGACAAAGTATTGTGTTCTGTGATAGCATAAAGCGTTTGCATTAAGGCATCTAATACTTCCGCTTGAGTGTCGTCCTTTTCCCAGAGTAATCTATTAAGTTGTTTGAGTTGTTGCCCCGCCCGCAATGCTTCTAGTAATGCGGTGAATCCTTGACCATAAACAAGTTTTTCTCTGGAAGATGCAGTTTTTAATCTTACGCCCGCTGCTTTCAGTATTTCGCTACTAACTATCATCGTCGTGGCTAGAGAAAAAATAAATACACCCAAGGAAAGCCAACTAATCAAACTCGCCTTTTGTCGAGCTTTCGCTAAAATTTGATTAGCTTTCTTCTGGGCATCCAATTCTGTTTGAATTGTGCGCTTGTCTAATTCTTGACTAAGGCTTAAAAATTGATAATCCAAATCGCTCAAGCTTTTACTACTTGCCCAATTTTGAGCATTTTGTAATGCCTGACCTTGCAACAGCCGCGATTCATCTTGGTAATCAGAATCTATCCAAGCTTTAAAACTTTCGCTGTAAGGGCGGAGATTTGCTAGTTGTTTTTCCACCCAATCAAGGTTAAAAACCGATTGATAGATTTGGTTATAAACTTTAAGTTTGCCAGACTCCTTAACCACCAGCCCAGTTAATCGTAGTTCCATTTGTTCTGGACTATCATCAGTCGTTATTTCATTATGCTGTAGAATTTGCTGATAGATCCCTAGCAAACGACTGGCACGCTGTTCGCTGTGTAAAATGCGATCTCGAATTGTCTTTAAATGCTCTGGTTCATCCTGTATTTCCCAATTATCAATCACCTTTTCCCGCACTAAAGTTTCTACCCACTCAGCAGGATTTTGCCTGGATGCAGAGTTGGCATAATTAAACAGTAACTTACAAACTCTTTGCGTTAAAAATGGCTGTCCACCAGTCCAATATAAGACTGCTTCTAATAAAGCTTGAGAATTTTCTGCTTGAGTTCCTAGCCCAACTGCCAGAGGTTGAGCTTCTGCTAATTGAAACCCCGTTAACTCTATCCCTCGACCAATATTAAACGGAGTGCGTCGCTTGTCTTGAATTAAATCTGATGGAGTGGCTACCCCTAACATCGTAAATGTTAATCGACGATAGTCGGGTTTATCAGCTCGATTATTATAGCAATCACGAATTACAGCAAAAAAATCTTCTATTTTAAAATTTAAGCTGATTAAGCTGTCCGATTCATCGACAAAAATTACTATATCTTCTGAGATATTCTTGAGTAATACTTCTTCAATAAATTTACTAAACCTTTTAACATTCGATAGTAATCTGTTCTCCTCCCACCATTCATCTAAATCAAAAACATCATATAAATTTAATCGGCTGATGATGCTATCGATCACACCTGCATACCACTCTTCTGGCGTAATATCTGAGGTGCCAATTTCTGTGATATCAATGCTACTACAGGCGATTCCCTCTGCTTGTAACCGCTGCATTGTCCGCACTCGCAGGGATGATTTTCCCATTTGTCGGGAATTAAGAACATAGCAAAATTCTCCGGCTTTTAAAGCTTGATAAAGTTCTTCATCCGCCTTTCTAGTGACATAAGTTGGGGCGTTTGCAGGAAGGCTCCCTCCAACTTGATATTGATAATCTTTCATAGGTCATTGTTAATTCATAGGTGGAAACTCAGAAAGTTAAGGAATCAATTTGTACAGTCGTACAGGTTCAGTAATTACCTTTAACTGTTGCATACATAAGTCAATTACATTTAAAAATAAATGGGTTTTAACTGCTTTTTCGCTGTTAACCACTTGTCTAATTGCTGCTGCTAGTTATGCCTTTTTTGGCAACTTAACTAAATGGCACCGTAAATGATCGTAGTAAGGGCTTTCTTCATTAGGAGCGACTTTTAGCAAGCGCTCTAAGCTAATTCTCTCCTGGGCAACTTGGTAGAGAGCAACTCGCACTAAATAAGCATGAGCACCCACCATTTCCATTAAGTCACAAATCTCTTGATTTGACCAATTTAATCGGTGTCGATTCACTAAATCTGTTACCTGTCTCTAATTTGATGGACTCTTGGTTGAGGTAATCAGCACACATCTGTTTATCCTCTTCTGTTACTTTCGGGTTGGTTCTGAGATAATCGCCGATCCAGTTGCAGCCTAATGCCATTAGTTTATCGAAATCCCAAGTCCACAGTTTGATAGTCTTGTCAGCGCTTCCAGAAGCCAAAGTCTTGCCATCGGGACTAAAGGCAACGCTATTGACCGAATCGCTATGGCCGGTGAGGGTAGCGATCGGTTTTTGGGTTTGCAGGTTCCACAGTTTGATGGTGTGGTCATCGCTAGCAGAAGCCAAGGTTTTGCCATCCGAACTAAAGGCGACGCTATTGACCTCACCGCTATGTCCAGTCAGGGTAGCGATCTCTCTTTGGGTTTGCAAGTTCCACATTTTGATGGTGTTGTCAAAGCTTCCCGAAGCCAAAATCTTGCCATCTGGACTAAAAGCGACACTTACGACCCCACCGCTATGTCCGGTGAGAGTGGCAATGACTTTTTGGGTTTGCAGGTTCCACAGTTTGATAGTGCGGTCATGGCTAGCAGAAGCCAAAGTCTTGCCATCTGGACTAAAAGCGAGACTATAGACCCAATGCCAATGCCCGGTAAGGGTAGCGATCGCTTTTTGGCTTTGTAAGTTCCACACTTCGATGGTTGTGTCACCCCTACCCCTACTACCCGAAACCAAAGTCTTGCTATCTGGACTCAAGGCGACGCTAGTGACCCCCCAACCACCCTGCGCGGTGAGAGTGGCAATGGGTTTTTGAGTTTGTAGGTTCCACACTTTGATGATGTTGTCCCTACTACCAGAAGCCAAGGTCTTGCCATCGTGACTAAAAGCGAGGCTATCGACTTTTCCGCTATGTCCAGTGAGGGTAGCGATGACTTTTTGGGTTTGCAGGTTCCACACTTTGATGGTTTTGTCATCGCTAGCAGAAGCCAAGGTTTTGCCATCTGGACTTATGACAACACTATTAACCTCACCGCTATGCCCAGTGAGAGTGGTAATGGCTTTTTGGGTTTGCAGGTTCCATAGTTTGATGATGTTGTCACTACTAGCAGAAGCCAAAGTCTTGCCATCTGGACTCAAGGCGACGCTCTCGACCTGACTGCTATGCCCGGTGAGAGTGGTAATGGCTTTTTGGGTTTGCAGGTTCCACACTTTGATGGTGCTGTCACTACTAGCAGAAGCCAATGTCTTGCCATCCCGACTAAAGACGACGCTCTCGACCTGACTGCTATGCCCTTTGAGGGTAGCGATGGGTTTTTGGGTTTGCAGGTTCCACAGTTTGATGGTGTTGTCAAAGCTTGCAGAAGCCAATATCTTGCCATCGGGACTAAATGCGACGCTCCAGACCCAATTGCTATGTCCGGTAAGAGTGGCAATGACTTTTTGGGTTTGCAGGTTCCACACTTTGATAGTGTTGTTGTCTCCCAAGCTAGTAGAAGCCAAAGTCTTGCCATCTGGACTTATGGCGACGCCTGCGATCCCCAAATGGCTATGCTCGGTGAGGGTAGCGATGGGTTTTTGGGTTTGCAAGTTCCACACTTTGATGGTTTTGTCACTTACAGAAGCCAAGGTCTTGCCATCTGGACTCAAGGCGACGCTATAGACCCTAGTACCATCCCCAATGAGGGTAGCGATGGGTTTTTGAGTTTGTAGGTTCCACACTTTGATGGTTTTGTCATTGCTAGCAGAAGCTAAAGTCTTGCCATCAAGACTAACAGCGACCCTATTGACTTTTCCGCTATGCCCAGTGAGGGTAGCGATGAGTTTTTGGGTTTGCAGGTTCCACACTTTGATGGTTTTGTCATCGCTAGCAGAAACCAATGCTTTGCCATCTGGACTAAAGGCGACGCTATAGACCAGATCGCTATGTCCTTCCAAAGTATTGCGCTCTTTGACTTCGGAAACAGCTTTTTGCAGCGCAGCTATCACTTGTCCTTTGATGTCTCTTGTAGTCTCTGCTGAAGCATTAAGTTGTTTGAATGTTTGCCCTGCTTTCAAGGCTTCCAACAGCGCTTGAAAGGTCTGCCCGTAACTCAATGATTGATTGGAGAAAGCACTCTCTTGGATGGTATTTGCTAAAGTTTGGACTTGAGCCGCTTGCCGATTAGCTTGAGCCACTTGCCGATTAGCTTGAGTGACTTGCTTCCAGCTAAAAAAAGAGGCTCCAAACGTCACTAACAAAGCCACCCCAGCTACAACCAAAGTTACAGTCCTAATCTTTAATGCCTTTTGCTGTGCTTGAGTGAGCGTCTGATTCGCCTGAGTCAAAATTTGATTGGCTTGTCTCTGTGTTTCTAACTCTCCTTCAACTTCCCGTTGTTGGAGTTCCCGACTGGCATTTAAAAACTGATTATCTAAATCGCTCAAACTTTTACCGACTGCCCAATTTTGAGCATCTTGCAACGCTTGCCCCCGCAATAGTCGCGATTCATCCTGGCAATTAGACTCTCTCCAAGCTTCAAAACTTTCGCTATAAGGGCGGAAAGCTGCTAATTGTTTTTCCACCCAATCTAGTTTAAAAACAGATTGATAAATCCGGTTATAAACTTTAAGTTTGCCCGACTGCTTAACCACCAACCCAGTTAATCGCAGTTCCATTTGTTCGGGAGTATCATCAGCCGCTATTTCATTATTTTGTAAAATTTGCTGATAAATTCCCAGCAACCGACTTGCCCGTTGTTCGCTGCGTAAAATGCGTCCTCGAATCGTCTTTAAATGTTCGGGTTCATCCTGTCCTTCCCAATTGTCAATCACCTTTTCTCGGACTAAACTTTCTACCCACTCAGCAGGATGTTGAATGGGTGTAGAGTTGGCACTATCAAGCAGTATTTTACAAATTTTTTGGGTTAAAAATGGCTGTCCGCCCGTCCAATATAAGACTGCTTCTAATAAAGCTTGAGAATTTTCTGCTTGAGTGTCTAACCCCACTGCCAAAGGTTGAGCTTCTGCTAATTGAAACCCCGTTAACTCTATCCCTCGACCAATATTAAAAGGAGTGCGTCGCTTGTCTTGAATTAAATCTGATGGAGTGGCCACCCCTAACATGGTAAATGTTAATCGACGATATTCGGGTTTATCAGCTCGATTATTATAGCAATCACGAATCACAGCAAAAAAATCTTCTATTTTAAAATTCAAGCTGATTAAACTGTCCGATTCATCGACAAAAATTACTATATCTTTTGAGATATTCTTGAGTAATACTTCTTCAATAAATTTACTAAATCGTTTAACATTCGATAGTAAACTATTCTCTTCCCACCATTCATCTAAATCAAAAACATCATACAAATTTAATCGGCTGATGATGCTATCGATCACCCCTGCATACCATTCTTCTGGCGTAATATCTGATGTGCCAATTTCTGTGATATCAATGCTACTACAGGCGATTCCCTCTGCTTGTAACCGCTGCATTGTCCGCACTCGCAGGGATGATTTTCCCATTTGTCGGGAATTAAGAACATAGCAGAATTCTCCGGCTTTTAAAGCTTGATAAAGTTCTTCATCCGCCTTTCTAGTGACATAACTTGGGGCGTTTGCAGGAAGGCTCCCTCCAACTTGATATTGATAATCTTTCATAGTCATTGTTAATTCATAGGTGGAAAGTCACAAAATTAAGGAATCAATTTGTACAGTCGTACAGGTTCAGGAATTCCCTTTAACTCTTGCAAGCCTAAGTCAATCACATTTAAATCTGAGTGGGTTCTAACGACTTGATAAACTGTTTCAGAAATACAGATTCCTCCTGGCTCTGCTTTCCCTTCTAAACGAGCAGCTAAATTTACACCTGTCCCCCTGATATCATTATTAAAAAAGAAGATTTCCCCCAAGTGAATACCAATCCGGTGTTGGAGGACATGACTCGCAGGTAAGGTTGTAGCAGCTTCGGCGAGACTTCGCTGTATTTCTAGGGCACAGGCGACTGCTTTTACCGCACTTTCTGGAAAGAAAATTAATAAACCATCGCCCATTTCTTTAAGGACTTTGCCTTGATATCTATCGCAGATGTCTCGGATGATCCTGAAATCTCGATTCACTAATTCTAGTGTCAGCTTTTGGTTTGCAGCGGATAAAGCGGTGGAATTAACAACATCCGAAAAAATTATAGTTCCTAAATTACTCTCTAAGTTCAAACTGGATTGGTTATTCGTTTGTTGCACAGCAGTTATATTCGGTTGGGGAGAGGCTAGGCGATGGCGAAAATATTGACGATACAAACCACACAATGGCATTACAGCATTTCCCTGAAATTTGATCAACCCCATGCTTCGCAATTTAAAAGCCTCTCCGGTTTTGATCTCTACAGGTTTTTCGCTGTTAATCACTTGTCTAATTGTTGCTGCTAGTTCTGTATCTTTTTCCAAGTTAACTAAATGCCGTCGTAAATGATCGTAGTAAGGGCCTTCTTCAGTAGGAGCGACTTTTAGCAGGCGCTCTAAGGTAATTCTCCCCTTGGCAACTTGGTAGAGAGCAACTCGCACTAAATAAGGATGACCACCCACCATTTCCATCAGGTCACAAATCTCTTGATTTGACAAATTTAATCGGTGTCGATTCACTAAATCTGTTACCTGTATCTGATTGAGTTCAGGTAACTCTATGGGCAATCCCACATTAAATGGCGACTGATTAATATTAAGAGGAATATAAACTTCTTGAGAGTGAGAAATGACTAACCTCAGCTTTTTCCAAATAGGCTCATTTTTTCCCCGCTCGTGCCAAGCTCGTAATAATCCAAAGAAGTCGGTGGCTATTTCGGAATGCTCAAAAATCCGATCGACTTCATCTAACCCTAAAACAACAGGCCGCTCACTGTCCGATAGTAGATAGCGTTGGAAATACTTCGTGCTTTTATTTTTACTGCCGAGAACCCCTTTCCAATATTCTCCTAACCTATCTTCTAAATTTAATTCATTGGTAATCTCACCACAAAACCACTGCAACAACTCATCAATATTGGTGAGGGAACTGCCATCAGCCGATTGAAAGTTTAAATAAGCCGTTTGATATCCCTGTTCCTTGCCGTGGTCTAAGATTCGCTGCACTAAGGAAGTTTTTCCCATTTGACGGGGGGCTTTGACTCGGATTAAAGCTGCGGGTTTTACAATAGTTTCGTAGCACTCCGATTCAATGGGAGGTCGATCAATATATAGGGGTGAATCTAAACTAACAGAACCTTCTGGGTTATCTAAATTGAGAAGAGAAACGGGAGGTGCGACGATCAAGAATCGCGCATTTTCCACTACAGGCGACGGCTCCTCAACGATATCACCAACAGAAGCATCGCCCGATCGCTCTGCTGCATCCAACTCAGAAAAATCCGACTTCTTCTTTAATACCGGAGTCAGCTCTTCGGGAATACCAGCCATGCTGATGCTAACGCAACCCAACTTATAGGCAAATTCGATCGACTCCCCCGCCGCCAACGTATCGTAAAAACCTACAGCAAATTCTCGTGCGGCGTTATCTCCCACCGTTTGCTTCATGCCGATAACGTATGGAATGTGACGTGCGATCGCAGCCGCTTGCACTTCTGAATAGCAAGCGTTGAGTATGACGCACTCCACGTACTCATTAAACGCCTCAAACAAAGCTGCCAAAGCCTTGGCATTTACTAGCTTAATCTGCCCCATGCCATCTTCTAGGGCTAAACCGCCTTCTCCTGCACCATGCCCAGAGAAATGTACAATCTCTGGTTTATAATCTAATACGGCTCGCTGCATTTCTCTTGGCGTCACCGCCCACTGTTGCTCCAGTTGGAACTTGTCGGCCTTTTTAGAGCGTTGCAACCCCTCTGCAATTTCCTTCGCCTCTTTCTGTAAGTCCACATGGGTGGTATTTTTGGGGTTGGCAGCCAAAAACAGTATAGTTTTTTTCTTTAAAGGATAAATGCTCATCAATGGAACCTTCACGCTTAGGAGATACAGGAGCTTAACGACACTACCCCAGTCAGGGCGAGATATTTCTTGCCTTTACGGTATTTAAGCACAAACATCTTTATTTTTGTTGGTCAGTAAACTGGCAGAAACGATCGCCCTGAGTCAAGCATAACCAATCGAAAAGGCGATCGCTACTCTCAACTACTCATTTGAGCTCCGTATTCCAGAAGTGCGATCGGCTTCCCCTTTTGCAGTCATATTTCATAAATATCGAGATTCTTTATAGTTTTATTCTCATGCCCGATCCAGGATTTTTTGATGATTATTATTGCCTAAATTAGTACCTAAAATCTTCTATGCTTCCCCATTTACTTAACCCACGCACTCCGAAAAAAAACGGGTTTTTAATCAAATTTGTGGATAACAACAATGATTTATTTTAGTTTACTTAAACAATCATTCAATTCCCCTACCAACCATTCTTTCTCAGCTTGCGGCAAAAATAAGCCAAAACAATAGTTACGCGACTTGGTGCGAATCCGGCAAAAAGTCATCGATTTTTTGAGCAATGGCAGATGAATTCCGCTCAACTTTACCCGCTGGATATCTTGGGGAGTGATTTTAATTGGTCTGATGAATAGACGAGAAGCAATCCTACACAAGAACCTACACAACCACATCAAAGCATAAAATACGGTAAATATTATTATAGCTAGGATTGATATCGAGAAAAATGGATCAAATAATTTACCTAGCCAGTCGGCTACAGTGTATTTAAACAAGCCAACTGTCGAGCTCGACATATGGCATATGTACCCTAGGCTTACAAAAAATACCAGAATCAAAGAGAAGGGAAGTAAAACTTTATAACTCAGATGAATGAATTGGAAAAACCCTTTGATTTTGCTAGGAAAACGATCGGGGTATATCTTAATGAATAACCACCGTTGAGCGTCAATTAAAGTAATTCGGGATTGGGGCGAGCGCTTAAACATTTTTTCGGGATTAATCCCGCTTTGCTGTTCCCCTCGCAGCGCTGATAAAGCATCTTTTGCTGAGTGAAATCGAGCTTCAATTGCAGGTTCAATTATCTTCTCTAACCAGTCGGCAAACTCTGGAGAAATAGAGACGCGAGCGCGGAATTTTATCTTTTGCTTTTGTCTGGGTAAATCCGATGGAAATTTCTGGGTTAACAGGAAAAGCAGCGTTGTTCCTAATCCATACAAATCTGTTGATAATACAGCTTTTCCTCTGAATTGTTCTGGTGCCATATAACCGTAGGTTCCGACAACGGTACTGCCTCCTGTAACGGTATGATGGTAAGTATTTTGAACTGCGCCAAAATCAACCAGGAAGACTCGCCCATTTTTTTGCAGAATAATATTTTGGGGCTTGATATCTCGGTGGATAGTAGCAGGCAACAGCGATTGCAGATAAACTAGAATTTCTAGCAATTGACAGGCGATATGACGAACTTGCGCTTCATTTGGTTTCCAGCCATTTTCTATCAACTGTGCGAGAGATTTTCCAGGTGCGAGTTGTTGGGCGATATAAAAACAACGATCTTGGTCAGTATCAACTTGAAAGTAGTCAATGTAGCGAGGAATTCCCGGATGATTCAATCCCGATAAAGTTTTTGCTTCTCGTTCAAATAACTCGACTTTCTTCCATTCAGTTGTCAGACGCAGGGATAAAGCTTTGAGTGCAACTTTTTGATTGCTGTTTAAATCTACAGCAGCATAGGTAATCCCAACTCCACCCTGTCCTAATTTACCGATAATGCGATATTTTTCAGCAATAATTTTTTCCGATTGTTGTAGTGTTTCCATATTTTTAGGCCTGGGTTGATTTTGGAGAATTAGTCTGTTGCGCCGTGATATCTGAGTATTTGGGCTGCTGCTTCTCGGCCGGGGTTCGAGTTGGTTTCTGCTATCTTTAGCGGCGTGTCACCATAGCAGTTTTTAGCGTTAATGTTTGCACCTTTAACAATTAGCAACGTTAAGATTTCTACAGTGCCATAATGTGCGGCTTTGTGCAGTGGAGTTGTGCCACATTGGTCTATATGATTGATATCTGCACCGTTGTTAATTAGCAGTGCAGCAATATCCTTGTGTCCGATCGCGATCGCTTGATACAATGGAGTTTGACCGTTCGCCTTTCTAATGTTAACCCTCGCACCTTTAGCAATTAGCAGTTCAGCGATATCTTGAGCTCCTCCATCAACAGCAAGATGCAGGGGAGTTTGACCCCAGTTATTTCTGGCATGAACGAATGCACCTTTGGCAATGAGTTGTTTGGCTACATCCTTAAGTTTGAAAATCACAGCGATATGCAGTAAAGTTCTGCCATATTTGTCTTCACTATTAACATCTGGGTGTTTACTAATCAGCAACGCTACTGTATCCTGAAGTTTCATGTCTACGGCGATATCCAGTGGAGTTGTTCTGCTGTCATCCTTAACATCAATTTCTGCACCACGCTCTAACAGTAGTTGATTAATATTCTGCATATTCTTTGAGACAGCAATATGTAGTGGAGTCGCTCCATAACTATTTTTAACATTGAGTTGCGCGCCATTAGCAATTAAAAAAGAGACGATTTCTGGGCGATCGTCTTGAATAGCTAGGTGTAACGGAGTATTTCCAGATTCGTCCCTAGTGTTGATATCCAGCATGAGCAAAGCAGCAACTTCTTTTGTAGCTGCATAGTGCAGTGGAGTTCTTTTTTTACTATCCCTGATAACAACATTTGCGCCTTTGTTAATTAGCTGTTGTACCAACTCCTTAAAGCCTATTTTTGCTGCGTTATGTAATAAAGTTGTACCCTTGCCATTTCGGGCATTGTCTTCTTTGATGTTAATTTTTGCGCCTGCTGCGAGTAGTATTTGTGCGATCGCCTTCGATTGCGCCGTATGTAGAGGAGTTATGCCATTTTTGTTTTTGGCATTGACATTCGCGCCTTTAGCAATCAGCAACTTGGCCATTTCAGGCGATCGCGCAAAGAACAGAGGAGTTGCAGCCCTACTATCGACACGTAAAGACCTTACCAATTTATAACTCCAGAAAGGAGTCCACCTATCCAAAAGAAGTTCACTCTGGGCGTTAATATCTGCACCTTTAGCAATTAGCGTCTGTGCCACTTCTATGCGATCGGATGCAGCAGCAAAGTGTAACGGGGTAAAGCCAAATCTATCCTTAGCTTTGACATCTGCACCCTGGGCAATCAACAATTCTGCCATCTCTTTTGAGCCAGCAAAGTGTAGTAAATTCTGATTATTTACCCTAGTATTAGCACTAATACCAAGATCCAGATAATGCCTAACAGTTTTAGTATCTCCCTGTTCAACAGCGTTGACAACTGCATCGGGGGTAAATCCAATCCGGTTGAGGAGCGGATATTTAAAGTGATTTAAAACAGCAACAGTAGCAATAGCAGCCATTCCTATTTTGAGGCGTCTTTCCCATTGCGTCGGATCGGATTTAACGCTAACTATTCTAGGATTGCGAAGCAATTCAAGCGCTTCTTTTGCCGAGTTAAAGCGGTTTTCTAAATCAGGCGCTATCATCTTTTTTAACCAATCGGCAAATGCTGAAGAAATCTGAATTTGAGAGCGAAAATCTCTTTCTAGTATATTTGTTGGTAATTCGGCCGGGGAACGGTGGGTTAGTAAATACAACAACGTCCCTCCTAAACCATATAAATCTGTTGCAGGTACGGCTTGTCCGAGAAATTGTTCTGGAGCCATATAACCATAGGTTCCAACTACGGTACTTCCTCGCATTAAAGTATTGTAATAAGTGTTTTGTACTGCTCCAAAATCTACTAAGCAGACTGCCAAATCTTTTTGTTTATGGGAATTGATGGGCGATTTAAATACAATGTTCTCTGGTTTAATATCCCGGTGGATTACAGGTGGTGTCTGTGAATGGAGATAAACCAAAATATTCAAAATTTGTGTAGCAATGCGTTGAATTTCGGACTCACTAGCGTGCCAGCCACTTTCGACTAAACTTGCTAGAGATTGCCCTTCTGCCAGTTCTTGTACTATATAAAAACAACGGTTGTCGGGAGTATCGACATAAAAATAATCCAAATAACGCGGAATTCCCGGATGATTCAATTTTGATAAAACATTGGCTTCTCGTTCAAATAGTTCCAACACTTTCCAGTCGTTCATCTTCTGTAAAGACAAAGCTTTGAGTGCGACTCGCTGGTTTGTTTTGAGGTCAAGGGCTTCGTAAGTTGTGCTACTACCGCCTTCTCCGAGTAGATTTTTAATCTGATAGTGTTTGACTAAGTTATGGGAATTTTTTTGAATAATATCCATAGCATTATCCTGGGTTGATGAGTACCAAGAAACATTTTCTAGTTGGGTTTTTGTAACTCAAATTTTGAAAAATTTATGCAATGTAAATTGAGTGTCTGAGTATATTTCAAACAAGTCAATAGAAAAGTCAATGACTGACTCTGTATATTTGCTTAAATTTCAATTACCGTATTTCTATGGATAGCTTACCCAGAATTTTGGAGTGTCATATCACCTTTGGCGAAAATTTACGTACGGGATATGGATCGTAATCGAGCCGATAATCATAGCCGACGCGATCGTAAATGCCTGCAAGCAATTCCGGCAAATTAACAATAGGTTCTACATCTTCTTCGCGCAAAGGAAGTTGTCGGTCTTTTTGAGATGCTAGCCAACGTTCGTAGGCTTCTCTATCGCCACTTTTTCTCTCAGCGCCCTCTGCGTCCTCTGCGGTTAATCAAAAAAAGTAGTGATTTTGGATACAATTCCCGACTCAACAGTCGATCGAACTCCTCAATTTTCGATGCGGATCTAAAATTCACCTAAAGTTCGACGCCCGATCGCAAAACCCTTCCTAAGATAGAAGTTGGGGAATGATCGACCTAAAAGCCGGTTCAGGGGCAAACGCCTTGCACCTGAAAATCCCCAACTAGCGAGCCGCAAGACAGGGAGGACATCAAAATCATGGTAAACGCGCCGACAGGGGAAGCCCGCCTGGGCCCGACCGAGCAGGTACAATCCTTAGACCGCGATTGCACAACCCTATCTCGTCACGTACTCCAGCAACTCCATAGCTTTTCAGCAGATGCTCAGGATCTCAGCGCTCTGATGAATCGCATCGGGCTGGCGGCAAAGCTGATCGCGAGGCGGCTCAGCAGAGCCGGGTTAATGGAAGATGCTTTAGGGTTTACAGGGGCTGTGAATGTGCAGGGAGAATCCGTCAAAAAGATGGATATCTATGCCAATGAAGTGTTTATCTCGGTATTCCAGCAAAGCGGACTTGTCTGCCGCTTGGCTTCGGAGGAAATGGAAAAACCCTACTACATTCCCGAAAACTGTCCGATCGGGCGTTACAGTCTGCTCTACGACCCCATAGACGGTTCTTCCAATCTTGACATCAATCTCAATGTAGGTTCCATATTCAGCATCCGCAAGCAAGAGGGCGACGATGAAGACGGTTCGGCTTCCGACTTGCTGCAACACGGACACAAACAAATAGCGGCCGGCTACGTACTCTACGGCCCGAGTACCATGCTGGTTTATTCGATCGGTCAGGGCGTTCATTCCTTTACCCTCGATCCCAGTTTGGGCGAGTTTATTCTAGCTAACGAAAACATTAAGGTTCCCGATCGCGGCCCGATTTACAGCGTTAATGAAGGCAACTTCTGGCAGTGGGAGGAATCTTTGAGAGATTACATTCGCTACGTACACCGCAGCGAAGGCTACAGCGCCCGGTACGGCGGGGCTTTGGTGGGAGATTTCCACCGGATTTTGTTCCAGGGAGGCGTGTTTTTGTACCCCGGAACGGTGAAAAACCCCGAGGGCAAATTGCGATTGCTCTACGAATCGGCTCCTTTGGCGTTTTTGATGGAGCAAGCCGGCGGGCGGGCAAGTACAGGTATTCAAGACATCTTGGATGTAGTGCCGACCAAGCTGCACGAGCGATCGCCCTTGATTATCGGCAGTAAAGAAAATGTAGCGATGGTCGAGTCTTTTATTCAAGATCGAGCGCGCAATCCTAGAACAGTCCAAGCGTGAAGGAAAAGGGAAGTTCGGCAACGAGCAATGTACGGGATGTAACGGATGTCAGGAAGAAGGAAGAGGGTTTTAACTTATAACTTTCGGCTCCCAATTACCAATTCCCCATTGCCAATTTTCAATTTTCAAGTCCCAATTTTCAAGTCCCAATTTCCAAGTCCCAATTAACAGCTATCAAATTTTAGGAGTTACAGTAATGACGACAACACCAACGAATCACCTGTTAGAAATCAAAGAAATTGGCCAAAGTATCTGGATGGACAATTTGACTCGCGATCTGATCGAGTCCGGCGAACTCAAACAGATGATTGAAAGTCGGGGACTGCGCGGGATTACATCTAATCCGGCTATTTTTGAGAAAGCGATCGCGGGTAATGTGATTTACGACGCGGATATCGAAGCGGGCATCCGGGCGGGTAAATCTGTAATGGAGATTTACGAATCTCTGGTATTTGAAGATATCCGCAACGCTTGCGACATCTTCGCCCCAATTTACGCAGAGTCGAAGGGTTTGGACGGCTACATTAGCATTGAAGTGCCACCGACGATCGCCAACGACACAGAAAGCACGATTAGCGAAGCCATGCGCTATTACCAAGCCCTCGGCAAAGAAAACGTGATGATTAAGATTCCGGGAACCGCTCAAGGTTTGCCCGCAGTCGAGCGAGTCATCAGCGAAGGGATTAACGTTAACGTGACTTTGCTGTTCTCGGTTGACAGCTACGTCGAAACCTTCTGGGCTTACATTCGCGGTTTGGAAGCGCGCGTGGCTAAAGGTTTGGATATTAGCAATATTGCTTCTGTTGCCAGTTTCTTCTTGAGCCGGATCGACATTAATATCGATGGCAAGATTGACGAGAAACTCAAAAATGTCACAGATATTTCCACAAAAGCCAAACTGGAAGCAGTGAAGGGGAAAATTGCGATCGCCAATGCCAAGGTAGCTTACCAGAAGTATAAAGAGATCGTAGCGAGCGATCGCTGGCAAGCTTTAGCGGCCAAGGGAGCGAAAGTGCAGCGCTTGCTGTGGGCTTCCACCAGCACCAAAAACCCCCACTACAGCGATGTCATGTACGTCGATGAACTAATCGGCCCGGACACCGTTAACACTTTGCCGCCGAACACCGTGGAAGCTTGTTTCGACCACTGCGATGTCGCACCCCGGATTGAGAACAACGTTGAAGAAGCTTACACGCTGATCCAAAGTCTCCAAGATCCCGACATTGACATCAACTTGGACAAAGTGATGGAAGACTTGCTCCTCGACGGGATTGAGAAATTCGTCACCCCGTTCCAATCCCTGATGGATTCCTTGCAAGAGAAAGTCCAGAAGTTGTCGCCCGTCGCTTAGGCAGATATCTGTATCCTGAAAGGCAGAAGCATTTAGGAATCGGAATAGATAATTATTTGGGTTCTTAAATGCTGAGTCTTAAATCCTCTCTAGGAATTTTGAGATTAATGGATGTTAGAGTTCCTAGAGAGCAAAATCATCTGCCTCCTCTAGCAGTATTAAGAATCGATTAACTCTCTCACCCAGCAACTAGCAGAAATGACCGCAAACTATCATGGTGTCTTGGCAGGGTTAACACCACTAGAACAAGGAAAATAAATAATGGTAACGCTACTTGAAAATCCACTGCGCGTCGGTTTGCGAAAAGAACGGGTGCCGGAACCACAAATTCTGGTAATCTTCGGAGCTTCTGGGGATCTCACCCAGCGCAAACTGGTACCTGCAATTTATCAGATGAAGCGCGATCGACGCTTGCCACCGGAAACTACCGTCGTGGGAGTAGCCCGCCGTCCTTGGAGTCACGATTACTTCCGAGAGCAAATGCGCGAAGGCATTGAAGAATTTGGCGGTGGCATTGGCAATGAAGATTTTTGGCAAGATTTCGCTCAAGGTTTGTACTACTGTCCGGGCGACATTGACAACCCCGAAAGCTATCAAAAACTCAAAGCTTTCTTAGCCGAACTCGACGAAGAAAGGAGAACTCGCGGCAATCACATATTTTATCTCTCGGTTTCCCCGAACTTTTTCCCAGAAGCAATTAGGCAACTGGGCGCTGCTCAAATGCTGGTTGACCCAGTAAAACACCGCTTGGTAATTGAAAAACCCTTCGGCCGCGACTTGAGTTCGGCAAAAGCTCTCAACCGAGTCGTGCAGAAGGTTTGCCAAGAACAGCAAGTTTACCGGATTGACCACTATTTGGGTAAAGAAACTGTTCAGAATTTAATGGTGTTCCGCTTTGCTAACGCGATTTTTGAACCGCTATGGAATCGGCAATTTGTCGATCACGTACAAATTACAGTTGCAGAAACAGTAGGCGTAGAAGACCGGGCGGGTTACTACGAATCCTCTGGGGCGTTGCGGGATATGCTGCAAAACCACTTGATGCAGATTTTCTGTCTGACGGCGATGGAACCGCCGAACTCGCTCGATGCTGACAGCATCCGCACCGAAAAGATGAAAGTTCTGCAAGCAACTCGCTTGGCAGATTTGAATAACTTGGAGTTCTCAGCGATTCGGGGTCAATATTCCGCAGGTTGGATGAAGGGCAAACCGGTGCCAGGATATCACGAAGAACCCGGGGTTGCTCCCAACTCGACAACGCCGACTTTTGTGGCGATGAAGTTTATGATTGACAACTGGCGCTGGCAGGGAGTGCCTTTTTACCTGCGAACGGGCAAACGGTTGCCGAAAAAAGTTAGCGAAATTGCGATTCAGTTCCGCGAAGTTCCGCTGCTAATCTTTCAGTCTGCGGCCCAACAAACTACTCCTAACGTTTTGACCATGCGCGTGCATCCTAACGAGGGGATTTCGCTGAGGTTTGAGGCGAAAATGCCGGGGCCGGATTTGCGGACGCGGACGGTGGATATGGATTTCAGTTACGGTTCTTCTTTTGGGGTGACATCTTCGGATGCTTACGATCGACTGTTAATTGACTGTATGCTGGGCGACCAAACTTTGTTTACCCGTTCTGATGAAGTGGAAGAAGCTTGGCGGGTGGTAACGCCGGCGCTGATGGATTGGGAATCGTCCAACGAACAGCAGTTGGTTCCTAAATACGAAGCGGGTACTTGGGAACCGGCGGAAGCAGAACTGCTAATTAACAGAGACGGCCGCAAGTGGCGCAGACTTTAAGAGTGATTAGTCAGCAGTCTTTAGTCAGCAGTCTTTAGTTTATTGGTCAGGATTAGCCACTATAGATTAGCTAAGAACCAATGACTAAGAACCAATGACTAAGAACCAATGACTAAGAACCAATGACTAATGACTAATAACAAATAAGAAAGGAGAAAAGATTTATGACGATGACACCGATGAAAGCTCCGCCTCTGGTTTCGCTGCAAAATCCTAAAGATGTGTCGATCGACCAGATAGAGGCAGAATTGAGTCAAATCTGGGAAAGTTACAGAGAATCGGGGTCAAAAGGCGATGTTCCGATCGCTAGTAGGGCAACAACTTTTACTTTTGTAGTCTACGAACCCGAAGAAACTCAGCGGTTATTGGCGGATCTGGGGTTTTACGACGGGCCGGTGGACGGTATTACCGGGCCGATGACGGCATCTAGCATCAGGGCGGCTCAAAAAGCTTACGGGCTGCCGAGAACTGGCAAACCTAACGCTGAATTGCTGGCGACTTTGCGGGAAGAAGTGGCTCGCAAAAATTCCAATGGCGAGGAGATGGGATCGAGTGGTTTGGGTTCCGGGGGTTCGGGGGTGGCTGACGCGATTGTGGCTGCCAATCCCTGCCGGATTATTGCTCTGTGCCCGACGGCGGGGGAAGATACGGGCGTGCAGGCTCAAGTGGCTGCTTATTGTCCGGTTCACAAGCGCACCACCGGCAATCTGATCTGCTGCGAGTACATTACCCTCCGGGGTACGGAAGCTGCGCTGGAACGGGTGAGCGGCATCGTGACGGCGTTGACTATCGCTGATTTGCCGACGCTGCTGTGGTGGAAGGCGAATCCTGATGCCGATCGAGGTTTGTTCCAGCGACTGGCGACAATTAGCAGTTCTGTGATTGTTGACTCTAGCAGCTTTGCCGAGTCTGAAGCTGAATTGCTGTTGATGCACAGTCTGATTGAGGAGGGAATTCCGATCGCGGATCTGAATTGGCGCCGGCTGGCCGCGTGGCAGGAGTTGGCTGCTGAGGCTTTTGACGCCCCGGAACGTCGCGCTGCGATTCGGGAAATCGATCGGGTGACGATCGATTACGAACAGGACAATTCTACGCAAGCGCTGATGTATTTGGGTTGGCTGGCGAGCCGGCTTCAGTGGCGTCCGGTTGCTTTCAAACAAGAAGAGGGCGATTACCAAATCAAGCGAATTAAATTCGCGGGGCCGGACGAACGAGTTGTAGAAGCCGAGTTGGCTGCTATCCCTAGTGCTGATACGGGCGATGTCCCGGGCGATTTGATTGCTCTGCGTTTGAATTCTACGAACGAAAAGGCTGACTGCGGTACAGTTCTATGTTCGGAAGTGGGTGGCTGTATGCGGATGGAAACGAAGGGTGGCGCTCAAACTGATCGCTTTAACCAGGTGAGTCCTCTGTTCGATCAGGTGACGGAACACTTGCTGGGCCAGCACTTGCAGAGTTGGGGTCGAGATGTGCTTTACGAAGAAAGCTTGGCAGTGACGGCTCAAATGCTGAAGTTGGCTAAGCGGTAAAAAGAAGGAAGAAGGAAGAAGGAAGAAGGAAGAAGGAAGAAGGAAGAAGGATTGAGTTAATATTCAGTAGGGCAGGCAATGTCTGCCCTACTTTTTTAGGAGTTAGGAGTTATGAGTTATGAGTTTTGAATTAATAATGTTCTTTGACTCTAAACTATAAATTACTTCCAAAAAGCCACGAAATTACCTATATTCTTCTCTTTCTTTCTTCGCGGCTTTCGCGTCTTCGCGGTTCGTTAAATAGGTATTATTTGAGAAGTTCAAGACCAATACTCATAATTTTATCACCGGGCTGCTTTCTGTATTTTTTGTAACTAATCTAGAACTATGGCTTTAGTAATTGCTGGCGAACGCAGCGGTGCGGGAAAGACGACTGTGACGATCGCCCTTTTAGCTTTTTTAATCCGTCGCGGCTTGAATGTTCAATCTTTTAAGGTAGGCCCGGATTACATCGATCCGATCTTTCATGCTTTTGTTACTGGTCGCCCCTGTCGGAATTTAGACGCGATATTAACCTCTGAATCTTATGTAAAAAAGTGTTTTTCTCGTCATATTCAAGATGTCGATTATGCCTTAGTTGAAGGGGTAATGGGTTTATTTGATGGAGTGAGTCGAAGGAATCAGGAATCACGAAGCCACGACACGGATTTTGAGACGGATACACGGATTAATTATCGAAAAGAAGAAGGCAATTATGATTTTTCCTTTGCTTCTACGGCTCATGTTGCTTATTTGCTGAATTTGCCGGTATTGTTTGTGATAGATTGCAGCAGGCTCTCTGGTTCTGTGGCTGCGATCGCCCACGGTTTTCGTTCTTTTAACCCTGACCTTAAATTCGCTGGTTTGGTGCTGAATCGGGTGGCGAGCGATCGACATTTGGAACTGCTTCAAGATGCTCTCAAACCGCTCAATTTACCGATTTTAGGCGTTTTACGTAGGGATGAGGCTGTTACTATTCCCGATCGACATTTGGGGCTGATTCCGGCTGAGGAGTTGCCGAATCTTCATGCTGCGATCGATAAGTTAGCGGATTTGGCTGCTGTTAGTTTTGACTGGGAGCAACTTTTGCCTTTGTTGGCTGCAACTCGAAATGAGGGGGGTGAGGGGTCTGAGCAACTTTCGCGTAGGCACAGTCTCCCTTCGGGAATTGTAACTAAAAAAGAGGATGTTGTCAACTCTTTAGGAAAACAATTTGGAGTGAGGATTGCAGTTGCGCGCGATCGGGCTTTTAATTTTTACTATCAGGACAATCTTGATTTGTTGGAAGAGTTGGGTGCGGAGTTAGTATTTTGGAGTCCCCTTGATGACTCGGCTTTTCCTGACAATGTGCAAGGGTTATATTTTGGTGGTGGTTTTCCCGAAGTTTTTGCTCAAAAATTGAGCGGTAATGTTTTAATTCGGGATGCGGTAAAAAGTGCGATTTTTTCGGGAATGCCGACTTATGCGGAGTGCGGCGGTTTGATGTACTTGTGTGATTCTATTGTAGACTTCGATGGCAATTCTTGGCCAGGGGTGGGAGTGTTGGAAACTGTTGCTGCGATGGGAAAGCGTTTGACGCTGGGATACCGAGAAGCTGTGGCGGTGAGGGATAGTTCGGTGTTAACTGCTCTTGATCAGGTTTGGGGACATGAGTTTCATCGATCGCATTTAACTGTGGAACCGAGTAATCCAGTTTATCACAGTTGGAGGTATGGCAAGCGGGGGGAAGTTGAGGCGGTTGCTGAAGGTTGGGGAGTTTGTCAGGTACACGCTTCTTATTTGCATTTGCACTGGGGTGCTCGGCCTGATATTCCGGCTCGTTTTTTGCAGCAGTGTGCTGATTTTGATTGTAAGGGTGTTTTGGGCGATCGATCTCAAGTAATATCTTTTTAACGAACCGCGAAGACGCAAAGGACACGAAGGAAGAGAATGAAGAGGAAGCAGAAGATAGGTAATGTCTGTAGCGCTTTGGCAGTAAATCAATTCTGTTTTTTGGGAAGTCGCAAAGCCGGTTCCTGGCTGCGCCCAGAGTAGAAATAAAGTGGTCTTAGTATTTATATTAGAATATTTATGACGGAGAAAGCTAGGGATGTTGCGATTTATGAGCGAATCAATTTCGACTAAGCAGTTATCCGCACAATGGGTGACACCGGAGAATTTTCAGCGTTACGGTCAAGTTATCTTTGCGGCAATTGATGGCAAGTCTTTCGATGCTGAGGATGCTCAGTTAAATTTGCAAAATGGTATTCCTAGATTTTACATTATGCGGCTGCACCAGAAAGGTCGCAAGTTTGGCAAAATTACGCGACACGTTCAATGTACTCAGTGTTTGGGTTCTTTGGAAGGGAAGGATTGGTTGATGGCGGTTGCGCCTCCTGGGGATAGCTATAAACCGAGTTTAGAGGATATGGCTGCTTTTCGGATTCCGGGCAATTGTTTTATTAAGTTAGATGTGGGTACTTGGCACGCTGGGCCGTATTTTGATGCGGATTTTGTTGATTTTTACAATCTGGAGTTGAGCAATACTAATGTGGTTGACCATTTTACCTTTGATTTGGTGAAAAATCACAATCTGGAGTTTGAGATTGTCTGAGGTTGGCGGTTTGTAGTTGCGCTTTCTTTTTGGTGATTATTGTTATAGGTTGGTTTTTTGAGTAAGATTTTTTAACCGCAGAGGGCGCAGAGGACGCAGAGGAGGAGTAGGAGGGGGTTGGCAAGTGATTGGGGAATTCTTTTGGCCTCACTAGGCTGAGTAGCAACTAGGAAGGATCACGTTTACAAGTGTTAAATTTAGGTGCAATTGTCATGCCTGAGCAAAAGTATAGCATTGTTCTGCGCCAATGTCGTTTGTTAGGTGCGATCGACGATCGCCCAACGGTAGATATTGCTATCGAGGATGACCAAATAGTCGCCGTTTCGCCTCGGATATCAGAACTTGGCGAACGCGAAATCGACATTCAAGGCAAATTAGTTAGTCCTCCTTTTGTGGAGTCGCACATTCATCTCGATTCGGCTTTGACTGCGGGGGAACCGCGATGGAATCAAAGCGGCACTTTGTTCGAGGGAATTCAAATCTGGGGGGAACGCAAGCAAAGTTTAACTCTGGATGATGTCAAAAAACGGGCTGTTGAAACTTTAAGGCTGCAAGCGTCTCAAGGAATTTTGTTTGTCAGGAGTCACGCTGATGTTAGCGAACCGACGCTGACTGCTTTGCAAGGACTTTTGGAAGTTCGAGAACAAGTCAAAGATTGGATGACTCTGCAAGTTGTGGCTTTTCCCCAAGACGGGATTTACGGAAGTCCAGAAAATGACAAACTTTTAGAGAAGTCTCTGGATATGGGGGCGGATGCTGTGGGGGGAATTCCGCATTATGAGTTGACGCGGGAAGATGGGGTGAAGTCGGTTGAACGAATTTTTGAAGTGGCTGAAAAATACAATAGATTAATAGATGTTCACTGCGATGAAATCGATGATGAACAGTCGAGATTTTTGGAGGTGGTAGCGGCTTGGGCGATTAGATGCGGGGCTGGTTCGCGGGTGACTGCGAGTCACACAACTGCTTTCGGTTCTTATAACAATGCTTATGCTTTTAAGCTGATGGGAAGTTTGGCAAAATCGGGAATTAATTTTATTGCTAATCCTTTAATTAATATCACTCTGCAAGGCCGCGCTGATACTTATCCCAAACGCCGTGGGGTGACGCGGGTTAAGGAGTTGTGGCAGCAGGGATTGAATGTGAGTTTTGGTCACGACTGCGTGCAAGATCCTTGGTATAGTTTAGGTACGGGAAATATGTTGGATGTCGCTCATATGGCGGTTCATGTTTGTCAGATGACGGGAATGGCTGAGATAGAAGCTTGTTTTAATATGGTGACTGTCAACGGTGCTAAAACTCTCAATCTGGGAGATGATAATTATGGGATAGAGGCGGGGAAACCTGCAAATTTGATTGTGTTGGATGCTGAGGATTGTTATGATGCAATTAGGAGGCGCGCTGCGGTTCGGTATGTGATTTCGCGGGGTAAGTTGCTGGCGCAAACTGAACCGACAAAAACAAGTTTTTTCTGACTTTCAAGTCGCACCAATTTTTCAACATGATGTCGTACAGACAAACAAACTCATTTCATATGTAAAATTCAAATACATCTCGCTTTGGAAGCGGTATTGACTACTACAAGTAATTATGATATTTCCTCAATAAAGTGTGCCAAATAAACGAACAAATATGAACGCTAAGTTTAAAAAATTAGACTGCAACACAGATATTTTATTGATTCAAAAAGATACTTTTACACTTAATAGATTTAAAGAATTAATGACTAAGAAACTTGCTGAAAACCTTAACAAAAAACCCGAGGGAACAACGGGTAGGATTAATCCAATATTTTTTAGTTTGTTTTCGGATTTTTCAATTGGAGAAGTAAATATTAGAGCTTTTGAGAGTAAATGGATTTTTCCTTCTCAAGGAATAGATTGTCACCTTCTAAAGATTGGTTCTCAAGGCTGGCAAAAAGGCAAACTAAGAATAGAAGCATCTCTAAGTTGGGCAACAAGCACTGGCTACTACACAATCGAGGTAATTAAATTAGAATTTTGTCCTGATGAACCTGCCGAACCGGAATCTATTTTAGATGACATCCGCCAATCTGAGGAGTACAAAAACCTCACTAATAACTCCTGATAGCCAGACAAAGATACGGAGGCAGGGCTATAAAATCACATAAATTATTGCTGAAAAATAACCATAAATCTACAATAATGAGAAATCGGCAAAATCATGAAAATTCGCTGTATTGCTAATACGGGTGAATCTCTACCTGAGAAATATATAGATCCGCCACGCGGTTACACTAGAAAAGTTGAGTTGCCACTAACTATAGGTAAGGAATATGTTGTTTATGCTATCCGATCGTGGCAGAGAATAGTTTGGTACTATATTTGTGATGATAATTACAGCTATTATCCCATACAGACTCCCGCACCCCTGTGTGAAGTAGTTGATAACCGAGTTTCTAAGTATTGGCAGTTTATGCTTGACCCGAATGGGGTGTTAAGGATTGCTTTTGAGCAGTGGTTTACTGACCCTTGTTTTTATGATAAGCTGACGGATCAGGAAGAGGCGGAGGTTGAGATTTTTGAGAAGGTTAAGGAATTGATGGATGCTGAGGATTTTGCTTTGCCTACGCTGGAGGTTGCAGTTGAGAAGTTGCGGGAAACTGTCAGTGTTTGAGTGGGAAAAGTGCGATCGCAAATTGTTTCTTTACCACCTTGACTCAAATACCTTCAAATGGTATCAAATAGGAAGCAGCAGAATTTTGTGAAATAAAATGAACGAAAAAAATGAAATCAATAGAAGCTATGAGATACTAGATGGCGATGATGATGTTTTGTTATTGGGGAAAGCTACTTTTACGGTGGGGAGGTTTAAAGAGCTAGTCGCTAGGAAGTTTGATTATATACTATTTTCTATCGAGGCAGCAGAAAAGGAATATCGCAAGAAATCGATATATTATTGGATGGAATCTCTGTCGATTAACGAAGAAACAACTATTCAGGTAGGGGAGATAAACTGGAGTTCCCCTCAAAAAGGAATCGATTGTCAAATTCTCAGAATTGGTGCCAAAGGTTGGCAAAAAGGAAAGCTTAAAATAGAAGTTAATAGAAGTTTCCAGTCTGGGGAAGCGCAGACATCTATAAAGTTTTGTCCTGATGAACCGCCATCGCAAAAATCGCCTTTAGATGATATCAGACAATCCGAGGAATACAAAAAACTGAGCAATAATAACTGACAGCCCGATCGCGATTACAATACAATAATCGATCGCACTTATATCTGAATCTTAGATTTTAAACCGCAGATGAGGGCAGACGTACGCGGATGAACGCTGATGTTTTTTTGGGAGGGACTCATGGTAAATGTAGAAGAATATGTCGATCGCACCGCTGAACTGATAAACTTACCCTTAGACCCAGAACACCGCCCCGGTGTTGTGGTAAACTTCGAGAGGATAGCTGCGATCGCCCAACTCGTTACTGAATTCCCTTTACCTCAAGCAATCGAAGCTGCGCCGGTGTTTGAACCTTAGATTTTTAACCGCAGATGAGGGCAGATGAACGCAGAGGAACGCAGATGTTTTTTAGATAAGGCTGATGCGGTTGCTACGGCAGCGGCGGTTAAATCTGGTAAGGTTACGGCTACAGTGGCGGTAAATGCTGCTTTGGAACGGATTGCTGTTAAGGATAAAGCTTTTAATTGCTTTACTGCAATCACTGCATCAAGCGCACTCGCAGCAGCCGAAAAAATAGATAATTCCATCGCAAATAACGAAAACCCAGGCCCTTTAGCAGGCGTTCCCTTCGCAGTCAAAAACCTGTTCGACATCGGCGGAATTACCACTCTAGCAGGGTCAAAAATCAACGCTGACAATCCTCCGGCTACCCAGGACGCGGCGGTGGTCGCAAGACTAAAACAAGCCGGGGCTGTGCTCGTAGGTACTCTCAACATGGATGAGTACGCCTACGGTTTCGTCACCGAAAACAGCCACTACGGGCCGACTCGCAATCCCCGCGATACTACGCGCATCGCCGGCGGTTCCAGCGGTGGTTCCGCAGCAGCAGTCGCCGCCGGTTTTGTACCCATCACTCTCGGTTCTGATACTAACGGTTCCATCCGCGTACCGGCTGCTTTGTGTGGTGTCTTTGGGTTTAAGCCTACTTACGGCCGTTTGTCCAGGGCTGGCGCTTATTTATTTTCGAGTAGTTTGGATTGTGTGGGGCCGTTTGGGCGATCGATCAGAGATATGGCGCTGCTGTACGATATCCTGCAAGGCCCTGATTCTCGTGACCCAGTTTGCACTCAACGCCCGCCAGAACTTTCTTCGCCGCAGTTAAATCAAGGTATCGAAGGATTGCGAATTGCTGTTGCTGACGGGTATTTCGCCACAGGGGCGGAATCGGAAGCAATGGAGGCTGTAGAAATAGTTGCTAAAGCCTTGACAAATATAGTGGAGTGTGGTAACGGAACCGAAAAAACAACAAACCCCCCAAAAATAGGGGGGCTTGCAACTGTCAGCATACCGGAATCCGATCGCGCCAGGGCTGCGGCATTTATCATTACCGCTTGCGAGGGGGGAAACTTGCATTTAGACAATTTGCGATCGCGCCCTCAAGACTTCGATCCTGCCACGCGCGATCGTTTTTTAGCGGGAACCCTGATCCCTGCGACTTGGTACTTGCAAGCGCAGAGATTCAGACAGTGGTACCGCGATCGAATTCGCGAAATATTCCAACAAACAGACATCATCCTCGCACCCGCAACCCCGATAGCTGCCCCTGAAATTGGCGTCGAGAAAATGGTAATAGCCGGACAAGAAATCTTAGTGCGTCCCAATCTAGGACTGTTCACCCAACCCCTATCATTTATTGGCTTGCCCGTTCTTTGCGTGCCCGTACAGCGGCCCGGCGCTTTGCCCTTGGGGGTACAAATTATTGGTGCTCCCTACAGCGAAGCGGTGATTCTCCGAGTCGCTGCGGTACTAGAATCGCAAGGCCTTGTATCTGCCGAATCAATTGACCCCTAATTCTAGGGTTTGTTGTTGCGGTGAAAGCGTCTCTTAGTCCTTCTGGCAATAGCTTTGCGCTTCTGCTTTTCCAACGGGGTTTCAAAGTGGCGGTGCTTTCTCATGTCGGGGAAAATACCCGCTTTGGAAACTTGTCGCTTAAACCGTCGCAGGGCTGACTCAATCCCTTCATTTTCGCCTATTACAACTTGGGTCATTATTTCTCCTTTTGTTCGTTAGATCAAGTTTTATCATATCAAGGTTTTTGGCCGCGCGACCTGTTGAAGGTCGGGCGATCGGCCAAAACCCCAAAATTATAGCAAATCCGCTGCCATCACCGCTCTTGATTCTTTAGTTTGCACAGCCAGACTTTGTATGTCAAGGCGCGAATTAGATTCGCGCGGTGGAATCGGTTGGGGCTATCAACTGATTTTCCTGCCGCAGGTAAGCTTGAATAAACGGGTCTAATTCGCCGTTCATCACATCTGCGATGGCGGTTGTTTCCACCCCAGTACGCAAATCCTTGACCATTTGGTATGGGTGAAAAACATAATTGCGAATTTGCTGGCCCCAAGCCGCCTCCACCATATCGCCGCGAATCTCGGCAATTTCCGAAGCCCGCTGTTCCTTCGCAATCACCAACAGCCTAGCCTTGAGTAATGCCAAAGCTTTTTCCTTGTTTTGCAACTGACTGCGTTCTTCAGTGCAGCGGACGGCCAAACCGGTAGGAAGGTGAACGATGCGGACTGCGGTTTCTACCTTGTTAACATTTTGCCCGCCCTTACCGCCAGCGCGGGAAGTCGTGACTTCCAAATCCTTTTCTGGGATGTCCAACTGTACGGATCGATCGAGAATTGGCATCACTTCGACGCCAGCAAAACTTGTTTGACGCTTGTCGTTAGCATTAAAAGGCGAAATTCTCACCAAGCGGTGAGTGCCTTTTTCCGATCGCATATAACCGTAAGCGTAGCGGCCGACAATTTCCAAAGAAGCCGATTTAACACCTGCTTCCTCTCCCTCGGAAATTTCCATTAAATGTACTTTGTAACCTTGACT
The DNA here is from genome assembly GCA_022701275.1 of Microcoleus vaginatus PCC 9802. Taxonomy (NCBI): domain Bacteria; kingdom Bacillati; phylum Cyanobacteriota; class Cyanophyceae; order Oscillatoriales; family Microcoleaceae; genus Microcoleus; species Microcoleus vaginatus. Next base: position 4,325,115 of record CP031740.1, read on the forward strand.
TTCCCCCCAGCGGGTGTACATCCGCAGCAGCATTTCGGCCCAATCTTGAGCATCTGTACCGCCGGCCCCGGCGTTAATTGTCAAAACAGCGCCGCCTTCATCGTAGGGCCCAGATAGTAATTGTTGCAGTTCCCACTGGTCGAGTTCGCGGGTTAACTGAGAAAGACTCGATGAGGCTTCTTGGAACAGGGACTCGTCGGCTTCTAACTCCAGCAGTTCTAAAATAGCTTTAGCATCTTCTAAGCTAGTTTGCCAATTGCTGTATTGTTCTAAGTGAGATTTGAGGTCATTGAGTTCTTGGAGAGTTTCTTGAGCTCGATCTTGGTCGTCCCAAAATGCTGGTTGGGCGCAGATTTGCTCTAAGTCTTGAATTTTGGCTGTAAGTGCGGGGATGTCAAAGATAGTCCTGGGTTGTACCCAGTCGATCGGACAAAGTTTCGATATTGTGTTTGATGTCTAGAACTTCCACTGTGAGTTCTCCTAGTTGTGGGGTGTATTTTTAAGTTTAGCTGAAATTGGGATATTTCAACAAACAAAATGTTATTGCTTCTTCCTGATTAGATAGAGTGCGAACCCGTTGAATTAAAAACTTTACCGCATTAAAAATTCCCCATTCAAAAAAAGTTGCTATAATCTAAAATCAGGTTAACGATCTCAATGGAAGTTAACTGCCATGATTTCCCCAGAACTAAAATTAAGCTTGCCGTCCACCGAAGACCTGCCCTGTTCGGACGATACGCCTGTGGATAACGAAGACCAGAATCTGCTGCCGAACCTATTGTTGTTTGTCCTGACCGGTATTTGGTCCGATCGCATGGATTGGTACTTTGGGGTGGATATGGCGGTGTATCACACCACAGGAATCAGTCCCAAAGTGCCTGTCGTCCCCGACGGGTTTCTCAGTTTGGGGGTGGAGCGCCGAAAAGGAGGCAAATCTCGCCGCAGCTATGCTGTCTGGGAAGAAAACGAGGTTGTGCCGATCTTAGCATTGGAAATGGTGTCTCACAAACCCGGTGGAGAGTACGACGATAAAATGTCGATTTATGCCGGGTTAGGGGTTTTGTACTACATTATTTACAACCCTGAATTTTGGCGGCGCGATCGGCATCAACCGTTTGAAGTGTACAAGCTGATTGACGGGCAGTACCGGCAGCAGATTGGCGAACCCTATTGGATGCCAGAAGTGGGACTGGGCATGGGGCGATCTCAGCAACTTATTGGGGGCATCGAGCAAGAAATTCTGGTTTGGTATGATGAGTCTGGAAATATCTATCCCCTGCCGGATGTAGCGGCGGGGCAGATGCGCGAAGAGTTGAGGGTAGAACGACAGCGAGCCGAACGTTTAGCTGAGTATTTGCGATCGCAAGGGATCGATCCCGATAACCTGCCTGAATCTTGACGTGAAATTCGATCGGCTTCACCGCATTCTTCCTTCTATTTTGTGACAACAGTCAACAGTCAACAGTCAACAGTCAACTGACTTCTTAGATATACTGCGAACCTGTTGAATTGAAAGTTTTACCGCATTCGTGAGCGCATACATCCAATCTTTTAGAACAGGAAAAACTTTTTGTGAGCTCTTCGCGAAACCAATCTCTGGCGATCGCATCTTTCACCGATTGAGTTCTGAGAGAATTAAAGCCATCTCCGTACTTTTCAATTAAAGCCAGCATTTGCGGTCTGTAAGTGTGGTTATAAACAGCGTATTTAGTATGGCTTACCCAACAGCAAGGCCAGAGTTCCGCTTCAAAACTGATGAAAATTTCTTTGGTGGCTTGAGTTTGACAGCTAATTTCTACATTGCGGTAGTAATTGTTTAGGCTACCAAATGTTTCTACAGCTTGAATAAATTGGTCTCCCTGTGGATTTTTATATTGTTCCAACGATGGGGGTTGGAGTTCTTCGCTGGCTGGCTTTGATGGGATAGGCGGATTTTGAGCTGGTGCTTGAGAGGTTTCGATAGCTATAGCTTGATACCAAGCATAATTTGCTTTTTCTGGTTGCCCCAACTGCCTCAACACTTGAGCTAAATTGCGATAAGCTCCTGCAAAATTGGGTTTAAGCTCGATCGCCTTTTGGTAATAAGCACTAGCGGGCTGCCACTGTTGCTGTTGAGCATAAAGACTGCCGACATTAGCATAAACTTCTGGAAAATTAGGCTGAATTTTAAGTGCCTTGGCGTAACAATCTGCTGCTGCTTGCATCTTCCCCAAACCTTGAACAGCATTGCCTAAAGTTTTCCAGGCTGCTGCAAAATTAGGTTCAATTTTTAGGGCTTGTTGGCTGGCTCCGATCGCCTCTGAGAGCTGTCCTTGTTTCAAACAATCCTCAGCTTGTTGGTGCAACCCAACAGCGGTCTGTGTTTGATTTTGAGGGGCTGACGCATTAGTTGTTGCTGGTTGGTTGGGGCGATCGCTCTTAGCATCTACCTGAGAGTTTTCTGCCTTCTGAGGCTGTTGATTGGCGGACTCTTTGTCATAAATCTCTTTCGCCACAAAACGAGAGGTAGCTTTGGGTACAAACTCGACAAATCCTAGTTGTTGGGCTAAATCCCGCGCTGCTTCTACTTGGTGCTGGTTGTGTTCAAATATCAAGTAGTGCCATACAGCTTTTCCGCCAGCTTGGATGAAAGCCTTAACCGACTGCATTATCCTGTCCCAGTTGGTATTTTGGCGGTAGATGCTGTTAGTATCTGCCAACCCGTCGATACTAAAAATTACGCGATCGTGTTCTCCTGTCATCGCCTTTGCCAGGGCTTGCCACCAGTCTGGATTGCGTCCGCTACCATTGGTGTACAGGCTGATATGAGGAACTCCCATGCGGTGCAAATACTCGATCGCCGGAATTGTGGTATTGCTAGTCATAGCATCGCCGTAGTTGCCACACATATACACCAAATCCAACTGAGAGCAAAACTCTTGTGGGAAAATTCTCTCAATATCCTCCATCTTTAATTCCGCCCCCGGCAAAATCGGGTTGTCGGTGCGGGGACACTGGGGACAAGCTGCATTGCACCTGGAGGTAATTTCTACGCTGACTCTCCTAATATCTTCATATTTTAAGTACATGAGTTTTCCCCGATTAATTTGTGATTAATATTGAAATCGCGATCGACACAATTAGATAACAAGAGCTTTGATTGAGTGATTAAAAAGTAAAATTATACCTTATGCCTGCCGGCTGTGAACATGATATAAGTTTTTTGTATGTGGGACAGAGGAGGCGATGACGACTATCTTGAACCCAAATCTTAATTTAAAAAAAACCGCGGCCGGATGTCGATCGAGCCGCGGTTTTTTTTTAAGCTAAAGTTTCAATTAATCGCGGCTGTTGATAGCAATCAGCAGGCGCAGAATGAAAATGAACAAGTTGATGTAGGTCAAGTACATCGACAGAGCGGCGGGCAAATACTGGTCGTCGCGGTAGCTGCGGGGTAATATGTAAAAATCGACGATCGCAGCGCCGGCAAATATAAACACGCCGATGCCAGAAATGCCAATTTCCAACCAGGTTGGGGTGTAGACGCCAAATAGAGAGAGCAGAAACTGACCGCCAACGACGACGAATAAAGCAATCACACCTAAACTGATAGTTTTGGTGAGGGCCATGCCGTCTTGTTCAGAAAGGTTGGAGCCAATTTGGCGGGCGGCGATAAAGGTAATGCCGCATCCGAGGGCCGCAAAAGCGATGCCGGAGATGCCGACGCCTTGGGTTCTGAGGGCTGTAAATACCAATCCGCTGAGAGTGTAGCCGGAAAGCAGGCTGTAGGTTGCCAGCAGGGGCAAAGCGGTGTTTTTGTTGCCTTGTTCGGCGGCGCCGCGGGCGATGAAGAAGAGAATTAATTCTACGACGATCGCGGCGATGAATGTGGGAAAGAAGAGCCCGGGATAGTTACGAATCACTCCGAGGCCGCCGTAGGTGCCGACAGCAGTTAAGACAAGTCCGCCGCCCACGAAGGGGAGAGCGTTGGAGATGACGTTCGGGCCTACCAGCGCGTGGTTTTTGGCCTCGCGCACGGCTTCGCGGAAATTGCTAGTGTTACTCACGAGGATTTACCTAATTTTGGCTGAGAATTGCTATCTATTATTTTGACAGCTTTACACTTTGTTTGCAAAACCTGAAAGAGTTTAAAGATTTGATAAAGAACGGGGGTGAAATCACTCCAACCCAGGGATCGATTGTTTATAATCGACTGCGTACAGGTCTGTGCCGTGTCGCTGTCTCGCACCGTTGCGCCTCGCGGCAAAGCTATAATTGAGTTTAAAGGGCCGGCGCTATCTGCAGCCAAGGGCTAGCTTAAAGTCGATCAAATCACAGATAGCTGAAGTCAATCAATTTTGGAGGGGGTATTTACGATTGGGGATTAAGGAGTATATGCTAGAGGCAGGGGCCACACTTGATTTTAGGTTTTTGATTTGCGACTTAGTTGAAACTAGGGATCACAAACTTCAATAATATAAAATATAAAATATAAAATCTAAAATCGGTTCCGTTAATTGCTAAGGTAGCTCAGACAGAGGATACAAAGAAAATTAATGAATAGATCGAGTTCTATCGACAAACTGCTAAATAGGTAATGTCCAATGCCCACCTTTTTTGAGCGCAAATTATTGCCCCCTACAGCCGGGATTTTATTGGCTGCCGTCGCCGTTATTTCAAGCGGTCAAGCTGCAGTTGCAGCTAATGTCCGAGCCGTTTCTACCGCTGCTTCATGGCAGGGTTCAGAAAATTTGCTGCTGGCTCAGACCGGTCAACTCCCCCAAGGTACAACTTCTTCAACCCCCAACCGGGGGACGGCAAACCGCGTACCTCTGCCCGTAAGAATTCCTGAGCCTTCGACGGTGGTAGGGTTGGGTTTAGTTGCGGGTTCGCTGGCGCTGAGTCGCCGGAGAGTGAGAGTTAAAAATTAGACTTTTTTTGGCAAAAAGTCTAATTTTTGGATTTTTAACCGCAGATAAACGGAGATAAATCCGGGTATCGGGATGTTAGCCGATCGCGTCGCGCAGAGCATTTTTAGTCATAGCTGCGATCGACTGTTCGGTAGCTTTCGGCAAGTGATAATATTTCCCTCCAGAAGTCTTGGCCAATTCCTTCGCAAAGCCAGTCGAAATAAACTTGCTCTCCGTATCAATCACCAGCAACTGCATTCCCAACCCACGAATTTTGGCAGCAATTTCTAACAATTCCTGCTTAATATCAGGCTTTTCTCCATCTACAATCGGTTCGCCCAAAGAACGAGCCAAAGGAATATTGCCGCGTCCGTCAGTAATGGCGACAATCGCAACTTGACCGATATCTCCCGACTGACGCGCGTTGACTCCCACCCGCACTGCTTGAGTCAAACCGTGGGCCAGGGGGGAACCGCCTCCGCAGGGCAACCGTTCCAAACGCTTGCGGGCCAAGGCTATTGAGCGAGTCGGCGGTAGCAGCACTTCTGCTTGTTCTCCGCGAAAGGGAATGAGAGCAACTTGGTCACGGCTTTGATAAGCTTCTGTGAGTAGCTGCATGACTGCACCTTTGGCGGACTGCATTCGGTTGAGGGCCATCGAACCGGAGGCATCGACGACAAATACGACTAAAGCTCCAGCTTTTCTGGCCAAGCGCTTCGCCCGAATGTCTCCCTGTTCGACAAATACACGGCGCTGAACCCCCTCTTGTCCCCCCTGACTAAGGGGGGGTTGGGGGGGGTGAGAATTCCTGTCGCGGCGGGCTTTTTGGTAGGGTGCGGCGGCTCTGAGGGTGGCGTCAACGGCGATGCGGCGGACGGGGCCTTTGGGTAATACTGGCTTGACGTAACGGCCTCTATCTTCCGAGAAAATGGTGCTGCGGCTGCCCGATTTGCCTTGGCGGCTGGCGGCTTGGGCGAATAAAAGCACGCTGGGGTCGAGAATTACGCCTTCGGGGTCGAAGAGAAATTCTTCGGGAATGGTATCTTTTTCTGGTTCTTCTTCAGGTTCCGGGCTGTCTTCATCCTCTTGGTCTTCTTCGTCTTCTTGCTCGTTTTCTGGTTCGTCTTGTTCTTGTTCTGACTGCTTTTGGGGAGGCGGTGGGGGGGGAGGAGGAGGAGAGTTTTCGTCTGGGGGAGTTTGGATGACGGTGGCGCGGGGTACGATGACTAATTCTACGGCGCGGCGCAGGTCTTCGGCGTTAACTTCTGTGCGTCCTTCGATGGCGGCGGCGGCTTTGGCGACGCGGACTGCGAATATTTCGGCACGGTGTCCTTGAACTCCACCCCGGATGGCTTCTTCTACTAGGTAGGCAATTTGTTCGCGTTTAATGCTGACATCTTTGAGCCATTCTCTGGCTAGGATGATTTGGGTTTTGAGGTTGTCGGTGTCTTCGCTGTATTGATTGAGAAAGTCTTGGGGGGAGCTGGAGTAGGATAAAGCTTGTTCTACTGCATAGACTCTTTCTTCTATTTCGAGTGCTGCGTCGGCTGAAAGTACGATCGCGATGCGATCGAGCAAATGTTCTCTCAGCGGCCCTTCTTCGGGGTTGTAGGTGGCGATAAATAGAGGTTTGCAGGGGTGTTGAAAGCTAATGCCTTCGCGTTCTATTTGGTTGCGCCCTTCGGTTAATACTGTTAGCAATTGGTTGGAAATGTTGTCATCGAGAAGGTTAATTTCGTCAACATAAAGTACCCCTCGATTTGCTTGGGCTAAGAGTCCGGGTTGAAATACGGTTTGGCCGAATTTTACTGATTGTTCGACATCGACTGAACCTAAGAGTCTGTCTTCCGTGACACCCAAAGGAATTTGAATGAATGGTGTGGGAATTATTTCAGTAGTTAAGGAATTACTATCCGTGGTGTGGGCATCTTGCCCGCCATTTTCTGCTAACAAGCCTGATGCCTGTTCTGCAAGAATTTCATTAGGTTCGGCGTTGCAAAAAGAATCTTTAACAATTTCAATGGGTGGCAGTAATGAGTGCAAGGCGCGGGCCATTACTGATTTTGCTGTGCCGCGGCGGCCTGCGATCGCAACTCCTCCCAATCCGGGATCGACTGCTGCTAACAGCAGGGCTAATTTGATTGCTTCTTGCCCGACTACGGCGGTGAGGGGAAAGGCTGTGGTGGAAGGGCTAAGGTTGGCTGCGGGCATAGGATTTTCGGATGTAAAAATTTGAACTTAATGTTTAGCTTACTTCTTGGAGTATTTTAACTTCTTGGGGCAGAATCACGGTAAAAGTTGAGCCGACTCCTATTTCTGATACTAACTCGATTTTGCCTTGCAGCAGCGTGACGAGCCGCGATACTATTGCTAATCCCAGGCCAGTGCTTTCGGTGGGAAAGAGCTGTGTGGCTGCTTCTCCTGCTTGAAAGAAGGGGTCAAAGATGCGCTTTGTATCTTCGGGGGCGATGCCAATGCCGGTATCTCTAATTGCGATCGCCCACTTTCCGTCTCCAGCAGGATGGCAACTTAATTCGATGCTACCAGATTCTGTATAGCGAATGGCATTGCTCACCAGGTTGATCAGAATTTGTTGCAGCCGCTGTGCGTCGGCGATTACTTGTGTTGGAGCGCAGTCGTTGGTAACAGCGAGCTTTAATCCTTTAGCATCAGCAATTGGCTGCATCATTTCTACTACGGTGTTAATTACAGATTGTACATTAGTGGGCCGCAGGTTAAGTTTAATTTTTCCGGCATTGGCGCGAGAAAGTTCTAGTGTGTCATTAATCATGCGAAGCAAGTGTCTGCCGTTGCGTAATACTCGCTCGATGTGTTCGATGCCGGGGAGGGTATCTTTGACTTCAGATTGCCATTTTTCTTTTCGCAGGAATAGTTCGGAATAACCAATAATTGAGTTGAGAGGAGTTTTAAGTTCGTGAGCCAAATGGTAGACGTTTTCTTGATGGACGCTGACAAGGCGAGAGAGTTCTTGATTGGTGAGTTGTAACTGAGTTTGGATTTGTTGAAGTTCCTGCAGCCTCTGAGCGACGTAGCTGTTGAAACACTGGGCAATTGCTTCGTCTACTACGGCATCTATCAGCCTAACAGCTCTGAATACGTCGGCGGTGGTTCCTGCTAGCAATTGTGATTCTAACTCCGAGAATATTACTTGACGCAATAAGTGGTATTCCCGCGCTACTTCTGCTGCATCGTAGCCTTGTTCTGCTCTGAGAAATCCGTGATCTAAACTGGCTTGAATTATTAGTTTTATTTCGCTGTTTTGATATTGGGAAAGCACTGTGGCCATCGCCGCCAGCAGGTGAGGTATGTGATTTTCGATTGCTGAGTGCGGTAAGCCACCAGCGCTTTCAATGTTCCGATCCTGACGAACTGCTTCAATCCAGTTCTTGACGATAATATCGGTTTTTTCGGCGAGCACTTGGCTGTAGTCCATAATGTCTGCGTGGGGGTTGAGTTTGGCAGAGATTGCCTATGCTTCATTGTAGTTGAGCGATCGCCAGATCGCCATATCAAACTTCGGGCGATCGCGACCCTGCCAAAAGAAGTAGTTTTGAGGTGATTTTTTCCCTGTGCCGGAAAGCTCTTGATGAGTCGTTCCCAGCTTGTTGCTGCCAAAATCAGCACTTAAATTTATTGACACAAGAGCCATAAAGTAGTATAGTCTCTCGAACCGAGACTTTTTAATTTGTAAGTTCTATTATTTTCAGGGGACTAAATGGAAAACGTGCAAGCTGTGATTGCTGCAACAACATTTATATGTGTAATTTTCTTAATAATTACAGAATGGATACACCTCACAGTTGCGGCATTTCTGGGAGCAGTGATTCTGGTTTTTACCCACGTGATGACGTTAAACAACGCGATCGAATATATCAGTCGGAGTCACGCCACGCTGGGCTTATTTTTCGGAGTCATGGTAATAGTGAGAGCCTTTGAGCCTACCAAAGTATTTGAATACTTGGCAACTCAAATTGTGCTTTTGGCTAAAGGCAAAGGCAAAAATCTCTTGCTAGGTATTGTCGCAATTACTACGCCAATTTGTGCAGTTTTGCCCAATGCCACGACAGTCATGCTGCTAGCACCATTAATTCCGCCAATGGCAGAAGAAGTCGGTGTAGATTTTGTGCCGTTACTGATTTTAATGGTATTTGTAGCTAACAGTTCGGGACTGCTGACAATCGTTGGCGATCCGGCCACATTCATTGTCGGCGATGCTATTAACATGAGCTTTGCAGATTACCTGGTAAAGTTAAGTTTGGGCGGGGCAATTGCCGTAGGAGTGATAGTAGTTATGTTGCCTTGGCTTTTCCGCGAAATTTGGCACAAGAACTTAGACGATTTGGAACATTTGCCGCACCCAACAATTAATCACCCGCGAGTCTTAGCAGTGGGCGGTGTAATTATAGCTTTCGTGCTGACATTTTTTGTAATAGGAGAGTCTCTGCCCGTGCCTATTTCACCGGCAGCGGTTGCTTTGTTGGGGGCTGCTTTGGCAATGCTTTTAGCTCACCATTCCAAAATTGATTCTGTTAATAATATTTTGCGGGATTTAGATTGGAGTACGCTGCTATTTTTTATGTCTATCTTTGTGCTGATTGGCGGTTTGGAAAAAACCGGGGTTATCGGCAGTATATCTGGAATATTAGCAGTGATTTTAGGTAAGAATATTTTTCTGGGTTCTTTAGTTTTGTTATTTTTTGTGGGTTTGATGTCGAGCGTGGTGCCAAATATTCCGTTGGTAGTGGCGATGGTGCCACTGCTAAAACAGTATGTTGTCAATATCGGGCTCGCACCTGCAGAGGTGCTGGCTCCGGATTTTGCAGGGCAGTTTCCACCTGCTGTACTGCCACTGTTTTATGCGATGATGTACGGAGCAACTTTAGGCGGAAACGGCACTTTGGTAGGGGCTTCTTCTAATATAGTGGCGGCGGGAATTTCTGAACTGCACGGGCGCCGGATTTCTTTTCAAACTTTTCTGCGTTACGGGCTGCCTGTGATGGCGGTGCAATTAATAACTGCGGCTATTTATGTAACTATTCGGTTTCTGATTTGAAGAAGTCATTAGTCCTTAGTTGGCAGTTGGCAGTCAACAGTCATTAGTCAACAGTCAACAGTTAACAGTAATCTAAACTCCATCCAATTCTAAGGGAAAAATTACAGTGAAGGAGGAGCCAACTCCTACTTCAGAAACTAATTCGATTTTACCTTGCAAGAGGTTGACTAATCGAACGACAATTGCTAGCCCTAAGCCGGTAGTGTCAGGAATGCCAGAACCCAGGGAGCTGTCCGCTCGAAAATAGGGTTGAAAAATCCGATCGCAGTCTTCTGAAGCAATGCCAATTCCTGTATCGGTGATGCAGAGACTCCACTGTTCGTCTGACAATAATTCGGTTTTTATGGTAATAGTACCAGCTTGGGTGTAGCGAATGGCGTTGCTCGTCAAGTTGGTGATAATTTGCTGCAAGCGCAAGTAATCTGTCATAACTTGATCGAGAACCGGAGTGCACTCAACGACGATCTCTAAATTTTTTTCTTTAGCCAAAGGCTCGATTATTTCGACAACAGTGCCGATCGCCGATCGCACATTTGTAGCACTTAGCTGCAATTTTATGCGTCCCGCGTCGTACCGCGAGATTTCGAGAGTATCGTTAATTAATCTAAGTAAGCGTCTGCCGTTGCTGAGGACTTTATCAATATGTGCCAAATTGGGAGCCGAATCTTTAACTCTAGGATTGTTTATTTGGCGCAAAAACAATTCTGAGTAGCCAATAATAGAGGTGAGGGGGGTTTTCAATTCATGAGCTAAGTGAGATAGATTCTCTTGACTGGCGCGAAATAAACGAGTCAGCTCTTGATTTGTAAGTTGCAATTGGTTGTGCAACTCCTGTAGTTCTTGGAATCTTGCTTGGGTATAGGTTTTGAAACAGTCAGCAATTACTTCGTCGAGGGCAGCGTCAATTAAGCGGTAAGCTCGGCTGACTTCAGCGGCTGAGCCTTTTAGCAATTCTGGCTCTAAAGCATCGAAAATTACCCTCCGCAGCAAGCGGTATTCCCGCGCAATTTCTTCGGCATCGTAACCTTGTTTTGCCCTGACAGTCCCGTGTTCTAAACTTTCTTCTACGAGTGTCCCAATGTCGCTTTCTTCTGATTGGGACAGCATAGTTACGATCGCTTGCAGTACGATGGGAAGGCTGTCGCGCACGGAAGTGTAGGTGAGTTGCTTGGCGGTTTCGATTTGCTCGTCGGAGCGAACAGCTTCGATCCAGTTTTCGGTAATTATGTCAATTTTACCTTGTAACGCTTGACTAAAATCTGTCATGGCTATTATAAATAAATCAATGGAGCGATCATATTTTATATCTCTAGGTTAGTTTAATAATTAACTTTTTGAATTTTCTCTCAACTTTTGGGCTTCGCCGATCGCCAATAGCTACTTCTAAAGACATATTGACAAAATTAAATGGTCGTGCTAGCTTAAGTTAAATTGGCTTAAAACGTCAAGCCTAATCCACCAATGCGCGATCAAACCAAGCGTGTGGCTGGAGCGGAGGAACCAATTTTCGGGGCGAATCTCTACAGAATTAAAAAGCAAAGTTAAAAATTGCCAAATTTGAGTGTAGTTTTTGATTTTGAAATCTCAGGAGAAGGACATCTCTCAGTCCTAGCCCGTCAGCTAACTTCGCAGGCATTGAGAAGAGACTGAAAAGCCAAATGTTCTGAAAAAGATTGTTTGGCTTCGTCAGTGTCTCAGGTTGGTATTGTTCAAGATTCTTGTACCTGCCCTGACTCTGAAGGAGATTGAAATGTTCATACAGCTTAATTTATCTGCGATCGCACTTGCAGGAGTTGCAACGTGGAAGCGTGTAAAACCCGTTGTCATCCGAGATGCTGTTTTGTTACCGGCTGCGGGTTTTTTGGGAATTCTTGGCTTGTGGTGGATTGTTGCCAGCTTCAAAAGCGATTTGATTCCCACTCCGTATCAGGCGTTTATAGCTAATTTAGATTACATATTGCATCCATTTTACCGGCGCGGGCCTGGAGATTTAGGCATTGGCTGGCTGCTGCTAGCGAGTTTGCGACGGGTGTTGGTGGGATTTTTGCTGGGTGCAGCAGTTGCGATTCCCGTGGGATTTACGATCGGGATGTCGAAACCGGCAATGATGGCGCTCAATCCGCTGATTCAAATCTTCAAACCGGTGTCGCCGCTAGCGTGGCTGCCGATAGCTTTATCGATTTTTAATTTAGCAGAGCCGTCGGCAATTTTTGTCATATTCATCACGTCTTTGTGGCCGACAATTATCAACACTGCTTTGGGAGTTTCTAGCGTTTCCCAGGATTATCTGGATGTGGCGCGAGTGTTGGAAATGCCCCGCTGGAGGCGGATTACCAAAATAATTTGGCCGGCGAGTTTGCCATACATTTTTACAGGTTTGCGGATTAGTTTGGGGATTGCTTGGCTGGTGATTGTGGCGGTGGAAATGCTGACAGGCGGTGTGGGAATTGGCTTTTTTGTCTGGGATGAGTGGAGCCGTTTGAATCTGAGTTCGGTATTTTTAGCGGTGTTGGTAATTGGCATAACTGGATTGTTGCTCGACGCTGCTGTTGACAAAGTTCAGGAATTGGTAACGCATCGACCAATCATTAATCATTAGTCAGTTTGCAGTTTGCAGTTGTTAGGAAAGCAGTTGTCAGTTGTCAACAGTTAACAGTCAACAGTCAACAGTCAACAGTTAACAGTCATTAGCCAAATTAAATATGAGTGACAAGTTTTCCAATGAATGGAAGCGCCGAGAATTTTTGCAAGGAATGGGAGCTGCGGCGGCGGGAATGGCTTTATCGGGTTGTGGAATTAGCGCGGATCGATCGGCAAAAGGACTCACAGAAGAGGCCTCAGCCGTAAAGCCGATCGTCGATTCCCGAACCTTAGAAAAACCAAATTTAACCGTAGGATACGTGCCGGTTAACGATTGTGCACCATTTGCGATCGCCTGGAAAAAAGGCTTTTTCCGCAAATACGGTTTAAACGTCCAACTCAACCGCGAAGCAAGCTGGGCAACCTCCCGCGACGGCGTAATCTTCGGCCGCCTCGACGCCTCCCCAGTCGTATCCGGCGCCGTCACAAACGCCCGAATTGGCGCCGAAGGAGCGCGCCACGCACCTCTGTGCGCGGCAATGACAATTCACCGCCACGGCAACGCCATGACGATGAACAAAGCTATGTGGGATTCCGGTTTACGCCCGTGGCACGAATACAACGGCAATTTGGAAGAATTTGGCAAACAATTTCGAGCCTTTTTTGACAGTCAGCCGTCGGAAAAAAGAGTTTGGGCAGTGGTTCTGAGTTCTGCTATTTACGAATACTTTGTCCGCTACATATCGGCGGCTGCCGGTGTCGATCCGTTCAAAGAATTTCGGGTAATTATTGTGCCACCGCCGCAGATGGTAACGAACATCAGGATTGGCGCGATGCAGGCTTACATGGTGGCCGAACCTTGGAATACGCGGGCAATTCAAGGCAATTTGGGCGTGGGTTTTACCTTCGTCCAAGGCAAGGAAGTTTGGCTGGGGCATCCCGATCGCCTTTTGGGAGTAATGCAATCATTCATTGAGGAAAATCCGAAGACTTATTACTCGCTGGTTAAGGCAATGGTGGAAGCTTGTCAGTATTGCAGCAAGCCGGAAAATCGCAGTGAAATATCGGCGCTGCTGACTGAGCGATCGTTCACGGGGGCGAAACCGAAAAAAGGGGCGATCGACAAATTTACGCGACCCGCAATAGTTGGCGACTACAACTATGGAGGGTTTGACGGACAAGACCGCACCATACAATCGGAAGATGCAACTATTTTCTATGACATTCCTAAGAATTTGCCTCAAATACCCGGAAATCATTCAACATTTATGTGGCAGTCTCAGAGTATTTGGTTGATGACTCAAGCCGCTCGCTGGGGACAGATTAAGGAGGTGCCAAAAAATGCTGAGGAATTAGCTAAAAAAGGTTGGAGAACCGACCTTTACCGCAAGATTGTTGCCGAAATGGGGATCGATTGTCCCCAGGAGGATTACCAAGTGGAACCTGCGGAACTTTTCATTGATAAAAAGGCATTTGATCCTAGCGATCCGGTGGGTTATTTGAATAGTTTTGAAATTCGAGCAAACCGCCCTCAGTCTTTTTTTCAGTCTTAAGGTTTGACATCTTGCGCTTTTCCTACCGTCCCCCCAGGGACTTAAGTCCCTGGCTAATAGCTAAAGTCGGTTGAAACCGACTAAAAGATTTTAGAAATTACGCCACCGGAAGGAAATCAAATTAACACTTTACTACTTTTTAGGAGAATACCGTGACTCAATACTTTTCTACTTCTATCGAAGCCAGCAGCCAAGTCAAGAAGCACCCAGAATTTCTGGAAATTAACAACTTGTTCAAGTCGTATAAAAATGCTGACGGTAGCGAATTTAGCGTTTTGGACAATATCAATTTAAGTATTGGAGAAAACGAATATATTTCGGTAATCGGTCACTCGGGTTGCGGCAAATCAACGCTGCTAAAAATAGTGGCAGGTTTGGAAAAACAGAGCGACGGAATAGTGACACTGGAAGGAAAAGAAATTCGCAAACCGGGAGCCGATCGCATGATGGTATTTCAGCACTACGGATTGTTGCCTTGGCTGACGGTGCGGGAAAATATTCGGCTGGCAGTTGATGAAGTTTTGCGAAGTCTTAGCCGCCCCGAGAAGATTAGTCTTGTCAACGAACACCTAGCAATGGTAAACTTAACTGCAGCAGCCGATAAATATCCAGACGAAATTTCCGGAGGCATGAAACAGCGGGTTGGGATTGCGAGAGCTTTAGCGATCCGACCGAAAATGTTATTAATGGACGAACCGTTTGGAGCGCTGGATGCTCTAACTCGCGGCAAGTTGCAGAAACAGGTGCTGGATATTTGGGAAAATCACAGACAAGCTGCAATGATGATTACTCACGATGTGGATGAAGCTATCTATATGTCCGATCGCATTGTGCTGATGACAAACGGCCCCGCTGCGACAATAGGAGAGATTTTGTCAGTGCCGTTTGCCCGCCCGCGCGATCGCCAGGAGTTGCGGGAATCGAAGGAGTATTACGAAATCCGCAACTATGCTTTGAATTTTCTCGATCGCTACTTTACTCAAGACGAATAACACCCGACGGATCGACATAACAATTCACTTAAGAGAGGTTAAGCCTGTGAATCTCAAAACAATGTTAGCGCGTTTTGAAAGTGCATTGGGATACCAAAATTTAGCAGAAGAAATGGTGTTGCTGCCGGAGCCAACATTACCAGTTTCTAAGAAATCAAAATCCCCAAAACAGGCAAAAACTATCAATTTTATTGTCGGTTACAACAGTTCTCCCCAAAGTCAAATAGCTCTGGATATTACCCTTTGGATGGCGCATCAAACTCGTTTAGTAACAACTAAAGAAGTCACGGTTCAAGTTGTCTACGTGATCGACGAATCGTCAAAAAGTTACCGCGAAGATACTTGCAAAGTTGCTGTAGCAAATGCCTTAGCTGCACAGCAGAAAGTGTCTGATTTAGAGCAAACATTCGCCCTTAATTGTGCAGCGCCTGCGCTCGCTTTACCAACCGAAATCCCATCGGTATCCCAGCAAAAAACTTGGATAGATCCGCATTATTTTCAAGCAATTTATGGTCAAAATAATGAGTACGAGGTAGCAGATAAGTTGCTGTGGCAAGCGCGCTGTTTGGCTGAGGAATGGCGCGGTTTATTCAAAGCTCATTTACGCATCGGGGGGGTTGCTACAGAACTGAGAAAGGTGGTTGAAGTAGAATCAGCAAATTTACTGTTCTTGGGCTGTGGTTCTGGCAACCATCGGCTGGTTAGGGAACTAGGCAATAATTTTCCCTGCTGCGTACTCGGGATTCCTTCGGCACTCAGCTATCACATCGATGTTCAGCCTGAAGAAAGTTTGAGCAAGTTACAGTTGGCGACAACTATACCTGCAGGTTAAACTTGTTCACTCGTTGGGTCAGAATCTAATTATGTAAGGTGCGCTAGGCGCACCCTACGACTATAATTCGCGCGCCCAACCTTTTTTTGCGTAAGTTCTATATCGATCAAAAATTAAAAATGGTTTCCTCGCTCGAAGTCCTAATTATGAGACAATTAGGACTTTTTTTGATTGTGGAAATTTTAAAATTTATTGTCAAGGAAAATTATCGGCACTTATCTGATCATAGACAATTCGTTAACTAATTTTATCCTTCCCCGGCACACAGAGCGCAGCAGCCGATCAATCGAGCGTTTGTCTTCCTCAGTCAAATTTTCGTCAAAAATAGCAGCCATCAAACCATACCTATCGGCTAGAGTAATGTAGCCATTTTGATTCACTTCGGCAAACAGCTCGCCCAAAGCAGAGGGAATCAGGTGGACAGGAGTTTGCATAGTAATTGACTCTCTACTCGACAATCGGGCGATCGGGCCTTTCTGTGGCAACAAAAGGCGATCGCATTATAAAAATTTATAGCTGTATTGCCTTTAAAAGGGTGACAATAAGCCGCAAAATTCGTGATAGTAAACAGCAAAATTTGTGAAGTAAATCACCTTTAAAATTTGCGAATTATGATAAAGCTTGCAGGTGCGTTTTAGGGAAGACCGAGCAACTGCAAACTTAATGTTTTCTAAAGATTGAAAATCACCACTTCCTCCACAGGTTCAGCTAACTCAAACTTAAACACCCGGGAATAGAAATAGAATTCGCCGTCAAGAGTTCTTTTGATATTTTCAGCGCGGCGAAAACCGTGTTGTTCCCCTTCATAAGCAACATAAGCAACCGGCAAACCTTTAGCTTTCAATATCTCTACCATCATTTCCGCTTGATTAGGCGGAACCACTTTATCTTCTAATCCTTGAAAGAAGATAACGGGACAAGATAAACGTTCGGCGGAATGAATAGGCGAACGAGCTACATACAAATCTTTTCTTTCAGGATAAGGCCCGATTAATCCATCCAGATAGCGCGCTTCAAATTTGTGAGTATCCGTTGCCAAAGCTTCCAAATCGCTAACTCCATAATAGCTCGCACCGGCCTTAAACACATCGCGGAAAGTAAGAGCGCACAGAGTAGTGTACCCTCCTGCACTGCCTCCGGCGATCGCCATTCTTTCGCCATCAACTAAACCTTTTTGAGCTAAATATTTAGCACCGTTAGCGCAGTCGTCAACATCGACAATTCCCCAACTATCTTGCAGTCTTTTTCTGTATTCTCGGCCGTAACCAGTGCTGCCGCCGTAATTAACATCGAGCACGGCAAAACCGCGACTCGTCCAATATTGAATTTTCAAATTCATACTGCTAGAAGTAGCAGCAGTTGGGCCGCCGTGACTTTTAACAACAAGCGGCGGTTTTTCACCCGCAGGCGCTGCGAAATCTTGATTTTTCGGAGGATAGAAGAAACCGAAAGCAGTCAAATTGTTTTCCGTAGGGAATTCAATCGGTTCCGGTACCGAAAGATAACCCGGATTGATGCTTAAATTGCTTGATTGGCGCAATATTTCTAGTTGGCTTGTTGCTAAATTGAGTTGTACAATAGCAGTAGATTCCGTCGGCGAACTTGCCAGACAAACAACAGTTTCTCCCCGCGCTTTGACCGACGAAATATCAGTGTAAGGCGTCTCAATAGTTGTCAAATGCTTTGTCGTTAAATCAAGACTCGCTAAATACCACTGGCCTTGCTGAGTGTAGGTGCAAATAATTTTGCTTTCCGAGACAACGGCATAAGTAGACATTCCAAAAACCCACTGAGGAAGTCCGAACTCAGCCGCCATTTCGCACAAGCTGGTTTCTATCTCGGCTTCCCCCCTTACCAAGGAGGGATTGAGGGGGGTGCTAGATTGCCAGCGGTAGAAATTCCACCAGTTAGACTTGTCAGAAACAAAATACAAAACTCCATCGGGCGACCATTCCGGTTGAAAAATCGACTCCTCAACCCCGCCAGCCACTAAGTATTTTTCACCTAAAGAACCGTCAGCATTAATTTCTGCTACCCACAATTCTGTGCCATCCCAGGGCATATTTGGATGGTTCCAACAAATCCAGGAAAGTAGAGAACCGTCTGGACTTAAACGAGGGGAAGCATAAAAATCATTGCCCTGAGTTAAGATTTGAATATCTTCGCCGTTATCTAAATTAATGCTAACAATAGTATTGACAGGTTCCCCCTCACCTGCATGGTCTTCGCGCACGCAAATCAGGCGATTTCTTTGCTGGTCAACTATCGCATCTGCATAGCGAGAATTAGCAGTAGGTGTCAGAGGTTCTGGTTGAGAATTTAATGTTTGAGTATAAATACGTTGGTCGGCAAAATGAGAAAAATAGACAACACCGCCAGCAACTGCAAAAGCAGCGCCGCCGTATTCGTTAACGCGAGTGCGAACATTGAAAGGAGCAGGTGTCACGTCGCTGATTTTACCATCAGGAGTGCGCCGCACGAGAACGCTTCTTCCCGCTTCCGAAGGCCTTCCCTCAACCCAATAAATATCATCGCCGTCAATAGCAATTTGTCCGAGCCCGACAGTTCCAGAAACAATTAAATCGGAAGAAATAGGTGATTTCCAAGAGCCGTAAGGTGATAATTTATTCATATAGTTGAGGCAGTTGTGTTTCTCGCACAAAAAAATTAATATGTGTACTTTACACTAATTCAGTCACCCGGAAGCAAGATGTCAAAAAAACTTGTACTAATGGATCACGACGGTGCAGTTGACGACTATCTCTCAGTCGTGTTGCTGATGACAATGGAGGAAGTCGAAACTCTGGGAGTAATTGTCACTCCTGCGGACTGCTACATTCAACCGGCGGTGAGTGCAACGCGCAAAATCCTCGATTTGATGGGGTGTTCAGAGGTTCCGGTGGCGGCGAGTACGGTGCGGGGACTCAACCCATTTCCGGTGTTATTTCGGCGAGATGCCTTTGCAGTCGATCGACTTCCGATTCTAAATGAAAAAGGAACCATTGACACGCCGTTAATATCAGAACCCGGACAAAACTTTATGGTGCGAGTTTTGCGGGATGCAGCCGCACCAGTCACATTAATGGTAACGGGGCCGTTAACAACAGTAGCGCAAGCTTTAGATATCGCGCCAGAAATTGAAAGCAAAATTCAAGAAATTGTCTGGATGGGAGGCGCCCTCAATGTTATCGGCAATGTTAGCAAAGATATGGAACCCGGACAAGATATGTCGGCGGAATGGAATGCTTACTGGGACCCGATAGCAATCGATAGAATTTGGCAAACCCAAATTCCCGTTGTCATGTGTCCTTTAGATATCACGAATAATGTACCGCTGACTGTAGAATTTTCCAATCTCTTAGCAAGACAGCGCAAATATCCAATTTCCGACTTAGCAGGACAGTGTTATGCCCTAGCAATATCTCAAGATTACTACTTTTGGGACATTTTGGCAACCGCTTATTTAGCGCATCCAGAATTTTACCAACTGCGAGAATGGGAAACAGAAATTATTACCGAAGGCATCAGCCAAGGACGCACAAAAGTTAAAAGTGGAGGGCGAAAAATTCAAGCAATGGATAAAGTAGACACCGCCAAATTTTACAATTACATATTACAACAGTGGGCGCGGTAAAAATCACAATATCCGCTAGGGACAGGTGAGCAAAATCTCCGTACAAAACCAGCCGGGACACGAAGATTTCCCTCCTCTTCTCTTCCCTCTCTTTCTCTGGCCCCTCTGCGCCCTCTGCGGTTAAACAAAAATCTCATCTACCAAATGTAAAACCTCAAAAAATGCTGCCAGTTCTATCAATTATCCCTTTAGCCCAAACCCCTCCCGCACCTCCCGAAATAATCCAAATTCAAGAAGTGCGACCTCTCCCCGGACAGTTAGACAACGTACCAGTATTTAACAGCAACAGTCCCGAAGTAGTGCTGCAAGAAGGAATTTTGCTTTCGACATTTCCCCCGGATGGTAAAAGATTTCCGGCGGCACATTTAAACTTTCCATTTCAAGGACGTTTCGACATATTTGCCCACCACATAGCCCGCGCACCTTCGCCGGAAGATTTGCGAACATTGTATCAAGGAGTAATTGTTTACAATCCGGGCAATAAACCAGTAAAATTAGATATATTGCAAGCTGCGAGTTATCTCAGTCAACCGGATGCACCTTTTATTGAATTGCCGCCACAAGTCGATAATTCAAACAGTAATATTTACGCGGGGCCGGGAAGCCGGGCTGTGAATGATATTCTCAGAGGAAGGAGACAGTCAGACTTTGGGCCTGGGTTAATTATTCCACCGGGAAAAAGCCAAATGTTGATGAATCATCCGATACCAGTGCGGGGATTGGTACCGCCGTTAAACGGTCGATCGACCTTGATGCGGTTACGCAGCGATGGTATAGTCTATGTTGCCAGTCTGGCGATGTTTGCCCGACTTGACGGAGAGGAAAACGGACAGGGAAAGGAGCGATCGCCCAACTTAGCAGAATGGCAAAACTTATTAGACAATGGTAATATAGCCGGGCCGCGCGATCGAGATCCCACACCGCCAGAAATCACCGAAGGTCAACTAATTTACGGCAGAGTTGCCGGTGTAGCATTAGGTTCAGAATGGCGAGCACTTCTCTCAGACAACCCCGCCACATCAAACCTAGCAATTCCCCAACCCGGAACAGCATTTTCCTACCCATTAAGCAGCCTCCCGCGCGGGATGCTGGGCACAAATCAAGTGCAAAGTGCGAGAATGCTAGTCCGCTACCCAGATACAGCATACCGCGCCCACGGCAATTACGGAATTCAATACAGTCTCAGCTTGCCACTGTACAATTCTACCAGCAAAAATCAAACTGTAGCTGTCGCAATTCAAACTCCAATTAAGACAGACAAATTAACTTCAGGAGGACTTAGTTTTTTAGAACCTCCGGCACCTCAAACTTTTTTTAGGGGGACGGTTCGAGTGCGCTATACTGATGACAATCAAGTGCCTCAAACTCGCTACGTGCATTTAGTGCAGCGGCGGGGACAGCAGGGGGAACCTTTGGTAAAATTAGAGATGAAATCCGGAGAAAAGCGACTTGTAGAAGTGGATTTTATTTATCCGCCCGATTCGTCGCCGCCACAAGTTTTGACAGTGAAAACAAATTAAATTTTAGCGGCTGCTACTGCTAGACCGACGCCTACAAATACAATACGTAATTAACCTGATTTGTTTTTATTTTTGCGTGGCGCGGACTTGGTTGGTGTCTAGTCGGTATTGGCATAAAACAAGATGAACTTATCAAAAAAATTCTGGATTATTGCTTGTTTTGTGTACGTTTTAATTCTTCTCACTATCATGCTTTTAGCAGATACGGGGAAATTAGTCAACTTTCCTCTCGCTCATCCCCCTTATGACAAACTCGGTCACTTTATTTTGTACGGAATAGCATCTTTTCTGTGCCATAGAGCGACGGGCAAAAAAAATATCAATTTGTTTAATTATTCCATTTCTTTCGGGCCCGCAATTTTTACTATGTTCACTGCTGCGGAAGAAATGCTGCAAGGGATTTTACCCAATCGTACTGCTAGTATTGAAGATTTTTTATTTAGTTTTTGCGGGATTGCAGTTTTTTATTGGATTGGAGAAGTTTGGGATAGAAAAAAAGGGCATTGATGATATAGAAGGAAGAAGGAAGTTCGGCAACGGATTATGTAACGGATGTAACGGATGTAACGGATGTCAGGAAGAAGGAAGTTCGGCAACGGATTATGTAACGGATGTAACGGATGTCAGGAAGAAAGAAGAAGGAAGTTTCTAGAGTGCACAATGCGAACCAGTTGACGAGTGTCAGCAACTTTTTTTACTGGTGACTTTGCGCGCACGGGTAAAGAGATATTTGCAGGACAAAGGGGAGCAAATGTCAATACGCTGGCTGCTGCGGCCGCCGTTAAAAATTAAATTTTTTTGAACTTGTTTAAGATTAGCAATTTACCGGGATTTCCCATCTCGACAATGTGTTTGAGACCGTTTAATCACTCTCTTCCAAAAAGGTTTGTACTCGACCGTTGGGTCGCAAAACAACTCTAATTTTCGGATTTTTGCCATTAGAAACGGCAGAAACAAACGGCTCGCCGACTAATGGCATATTAGTTTGCTCGATATAATCTGCTGCTGCTTTTCCCATCGGCACAATACTTTGAACTGACCCATTTTCATCGATCAGCACGCTGTATTCCAAAGTTTGTTCCATTCCTTCTGGAGGCTTCCAGCGTTCCTCAAAGTAAGTTCTAGCTTCTGAAACTTGAGGAATTGTATCAAATAAAGTGCGGTTTTTTTTGCTCGCCGCGGCCTGGTTGTTGTCCTCGGACTCGGTGGTTGGTTGAGCATCCTCAAGGGGTGGGAGTTCGGTACTAGCGGGGGGGACAATCGGCTCGATGGGGCTGGGGAAGGGCTGCGGCGGGGGAACGGGAAATCGGGAAGCCGACAGGGAGGGCGGCAGGGGGGGCGGTACGGCGGGAGCTAGTCTCGGCGGTAGGGGGGGCAGCACGTAGGGTACTGGTGCGGGTGCTTGGGGGGCGGAAATGGGCGGTTCTTCGGGGGCGGGAATTGTGATTGTTTGCCCTTGAGGGAAAGCTGGGGCGCTCTGTGGGGCGCTGGCTGTGCTGCCATTGGGGGGAAATAGCAGGGGTGGCTGCTGGATAGGGCTGGGTCTGTTGCTGGGGGGATTTGGGGCGAGGGCGATGGGGGGCAAGCTGGGGCTGGGGGAGGCGGCGGTGTTGATGGGCGGGGGCGGCAGGGGCGGTAAACCCGGTGTTGGTGCTGGGGGTGTCGGTACGGCGGGAACTGGACTGGGGGAGACGCCTGCAGCTAGCTGGGGGTTTCCGGGAGCGGGGGCGAGTTGTGGATTGGCGGGGGCGGGAGCGGGGGCTGTGGCGGTTTGCGGGGAGGTGGCGGCCCGATCGAGCATTTTGAGAATTCCTGTCGTCAGGCCGGCGCTGGCGACCAGCATTGCTGCCACCTTGAGCCAGGGTGAGGACAGCGGTTGTCGAGGTTCACGATTGAGGTTGGGAAGCGCCATCACTTCGGCGGCGCAGTCATCTAGTGCTGTGGCCAAGTCAAACAGTTGCAGGGTGCTCAAGGGAACTACTGGCCCGGATTCTACGGCGCTCAAAGAGCCTAAAAACAAGTTGTGGGCGAGCAACCCGCGGGGTTCTAAGCGGGGGGGAACCGGAAGGTAGGAGGTATTCGGGGCGGAAGTTGCCAGTTCGGAAGTGTTGACGGCTCGATCGAATATAACGGCGTTACGCGCTGCTTCTGGCGAGTCTGGGCCCGCAGGGATACGGCCTCTTTGAGAGTTGAGGTTGCTTTCCCAATCGCGGGATTCGCCGAGCAAGTTTTGGACGTAGTTGCTGACAGCTTCGTGGAGGGTTTCGAGTTGAATTCGATCGCCCCTGAGAGTAACGTGTTCGGTATCTGGCAGCCTGGGGTCGTCGAGTCGCAGCTCGAAACTTAAAGATTTAAACACCGGTTGGCCCGCCCAGCGAGATAGAGGCGAACTTTTGGCTGTAATTTCCAGCGTGCAAGTGGGGGGCGTGTACCGTTTGAGAACCATAGCGAAGAAGGAAGAAGGAAGAAGGAAGAAGGAAGAAGGAAGAGGGAATAACTATGTTTTATCTGATATTTGGCAGTATTCTCAACAAGCTGTTTTAGCAAGAGGCATCTTGCCTGTTCCACAATAAATAAATTTTCTGGTGGAACAGGCATCTTGCCTGTTCCCGATGTTTGTCATTCTCGTTCCCATTATGCTTAGTTTAATTCTTAGCACGGTCTAGAAGAGCCAGCCAGAGGCGGCGGTGGCCACCGGGACTGCTGTAAAACAGCAAATCGATCAGGAGTTTGAGGGCCAAATCAGTCAGTTCTCGTGCCGATAAATTTTCTGCATCTTCCATGCGCGAGCCATAAGTGTTGCTGAACCTGTCAATATAATCTCCCAGCAAAGCGATGGTGTGAGGTTCGCGGTTTTGTTCAGCCATTTGTTCCAGCAAAGCAACAGCCCGGCGGATTAAAGCTTGGTGCTGTTTTGCCAAATGACAGCTTATCAAAACGAGCGATCGAGCTTCCTCCACATCGAGTTTTTTGCGCCCTCCGTGACCTTTCCGCAGCGGGTTAGATTGGCGCAGCCGCCACAAAGCTACCCGATCGGCTACCATTGGCTCTAAATTCAGTTCGGCTGCTACCTTGAGCATCGCCTCTGAGCCAATTTCTGCCAATGCTTCTAGGGCTAACAGCACTAAATCCAGTTGGGCTTTAATGTTGTCCAACTGGGTAGGTTCTGGTGCTTTTTGGGTCAATTCTTCCCAGTTGGGAGATTGGCCCGTTGCGTTTGTGGGAGCGGAGGACTTTACGGTCGAGCGCATGGCTTCAGCACGGGAAATTAAGACAGGTTGAGGCAGGATATCAAACAGTATGCAGTGATTAAAGCTTTGCGGCCTGTGGGCAACAGCACATCTGTTAATTTGTCTCCATAGCTCGTTGCTTTGATTCCGGCAATCCTAACTGCTGGACGGAGTTGCGGGTTAAAAGTTGCGGCTTCAAGTTCGATCGATCGCAATCCGCAAAACCCATAAATTTTTACTTCTCACCATGCTACGCCACCGGCTGCCACAAATCAATGTAAATAAACCACCGTCACACCTGTACCTCCTTCTTTTTGACTGGCGAGCTCAAAGCGGGAAACCTGCGGATGAGTCGCGAGGAACTCGTGAACGCCGCGCCGCAACTGTCCCGTACCTTTGCCGTGAATTATCCACAGGACTCCGTATTCCACGGCCTTGGAAAGAGCTCGGTCTATTTCGATTTCTGCGTCTGAGACTCTGGCACCCCGTAGGTCGATCGTATTATTAGCAGTGCGAATGGCGATTTCGGGATTGGGTTTTGCAGCTTCCGCCGCTGCTTGCTTAGCTTTAGCCGTAGCGAGTGCTTGTGCTTGGGCGGCCGCCTTGGCTAATTGAGCTTTAGTTTCCGGTTTTTGACCGTCTAGGGATTCAATTTCTCCTAGTTTGACAGTCATTTTCATAATCCCAAACCGAACGCTCAACTCTTCGTTAGCGTCGGGGCCGCTGAGGACTTCGGCGGTTTGGCCCAAGCTGGGAATGCGGATGCGATCGCCCACTTTCGGCATAAAACTCGGTTTGGGTTTAGCCGGTTGTTGGCGAGAGGGCAGGTGTTTTTCAGAAATTTGATTTAAGGTATCTGTCGCTTGTTGGGCATTTTGAGCGGTTTGGTTACCCGACTGCAAGCGACGAATGATTTGAGCAATTTCTGATTTTGCCGACCCTATCGCCTCATTTACTGCCACTTCCTGAGCTATTTTTAGTTCTCGCTCCCGCTCTTGCAAAGCGGCTGCTTTTTGAGAAACTTCTCTGTGCAGTTTTTCGGTTTGGTGTAGCAGTTGAGTTGCTTCTCTGGCCTTGGTTTCCTGTTTCCGGCGCTGTGCTTCGAGTCCAGCAATCACTTGATTGACATCTTGAGACGCTCCCCCGACATAGGTTTGAGCTTCTTCGACTATGGATGCTAGCAAACCGAGTCTTTTGGCAATGGTGAGGGCGTTGGAACGTCCGGGAATTCCCCACAGCAAGCGATAGGTTGGCTGCATGGAATTGTCGTCAAATTCTACTGAGGCATTTTCAAAGCGGGAGTCTTGATATTTGAGGGCTTTGAGTTCGCCAAAGTGGGTAGTTGCAACTGTTAATAGGGAATGTTGGGCGAGATATTGCAACAGGGCGATCGCCAATGCACTGCCTTCTGAGGGGTCTGTCCCCGCTCCTACTTCGTCTAACAAAACTAAAGATTTGGGAATTGCTAATTGGGAATTGCTAATTGGGCTTTGGGCTTTGGGAATTTGTAATTTAGGTTTGAGAATTGGGAGAGCAGAAACAGTGTTCTGTGTATCTGTGACTTCTTGGTCTTGCTGTTGGGAATTAGTAATTGGAAGGTTTGAAGTTTCTTCCCCTTCAGCCTGCGATTTATTGCCTAAAACTTCTAAAATGCGGCTGATGCGGCGGATATGGCCGGAGAAAGTTGACAAACTTTGCTGCAAAGATTGTTCGTCACCAATATCAGCCAAAATATTGTCAAACCAAGGCAATTCTACGGGTTCGCGGGCGGCAACAAACATTCCTGCTTTCGCCATTAAAGCTGCCAAGCCCAAGGTTTTGAGGGTGACAGTTTTGCCGCCAGTGTTGGGGCCTGTGATGGCGACGACGCGGATGTGCGGCCCGATGGTTAAATCGACCGGCACGACTGGAAAGCCTTGCTCGTGCTGTTGCTGCCAAACTAATAAAGGATGGCGCAACTGGCGCAGGGTAATTTGCGATCGCAGGTTGCGAATTAATAATTGACTGTTTTCTTCTTTTTCCTCATCTTCTTTTTCTTCTTTTTCCTCATCTTCTTTTTCGGGATTTTTTGGTGCTAGTTCTGGCTCTCCCAATTCGATAAATTTCGGCGGATTTGCTTGCAACCAAAAACTATAACGCGCTTTAGCGGCTGCTAAATCTAAAGTTGTAACTACCACCACCAATCTGTCTAAATCAGGTTTTACTGCGGCGACTTGCTCAGTGAGGGCGCGGCGGACTGCTTCTTCTTCGGCTTGTTCTTGCCTGAGAAACTGCCGCATTTGGTTGTTAAGATTGACTGTGCTGTGGGGTTCTACGTACAGTGTCGCGCCGCTAGCCGAGGAGTCGTGAACGATGCCCGGTATGGCATCTTTTTGGGGAGCTTTGACGGGAATGACAAAGCGTCCGCTTCTTTGGGTAATTAGCTGTTCTTGTACGGCGTTGGATTGGCGCTGCAAAATCCCCTGCAATATTTGATAAATGCGATCGCGCAACTGTCGCATTTGAACTCTAATTCCTGCTAATTTAGGAGTGGCTCTGTCTGCTACTTGAGCGCGATCGTCTATACAGCGGTGGATTTCTTGCTCTAGTTCGGGATAAGTCCGCAATTGAGCTGCCAGTTCTTTGAGCGTCGGCACATCTGCCTGAGAGTCAATTATCCGGCGCAATTGCCTTGCTCCGGCGAGGGTAGTAGCAATTGCCAGCAATTCTTCGCCGCTGAGCAAACCTTGCAGTTCGGCTCGTTGCAGCGAAGTGCCGATGTCTTGGATTCCTTCAAAACTCAAAGCACCGCCAGCGCGGCTCTCTAACTGATAAGCTTCATGAGTTTGGGCTAGGAGTTCTGCTGTTTGAGCTTGAGTTGCCGGGATTGGGAGGTCGAGGGCGGCGGCGACGCCGAGTTTGGTGGCCGCGAAGGTAGCCAAGTGCTGACACAGGCGCGGCCATTCTAATAGTTCTAGTGTTTCGGCTTGAATCAAAGTTGAGGTGGTGTTGGTAATTGGCATTCTCAGGCGCTGACCGAGAAGGTGAATTTAACGATACTATTAATTGATTTTAAAGTTTTTTATTGTTTCCTGGCGCAATTTGAGAAAGTATCTGCGATCGCCCTCAGCAGTCTTTCGGCAGACAGCTCTGATGTAACATTAATTACGAAGGAGAAAATTTGCCTTTTTGCAGTGCCCGTCTAAAATTATACCTTCTCGTGATACCAGTCCCCAAAAAATATGCAACTGTAGGCAAGCTCCCAACTATTATTATACAGTAAGTCATTCCCCCTTTTTTACTCGAAAATATAAAATCTAAAATGGTATGAGCTATTTTTGGTTTTGAGGGATCGGGCATCGGCTGTTTTTTGGTGGCATTGAACTATTTGGGAATTTTAAATATGTCAGTGCAATTCTGGCGGTTGTATCCTAAAAAGTAATTTGTGGAGATGATAGAAGTATGGCAAAGATTCTGGCGATCATCGCGGATACTGTGACTTTTCAAGTTGTGCAAGAGTTACTCGGCCAAGAGGGACATCAGGTGAAAGTCGTTTCCGACGACCAAGAGGGTTTAGACTGGGCGAGGGAATTGTCCCCCGATGCGATAATTTGCGACGGGACTTCGCCTCAAATCAACTTTTTGGAGGTGTGCCGGCTGGTGAAAGCCGATCGAGAATTGGCGGCAGCCTATTTTATTCTGCTGACAACACCGGAGCAATTTGATGAAATTCAAGAATTGGATGCGGCCTTTGACGATTTTCTGTTTAAACCGATAGTTAAGCAGGAATTATTGGCGCGGGTGCGCGCTTCTAAGAAATCGCGCGAGTTGAGGGCGCAGTTGGCTCTCACCCAGCAAGAATTGCAACTGTCGCGCGATCGAATGCTACAAACAGAAAAAATGTCTAGTTTGGGCGAATTGGTGTCTGGGATAGCCCACGAAATTAACAACCCAATTACTTTTATTTACAGCAATCTAACTCACGTCCAAAGCTACGCGACCGATTTAATTGAACTGCTGCGATTGTATCAAAAAGAGCTAGTCAATCCCGGAGCGGAAATTATGCAAAAACAACAAGATATGGATGTGGAATTCGTACTCGACGATTTATTAAAAATTGTGAGTTCCATGCGTACCGGGAGCGATCGCATCCGCCAAATAATTTTGTCGCTACAGGATTTTTCCCGCAGCGATCGATCTGGCTGGCAGTTATTCGATGTTTCCGACGGTTTAGAAAATACTCTGTTGTTGTTACAGCACCGCTTGCCGGCTCGCGAGGGAAGGCGAGACATCAAGGTGATGAAAGAATTCGGCAATTTGCCACAAATTGAGTGTTATGCAGGTTTGCTCAATCAAGCTTTTCTGAATATCATCAATCACGCGATCGATATTTTGGAAGAGTCTGCTCAAGAGTTGGCAGAGTTGGAATCACTCAAATTTAAGCCGGTGATTTTGATTAGCACTCAGGTGGTCGATGCTGAGCGAATTTCTATTGAGATTGCTGATAACGACATGGCAATTAGCAAAGATATCACAGCGCAACTTTCTGAGCCCTTTTTGGTTGCCCAACCTGCGGAACCACCCATCTACTCGGGACTTGCTCTCAGCTATCAGATAATTGTAGAGCAGCACAAAGGAGAGTTAAGGTGTTTTTCTGAACCAGGTAAAGGTACTAAAATTTACATAGAAATTCCCCTGCGTCACAGCTAATTAATACTATTTACCGTTCGTGGGGGCGGGTTTTTGAGATTGTTTGTTTTAGCCTGATCTTATGGTGAATCCGCCCCTACAATGACTGCATTTTTTTTAAATGTAAAATTTTGTAGAGGGCATGGCAGAAGTTATCGAAAAGAGACTTGAGTTGATATTCAAGAGATTTGAAGGAGAGAGGAAGAGAATAGAAATATGAATAATTCCATGGAGAGGGGCAAGCACGGGAGATTGCCCCTACCAAACACGGTTATGTAGATGTTGTGTGTCTAAGAGTGGAATAACTAAAGGGAGACTTGCGCGCCTTGAGTATCGAGGCCGATCGCCCTTACATCTGCCTTTACCCCAAATTCCATCCAAGCAGCCGCCATTTCCCTCACAACCGCATCAGCATTAGTAGCATCCGTTAAAGCCAAAAGCGTCGGCCCGGCACCGCTAATTACCATTCCACAGGCCCCTGCATTCAGGGCAGCTTGTTGCACAGTTTCATATCCCCGAATCAGAGATTGGCGGTAAGGTTGGTGAATTTTGTCTTGGAGGGCGCAGCGCAGCCAATTTTCATTGCCCGCTTCCAAAGCCCGCACTAGCAAACCGAGGTGTGCAGCATTAAAAATCGCGTCAGCCTTACTGTAATCTGCTGGCAAAACTTGGCGCGCTTCGGCTGTAGACAGTTCAAAATCGGGGATGGCTACCACGGTCACAATATTTGGATGCCAGGGAATGTCGCAAATTTCCCAGGAACCCCCCCCTTGCCCCCCCTTGCTAAGGGGGGGTGATGGTAGAATTTCCGCATCTAAGGGTGATTGTTCTCTTGGCCCCGCTTCGGTAAGGGGGAGTTCTTCTCTTAGCCCCGCTTCGGTAAGGGGGAGTTGTTCTCTTAGCCCCCCCTTAGTAAGGGGGGGTTGGGGGGGTGGATTGCTAGCAGCGAGGCGACAACCTCCAAGTAAAGCGGGGACAACGTTGTCGGGATGTCCTTCAAGTTCGATCGCCAATTGCATCACTTCCACTTGACTCAAAGGCGCACCGGCTAACTCATTTGCACCGACTAACCCACCGACAATAGCTGTGGCGGAACTCCCCAAACCTCTAGCCAGCGGAACTTGCATATCTATATGTATCGCTACAGGGGGCGGCGATTGGTTGAGGCGATGGTATAACTTGACAAAGGCTAGATAAGCGAGATTGCTATCGTCTGTCTTGACTTTGGCGGCTTCTTGGCCTGTAACAGTAATTTTTAGTTTCTCGGTTGCTGAAGGTTCGAGTCGGGAGAATTGGAAGCGGTTGTAGAGGCTTAAAGCGGCGCCGATGCAGTCGAAGCCGGGGCCTAAATTGGCTGTTGTAGCGGGTACAGTAACGGTGACGGTGGAAGTTTCGGGCATTTTTTGAATGGTGGATTTGGAATGTTTAACCGCAGATGAATGCGGATGAACGCAGATCGAAGGATATTATACTATGTTTTCAAAAGCACTCTATTTTTGCAGAATTTGAAGATGCTGTATGGCATCTTGATAATCGTTGGTATTGCCGTCTTTTTGATAAAGTTCCGCTGCTTTTTGATAATCGGCGATCGCCCCCGGTTCGTCTTCTAAGAACTCGCGGACTCTGGCGCGGTTGTAGTAGGCGTCGCCGTAGTTGGGGTTGATTTCAATTGCGCGATCAAAATCTGCTTTAGCTGCTGGATAGTCTTTGAGATTGCGGCCGTGGATGATGCCGCGTTTGTTGTAGGCTTTGGCGTAGTTGGGGTTGAGGCGAATAGCTTCGGTGTAATCGGCGATCGCCCCTTGAATATCTCCCGCCTCTGATTTAGCTAAAGCACTATTAAATAAGTCTTCAGCAGGATTTTGAACAATCGTTTTTTGAACTATTAATATTGCTGAGGATTTAGCAGAGACAGCAATGGATATATTACCAAAGATAGTAAATATTACTAGAGTAGCGATTAAATTGTAAAATGATGATTTCATAAGTTAGGCAAAAATTTGAGCGACAGAACAACTAAAACCGGGCAACAAAGGCGAAGTTAGTTCATCATTGCTCAACAGCGTAGCAATGAGCCTTAAACTTGCTTGTTCCCTGCGATAAACTTCTATTTGCTGCAATTGCCAATTCACAACCCAGTATTCCTGCACTCCTCGCACCGAATAGAGTCTGAGTTTCAAATCTCGATCGCGTCTATGATTGTCTGCACCGGGGGACAATACTTCAACAATTAACTCGGGTGCGGCGGTTAAATGACCGGCTTCGTCTAGCAAGATAGCCAAGCGTTCAGTGCTCGCCCAAACGAGATCAGGAATAACATTGTCCGCATCACTGAAAATAATGCCTGGATTGATGGCGGCTCGTCCCAAACCACTCGCTCGCGACCAGGTTTTTAACTCTAAGTAGATGTTACCACAAGCTTCTTGATGCCCCCAATGCGGTGCTCTAGTCATAAATAGCTCCCCATCAATAATTTCATAACGATCGCCGTTATCGGGCAATAGTTCTAAATCGGCGGTAGTCCAGCGTACTTTATCAGATATTGTCTGGTTCATACAAGCACTCTTGATAGGTGATAGAAACATTCTAAACGATCGAGCTTCTACATGATCCACGGCTTGAAACAATCGGCATCCCCTAACTTTCGCTTTTTGTAGGCGAGACTCATAATATTGAAACCCGCCTGGGTGCGGGTTTCGTTTTTGTAGAGGCGATTTGGCATCGCCGAATTGTCCAATCGCCCAATTTAAAATTATTTAAAATTTCAAATCGCCCGATTACTTCAAAATAGTTTTAGAAGCAATCCGAGTTTTCTTGCGATCGGCTTCACTCAATTGTTCGCCAGACTGCAAGCGAGTAGCAGAGGTTTGCAGCACAGTTGCGGCACTTTTATCGCCCATTTGCAAAGCAGTTTTAGCAGCAGTTTGCAGCATCGTAGCCGCACCGGCGCGATCGCCCTGTTGCAATCTAGTTTCTGCGAGTTGAGTTTGGCGGTATTTAGCCAAAGCTAAAATGTGCTGCTGTACCATCGGGTTAATTGCCGGCTGATAAACTTTCAGGACATTAGTGGAAATTGCAACGGGATCGGACAGCAAACTTTGACCGACACTCGGATCGTCGTAGCGAATTTGCAATTGCCCGATCGCCTGTGTACCTTCGGGCAACTGTCCAATATAAATATTAGCCAAAACTACTCGCTCTATATCCTTCATTAAATCTCCCAGGCGCACCATAAAACGATCGCCCTCTTGCTGTACCGGTAATTCGATCGTATCCGGGGCAACTTGGGCGATCGGTTTGAGTTCGGCTAACCGCACTTTTGGCATCAGGGAAAATAGCAAATAAGCATTAGTCAAACCTACACCTTGGACGCGGCTAAACAGTTTACCAAACTCGTCAACCGCATCTTCAGGACGCTGAATGTGAGCCAGAGCACCGCCGCCGGCATCAGCAATCTTTTCCAAAATATCTTGATTCCAGTTATCGCCAAATCCCAAAGAATTTAAAGTCATGTTGTAGTCTGCAGCCAGTTTCGCCAACTTCAAACAGCGGCCGTCGTCGCCGTGTTCGTTTTCGCCGTCAGTCAGCAGAAACGCCTGAGATATAGCTTCTTTTTTGCCTTTGCCCAACTCTTCAATACCTAACTTAATGCCCTCATCAATTGCTGTGCCACCGGCCGAGCGCAATTGCTCAATTTGCCGTTTAATGCTACTGGGGTCTCCCACAATTTGATTGGGGACGAGGACTTTGGCTTTATGATCGAAAGCCACCGCGCAAAAGCGATCCCCGGGCTTCAACCTGTCTAGCAAACGTCCTGCGGCTTGTTTGACGGTTTCCAAGGGGCGTCCGCCCATCGAGCCGCTGTGGTCGAGAATCAGACACAGGTTTAAGGGTACGCTGGAGTCGATCGAGCTTGCCATCGCAGACACTGAAATCGCTAGCTGGCGCTGGGTCGAGGGCGCGGCAGCGTCAAGGTTAGGGTCGTTTAAAACCGGGAGCAAACTAACTTTCATGCGGGATACCTAAAGATTGCGTTACTATTTCTTTAAGAATAGCTCCATCAGTTCAGGCAACATTTCGGTTATATGAACACACCAATTAAAGCTGTGCAATCGCCATACTACGGGGAAGGGAACTCTCGGACGCCACCTCCCGATTTGCCATCCCTGTTGCTGAAGGAGCGGATCGTTTATCTGGGGATGCCTCTAGTGCCTGCGGTAACAGAACTGATTATCGCTGAACTGTTGTTCTTGCAGTACGAAGACCCGGATAAGCCAATCAAAATCTACATCAACTCGACCGGCACTTCTGGTTACAGTGGCGAACCCGTCGGCTTTGAAACGGAAGCCTTCGCTATCTGCGACACGATCAGATACATTAAGCCGCCCGTGCACACTATTTGCCTCGGTTCGGCAATGGGGATGTCTGCGATGCTTTTAGCGGCTGGTACAAAAGGCTTTCGGGCGAGTTTGCCCCACGCTTCTATTGTGTTGCACCAACCCAAGGCGTACACGCGGGGTCAAGCAAGCGACATTCAAATTCGGGCTAAGGAAGTGCTGGCAAATAAAGCAACGATGCTTGAGATTTTTGCAAGCTGTACTGGCCAACCGATCGAAAAGATTACTAAAGATATGGATCGGTTGCTGTACCTGACGCCCCAGGAAGCTAAAGAATACGGTTTGATCGATCGCGTTCTTGAAAGTTCGGAAGAATTGCCGAAACCGCTGCCGGCTGGAGTCATCTAACGGGGCTGTGAAAGAAAGTTTTGAATTTTAAGTTTTGAATTTTAAGTTAAAGAGTTCAAAATTCTCGCACCAGCGTTGAGAAGGACGAAATAACCTCAAAATTCAAAACCCGAAATTCAAGACCCGAAATTTCCAACTCAAAACTACTCGTCAATTACCAACTAAACGGAGTTCCGAATTATGCCTATAGGTGTGCCAAAAGTTCCCTACAAAATGCCGGGTGGTTATGATACTCAGTGGATTAATATCTACGATCGCCTCTACCGGGAACGGATTATTTTCTTGGGCAGGGACGTTGACGATGAAATTGCCAATCAAATCATCGCTGTGATGCTCTATCTCGATTCGGAAGATTCAGGTAAGGATATTATTTTGTACATCAATTCCCCAGGCGGGATGGTGTCGGCAGGCATGGCTATTTTTGATACCATGCAGCACATTAAATCGGACGTGGTGACGATTTGTGTGGGCTTGGCTGCTTCTATGGGTTCTTTCCTGTTAGCTGCCGGTGCGAAGGGGAAACGGTTAGCTTTGCCTCACTCGCGAATCATGATTCACCAGCCTTCTGGGGGGACGCGGGGACAAGCAACGGATATTCAGATTGAGGCGAAAGAGATTCTGCGGCTGCGCCACGAACTCAATAATATCTATGCTAAGAATACTGGCAAGCCGATCGAGAAAATCGAGAAGGACATGGATCGCGACTATTTCATGTCCGCTCAGGAAGCCAAGGAATACGGCTTGATTGACAGAGTGATCGAAGATCGTCCGTAAGTTATTTTTGCGCTTCAGTAGTGCGGGCAACCCTCGCACTACAACCTAGTTCGCAGTAAATTTTGGCAGAATCTTTACATTTAAGGATTCTGCCATATTTAATGGTATTATCAACGCTCATTCATGCTAGATGGATATTGCAGATTATTACCGACAGTTAGGACTGAGGTCTGGTGCGAGTTTATCGCAAGTTAAGGCCTCTTATCGGCAGTTAGCCAGACAGTATCACCCCGATGTGAATCCGGGAAACGAACAGGCTAAGAATAAGTTTATTGCTATTACTGAGGCTTATAAGTTCTTGGTGAATGTTGCCCCCCACCATGTTGCGGACTCGAAAGTTGCCAATTCAACTGTGTCGCCTACTTGGACATCGGTGGATCAGGGGGTGAAAGCTCAACCGCAGGCAGTTAAAGTGGCTCGAAAAGAAGCTGCGGTTCAATCTAATGCGGATCTGTCGGCGGTGGAGCAAAAGTTAAAGCAAGATGCTTATTTTGAGTTGCAGCAGTTGCTGAAATATCAGAGGTTCCCACGGGCGATCGCCTTGATTGAGGGTTTGGCCCAGCGGGTTCCCGAAGATTTGGAGGTGCGTCAGTGGCAGGCGATCGCCTATCAGCGCTGGGGACGGCATTTGATCGGAGAAAACCAGGTTGATAAGGCGAGAATTTATTTGAAAAAGGCTGTGAAAACTGACCCTCACAATCGGGCTTTGTGGGCAGAAGTTGAGCGGGATTTTCGCCGGCTGGAACAGATTTATTGAAGCGATGTTGCGTCCCCCTTTTGCAGGGGGTCTCCGTCGGGAATTTTTAATTTTTCTAAAATAACTTGGGTATTTTCAGGTCGGTTTTCCGGTAGCGGTTCGATCAATTCGTCGATCAAGTCTAGGAGTAACGGGTCAATATCTACAGCCTGGTTCCTCCAATTAATTTTACCAGTTTTTTCATTAACGGGAAAGTGTATCGGCTCTATGCCTGTTAATAAATGTACAAAAGTACGCCCCAGGGCAAAAAAGTCGGATCGCACGCCAGCTTTACCTAGAATTTGTTCCGGTGGGCAGTATCCAGCAGAACCTATGGGTGTGGTATTTATCTCTACTTCTGTGGCGGCGCCGAAGTCAATTAATCTCAATTTCCCATGGGCTTCAACCATCAGGTTGGATGGCTTAATATCCCGATGCACTACATGATATTTGTGGATGTCCTGCAAAATATGAAGCATTTGTTGCAGCCAATCAAGAGCGAGCTTTTGAGAAACGGACTGTTTTTTACTTAAGAATTCTGCCAAGTTTTCTCCGGTAATTTTTTCCATTATTAAACAAGACAATTTCTGGAAATTATGGGGGAGTTTAATTTGGAAATAACCGTCAGGTTCGACTTGCGGAACAGAACCCTTTCCGGCCAGCCAAATCAAAACTCGCGCTTCTTGCTTGAACAAGCGAACTAAATCGTAATTGTGGGTCTGTTTCAAGACTTTTAAAATTTTGACAGTTCCCCATTCGTTTTCCCCGGTTCCCAAATCTTCGACTTCAAAGATGTCTGTGGGGCGTGCGGGATTGGGCGATCGCACTGGTTTAAGGATACGATAGCGATCGGCAATTAACAAATCCGTGCCGCAAGCTTGACAATTTTGAGCAGCAGCAGGATTTTCGCGTTGTTCGCATTGAGGATTGATGCAGTAAATCATCTGTCTTGATACGTCCAGGACTGACGGATTTAACGAATTGAATCAATTATTAGCATAAAACCCAGCAGTTCTGACCTTACTACTGGGTTTATATTTACCGCCCATTTGGGCACGCTATCACATTTAAGTCAAGGATTTAAGATTAATAGCATCCCGCTCTACCGATTGAGCTACCCCCCTGCGTTTGGTAGAGGGGGCTGGATATGAGCCAGCAACCTCGATGATGTGATTTTCCTGACATTCGTTTTAGCGATCGGCGGTGAATGCTGAGTTTAGAGTAATAGCTTGCTGTTAAATTTGTACGCAATGCTGCCTCTGCCAATTGGGCTACCCCCCTATTTTGGGTAGGAGGGACAGGAGTCGAACCTGCACTATCACATTTGTACGGTTTAAGTTGAAGTTTTAGATTGAACTTGTACTCTGTTTAGATATTAAACCATAACTATCCAAAAAGCAAGCAATTAGCGGAAAATAAATTGAAAAATTCGCTCTCCCACTCTCTGTTCCTCAACTTCAGAATTGTTAGCTTCTTCGCGGGCGAACATAACAGCTTGCTGCAATATTTCCACCCTTTGTAGCAACTCATTGATCCGCCGTGCTGGTAAAGCTCCAGAAAACTTGACAGTCCGCCAATAGCCGATCGTAATATCTTCGTAATAAATATCGACTTGAGCCGGATGGTGTTCGGTAGCTTCAGCTTTAACGTGATTGCGCGGAGTTTTAAATGTCTTAAGAGTTTGCACAGGTTCTGTTGCCCAGCAGTGGGCCGAAGCATCGAAGTTCCAAGTCTCGGAAGCATCTAAGACTGGAAGTTTTTTGATAAATGCTTGCAAATCTGCTAACTGCTTTTCAAGGAATAGCAAATAGCTGACGGGAACTTGACTCAAAAGCACGTTTCCGTCTACAGTTACGTCCGCCCTGGCGCTACAATTTGTCCAATCTTTGGTTGCGGTTACGTCGAAGAGTTTGGTCAACACTTCAGTCGTTTTGCGGATAATCTCTTCTGCTTTGACTTCAACTTTTTTGGACTCTGGCGGTAGTTGTTCGCCTTCTTCGTCTTTGGGACGGTAAGTGCGGGAGATTCCAGAAAGCACAGCGGGCTTCTGGAGCGCTTTTTGAGCTTCTGCCAGTTCTTGAACCGAGCGGCTTTTGATGCCTTTTTCGATCGCAATAATCTGATTTAAGCGTGCCATTGTTCGATTTTATTGACGCTGAACTCACATCAAGTCCGGTTGATTTTGATAATCAAATTGTTTGTCCTGTGGCTTTTAGGGCTTTGAGGACTTCAGTCCTCAGTACAAACCTCACGATCGTTCTTTAACCAGACTTGTTCAGTTTGTAGTATTACATAATTCAATATAGATTACAAATTTTTTTTGTAGGCGCGGTGCCAAGAGCACCCGCCACTACCCGTGCCAAGCAATTTATCTCTCAAAAAATCGGCAAAATCTCTAGCGTCGCTGCCAAAGTGTAGCAAATATAACTCTTTGTCAGCGCTCCAACTACCTCTTGAGATAGATGCGGAAATCCCTCCCAAGGCGCGTTGTCATATGGGGAAATATTTCTTAACATATAGATAACAAAGGGAATCCGAGGAGACACCAAAAATCCTTAAGCCCTTGGGGTGCCCCGGTTAATCAGACTTTTCGCAAACAAGGGCTAAATCAATGAACAAGCAGCAAAACTCCCAAGTTTCAGCATTTTTGCCCATGCTCCAAAAAGGCATTTGGCTGTTTGGGATTCTCTCTTGGATATTCGGGCTGACAGATAGAACTATTGCACTATTATCTGACGGATATTTGTCGGCGATCGATATTGTCCAGCTATTTACAGCATCCTTTTTCTTCATTAGCTGGCTGTTTTTAAGCCCGTTTCTGGGTCTTAACTCCCAGAGTCAGCCGAAGGAAGAAGCATCTCCCTAGTTTTTAATTTGTAATGTTAGTT
Organism: Microcoleus vaginatus PCC 9802; assembly: GCA_022701275.1. Lineage (NCBI taxonomy): Bacteria > Bacillati > Cyanobacteriota > Cyanophyceae > Oscillatoriales > Microcoleaceae > Microcoleus > Microcoleus vaginatus. Next base: position 4,363,230 of record CP031740.1, read on the forward strand.
TCTCGATCGCTATGAGTTTCTTCTGGGGCAAAGCGGGCCGGCCAAATGCGATCGCAAAAAAACAAAGTTCCCGCCGTCACGCACAGCGGAATCGCCAACAGATTCAACAGGGGAATGCTCACCAAACCCAAACAAACCACACCAAAACTCCCGCTGGCCGGCAAACTCGCCCAAATTATCTCCAACTTCTCCTGAAAAGGTCGCCTGCGCCTCTCCAAAGGTGCATCTAAAAAGTCCAAACAGACAATAGTCGCGCCCAAAGCTACGCCACCCAAACTGCTAAGAATAGAGCCGACACCAGGGAGAAAATTTAGCAGCAGCAGCGGTATACCGACGCTCAACAAAATTTGTAGTTTTCGCAGTTCAAAGGCGATCGCCCTTTGAATATCCCCAAAACTACTCGCCAAATTCATTGGTGCTTCTGCGGGCAATTGACCGTTCCGCAGCAGTTCCAATTGTTCGGAAAGTTGGCCGTACCAGGGTGAACCTAAAATTACGCCAAACTGCACTAACAAAAATCCAATTATCAGCAAAAGTCCTGACACTAGGAGTACGCGCAGCAGCCAGCCGAAAGCGACTGTTAACACCCCAAGAAAGCTCAGCCAAGCTGGAAAACTAGCAATTAGAGCATTAAATCGGACGGACAAATCGGCAACTAAAACGTCTATCCCTGCCAAACTGGGAAATAGCAAGCTTAAATAAAGACCAATACCAATTATAAAATTTAGCACCACGGGAACTAATACATAAGTCCACAGCTTGGGAGTTTGCAAAATCAGCGTGAAAGCTCGCAAAGGATAGGTGAAACCTGCCAGGAGTCCAATTGGTGCGGTAATGGCGGCGTGGGCGGGGTTTGAATTTAGCTGTTTTGACATATTTTCTGCTTTTGAGGACTCGACTCTATTTTCTATTATCCACTTTCCATTATTATTGCTGATGAGGATTTATCGCAGGTAGCCCAAAAGTGAAGCTTTTTATTTACCATACCCCGGAACTTACGCCAGCCGACAAAATGCCGGCTTGCGCGATCGCAGTTGATGTGCTGCGGGCGACTACGACAATGGCAACGGCCCTGAATAATGGGGCGGAAGCTGTCCAAGTTTTCAGCGACTTAGATAAGCTAATGGCCGAGAGCGAAAAATGGCCTGCAGATAAGCGGATTCGCGCCGGAGAGCGCGGCGGCGGCAAAGTTGAGGGATTTGACATGGGGAATTCCCCCTTCGACTGCACGCCAGAAAAGGTGACTGGGAAGCGAATTTTTATCAGCACAACTAACGGTACTCGGGCTCTGGAGCGAGTGCAAGCTGCTGCAACTGTGTTAACGGCGGCTTTGATTAACCGCAAATCTGTGGTGCAGTTTTTGTTAAATAAACAGCCGGAAACTATTTGGATTGTGGGTTCTGGTTGGGAAGGGAGTTATTCGTTGGAAGATACGGTTTGTGCTGGTGCGATCGCCCAAAGTCTGCTAGCAGAAAGCGGTATTCCTGCGAGCGATTTTGCTGGTAACGATGAAGTATTTGGGGCTATTGCTCTTTACCTGCACTGGCAAGATCGGTTGCATGAATTGTTGGAAAGAGCCAGTCACGGCCAGCGCCTCCTCGGTTTAGGGGTAATTGAAGATTTAAAATATTGCGCGCAAACGGATACTTTAGATGTGCTGCCGGTGCAGCGAGAACCGGGAGTTTTGGTTAAGTCGGATTTTAAAATTCCTCAAGCTAATTTCTGGGCTCAATCTTCGGAAAAAACGGCGAATTAAATTTTTCGGCGAGTGCAGTATTAGTAAGGTGCGCCTAGGCGCACCCTACGGAAATTAGTAGTTACCGAACAAGATTTTTTTAAAAGAAAGTAGTATTAAAGATACTGGGCAGGAACACAAAATTGTTTTGTTCCTAGTGGATTGCAGGCAATTGAGAATTGCTGTATTCACCGCCGAAGCGCTGAATTAAACACTCGGCAATTCTGGCTGCTGCACCGGGTTCTCCCATGCGGCGCAAGCCATTTTCAGCGATTAGCTGTAACCTGTCGGGGTCGCGGAGCAAAGACTGCACGGCGCCGGCAACTTCGGCGGGATGTTTGACTAAAATTAATGACGGGCCTAACAGGCGACTTTGATCTTCTGCAAAAGCTGGAGTAAATTGTGGGCCGTTTCCGGGAATGGCGATCGCGGGTTTTCCTAAACCTACAAATTGTTCTGTAGCCGTTCCTGCCATTGCTATTGCTAAATCTGCTTCGTACAAACAATCGTTAAAACTTTGCTGAGTCAAAATCATGGTGGCGTTTCTCTGCACAAATGTCAGCGGCAATAGCAAATTAGGAGATTCTTTCTGAATTTCTTGAGCGCTAGAAACAGGAGGTCGCAAAATACTTCCTTCTCGCCGCTGCGTTCTAATTTCGCCGTCTTGTCGCCAGCCGAAAAATTCTAAACTAGGTCGCAAAGCTTCTAAATTTAACTGAGGAGAAATGGCTCCAAAAAATAACAATTTGCGATCGGCAAACAGCGACAAAATTCCGGCTACAGCCTCTATTATTACCAGCCAATTAGCATAAGCTTCCGGCGCTCTAGAACCGGGGAGTAAGGTGATGACGAGCGATCGCGACCTTTCCCGAAACTCTGCGTCAGGGCCGTAAAAACCGGCTGGGTTTTCCGGTTGGAGTCCGTCCATCATCGGGTTTCCGAGATTGTAAGCGGGAATTCCCAGCTTTTGTAAAGTCTCGGCGGTTAGCGCGTCCCTGGCAAAAACGGCCCGACAGCGCGATCGAGTCATCAACCAGCGCTCCCAAGGCAAATAAACCGAGCGCGGGCAACCCCACCAACCCAAGACTCGGGATTTGCGAGCCAGAGGCCCGTTCTCGTCCCGCAAATAATACTCGGACTTAGCAGTACCGACAAAGGCATAGGGCGCGCCGCTGAGCCAAGCAAACAGCAGCGGTACAATATCCCCGCAGGCTAAAATAACGCCGTCTTGATTCCCAGACTGTTGTTGGGTCCGCACCCAAGCGCGGATGGCTTTAAACTGAGCGATGGTTAACTGAAGCAGGCCGCCTTTAACATCGCGCAAAAATTCCCTCCCGTCCATGTAAATAAAGCCGCCCGAAGGCATCCGCTGCACGGGGCCGATGATGCGGGCGTTTTCTAGTTGAGCGAAAGCTTGCCCTTCACCCACTAGCGGAAACACGGCTAATTCTGGCGGATGCGGGTGCTGTTGCAGTTCCTGCAAGATGCGAAGGGCGATCGCGTCTTCTCCGTGGCCGTTACTGAGGCAAAGTAATTTCAATCCCAACTCTCTCAAAAACTCTATTATCAAAAAATCGCCTGAAAACCCTGCGACTTCAGTCTAGGGATGAAAGGCAACTTTACACTTTAGTTTACCAGAAAAATCTTGTTTGAAATAGTACAAAACACGGTAATGGGGAGCCACAGGAGGCGCTGCTCACAATCTATACTGTGCCCAAAGATATCTGGCATTTAACAGCAATTGCTCGGACTCGGGGAGACAACTTCTGAAGCGGCAAAATAACTTGTTTAATGTTGGGAGTTACGGCCACATACACTGACAATTGCGCGATCGACAATTGCCAGATATCCCGCTAAATAACGCGGCGGTAAGTTGCTGCACATCTAAATTATCTGTATGCAGCCAAGCTCTCAACCATCAGAGGGCTACTATTTTCCCTCGATATATTGCTTTAAAGTATTCCGAATTTGTTTGAGCTGAAATCCCTTAGCAAGTTGGCGCAGCTTCAAGATAAACGGCCCTAAACTAGGTTCTAAACTCTCCAGCTTAGCACTCTCATCAAAAATTTCTTCAATGTCGCCCATAGCTGCGAGTTTCAAAAGTTTTGCTATTGACTCAGAAGCCGCAGGTAACAGAGAAGAATAAGCAGGAAAATCCGAGGCGGGTGACAAACTGGGAGTTTTGCGCTTTTTGTTTTCCGAAGATTCCCCATAAATCCATTCTAGTCCCAAATGCACGCGCAACTGTTCCAAAAAGTGATTTGCTTCGATCGGTTTGGGAAGAAAATCATCGTACCCTGCGAGGATGCTATCTTGCTGCGTAGCCTCGAAAACGCTAGCTGACATAGCGATTAACACGACATCTTTTACTGCCGGCAACTGCCGCAGTTTTCTTGCAGTTTCTAAACCATCCATTACAGGCATCCGCAAGTCCATTAAAATCACATCCGGTTGAAATTCAACTGTTTTGCAAAGGCATTCTTGCCCGTTTTGGGCTTCTGCAACCTCAAATCCCAAACGCAGCAGCAGCCTGCACAACAAATCGCGATCCAGTTGATGGTCATCCACGATTAGCACTTTCCGCTTGTTGCCGATAAAACCGACAAGCCAGCGTTTTTCCTGCAAAGGAGACACCTCCAAGTACCGTTTAGCTGCTGGCAATTCTAAATCTACCCAAAAAGTGCTGCCTTTTCCCAAAGTGCTGTGGACGTGAATTTCGGTACCCATTAGTTTCGCTAACTTCTGGCTAATCGAGAGTCCGAGACCTGTACCTTCAACAAACGTATTGCCTCCTACTTGGTGGAAAGGCAAAAATATTTCTTCTAACTTGCTTCGCGCTATTCCTGTGCCGGTATCCTCGACTTGAAAGCGGATTTTTAAAGCGTGTTTGGCTGCGATCGCATTGTGGGCGAAGCGCATATAATTTTCTTTCAGTTCCGAACTCAAAGTCGAGAACTCATAATTTTCTCCTTGCCCTCGACTCCAGGCCCCTGTGCCGACATAGCCGACTTTGAAAGTCACACCGCCACTGTTAGTAAATTTAACTGCATTGCTGAGTAAATTTATGAGAATTTGGCGCAATCTTTTTGGATCGACACGAACGCAGCTAGGCAGGGGAGAGACTTGTTCGTAATTAAATAAAATTTCTTTTTGAGAGGCCCGCATCTGAAAGAGATCAGCAATGTTTTTTATGAAATTTATAAAATTTAACTCTTCTGGGTAGAGTTCCATTTTTCTAGCTTCAATTTTGGAAAGATCTAAAACATCGTCGATTAACATCAGCAGGTGTTGACCGCACTGTTGAATATTGCTGAGACTTTCTTGGTGATCTGAGCTTAAGTCTTTGTCGGTTTTGAGGATTTGAGCGTAACCTAAAACGCCGTTTAAAGGCGTGCGTAGTTCGTGGCTCATGTTGGCAAGAAATTCGCTTTTGGCGCGGTTGGCGCTTTCTGCGGCTAATGCAGCTTGTTGGAGGGCCGATTCTGCAAGTTTGCGCTCGGCAATTTCGGTTTGTGCTTGTTGAAATAGCGTGGATTGCTGGATCGCGATCGCCAATTGCACGCACAATTGCCGGAGGGATTCTATTTCTGACGAATCCCAGGAACGGGGGCCACTGCAATCGTGGGCGATCAGGAGTCCCCAGAGCTGATTTTCCGCCGTCGGTTGGACTTGGGAAATGCTTTCTCGTGCTTGTAAAATCGGCACTATTAAGTTAGCTTTAACTTCAAATTGTTCGAGGAAGTTAATGTGACATTCGCTCAGATTTTCCGCGTAAATATCTGCTATAGCACGAATATTTCCTTGCTGGTAAATATCAACAAACTTATCTCTAAAACACGTATCCCAATTGTCAAAATTTTGCAACGAAGTTATATCTTTTGCTACGGATTCGACAACTACAAGACCGCTCCAGTCGGGATTAAAGCGGTAAATAACTGTGCGGTCTGTTTGCAAAAATTGCCGCACTTCTTCGACAGCAGTTGTCAGGACTTCTTCTAAATTTAGGGAGGAGCGAATGCGATCGAGCATGGCAACTACTAGCCGTTCTCGCCTTAATTGCTGCTGCAGGGTCATCTCCGCTTGTTTGCGTTCGGTGATGTCGGTAATTACTCCCACTAACCCGATTAAATGACCAGTTTCATCTTTAATGCCGTCGGCGCGAAATAAAGTTGTTACCAGTTTGTTGTTTTTAGTGTTGATTTTGAGTTCGCCTTGCCAAGAGTTGCCTTTACGGAGCGTTTTAAACATTTCTAGCAGCACATTACTTTGGGGGTAAATTGCTGTTAATCCGCCTGCTGTGTTTAGTTCTTCTGCTGTGTAGCCGTACTGTTGAACAAAGGCTTGATTGTGGTAGAGCGATCGCCCTGTCAAGTCAGCAATGCCGATCGCATCGCTGGTGCTTTCCACCGCTTGAGTAACTCGCAGCAAATCTAATTCTGCTTGTTTGCGATCGCTAATATCAGTAATAGTGCCGATATAGCCTTTAATCTCCTGCTTGTCTCCGATTTCTGCAATTGCCTGACCTATCACCCAAATTACCCGACCGTCGGGACGCTGAAAGCGGTATTCTGATTTAAAAGGAATTTTCTCAATAATTGCTCGATGCCATTCATTTTTTACCCGCTCCGTATCATCGGGATGTATGGCATTCATCCAGCCAATCTCTGCTGCTAATTCTGCGTTTAATCCCGTAATTTCGCTCCACCGTTTATTCACATAAAGGCAATTTCCCAAGGTGTCGGTATGGAATATGCAAACTGGCGATGCTTCTGCTAAAGTTTGGTAGCGTCGCTGGCTCGACCGCAGGGCTGATTCTACCTGTTTTCTATTAGTTATATCGCGAACTATAGAAATAATTTCGCCACCTACAAGCATTGTCAGCGACAATTCTTGAGGGAACTTAGTACCGTCCCGGCGCTGACCGATCGCTTCTATATTGCAGTACCCTTTTTGCAGGAGCATCGGCATTATTTGTAGTTCAAAAAATAAATTTTCTGCTTTGCTGTAGAGCATTTTCCATTTCTTCCCATACAGTTCGCTAGGGCTAGCCAAGCCGTACATTTTGAGATAAGCGTCGTTGGAATAAATACATTCTTTATTATTATTAAAAATGGCGATTCCGTCAGAAGCAGCCGCCATTGCTACTGCTTGTCGCTGGAGTTGGGACTCTGCTTGTTTGCGAGAGGTAATGTCGTGACCGACTGAGTAGATTAAACCTTCTTCACTAAATGGCGATGACGTCCACAGGAAGCATTTGTAAGAACCATCTTTGCAGAGGTAGCGGTTTTCAAAGGAGATACTGGACGTACCCGCGATTAGTTTTGCTCCTTCGGCTGCGGTAGCTTTGCGATCGTCTGGATGAACAAATTCCATCATTGGCTTGGCCAACAATTCACTAATACTGTAGCCTAAAGCTGTTGACCAAGCTGGGTTTAAACGTTTAAAACGACCGTCAAAATCTACAATGCAAAGCAAGTCTAAGGAGATGGTAAAAAAACGATCGCGCTCTGTTTGTGCCTGCTTTAATTCAGTAATATCCATCACTAAACCGTCCCAGAGAATATCGCCTTCGCTGCCAGATTTGCTCTCCTTAGTGAGCCTTTCTGGTCTCGCAGCTCCTTGCAGCCACTTAACTTTTCCAGATGGTAAAGTCTGCCGCCACTGCTGCTGCCAAGGTTCCAGCGTAGTGGCTGAAATTGCGATCGATGCTTTTAAATCTAAGAGATCGTCTGGGTGAATTCCATTGGAAATCAGTTCAGCATTTTGCTCTATTGCTTCTGCCTCTAATTCGTAGAGTGGGTGGCTGCCTGAAGAGATGTAGGGGAAAGACATTTTTCCAGTTGCTGACATTCGTAATTGATAAATTATTCCCGGCAGGTTAGCTACCAATTTTTGAAAGCGAGCTTCGCTTTGTTGCAGGGCTTTTTGTTGCTGTCTGTATTCGGTAAAATCTCTAATTGTACCCACTATTACTTTACTGCCGTCTGCTATTTGGAAGACGCTTTTTTTTGTAGAAATTATGTGTTCTCTCCCCCGAGAGTCTGTGAATTTTTCTTCGGTCTCCAAGCAGACACCCGTTGTCAATACTTCTTCATTTTTGGTCCCAAAAACAGCAGCTTCTGATTGAGAAAAAAAGTCATAATCTGATTTGCCGATCAGTTCTTGCCGCGATTTGCCGACCAACTGACAAAAAGCATCATTTAATATCATCCAGCGGTGTTGCTCGTCTTTGACAAAAATTGGGTCTGGGGTAGCATTTATGGTGTGGTTTAAAAATTCTTCTGACGCTTTCACTTTGGCTTCGTAGCGGTAGCGATCGCTCACGTCCAACACTACTTCGATTATCCGGTCGATAGACCCGTCCAGGCGACGGATGCAGCGCAGGGAAACTCGCGTATAAACTATTTCGCCGTTTTTTCTGAGCCACCTTTTGTCTAAGATGTAACCGTCGAGCCTACCTGCTAACATCTGAGAAAAATTTTCACAATTAGCCTCCCAATCCTCTGGATGACTCAACTCTAACCAATTCTTTTGCACGAGTTCGTAGCGCTCATAGCCCAGCAAATGGCACAGGGCCTCGTTAACTTCTATCCAGTGGCAATTTAGAGGAAGTTCGCTGTCAATAATTGGAGCGATGATGGCAATGCCGATCAGGGAATTTTCCACCACCGAGCGATATTTTTCTTCACTTTTTCGCAAAGCCTCTTGACTGTTCTGGCGTTCTATGGCGTACCGGAGCGATCGAATTAACAGTTCGCTGTCGATTTTTCTTTTTACCAAGTAATCCTGTACGCCAGCCGAAATCAACCGCAGGGCAAGTTCTTCGTCGTTTTGGGCGGTCAGAACTACGATCGGCACATTTACCCCGTATTCTTGTACCCGAGCCACCGTCTCGATTCCCAGACTATCTGGCAGTGAAAGGTCTAATAAAATTATGTCAAAAGTTTCTTGATTCAATCGCTGCTGCGCTTCGCTGAGGCGCTCTACTTTCGTCAGCACTATACTCTGCGCGCCGCCAATTTCTGACAGCAAATCTTCAATCAGCTCAGCTTCTTGAGGGTTGTCTTCTACTAACAGAACTTTAAAGCAGATAGGAGGCAAAGCTAAGTTAAAAATTGCTTTCATAATATTTATTAATCAAGAAAATGTTAAACTCACTTGAATTTTACCTTTTATTTTCAGGGCAGTCATTCAATTGCACGTACACATACATCGACCGTAAAATTGCGGGGTGAGCAAGCGCTACAAAAAAGGTGTTAAATAATTAAAATTATATCACGCACTAACTAGACTGTCAACGCAAAATAAGTTTTCTTATAAGTTGCCATTTATACCAGTTAAAAAACCATGCAAGTGTTGTCAAGCTCCCAACCCCGATAGTCACAGTCCTTGTCAATTATTCCCTTCTTTTTTTACATATAAAATGGTATTAAATTCTCGATTGTCCTTTCGAGTTTCTGACTTAAAATATATAAATTAATTGATTTTTCGTACCTTAGAGCTTATACCTTTTGACGAAAAAATCTCTCAATTAAGCGAGAGTAAAGTAAAACGTACAACCTTGCTCCGGCTCCGATTCCACCCAGATACATCCGCCGTGAAGTTCCACAATCTTTTGACAAATTGCTAAACCAATACCTGTCCCCGAATATTCTCTTTGAGTATGCAAGCGCTGGAAAATTTGAAAGATACGTTTTTGATGCTGGGGAGCAATCCCAATTCCATTATCTGAGACAGAAATTAACCAGTTTTCCTCCTGTTTGCAAGCGGTAATATGAACCACAGGCGGTGCGTCGTGGCGATATTTAATCGCATTGCTGACTAAATTTTGAAAGAGCTGTACGAGTTGAGAAATATCCCCCATTACCGCTGGTAATTCGCTGTAAGTGACAACGGCTTGATTCTCGCGTATCGCCCCTTGCAGGTTCGCGAGTGCTTGCTCGACTGCATGATTGCAATCTGTCAGTTCAAAAGGTTTCCGACTCCGACCAACGCGCGAATATTCGAGTAAATCGTCAATTAAAGTTTGCATTCTGGTGCAGCCCTGAACGATATTGCCGATAAACTTAGTACCTTGGGTGTCGAGTTGGTCTTTGTAGCGTTTTTCTAAAAGTTGAGCGTAACTGGCAATAGTTGCTAAAGGCGCTTGCAAGTCGTGAGAAGCCACATAAGCAAATTGTTCTAGTTCCGCATTTGAACGCGCCAATTCTTGGTTAGATTTTAATAGAGCAGATTCGGCGCGCTGGCGGTGCGATATCTCTTGTTGGAGTACCAAATTTTGCTCTTGCAGAGCTTTTTCAACGGCGCGACGGGTGCTGATTTCTTGTTGCAAAATTTGATTTTTCTCCTGAAGAGTCTTTTCGACTGCTAAGCGGCTCGTGATTTCTTCTTGCAGCAACATATTTTGTTCTTTTAGCTGCTTTTGTAAATTCCGCAGGCTGAGGTGACTTTCAATGCGGGCGAGCACTTCTTCAAACTGAAATGGCTTGCTGATATAGTCAACTGCTCCCACAGCAAATGCGTTTACTTTGTCGAAAACTTCATCTTTAGCGCTGATAAAAATTACCGGAATTTCGCGAGTTTTCGGCTCTAATTTCAAGTGCTGACAAACTTCGTAACCGTTCATTTCCGGCATCATTATGTCGAGCAAAATTAAATCGGGTGGATTAGAATTGCAGGCTCTCAAAGCCATTTTTCCGTTAATCACGCAGCGGGGGGTGTACCCCCTCTGAGTCAACATCGTAGACAACAGACGCAGGTTTTCTGCTGTATCGTCTACTACTAAAATGTTTCCTAACGGCGTCCCTGGTTGGTGATTGTTCATTGATTATTTTCCTGTTTTCACAAAAGGTGTTTGCAGCTATTTTATTTAGGTCTTACGGAAAACACCAGTTTTCTAGTAGGAATAGTGGCGAAAGAAAACGAGGAAGCCACTCATGAACCGGGTGTTTAGGCGTTTGTGCACAAGCAAGTCCTGTTATTGCTCGTTTATCAATCCTCAAATCCCCAGCAGGAGAGTCAAAGCATTATTGTTCTCAGTCAATGCTTTGTCTAACACTTTAAATCCCGCCACTTTGCACATACATTCTAAAGCAGTAGCTGTAGGTAGCCACCACCACCGCGCACAGTCGTTGATGTCAAAAACTGCTTTCTCAGTTATCCCTAACATGGCTGCGCCGTCGGTGTGCTGCTGCCAGTAAGCTGTTAAAATAGCTCGTTCTACGTCGCCTAAAGCGGGAATGAAAATTACCCCAGAAGCTGGAATTTCGTAGCGTCCCCGCTCGTTTTCTATAATTTCTTGAGTAATAGCGGAAGTTAAGATTAAATACTCTCCACTTATTTGACGCAAGTTAGTTAAAATTTGCAAAGGGTGAGGGTGATGGTACAAAACTCCTGCACAGTGAACTACATCGTAAGGCTCGCCAATTTCTGCAAGCTGAATCTGAGTTATATCTCGATTGATACAATTATAATTAGCAATCTTTAAACTTGTCATCCGATCGCGAAAATATTGCCACCCGTGGAGGGATGTTGGCATGGCATCAATCATTGTAAGAGAAACTGCACCGTATTTGCTAGCTACAGATACTTTTTCGTTGACAGTTGCCGACAAGCCGCCGACTTCTGCAAAACTCTTGCCTTTGACGACTCGGGCAATGTAGCGCTCAGGAATATCGTGACTCTCCAACTCTAATAATATCCTGCGCTCCCCCGACGAGTCCTTTTTCTCCAAAACTTCCGCCAATTTCCAGGATATTGCTGGATCTTCTGGCCGGATTTCTAAGGCCATCAAGTACAAAACTGTCGCTGCGTCAATCCGATCGATGTCGGAAAATTTTTGGGCTATTTTACAGTAAAATTCAGGAGGGTGCAGGGGCAGCAACTCGTGGTGATAGTAGCTGGTTGCTGTGTCTAAATCTGCCGGACTTCTTTTGATGAGAGCATCGCCTAATTTGGTGTAAATTTTAGGTAGTTCAGGCTCTATTTCCAGCGCGCAAAGGTAAGCTGAAACCGCATCGTTCCACTCGTGCATTTCAGTCAAAGCATCGCCTAAGTTGTAATAAGACCAAGAAAGATTGGGATTTAGTTCAATAGCGCGCTTGTAGGCGATAGATGCTGCTTTCCACTGCTGGGTTTTCAACAGCGCTTCTCCTAAATTGTGATAACTCCAAGAAAAGTTGGGATTGAGTTCGATCGCCCGCTGGTAGGCGCTGATTGCTCCTAACAAATCCTGGAGTTTAACTTTAGTTAAAGCTAAATTATAATGAGACCAAAAGAATTCTGAATGGAGTGCGATCGCCCTTTGGTATGCAGCCTCAGCTTCCGACCATTTTTGGAGTTGAAAAAAAGCATCTCCCAAGTTATGGAAAGAGCCGGAATAATTAGGATCTAAGTCAATAGCTCGTTGGTAAGCAGCGGCGGCTTCGGACCATTTTTCTAATTTGCCGCAAGCTTCTCCCATGCTGTAGTAGCACCAAGAAAAATCTGGGTTAATTTCAACAGCCGTGCGGTAGGCAACAACGGCTTCTTGCCATTGTTCCAACTTGAGCAGCACACTACCTAAATTATAGTAAGACCAAAAAGAGTTGGGATTTAACTCAATACTTTCCCGGTAAGCGGCGACTGCTTCAGGTAATTGTCCGCTGTCTTGAAAAACCTTGGCTAATTTGTAATAAAGCTCAGAAATATCTGGCTGAAGTTGAATAGCTTTGCGGTAGTTAACTATAGCTTCGTCCCAGTGTTGTAGTTGACTAGCAGTTGCTGCTAACTGGTAATAAGCTTCGCAACAACTGGGGTTTAAATAAATGGTGCGGTGATAACAAATTAGGGCGGCTTCTGGCTTGTTTTGCGCCAACAAAGTATTACCTAAATCGAGATATTCTTCCGCTATCTCTATCGGTTCCACCATGAGTGCTTGATACGAACAGTCTGCTGCTTCTTCAGCTTGACCGACTTGGGTAAATATCCGGCTCAAATTACGGTAAAATCCTGCAAAGTTTGGTTGCAGGGAGATGGCTTTTTGGTAACAGGCGATCGCCTCTTGCCACTGTTCCAATGTAGCGCAGAGAGTGCCGAGGTTAGCAAAAGCTTCGGCAAAATCCGGTTGCAGAGCGATCGCAACTTTATACCAATACCTTGCGTCTTCTAGTTTACCCTGGGCTTGCAGCGCCTTTCCCAAGGTCTTGCAAGTCTTGGCGGAATTGGGGTGCGATGCCAAAACTTGCTGGCAAAGTGCGATCGCCTCATCCAACTTCCCTAAAGCCAAATAGACTTCTGCCTGTTGTTGAAAATCAACCGCTGCTGTTTCTGAATTCACTTCCTGCGTTCCTGTTGAGTAATAATTCTATGTATTATTGTATGGTACAACTTGTCAAACTTCAAATTCAAGTAAATACATCTGCCGATGGGCCAATAAATAGTGCTAAATGTCAGCAACCTTAATATAAACTAGACAATAATAGGTTAATAGCGAGCTAAATAATGTCAACAGTCAATCGAACACCGCTTATTAGCGTAATTATACCAGCATATAATGGCGATCGCTACATCGTGCAAGCGGTAGAAAGCGCCCTCGGTCAAACTTTTAATAATTTGGAAATTATAGTGGTAGACGACGGTTCCACAGATCGCACGCAGCAAGTATTGCAGCCTTATCTTGACAGAATTCGCTACATTTATCAGAAAAACCAAGGAGTAGGAGTTGCCCGAAATCAGGCTTGTCAGCTAGCCAGAGGCAAGTTTTTAGCGTTTCTAGATGCCGATGACTATTTCTTACCCTCCAAGCTAGAAAAACAAATAGCTTGTTTTGACGCTGACCCCGCATTAGACATGGTGCAAACAGGTTGGCTGCTAGTCGATGAAACCGGGCGAGAGATTTTTGCTGTCAAGCCTTGGCAGCAAGCACCCGAATTAGATTTAGCCAGCTTTATTATATATAAATGTGTGCGTCCGAGTGCGATGATGCTGCGCCGAAAGTGCTGGGAAGATTTGGGTGGTTTCGATTCTCAGTTTCCGCTAGCCGAAGATTTAGATTTTGCCTTGCGTTTGACTTTAAAGGGGTACAAAGCAGTTTGGTTAGAAGAGATTCTTACCTGTTATCGCCAGCACAATTCTAATATCATGTCAAGCGGTTTGCCGCTAATGAAGAATACAGAAATTTTGATGAAAGAATTCTTCGAGCGACCTGATTTGCCTGAATCAATCCGCCAGTTAAAAAACCAGGAACACTATCTATCCTTCAAGTGGCTGGCATGGCGGATGTACCGCGACGGTCATCTAGCAGAGATGGCCCAGTGTTTGGAAAAATCATTGCACTATACGCCTTTTTCGCCCACAAAAACAGTATTGAATTGGCTGGAAACTTTTAGGATAGCTTCTGAAGAATATGGTGAAAATTTTGACGCTTATTCGCTGAGTAAGTTAGCGGAATGGCAAGAGATAATTCTGATGGTGATGACTAATCCACCCCAATCTCAACAGGCTTCTATTCCCACACCTTCACCAGCGCGTGAAGCGAAGCGCTCCCGGAGGGAATCGCACATTTTACTCTACAACACGGACGATCCGGGCGTGGGAGGATTAGCGCAGTATAATCATGCCATTCTCTGTAAGTTAGCCATGTTGGGCTATCGAGTCACTTGCGTGCAAACGAAACATTCTAGCCCCTTACTGGAGCGAGAACGAGAGTTAGGTATAAAGCATTTGTGGCTGGATTTTAGCGGTCATAAAGATTTACAGCGGGTGTTAAGAAATACTCAGGATGCACGAGAAATTTTTGCGAGTAATAAACCGGATCTGATTATTTTTAGCGATGGCTGGCCCTTTTCTAATTTTGCAGCAAAACAGGTAGTTATTCAAATGGGAATACCATACATGATGGTGATCGGGTTAGTTATGCCAGAACACGCAACTTTTGCTGGCGGGGATGTAGTGCCTTATGTAGAAGGAGTGCTTCACCACTGCCTGCAAGCTAGAGCCTTGATTGTTGGCGCTTACGAACATTTGAATTTATTGTGCCAACATTTCAAGTTGCCAAAAGAGCGAGGACAAGTGATTTACTTGGGGCGTTCTCCTGAATATTTTTTACCTCCTAATGCTGCGGCTCGTCAACGCCTGCGACAAGAAATAAAAATTCCTGAAGATGCGATTGTCTGTTTCACATCTGCTCGATTGGCCTCGATTAAAGGGCATCGATATCAGATCGAAGCAATCAAGCAGTTGCAGCAGTCTCCTGTGTGGTCTAAACTATATTTTGTGTGGGCAGGAACTGGTGAGGGAAGCGCTGACAATGTAGAGATAGAATTGAGGGACACTATTAAAGAGTTAGGGGTGAGCGATCGCGTGAAGTTGATCGGACAGCGCTGGGATATCCTAGATTGGCTGGATGCTAGCGACATATTCATTTTGACTTCTCTAGCAGATGCAGCGCCTTCTTTTTCAGTCATGGAAGCGATGGCTAAGGGATTGCCGGTAGTTGCAACGGCTGTGGGCGGTATTCCTGAAGGGCTTGGCGATACTGGGAAATTGTTGCCCGATCCGAATACCGATCCAGAGGGAACCGCAAGGGAATTGGCGAAAACTGTAGAAGCTTGGGCGATGAATCCAGAATTACGGGATCAAATAGGTCAAGCTTGCAAGCAGCGGGCCGAGAAACTATTCAAAGAGGAACGGATGTTGGCAGAGTCGATGGAGGCGATCGAAAAAGCTTTAGTTTGCGATCGCCCAACAGAGTTATTGGTTAATAAAAAAGAGGTGCAGAGGTCAATGGCGAAAATAGAAAGCCGGGTGTACTACAGCTCTTTAGTGTGGAATGCTTGGCAGGCTTACTGTCAAGAAGATCTAAGCGGAATGCAGAAGTGGCTTCAAAAATCTTTGACGTACACACCTTTTTTGACTACAGAAACCTTATTAAATTGGGTAGAATATTTTGGCAACTTTTCCTCCCAGAAAGGGCATAACTTAGATACCTATTCTCTAATTAATTCCGCAGAATGGCAACAATTAGTCGAGCAAGTACAGGGTATTGAATCTGTATTTTCTGCACGCTAAAATACCAGATTTACCTTTGAAATTTGGATTGCTGTCAGCAGTACAATTGCATCGGCCTTCCGCCTGACCTCCGTTACATCCGTTACAGAATCCGTTGCCGAACCCTTCCTGATCACCGATAAAACTCATGCCAATGGCAAATTCGACACCGCGGGTAAGTGTAATTATTCCCGCATATAATGGCGATCGCTACATCGGGCAAGCGGTAGAAAGCGTCATCAGCCAAACCTATAAAAACTGGGAAATTATCGTCATAGACGACGGCTCAACCGACGACACCCGCCAAGCATTGGAGCCTTATTTTGATAAAATTCGCTATGTTTATCAGGAAAACCAAGGAGTAGCTACCGCGAGAAACCGAGGAATTGAGGAATCCCGAGGTGAATTAATTGCTTTTTTAGATCAAGATGACTTTTTCTTGTCCGATAAGTTAGCTGGACAAGTTGCGTTATTTGACGCTCAGCCATCACTAGGAATTGTTAATAGTGGCTGGCGAATGGTTAAAGACCAGGGCGAAAGTATTTTCGATGTAACACCCTGGGAATACTTGCCTCAGCTAGACTTAAAAACCTGGATTGTTTATATGCCCCTACTTCCCAGCGCCATGATGTTTTCACGGCAGTGGCTGGAACGAGTCGGTGGCTTTGATTCTCAGTATGATTCAGTAGATGATGCCGACTTAATCTTGCGTTTAGCACTATCTGGCTGCGAAGCTGCTTGGTTGCCTCAAGTGACGGTATGCTATCGCCAGCACGGGCAAAATGTGTCCATCCAGAAAGCGCAGAAACAAGCAAATCTTGCTATTAAATTAAAGCAAAATTTATTCGCCCGATCGGACTTGCCAGAGGACATCCGTCAATTGGAAAAGCCGGCTTTTTATGAGATTCTAACATGGATGTCGTGGCAACTTTTCTACAGTGGCTATCCGGTGCAAGCAGTAGATTATTACCAAAAATCTTTCCTTTATACTCCTTACTCGCCAGAAAAAACAGTAATAGATTGGCTTGGCCGTCTGACTGCAATTTCTAAATCTTACGGAATTGACCCCGACACTCAGTCTTTAAGAAACTTACCAGAATGGAAAAAGTTAATGGTTAACATACTTCCCCAAAAAATAGTCAGAGTCAGCGTCATCATTCCCACTTACAACAGCGATAGCTACATTGTCAAATCCGTAGAGAGTGTTCTCAGCCAGACTTATCAAAACTGGGAAATTATCGTCATAGACGATGGTTCAACTGACAACACTCGCCAAGTTTTAGCACCTTACCTCGATTTAATTCAATACATATATCAAGATAACCAAGGAGCAGCAATTGCTCGGAATCATGCTTGTAAGTTAGCCCAAGGGGAATTCTTAGCTTTTCTAGATGCTGACGACTTCTTCTTACCAGAAAAACTAGAAAAACAAGTAGCTTGTTTTGACGCTGATCCCACATTAGATTTGGTGCAAACAGGTTGGCAGATAGTTGGCGACAACGACGAAGCCATCTATGGAGTAAAGCCTTGGGAAGAAGAACCAAAATTAGATTTAGAAGCCTTTGTTTTCTACAAATCAGTGCGTCCCAGCGCCATGATGCTGCGGCGAGAGTGGTGGGAACGCTTGGGAGGTTTCGATCCTCGCTTGCCGCCAACCGAAGATTTAGATTTTGTCCTACGTTTAGCTTTAAAAGGCTGCAAGTCAGTTTGGTTAAAAGAGATATTAACCTGCTATCGTCAGCACGACAGCAATATCATGTCCAACGGCTCCAAATTAATGAAAAATACGGAAATTTTGATGGAGCAGTTTTTCGCTCGGCCAGACTTACCTCAGCACATCCGTGACTTGAAACGCGCGGAACGTTACAAGTGTTTAGTATGGATAGCATGGCGGATGTACCGCGACGGATATTTGCCAGAAATGGTCGAAAGTCTAGAAAAATCTCTGCATTACACTCGTTTGACAGGTACTGAAACTGTTTTTAATTGGTTGGAAACTTTTAAGGGAGTTTCGGAACAGTACGGCTACAACTTTGATGCCTATGCCTTAACTAATTTACAGGAATGGCAAGACATAGTGGCGATCGCAGCCAACAATCCTTATCAGTTTCAATCGGCTCCCAGTTCGACTTCTCGGCAGCCAACAAAGCACGTACTCCTGTACACAGAAGACTCAGGAGTCGGCGGTTTGGCTCAGTTTAACCACTCGCTGATGTGTAAATTAGCTGCGGAGGGCTACCGAGTTACCAGCGTTCAAAGTCAAGCTTCTAATCCTTTAATTACCGAACAAAAACAGCTAGGTATCGAACATCTTTGGCTAGAGTTCGACACGATGAAAGAGTTTTTGCGAATTGCTTACAATTTAGATGATGCTAAAAAGATTTACGCCCAGGCTCGACCGGATTTAATTATATTTAGTGACGGCTGGCCGATGGCTAACTTTGCAGCCAAACAAGTTGCGATCGAGCAAAATATACCATACATAATCAGTCTGGGTTATATCAATCGCAATTATGAAACCTTCGATCGCGGCGATCAAATTCCCTATTTCGATGCAGTGGCCTACCAGTACATGGTAGCCAAAGCAGCAGTAGCTGTTTCGCACGAGAATTTAAACTTGTTCCAAAGTCTATTTAAAGCGCGTCTAGAACGGGGAAAAGTAATCTATTATGGCAGACCAAATAGTTATTTTGAGCCACCGAATCTTTTCACTCGCCAACGCCTGCGTCAAGAACTAGGAATCCCCGAAAATGCTGTTGTTTGTTTCACGGCGGCGAGATTGACTCCAATTAAAGGATATCAGTATCAATTGCAGGCGATCGCCCAATTAAAAAATCGTCCAATATGGCCCCACATTTACTTTGTTTGGGCGGGTCCTGGGTCTACTACTCACGACAATATGGAACCTGAATTAAGAGCAACTGTGAGCCAATTGGGAGTAGGAGAACAGGTTAAATTCTTAGGACAGCGCTGGGATATTGCCGATTGGCTAGACGCCAGCGACATCTTTATTTTATCTTCCGAAGCTGAGGGAATGCCACTAGCAATTATGGAAGCCATGGCGAAAGGATTGCCCGTAATTGCCACAGCAGTCAGCGGGATTCCTGAAGAATTGGGAGACACGGGAAAGTTGCTCCCCGATCCTACCATCGACCCAGCAGGAACCGTAAAAGAGTTGGTAGAAACGGTGGAAATATGGGCCGAAAATCCCGAATCGCGCAGGCTTGCAGGACAAGCGTGCAAAGCGCGAGCCCAAGAACTATTCAAAGAAGAACGGATGCTTCGGGAATATGAAGAAATAATTGAACAGGCATTTGTAAGTGATGATGAGAGCGACAGTTTCTCTATTAGTCCGAAACTCCAAAAGCAGGTGCAGCAAGTGGATAGACTGCTGAAATACTATTATTTAGTGTGGAAGGCTTGGGAGGCTTACGCTCGGGGAGATATGTCCGAGATGGTGAATAATTTGCAATCTGCTTGGGCCTGCACACCTTATTTTACCACAGAAACAATCTTTGATTGGGTGAAAAATTTTGGCATTTTTGCTGTGGAAAAAGGGATTAATTTCGATGCCAACGAGCTGATCAACTCCCGATCGTGGCAACAAGTGATAGAATCAATACAGGGTTTTGAAGTGTTGTCTTCTGTTCGTTAAAATTCTTATTTGTAAGTTGCTAGTAAGGAGTTGATTTCTGATTGATTAAAGAGAGGACTAAACTCCTGACTAGGAATTTACTAATGTTTAACTGGTTCCTAGGCTCGGCCTCGCTTATTTAGTAAATCGGCGAGTGAAATCGCTACTACACATACAAAGTCCGCCTTCGCAAAATGGAGACAATAAAAGATATGCAATTTACCTTCAAGTTCAAACCAATTAATAAACTCCTGCCAATTTGTTTAGCTATTGTCACTGTTCTGTTAATAGCCTATTTTGGACAGCCAAGAGCGATCGCCCAACTTCGATCGAACGTTACAGTAGATTTTGGACAGCCAGCCACCGGTACAATTTCCATGAGTGGCATCCTGCACGGAATCGACACTGCCAAACCGCCGGATAGTTCTATCAAACCCTTGCAGCCCAAGCTTTGGCGGGCGGGGAGACTCGATATTTACGATCGAGTAATCGCCAGCGGAGCCGAGTTTCAGTTAGTAGTCAGCGACTTGTGGGGCTACGGTAGCAATCCCAATGGCTGGCCCTATCAAAACTACCCCGCGTGGGAAGCATTCATCCGACAGTTAGCCCAGCAAAATAAAGGCAAGAAAATTATTTGGGATGTATGGAATGAACCCGATTTAAAAAATCCGTTTTGGAACGGAAGCAGAGAACAATTCTTTGAAACCTACAAAAGAGCTTACAAAATTTTGCGAGAAGAATTGGGACCGTCAGCAATGATTGGCGGACCGAGCATTACCAACTACAACAAAGGATATCTCGCCGCTTTTTTGGATTACTGCAAAGCGAACAAACTGGAAGTAAATTTCCTAGCTTGGCACGAACTCAACGATACCATGATCTTATTTGTTGACGACCATGTAATTGATGCTAAACGTAATTTTCAGCAAAGTCCCTCTTACAAGGAACTGAAATTGCAAAAAATTTACGTCAACGAAATTGTCGGGAACTTAGCGCAGTACCAGCCGGGGGAAATCTTAGGTTATTTCTATAACTTAGAGTATGCAAAAGCTGATGGTGCTTGCAGAGCTTGTTGGGAGAGTAAAGGGCCAAATAAAGTTAGCAATTGCTTCAACAATACGCTGAGTGGGATGGTCACGCCTAATAATTTTGAACCGAGAGCCGCTTGGTGGACATACAAAGCTTATGCTGACGGAGTTAATTCGCGGGTGCGGAGTTGGTCAAATAACAATCGCCTTGTCGCTTTAGCCAGCAAGTCAAATCCTGAAGGTAAAGCACAGATACTTTTAGGTTATTTCGACCCCAATTTTTCCTCAGCAACAACGGTAACATTAAGCCTCGGAAATTTGGAGCAGCTAGGTATTCAAAGAGGTCAGAAAATCACTCTAAAATTAGAAAAAATCCCCAACAATCAAGAAGGAGCAGTGCCACAGCTTGTCACCGTTAAAGAAGAAAGTTTGTCGGTAACTAGCGGCAGCTTGGCTTATGTTATCCCTAATTTCAACGTCCACGAAGGCTACTTATTGACGGTTAGCAAGTGATATCGTTTTCGGTTGCATCGGAATTATATAGAGGACACGGCACTGCCGTGTCCCTACAAATATATAGATTTTAGCTGGGAGTATTCAAAGATTTTTGCACCGATTCCAACCACTCTCGGACTGTTTGATTTTCGGATTGTGGGTCGTAGCAACACCCTAATTCATCGAGGATGAATGCTTCTAAATCGGCAGGGGCGATCGGCATTTGTAGCAGTTTGCTGAGTTCTTGCGATGCAGCTTCAACAGTTGTGGGTGGTTCGCTGCTGCGGTAGTTGTTGACTACATCGCTGGGAGTGTCAGCTTCTAATGGCCAGTCTTGGTGAAAGTAGGAACTGAAAAATTGGGTTAAATGAGGAAATTGATTGATCATTGGGGATAGGCTGTGAGAATAAAGTATCCGGGAGGTAAGTTGGCGCTGCGCTGGAGGACGATTCTCAGGCGAGATGCTGAAGTTGCTTTCGATGCGCGGCGACGCAGAGTAATGCCAATTATTCTGTTGGCGTTGTAGTCGATCGTATAACGATTGCCTCGACTTTTCACCCAGGAGTCGATCGCACTTTGATTTCTGTTCATTGCTTCTGCAATAGCCGCTTCGGCGACGGAACGATCAGTAAAAGAAGATGCTGCAGAAATTCTCGTTTCCCTTGCGAGTCGCTGTGCTAGTTCTGCTTCTGTTTTACCAACGTGTCTCTCTACAGTGTGTCCTCCTGCTGATTCGTGAAAGTCTAATCCGCCGCCCGGTATGTTGGGTACAAAAGCTACGGTGGTTTGTGGTATGGTTGAGATTTTCGCTGCAACAACAGTGGCGTAAACACCAGGTATAGCCGATTGGAATAATATAATTATTGAGGCGATCGCACAGAGGATACCTAAAAACTTTTTTAGGCGATCGAGTTGATTTTTCATTGCTGTTGAAGGTCTTTCTTATATTTATAATAGGTCTTGGCTGTTTTTTTGTCTATTTCTTAATCGACTATTAGTAAGTTAGAAATTGCGCTGTATTCAAATATACTGTCCGCAGTACCCACCCTACGGTTAGTTAGAAATTGCGCGCAGCATTTAAATACATGGTGTGCACGGAACACCCTAGGATTATTCCTAAATACACGGTGTCCACGGATCACCCTACGATTATTTATAATAATTCGTGATTTCTGGGGTTTACAAAGCTTCACTCACTATGAGAAAATGTTAATAATTCTTTGAAATAATCCCTGATGATTGATGATAAATTAATTAATCATCTTTAAAAATGTGACAAAATGCAAGTAGTTATCCTAGCTGGCGGTCTCGGTACTCGTCTCAGAGAAGAAACAGAATTTCGTCCCAAACCCTTAGTTGAGGTGGGGGGACATCCAATTATTTGGCACATCATGAAAATCTATGCACACTACGGTTTCCAAAACTTTATTGTGTGCTTGGGCTATCGCGGCAACATGATTAAAGAATATTTCCTCAATTATGAAGCCATGAACAATGACTTTACTATCTGTCTGGGACGCCAAAATGCCATCACTTATCACGAGGAACATCTGGAACAAGATTTTAATGTTACCCTGGCTGAAACTGGCGCGGCAAGCATGACAGGAGGGCGGGTAAAACGGATCGAAAAATATATCGATCGCGAGAATTTCATGGTGACATACGGCGATGGAGTAGCTGATGTCGATATTGACGCCTTGATGGATTTTCACAAATCTCACGGGAAGCTGGCAACTGTCACCACATTTCGTCCGATTTCTCGCTTTGGAATTTTGGATGTAGACAGCGATAGCCGCGTAGTTCAATTTTCTGAAAAACCTCAAGTTGACGGCTGGATCAGTATTGGATATATGATATTCAACCGCCGGGTATTTGAGTATTTGGGGGGAGATGATTGTATTTTAGAACAAGAGCCGATGCAGCGTTTGGCGGCCGACGGACAATTGATGGCTTACCGTCATGAGGGTTTCTTCTTTGCGATGGATACTTTTCGAGAATACAAGTATTTAAACGAACTTTGGGATGAAGGAAAGGCTCCTTGGAAAGTTTGGTAGTGAGTTAGTTTTGAGGCGGGCTTTTAGGCTCGCTTCATAAGAATTTGAATAAATATAAAGCCGATTATACGTTTATAAAGTACACCCCGCGAGCGAGCGAGTAGTAGGGACACGGCAGTGCCGTGTCCCTACCTCTGCTATAAAATAATTATAAAAAATGGATTCCCAAGAAATTCTCAACAGCACAGAAACTTACCTACAAAAGTGCGTTGCACCTCACGCGGAAATTATCGACAGCAACTCGGAAGCGCTGAGAACAGCAGTTGCTGGATTGGAAGATCGATCGCTCTTAGCATTGCGAGTTCCCCAAAAATGGGGCGGCGCTGAAATTGCACCGGAGATTTTTTACCAATATCAGGAATTGACGGCTCGATATTCGGGCGCTGTGTCTTTCCTGCAAACTCAGCACCACAGCGCAACTGCCATGCTTGCCAACAGCGACAATGAAATCCTAAAAAGCAGATACTTGCCCGGGATCGCCCAAAAAGAGTTACGCTTGGGTATTGGGTTTTCGCATTTAAGGCGATCGGGCAATCCTGCCGTCACCGCGACTCCCACAAAAGCGGGCTATTTATTGTCAGGAAAAGTTCCTTGGGTAACAGGTTTTCGCTTGTTTCAAAAGTTTATTGTAGCGGCGGTACTTCCTGACGAACGTGCTGTTTTCGGTTTAGTGCCTTTTACCAATAGTGAACGCGAATCGGGTAAAATAGCTTTTAGCGAAATCATGCAGTTAATCGCCATGAACTCGACTAATACTGTGACAGCCACTCTCGATAATTGGTTGCTGCATGAATCGGAAATAATTTCAGTTAAACCTGTCGGCTGGATTTCGGAAAACGACAGCAAAAATATAGTGAATTTTGTTCCGGGTACTTTTGGCTGTATTCGAGCGGGATTGGATGTTATTGCAGCAGCGGCGGCTGCTAAGAATTCACCTTTTATAACGGCAGCTTGCCAAAAACTAGAGCAAAAGCTCGATCGGCTAAAACAGAATTTCCCACAATCTCAACATAGCTCGAAAGCAGAACAATTAGCGCTGCGAGCTCAAGCCATTGATTTAGCGGTGCGTTGCGGGCACGCTGCGGTTGCAGTTTCTAGCGGTGCTGCTAACGGTGCGGTACACCCGGCCGGGAGAGTTTATCGAGAAGCTTTGGTGTATACTGTTTCCGGGCAAACAAAGGATGTGATGGAAGCAACGCTCGATCGACTAATCAAATTTTAGATTTGAGATTTTAGATTTTATATTGAGCTCGCAGAAGGTCAAAAATTCAACTGTCTTTAATAAATAAAAAATATATTTAACCTGATGACAAACAACTTTAAGTCAAATAACTTAAAAACCATCGCCTATACCACCATTCTAGACTTAACCCATTCAATTCACCCAAACATTCCCATCTGGCCCGGAGATCCAGCGACAGAAATTGCCACAGTATCTCAAATAGAAAAAAACGGCTATTTCCTGCGAAAATTCTCAATGGGAGAACACAGCGCCACGCACATCAACGCACCCAACAGCTTTTATGCAGGAGGCGCCAGCATTGATAGTTATTCGCCGCAGTCGCTAGTTTCCCCCGCAATTGCGATCGATATCCGCCAGCAAAGTCTTGCCAATCCCGACTACACTTTAACAATTGATGATATATTGACTTGGGAACGGCAGCACAAACTTATAGAACCGGGAACTCTAGTTTTATTGTATACTGGCTGGCAAGAAAAATGGGATGACGAGCGAGCATTTTTCAACCGAGACGATCGCGGAATTTGCCACTTTCCCGGATTTGGCAAAGCAGCCACTCAATTTTTGCTAGAAGAACGCTCGATAGCCGGAATTGGCACCGACACCCACGGAGTCGATACCGGGCAAGATGAAAGTTTTGTGGTTAATAAATTGGTCTTGGAAACGCAGCGAATAGTGCTGGAAAATCTGGCAAATCTCGACTTGTTACCTGCGGCTGACATCACTTTAGTTATCGGAATCTTGCGCCTTTTGGGAGGTTCCGGCTCGCCTGTGTCGGTGTTAGCTTTTGTCGCTTAATGTGGTAAAACTTACATCTTGCACCATGCTCAAGAACAGGCAAGATGCCTGTTCCACAAAGAGTAAATTTTCTTGTGGAACAGGCATCTTGCCTGTTCCTAAATAGGTAATTGAGAATGGTGCAATATCTCAGGTAAAATTAGATTGAGAGAAGTCGAGTAAAAACAATAAGATTAATGACAGAACTGCCCAAGGATCTCAACGAGGCGATCGCCCAATCCCGCATTGCCACCGCCGCTGCCCTCTCGGACGGCAAAACTCTACTACAAGTCGAATTAGTATTTCCAGAAATCGCCCTGCAAGCACAGTCTATCACCGAACAATTCCTCCCAGAACTTGAAGAAATCTACCCCGGAGTAAAAGTCTTTTTTCCCGACGCCGGTGCGGCAGCCCTCGCGCGCCGCGACTGGGGAGAAACACCGTTTAAAGTCACTGATTTGGGTAGCAGTCGCAGCCCTGTTGAAGATAAAATAGCACCGGAAGATCAACTTTTCCTTTTGATCAATCCAGCAGCCGTAGAAGTGGCCCAAGTCGAACGACTTTACATAGCTGCGGCCGGTCGCCCAGTAATTCTACTCAACCCGCGCCTGGAAGATGTTGCCACCATAGGTATAGGCTATGCGGGCCGCCAATTGCGCGATCGATTCCTCAGCAAAATCGAATCCTGCTACTACGTCAGACCCCTAGACGCTGCTGCTTTATTCCGCTGCTACCCCCAATCCTGGCAAGTGTGGCTGGAAAGAAACAACCAATACGAATTAATTTCTGAAACCGCCCAAAAACCAGTCGGAGACGATTTAGAGCGGATTTTAGCCGCTTCTCTCCCAAGCGCCGATCCTGACTCCACCACACCTGCCAAACCCTTAAAAAAGAAAGGTTTTTTGGCAGAGCTCCAGACATTCCTCAAAGCTTTGACTCAGTGACAATCGTTAAGGCTCGATCGTATTTTAGAGTGTGTCAGCTAGGATTATTTTCGACTTAATCCGTCGCCTAATCGCTGATGCACCCTAAAGCGTGAAATAACTCAAAGCTTTGCCTCAGTAACAGCAGTTGCAGAACCACAATTAACAGCTTGCCTCTGTTTCTATCAGTAGCTACGCAAACAGGTACTGGCGAGCTTTACAGAATCTTTATACAAACCAGTATAATGGGTGACACCCCTCCACGGTAAAAGAGGAGAGGCAAATAGCAGCAAAATCAGATGCTATAAGCTAGAGATGGGGCTTTTGAGTCAGGGAAGCGGATAAACCCAATGGAGCATCGGCGCATTGTTATCGGGGACGTACACGGGCATTACGACGGCTTAATGACCCTGCTAGAGGCACTTGCCCCCAGCTGGAACGATCGCGTCTATTTTTTGGGAGACTTAATCGATCGTGGCCCCAAAAGCGCTCAGGTATTAGATTTTGTGCAGCAAAGCCCCTACCAAACTCTGTTGGGCAACCACGAACAACTGATGCTGGAAGCTTTGTCGGGGACACCGATGGATATGCGAGCGTGGCAATCTTGGCTCTACAGTGGTGGCGATGCGACAGTAGCGAGCTACAGAGATACAGGGATGATGCCGTACAAACACTTAGAGTGGCTGCGATCGCTCCCCACGCACCGGGACTTAGGGGACATCTGGCTGGTTCACGCCGGCGTTGACCCCCATCTGTCGCTCGAGGAACAGTCTATCGAACAACTGTGTTGGATTCGCAGGGAATTTCACACCATGTCGAAACCCTATTTTCCCAATAAATTAATTATCACCGGTCACACGATCACCTTTACCTTTCATGGGGTCAGACCGGGCGAATTAGTCAGGGGCGAAGGGTGGTTGGATATTGACACGGGTGCTTATCATCCCAAAAGCGGCTGGCTGACAGGATTTGACCTCAGCTACCGGAGAGTTTATCAAGTAAATGTATTTAACAATCAAGTCCGAATTTTGCCGTTTGACGAAGTTGTCAGGCAATTGAAGCCGCAGCCGATTGCACCCCCGGAACCTGCGATCGATTCTGTTGTTCAACAGCAGTGTTAAATCAAGTTTTCGTTGTAGGGTATGTCAGCTTAAGTCCGATCTCTTAAATCGAAATTAACTTGCTGCTGACATACCTTAGTAACTGGATTTATTTTTTAACGAACCGCGATCTAGCGTTAGCGAAGCGGCGCGTTAGCGCTAGATCGCGAAGTAAGAAAAGAGAAGGGAAGAGAAGAGAAAAGAAGAGAGTGCCTGATTGATTTACGTTTGCTACGAACCTAAAAGTCGGCGGATTTCTAGCCTGTAATCCTCATTATTCAAACCTTCACCGCTAGCAAGCTCCGGATCTATAGCCTGCGAAATAGCAGCAATACGATCGCCAGTTGCCGGGTGAGTGCTCAAAATGCTAGGAGGAGAAGGTTTGTCGAGCAACTTTTTCATAAAATCAACCATCCCAGATTGAGCGTAGCCTGCTCGCCCCATAGTTTGCAATCCCAACTGATCGGCTTCATACTCAGCTTGCCGACTGTGGGGTCGCCGCAAAGCCAATTCCACCCCAATCTGAACCGCCTGAGATCGATCGAGCCCAGTTGCCGAAGCTACACCTGAAGCTATGGCCATTTGACGCATTTGTTGAATCGCGTGGCGAGCATTAATGTGAGCGATTTCGTGGGCGATCACACTTGCCAATTCTGCCTCATTGTCCGCCGCTGCCATCAAGCCTTTATTCACATAAACAAAACCGCCCATAGTTGCAAAAGCATTAATCGTGTCGTCGTCAATCACTTGAAAAGTATAAGGAATATTTGGGCGACTGCTTTCTTGAGCGAGTCGTTGACCGATGCGGTTGATATATTCTGTAGTGTCCCGATCGCGGTCAATCTTAAACTGGCTGTTCGTTAACTGCTGATTAATTTGTCGACCAATAGCCACCTCTTGGCGATCGGACATATTCGACAATTGAATAACTTGAATGCCTCGAAAAATTAGTTCGGGCAACGAAAATGCTTGAGTCGGTTCCGGGGAAACCACCCAGATACCTGCAGCCACCATCAGGGACAGAAACAGATAAATCCCCCGGCCACAAGTACGCCGGCAAGTCAACCAAAAACTTTTTAACATGAGTGATAGGTGCCAGAAGTTAGATAAAATTTGAGGAAAAACTCGAAAAGTCACTAAATAGGCAGACGTAATTTGAGGCTACTTAGTTGCTATTCTAGCTTTTTGTCAATTTTTAAGGGTGCCACCAGCTTCTGGGCCATCGAGCCAAGGCCAAGCAACCGCCGTCAACTGCCTTCTGGCTTAAGTGCCCAAGTCATGCGGATTTTGGGCGATCGTTGTGGTAATATCTTTTAGCTTCAGGACTTACGCATCAATAAAGTATGTCATTGCCAGCGGTAGCTCAGCAATAGCAGCATCTGTTTTTCATCGATGTCTGCGTAAGTCCTGAGCTTGTAAACATACTCCTGTCGCTATCAGTATAATAGGCGATTTATGAAAATTTTGGATTCTCAAGGCCGGCTGTTCGGCAAACTCAGCATCCTAGACGTAGGTGCCGCTCTAATCGTACTGCTAGTTGCAGTCGGAATCTTCTTCTTTCCCGGCACTTCTGGCGGTTCCGTCGCCCAAGTCGGCACCAGTGTCAAACCTGTAGAACTTGATGCAATTGCGATCGGTCTCAAAGGGACAAACGTTCCCGATTTGTTCAAACCAGGTGATAAAATCAATGTGGTGATCCGCAATCAACCCTCCGGTCAGATTACCATCAAATCTGTCAAAACTCTCACCAGAACCCTAGCAGTTCCTCAGCCCAACGGCACTCTGAAAGCTCTCCCCGACCCCAGAGAAGAAGAATCCTTCAGCAAAAATATGATGTTTACCTTAGAGGGAAAAGGTCAACTTACTGAAAATGGCCCGGTTTTAGGTAATACGAAAGTCAAAATTGGCACTACGCTAGAGCTTGAAGGCAACAAGTACATTTTCAACGCCAGCGTCATCGACGTGCGAGTCAAAGAATAATTAGTAGTCATTAGTCATTGCTAATGGGTAATTGGTAATGGGGAATGGGGAATTAATATTCTTTCTTCCCTCTTCCTCAATCCGTTACCTCCGTTTATATCAATTCAGGTAACACCGGAATTGATATAAACGGAGGACACGGCAGTGCCGTTTCCCTACCCCAATTAATAGGGAAATAGCACTTCCGTGTCCTCATGGTTCCAGTCCGCACGCGCCTACCACTGTGGGGTAATATTAATTCCGATGCTACCGAATTTGATATTACATCCGTTACATCCCAAGAAAGCGAAGCCGTTGCGGAACTTCTTCACCCTTCTGAAAGCAATTTTAAGTATTGCCGAATTAAGCCAATCGTAACAGCGGGAATTTCTAACTGCGGAGTCAAACCTACGTTTTCCAGAGGTTGAAAAACTTTGATTGCTTCGGGGTTGAGGTTTGCCAACCGCTGGCCGATATCGGGCCCGGTAAACTGCGATTTTTCTCCCCAAATAATCGCTGTCGGCGTTGTTAGCTGAGTGATGTACAGCGACAAATCAAAGCACAAATCTCCCCGCACAAAAGACAGGGCGGCATATTCTGCATTTGGTTCCAAAGCAGATGCGAGGTAAGCATCAACAATTTCTTGGTAAACGCGGCGGGAATCGGCAAATTGGCGCTGTTCTAGGAAGCTACGGATGCCGCCGTCGGTGGCGATGCCGGTACTGTAGAGCAATTTGTCTAAAATCGGCGTACCCACTAGCTTAGCGAAGAAACTGGTGCCGTAATCTTGTCCGAAGTCCGACAAACCGCTGGGTATGGTCAAAATCAGGGATTTAAAGAGATCCGGCCGTGCGATCGCAGCTCGAATCGCGATCGCCCCTGTTAGCGAAGAAGCAATCACATCTGTCGGACTGCCGCAAGTTTTTTCTAGAAATTCAATCAGAATTGTGATATAATCTTCTACCTGATAATCTCTTGCCGGATGTTCCGATCGCCCCCAACCGATTAAATCAGGTGCTAAAATTCGATATTCTGCCGCAAAAGCCGGATAAACTTTCGACCATTCGTAGGCACTCGACCCGCCACCAAAACCGTGAAAAAATACTAAGTTTGGTTGATTTTCCGAAGTTGAGGTCGGCAACCCCATCCAAGGCATTTTTTCAGCAGTGTAGTAAACCATTCTGCCGAGAGAAGTAACTATTGATCGCTGACCGAAGCCGAGGGGCACAAGCATAAATTAACCTCAATCGCTGTTATATTTTAGATTCTTTTGAGCCGCCCCGTCTTTGTTTAAAAAACTTGCAAAGCTGGTGGCGTTTTTGTAAAGATTGAGTAATGATTTAAATCTATTTTAGTACAGGTGAAGCGTGAAACTACAGACAGCAAGTAAGTTTTGCGATTTGGGCAATTCCCCTGTGTAGTTATCCTTAGCCTTGCAAACTACCGCCGATCGGAGATAATAGCAAAATGATGGGTAAGACCCCTCAACAAAATAGAGTCTGTTCGCCAAGCCGGAAAGCAGACGCTCGGAAAGCAGGAGTATTAGGACTCGCTTTCAGGCAGGAGGCAGGTTGGCCGACGCTCGCCAATCACAAATCATTAATCACGATATTTTGCGGAGCAGTGGCTTTTGAGGTCGAAAGTCTTTGTTGGAGGGCGGGCGATGGGGTTTCGATTCCTAATTGCAGGTTTGGCAATCACGGGCCTCGCCGTTATCAATTCCAAAACACAAGAAACAACTAATCTCAGGGAGGTCTACTAAAAATGCAACTGCTCAGGAAACGGGATCGCGAGGGTTTTATGGTTGATGCGAAAAGTCTTCAATCTGACGGGTTTGCAGAATTTGACACAGCCTGTAGAAGCATGGATTTAAACGGCAAAAAGTCTTTTGTCGCCACTCCAGAACGCTCAGGCCCAGGGGCAGAGGTGCGATCGCGCGCCACAGTACCTGCGATCGTCCGCGTAGCTTTAGAAGACTTGAAATGCTTTGAAGTAGTAGAACATCAGTTTGCACATTGGGGGGTGACTTTTAGCAATGCCGTCGCCATCCAACCTTCAAACCCAGCCTTTTTCACGGGTTCTGCGGCAACAGTGTTAATGGGGGCCCCCAAAAGCGGACTGATAGAAGTAACTTTTAAGTATCCAGTTCGCTGGGTGTCAGGACTCGTCACCAGTTCGCGACGAACTGTTTTATCTGCTTGTGACATTGACGGCAACGCAATTGTTCAGGATGAAATGCCGGCGCCCAATTTGGTCGGGTCTAATTCTCCGATCGCCCCTAGGGCTCCCCTGCGCGTAAAAGCTCCGAATATTCATCGAATTACTTTTTACGCTTTTGACGGTCAGCTAGTAGTCGATGACTTGATTTTTGGATTTTAGAGCAAAGCCATAAGTAGCGTCCCAAGTCTGCAAACCTTCGAGAAGGGCATTGCGGACTAAAGCTTCTGGTTCCCGACTCAGCATCAGGCGAAAGCACTCGGCAGCGCGGGAACGGGCGATCGAACTTTTGACAGAGCTCACAGGGCCAAACCCACCCTGATTCACCAAATCGGTCATTTGCCGCACTGCAATTAAACGCTTCACGGGGTCAGCATCAGTCAAATCCGCCAAGATGCGATCGAGCGCCACTTCATCTTTTGCGGCCCCCAGACTCAACCCTTGCCGCAGCAACAGCCCTGCAATCGCAATCATGCCCACATTCTGCAAAATCAGGTTCAAAGCCATCCAGTGGCTCTCTGAGTCAGCCCAAATCGCGAAACTCATGTAAGCGCCCAAGGTAGCCATGGCACCGGTACCCACGGCTAAAACGAACCGACGGTTCGGGCCCTCCCAAAATTGCTCGCCTTTTGCTCGCAGCAATTGCCAGTCCCACGACTGCCCTCGGTAAACCAG
Organism: Microcoleus vaginatus PCC 9802; assembly: GCA_022701275.1. NCBI lineage: Bacteria > Bacillati > Cyanobacteriota > Cyanophyceae > Oscillatoriales > Microcoleaceae > Microcoleus > Microcoleus vaginatus. The sequence continues at coordinate 4,395,095 of CP031740.1, forward strand.
CATCATCGCTGCTATCCCCAGGCCTGTGGAAAACAGTAACTCACTGTTCCACCACCCCCAGACTGCTGCCAGGGTGACAACTGCCAGCCAACCTTTTGAGCGAGTCAAACTCTCTAGCAGCCACTTGAGAAACGCAGTAGAATACACAGGCGATCGGGCCCACTCGCTTTTGCCATCTGCCCTCCGGCGCATTGTTTCGGCAGTCCGGCCTGTGGCTGTTGGGGTTCCCGGCGGGCGATCGTCCGAACTAAATTGCCTCAAAGCTTGGCCCTGAGTCATTTCTACAGACAGGTCGCTCAAGGGGAGATTACCGAGTTCCAAAGTGCGATCGGACACTTTCACAGGCGATCTATTCAGCTTGGTGGTAGTTTTTTTAACTTGATTCATACTGACTTTTTTGTAAAATAACTTAAAGTTATCCAGGCGTTTTTAGCACTGATTTAGATTCTCGGTAAACAAGAGTCTAAGACTCTATGATACCGGAAATTTAAACCCGTGGCGAGTACCGCAACGGCGCCGAATTCCGAGAAATCATTACCAAAAATAGAGCTATGGAAGATTTTTGAGAAAAGCACCACAGGGTAACAGCAAATATTTTTGCATCACTCTTGAGACAGAAGGTTGATCGGAGTTAACCTGATGGCAGCAAAAAAACTAATTTTTTTAATTTCAGTCAGAAAATAGGTCAATTTTGAGTGCTTGAATTCGTCCGCCAAGAAATGCACGCCAAGAAATGCACGACGAAAATTTAGCCTTTTGCCCGCAGATCCGGGCTCTGGCTGCTACCCCGGTGTCAGATGAGGCTGGGTTCAGCTCGACCGCTAGCGGGACGAACCGCAGCCTCTGGGCGGGCCGAGAATCCAGACAGTATTGGTTGATAATTAATAGCAGAAGCCTTCTTAAACTGCTAAGATTTTTGAATTAATGGGAGTTGAGTTAATTCAACCGGGTTCTGGTAAAAAGGAGTCCCTGATGCTCATGGGCAGGGGTTAAATGGCGGGAGCATCTCAAGTCGGATAAATTAACCGTCATTATTGTAGAGGCGCCTTTACGCCCGATCGGCAAGATCGACCAGATATCGGGGTAAAACAGCCCCGCCACCTGCATATTATGGTCCCTCAACCCGACTAGATAGCAGGAAGGCCCTCATCCGGGTTCAAGCCCGTAAAGCAGTAAGGCAAGCAACCGACCGCGCGATCGTGTTTGGCAAGTGCGGAGGCTGGAAAAACAGCGGCTTTTGACCAAACTCATACAGAACTGCGGCCCCAAAGTGTGTCTGGGGAGGTTAGTCTAGTAGAGAGAGGAGAAGAATAGTTACGATCGAGACTTGATTAGTCAACCTTGTAATTTATTGCTCAGTTGTCAAGCCCAACAGTTTTGCATTCTGTGGCAAGCGAGACTCTTACCACTTCCAACAAGTGGGGAACTCGACCGTCAAAGAACTTGGGTTTGATGGTAAAGCCCTTAGTAATATATAAACACCTTACCGATAACTCGCCGGAACAATCTTGCAAGAAAACCCATGTCTAGTATGCAAAACCAATTCACGGTTCACTTCTGGGGCGTTAGAGGTAGCATAGCGTCTCCCGGGGCAGAAACAGTACGTTACGGGGGCAACACGCCCTGTGTAGAAATGCGAGTGGGTGACAGTCGCCTAATTTTTGATGGTGGTACTGGATTGCGGGTTTTGGGACAAACTCTCCTTTCCCAGATGCCCGTAAAAGCTCATATGTTTTTTACTCACTCTCACTGGGATCACATTCAAGGATTCCCATTTTTTGTCCCAGCTTTTATTCCGGGCAATTGTTTTCACATCTATGGGGCTATTGCTCCTAATAAGGCTACTATCCAGCAGCGGCTCCACGACCAGATGCTGCACCCCAATTTTCCGGTGCCCCTGCAAATTATGGGTGCAGACCTGAAATTTAACGATATAGAAGTGGGCCAACCGCTGGAAATCGGAGATATTAAGGTGGAAACTGCTTTGTTGAACCATCCCGGGGAAGCTATAGGCTACCGCGTAAACTGGCGGGGCTATTCGGCTGCTTACGTAACTGATACCGAACATTTTCCCGATCGTTTAGACGAAAATGTGGTGTCTTTGGCTCAGGATGCTGAGGTGCTGATCTACGACGCTACTTATACCGATGAGGAGTATTATGCGGAGAAGAGCAGCAAGGTCGGCTGGGGACATTCGACTTGGCAGGAAGCGGTGAAGGTGGCAAAGGCTGCTAATGTCAAAAAGTTGGTGATTTTTCACCACGATCCGCTGCACAATGACGAGTTTTTAGACAGGGTGGGAGAACAAGTGGCTCAAAGGTTCCCGAATAGTTTGATGGCGCGGGAAGGTTTGTCGTTACAATTGCTGCCTCCTGATAACGATTTGTCTGAAGCGTCGGTGCAAGCGCCTCAAGTGTCTGTCTGAGGGATTTGAGCTTGTCAGATGGTTCTGAAATCTCGATCTGTGAAATCTGAAATTTAAGCGAGGGCTGACCTCACTCAAAGACGGATACCGTGCCACGTACTCCTGTCGTGGAAAACCAAAAAGTTTAGACCAAAGTTCAAGCTTCCAGATTTATCTGTGGAGTCAATTCTAAAATCTAAAATCTAAAATCTAAGATCGACTGGCGATCGCAATCTGGCTAAGTATGTCAAAATTTTAAGCGTGTGGGTAACTTCTTCTTGTACCGCTGCTCTGACTCCAACTTCTGTTGCCTTGGGAAACTTTGATGGTTTGCACCTAGGGCATCGACAAGTCGTGCAGCCAATTTTAAATCGATCGCCTGAGCAAAATTCTGCGACGATTCTTGCGTCGGGGCCAAACTTGCGCTCCAACGCTGGCAGAGATGAAAATTTGGAAAGCGAACCTCCGGCGACCTGCTACAACGACTCAGCAGCACCGCCCGATCGAGCTGGCAGCAGCCATAATTTCGAGGATTTGATAGGCCCTAGGGCCGACGGCAACAGCTTCTCTGGTCGCGATTCTGATGGGGTCGATCGGCTTTACGGCACTGTGGTGACATTCGATCCCCACCCGCAAGAATTTTTTACGGGTCAACAGAAAAAACTGCTGACGCCTCTGGCAGAAAAGGTAGAATTGCTCGAAGCAATGGGCGTCGAGCAACTTGTGCTGCTGCCGTTCGATCGAGAATTGGCGGCCTTGACTGCTTCTGAGTTTGTCGAGGAAATTTTGGTGCGACAACTAAAAGCGAGTCGAATTAGTGTGGGGGTTGATTTTCGGTTTGGACGGGGACGCGCTGGAACGGCTGTGGATTTACAGTTGATCGCGTCGGGTTACGGTATTGATGTTGCTCTTGTACCCCTCCACAATTGCGGTGAGGGCGATCGGATCAGCAGTTCTGCAATCCGCGAAGGTCTGGCATCCGGCGACCTCACAAGAGCGAATCAGTTGCTGGGGCGACCTTACAGTTTAGTCGGGACTGTGGTTGGCGGACAGCGGCTGGGTAGGACGATCGGATTTCCTACGGCTAATATCGAACTGCCGCCGGAAAAATTTTTGCCACGTTTTGGCGTGTACGCGGTGCGAGTCTCGGTGAAGCATGGAGGGGAAAAGATGAAAGATGGAAGTTCTTCCTATCAGCAGGAAAATCCCAAATCTCTAATTCCCGGTCCAGCATCAAATTTATCTTTTGTCAATGGGGTGATGAATGTTGGCTGTCGCCCGACGGTAGAGGGCCTGCAACCCACTGTGGAAGTTCACCTGTTAGATTGGTCTGGGGATTTGTACGGCCAAACCTTGAGCGCGAGTTTGGTAGAGTTTTTGCGACCCGAACAAAAATTCGCTTCTCTGGATGCTCTCAAAACTCAAATTCAGGCAGATTGCGATATTGCTAGAAGCGTATTAACTGCTAAAGTCTAATAATTATGTGATCTAGAACGGGCGATCGGTTTTAAAAATGGTGCAAGATGAGTCAGACTAAATTCTAGTTGTACAAATCCGCAGTCCGCAAGGCAAAGACTCAAGATTTTGGCAATTTGATGTTTGATTCACAATTAGCAATTAGCAATTAGCAATCAGGGATATGAGACAACATATTGAACGGCTCAAACAAAATCTAGGCAAAACTATGGTCGGCAAAGCGGATGCTATTCGCTTGGTGCTGGTAGCCGTGCTTTCGGGGGGGCACGCGCTGCTGGAAGACGTGCCCGGTGTGGGAAAAACGCTGCTGGCGAAGTCTTTGGCGCGATCGATCGATGGGAAGTTTCAGCGGATTCAGTGTACTCCCGATTTGTTGCCGACGGATATCACCGGTACTAATATTTGGAATCCGCGCAGCGGAGAGTTTGAGTTTTTGCCCGGGCCAGTTTTTGCTAATGTTTTGCTTGCCGATGAAATCAATCGGGCGACGCCGCGAACTCAGTCAGCTTTGCTGGAAGTGATGGAAGAAAAGCAGGTGACAGTAGATGGAGTTTCTCGGAATGTTCCGACGCCGTTTTTTGTGATTGCGACTCAGAACCCGATCGAATATCAAGGCACTTTTCCGCTACCGGAAGCGCAGATGGATCGGTTTACTTTGTCTTTGACTTTGGGCTATCCTGCTGCGGTGGAAGAGTTGCAAATGTTGGAACGGCTTTCTGATAGTTTTGCAGTGGAAGATTTGCAGCCTTGTATTTCTTTGGAACAGGTGCAGGAATTGCGGCGTTTGTGCGCTGCTGTGAAGGTGGAAGGCTCTTTGAAACAGTATATGGTAGATTTGGTGCGATCGACGCGGGAAGATGAGGAGATTACTCTGGGGGTGAGTCCCCGGGGTGCGGTGGCTTTGCACCGGGCGTCGCAGGCTTTGGCATTTATGGAGGGCCGGGATTTTGCTACTGATGATGATGTTAAGTATGTGGCGCCGCACGTACTATCTCACCGTTTGATTCCGGCGGGGGGAAAGAGGGCTAAGGCAATTGTTGACAAGTTGTTGCGCTCTGTTCCTATTCCTTAAAAAGTTTGTAAGTAGGTCGTTCTAATTAAATAAACAGGCAAGATGCCTGTTCCACAAAGAATGGATTTTATTATGGGATAGGCATCATGTCCGCCCTTGTTATATCAAATCCGGTGGCATCGGAATTAATATTACCCACAGTCAGGAAACGGCACTGCCGTTTCCCTACCATTAATAGGGCGAGAGTTACATCCGAGGGGGGCTAATGATTATTTTGGGGTAGGGGAACAGCATTGCCTTACTACTTTTTTAATCACGGCTTAATAGCACTCTCAAACAGCGCGACTAATTTTTTGGCCTCTAAATCAACATTGTGTTGTTGAGCAACTCTCTCGGCTCCTGTTTTCCCCATTTGTTCTAGCTTTTCTAACGGTGCCTCCAATACCGCGCGCATCGCTACCGCTAATGCTTCTGCGGAACCGGGAGGAACTAACCAACCGCAAACACCGGGTTCTACGAGCTCGGGGATGCCAGCAACATAAGTGCTAATTACGGGCCGATTGAGAGCGAGGGCTTCCATAATTACAACGGGCAAACCTTCAGCAAAACTAGGCAATACCATTGCCCGTGAAGCTAAAATCTCTTGCTGAACTCGATCGCCACTGGCCCAGCCGGTAATTTCTATATGATTTTGCAGGCCGAGTTGCAGAATCTGCTGTTCAATATCCGATCGCAGCGGCCCGTCTCCTACCAGTACCAACTTAAACTCTAAGCCTTGAACTGCTAGCAAGTTAGCAGCTTCTAGCAATAACAAATGACCTTTTTGTTCGCTGAGCCGGCCAATGCAAGCTAAGCGGGGTGCTGCGGGTATGGGGACGTAGGGTGCAGCTAAAAATGCAGCATCTACGCCGCAGTGTATGACGTGAATTTTTGACCAAAAAGTGCGATCGCACCACCGAAAAAGCTGACTTTTACCGAAGGAACTAACTGCGGCTACAAAGGTCGAGCGCTTAATTTTTTCGTCTAAGGAAAGAAGTGTGGCTTTATCAAATTCTTCAGGGCCGTGAACGGTGAAACTGTAAGTGGGGCCGCCAAGCACGCGGCACAGCATTGCGACTGTTGTGGAATTTGTCCCGAAGTGAGCGTGAACGTGTGCTGTACCCGATTCTGCAAACCAATTTAAAAGAATGCAAGCTTCTGCTAAATAAGCTAGATGCAGCAAAATCCCCCGTTCCGAGTGCCAGCCAACTTTGAACATTAACCGCACAGCTTCGATGAATCGAATGGGTCTAGTTGCGGCAACGCGCAGCAAACCCCACGCTAACCCCTGTACACCAACTCCTAAGATTACTTTAGTCAATTCTTGCTCTAGTTTGTCGGCCCCATCAACGAGTTCAGACTCGCAGGATCGGATGGAATAACGTGCGACTTTCATGCCGCAATTTTCAACGGCTAGCACTTCTCTGCGGACAAAGCTGTGGCTGACTTTGGGATATTGGTTGACTAAATAAGCGATGTTCATGAAGGGGAGAAAATTTTATGGTAAAGCTTAGATTAGTTTAGCCTTTAGCTGCAGTACGTGGGCAACAAATTTAGCTGATTGGTTGAGCTTATTTGAGCAGGGGCGGAGGGCGATCACTTTTGGTGGGAGGGGGAAAGTGACAGCGGGGCGATGGCTATTCCGGCGAGAGGAAATCAATCCACACATTTTACATTTTTAATACAATAGTTACGACAGTTTTTAGGTAGTAGTCACAAACCCTTGATTTTCACGCAGGCAGCTTGATCGCCGAATCGTTATGAAAGCTTTATTTTACGGTTGGTCATCAAAAACTGTCTGAAGTCTTTCATATGCCAACCACTCCCAATCCGGTTTAACAGCCCCCAGTTTGCCTCAATAATTGGTAATTATTCAACCTCCAATTCCATCTAATTTCCTATTGCCACCTAAATTTTCCCGAAAATCACCAGCCCGAAAAATAATCGCCCAAATCCCCAAACAACCAGCAACTCTCTCAACTCTCACAACTCCCCCAACTCTCGCCACCAACGATTTTTCTGAGGCGACTTGCTCTGCATCTATCCAAGATGACAACAAATAAGGTAAAGTAAACGGCACAAGAGTCTAGAACTCTCCAACAACCGCAACTCGGCAAACCCGCCCCTGACCAGCAAAACTGGCAGATACAGGCGGCATTAACCGCTAACCGTCAACCCCTAACAACCAAGAAAAATGCAAACCTACTATTACGTTTTAGCCAGCCAACGCTTTTTGCTAGAAGAAGAAGCCCTAGATGAAGTGTTTAAAGAAAGAACTCGGAACTACAACGAACAAGAAAAACAAATAGACTTCTGGTTGGTCAAACAGCCTGCTTTCCTAGAAGCACCGACAATGGCAGAAGTTAAAGCAAAATGCCCTCAGCCAGCCGCTGCTATTATTTCTACCGATCCTGTCTTCATTACCTGGTTGAAACTGCGATTAGAATATGTACTGACAGGGGAATTTAAAGCACCATCAGAAACTATTCCCGATGCCCTCGCATCCCTACAGCCAGCATGAAAAAATTAGCCCAATCTTCGACAAAAAAACTAACAACAATTAGGGGTAAATTGTACAAATATATTTTGTATCTCCCCCTATTTTCTGCTACCTCGATCGCCCTTTTGGTATTGACAATTTTATCGAGTTCTGTTAAAGCTCAATCGAGCTGCCAACCGCCTCAGCCCGATGAATATCTACTGTTAATTGTCACCAGAACACCCGAACAGCAAGAAAGAGCAAAACGCTCTTTCCCTGGAAATACTAACAACACAGTTTGTCGGTACATCAATGACACGGTGACGCGAGTTGGTGGCTTTCGCGACTCGCAAATCGCCAGCGATTGGGTTAAATACATCGAAGATGTTGTCGGATTACAAACTTACGTAGTACGATCGCCCGCAGCGGCACTACCCCAAAATTTGCCAGTCTACAACCCTCAGCCAGCACCAGGTTCTGAACCCATCACCAATCCTTCAACCGGCAATCTTGCCTTCAATCCCCAACCCCTGGGCCCTGGTTATGCAGTGTTAGTAGATTACTTCAACCAACCGGAATTAGCCGCCCAAGTCAGGCAAGCATTAGGCACGCAAGTAGGCTTAGCTTCCTACGGCCAGCGTCCCTTTTTATTCGTCGCTTATACAACGGATCAAAACGCCGCTACTGCTGCTGTAAAAACATTGAGCGATCGAGGTTTTTGGCCGATGTTAGTAGACAGCCGCCGAGTTACCGTAATTGCTCCCGCTGTTCGCTAAAAGATAAGCTACTCCCACGATCGTTTGGATCGTGAAATCGCTACTACACTTGCCTCTCGTCCTAGCAGAGGGGGACTAATAACAATTATTGTTGTTGTTGTTGGGATTCTAGCGGGCTGCTTCCTAGCTGACTTTCTGCCCGCTTTTTTGCTTCCATTGCGGCTCGGTAATCTGGTTTGTAGCGAATTGCTTTGTCATAGGAGGCGATCGCATCTTCGTATCTTTTTATCGCCACAAGTGCATTGCCGCGACTATACCAGGCTTCCGAGTAGTCTTGCTTGACATAAACGGCTTCGTTGTAAGAGGCGATCGCATCTTCATACCGTTTCAAATTGTACTGGGCATTGCCTCTATTGTACCACGCTTGATCTTCTTTGGGGTTTAAGTCTAAGGCTCTGTTGTAACACTCAATTGCTTGTTCGTACTTGCGTAATTCGTGATATGACCAACCTAAATTGTACCACGCTTGATAATAATCCGGTTTTAATTTAACAGCTTTTTCGTAAGCTTCTACCGCTTCTTCATGCCTCCGCATTTTCAGCAAAGCGATGCCTTTACTGTACCAGGATTGATAAAATTTTGGCTGAAACCGCACGGCTTTTTCGTAGGCTTCAAAAGCTTCTTGATTTTTGTTCACTTCTAGGAAAACATTGCCTAAATTGTACCAAGCTTCATAATTGTCGAATTTGATTTCAACTGCTTTTTGATAGGATTCGACGGCTCGATCGTACTGTTTTAATTTTTGGTAAGCTTGTCCGCGATTGTACCAAGCACGGTACAAGTTAGACTGAAATTCTACGGCTTTTTCGTAGGAAGCGATCGCTTCTTCGTACCGCTGCGAATCTAATAGAACATCGCCTCTGCCTTCCCACGCTGTGGCATAGTCGGGTTGGATTTTCAAAGCGTTATCAAAAGATGCGATCGCCTCTTGAGACTGTTGCAACTTATCCAAAGCATAACCCCGTCCCGTCCAAGCTTCTAAGTATTCCGGCTTTAATTCTATGGCTTTATCATAAGCTGACTGCGATTCATGGTATTTTTTCAATTTATATAAAGTTTTGGCTTTTTCCTGCCAAACTTCCGCGTAGTCTGGTCTGAGAGTTATTGCTCGCTCGTAAGCTGCTAGAGCTTCTTCAAATCGACTTAAATTGTAAAGAGTATTGCCTCGGTTGTACAGGTCAGTTGCATTGGCAGAATTAAAAGTATTTACACCATAAATAGAGGCTATAATACTGATGCCAATTAAACTGGCGATCGACAATATTTTTAAATACAGTTTTTTTCGGGATTTTACAGGCCCCTTCGCAGCACCAACCGGAGGCAATACAGGAACTGTACCGCTGAAAGAATTTTTCAATTCTTTAATAGCTTGCAGCGTTTCCCCGGCACTAGAATAACGTTGCCGAAAATCGTACTTTACCATCTTATCTAAAATCTTCGCAAATTCAGGACTGACTGATGTTTTGTCCTGCCATATAATTTCCTCTGTATCGGGGTTTTTTGGCATTTGGTGAGGATTTATGCCAGTGAGGAACTGAATTGCGATCGCACCGACGGCATAGATATCGCTGCTGAGTTTCGGGTTGCCGTGAGCTTGTTCGCTGGGCATATAACCGGGAGTACCGATGCTGACACTCAAGCTATTTCTGGGCTGAGGAGTGGTGATTTGAGTAGTAATTTCTTTGACTGCGCCGAAGTCAATTAAAACTAATTTTCCGTCTCTATCTCTGCGGAGGATATTGCGGGGATTGACATCGCGGTGAATCACATTTTGCTGGTGTACAAAGTCTAAAATTTCGAGAAGTTCCTGCAATATACAAATGACTTGCTCTTCCTGCATGACTCCCGCATTTCCAGGGGAAGCGGGCGTAATTTCTTGACCTAAATCGTGGCCTTCTATAAATTCTTGAACTAGATAAAACTCTTGATTTTCTTCAAAGTAAGCAAAAAGCCGGGGAATGCGATCGTGATTTCCCAACTTGTACAAAACTTGTGCTTCGGTATCGAATAAACGTCTTGCTACCTTTAGAGTTTCCGGATCGGTTGCGTGAGGTTTAAGCTGCTTGACGACGCAGAGGTGATTGCCTGGTAGCTGCTTATCTTCAGCTAAATAAGTTTGAGCAAATCCGCCGCCTCCCAAGTGACGGATAATACTGTAGCGATTGCCGAGTGTTATTCCAAGCATGAAATTCACCTAATATTTCCTAGTCGTTTGGAGAATTAGCTTCCAACCAAGCTGTCACATCTTCCGCATTTTAAAATTCTAACATGGCCTCTCTAAATTTTTTAATTGCTCGCACCACAACTGGGGAGTTTTAATTTTAATAAAATCTATTTTAGGGTGAAATCCATTGTGCAGTTATTCAATCATTAATTTAGTTCCATCAGTTTTTGCTGTATTGTACAAAGCTAGCTTGTCTAATGTCGGCCGATTTATAACTTGAATTTCAATAATTACAACAGACGTGTCGTTGTTGAGTTTTGCGATCGCCTTTAAGTAGCTATCTTTGGTTTTGATGTAAGGTGCGCGGTGCGAACTTTACTGTGACAGTCTGTTTGCTTTCTTTCTTGTTCCCTCCCCTTAGTAAGGGGAGGGTTAGGGTGGGGTTCTAGATTTTTGCTGGCATGGGGATGCTCCCACTCTAACTTAACTTTGAACCGATTTCAAAATTTCATCATCGACTGAAAAATCTATCTCAGCTTTGTCCCGTCCCGAAACTACATAATCATTCTGAAAAGAATCTTTCAGTCCAGAAAGTAAGTCAAATTCTGGCTGCCAGTTAAGATCGGTGACAGCTTTATTAACTGAAGCAAAAAAGTGCTGCAATCGCATCGGAAAAGCTTTCTTTTTGCCGAAGTCAAATTGTTTCGGATCGTAGTGTACAATCTTAATAGCATCAGGGGATTTGCCTGCAGCTTGAATGCAGGCGCGAGCTAAACCGTCAAAGGTGACAAATCGATCGCCCGAAACGTTGTAAATTTGCCCGATCGCCCTAGAGTTGCCCAAAACCGCCGCCATTGCTTTAGCCAAATCCTGACAGTGCCCCAACTGCGTGAAGTGCATTCCGTTACCGGGAATCGGAATCGGTCGATCGCGCGCAATGCGATCGAAAAACCAAGCCTCTAAATCGTTATAATTTTGGGGGCCGTAAATGTAAGTCGGGCGAATCGAAGTCCAAGGCAAACCCGATGCGGCCAAGTAATTTTCGGTTTCGCATTTACCCAAATGCCGGCTTTTAGGATCGGTAGCGTCCCCTTCGATATGAGGCATTTGATCCGACTTCAAATAAACCCCCGCAGAGCTCATGTAAACAAAGTGCTGTACCCGCCCTTTAAATATTTCAGCTAAAGGCTTGGTATCGCTGAGTTCGCGGCCGTTGTTGTCAAAAACAGCGTCAAACTCGACCGTCGATAACTTTTCTTGCAGTTGTTCGACATTTGTGCGATCGCCCTGAATCTGTTTTACGCCCGCAACCGGTACAGGCTTGTTGCCCCGGTTAAACAACACCACTTCATGCCCTTGTGCTGCTAAAATCTTAGTAAGATAAACCCCGATAAACCGAGTACCGCCCATCATTAAAATTCGCATTATTTTCGATGCTCCTTACAGTTAGTGTAAATATCTTACAATAAAGTTATGCCTTACGGAGCAACCGTTTTTTTAACAAAACACATATTAACAGCGAGCAGCCCTGGTACAAAAAACCGGAACAATTGAGTTTTTATGTGCAAGTCCTGAAAGTCAATTTTGTGCTTTACTAAAGTGCGATCGCTCCCAATAAACATATAGCAATCCCTAAGACGATTCACACTTTCTCACTTGCTAAAACCCTAGCTTTTCTTCCTTCTTCCTTCTGTTTATCCGATCGCAAAGCTGAAGGGTCTTCTTCCTTCTTCCTTCTTCCTTCTTCCTTCCGCTATACTTTCAATTTCCCTAAAATCGCCCTATGCAAGTTCCTCGGCTGCATCCAGAAACAATTGAAGAAGTTAAACAAAGAGCCGACATAGTAGATGTCATTTCCGGCCGCGTCGTGTTGCGAAAACGCGGCAAAGAATTTGTAGGTTTGTGTCCTTTTCACGATGAAAAATCTCCCAGCTTTACAGTCAGTCCCGGCAAACAAATGTATTATTGTTTCGGGTGCGGCGCAGGCGGCAATGCTTTTAAGTTCCTCATGGAATTGGAGAAACGCCCTTTCAGCGAAGTAGTATTAGAATTAGCTAAAAATTATCAAGTTCCCATCAAAACTGTCGAACCGGAACACCGACAAGAATTGCAGCGGCAAATTTCTCTGCGCGAACAACTCTATGAAATCTCAGCACTAACAGCCAACTTTTACGAACACGCTTTGCGGCAAACCCAAGGAGAAGAACCCTTAGCATATCTCAAATCAGAGCGCCAGCTCAGCGAAGAAACTATCCAACAATTTCAATTAGGTTATGCACCCCAAGGTTGGGAAGCACTTTACAGTTATTTAGTAGAACAGAAAAACTATCCGGCGCAATTAGTCGAACAAGCTGGATTAATTGTACCCCGAAAAAATGGCGGCAGCGGTTATTACGATCGCTTCCGCAATCGCATTATGATTCCCATTCGCGACACCCAAGGCAGAGTCATCGGTTTCGGCGGCAGAGCTCTCGGCGACGAACAGCCGAAATACCTCAATTCTCCCGAAACAGAACTGTTCGACAAAGGCAAAACTTTATTCGCCTTAGATACTGCGAAAACAGCCATTAGCAAAGCCGATCGCGCAGTGGTGGTAGAAGGGTACTTTGATGCGATCGCACTTCACGCCGCCGGCATCTCCAACGCCGTCGCTTCCCTCGGCACAGCGTTAAGTTTAAACCAAGTGCGGCAGTTATTGCGGTACACTGACTCCAAACAAATTATCCTCAACTTCGACGCCGACAAAGCAGGAACTCAAGCAGCAGAACGCGCAATTGGAGAAATAGAAAAACTCGCTTATCAAGGAGAAGTGCAACTGCGGGTGCTCAACATTCCTGACGGCAAAGATGCCGACGAATATCTCAAAACCTACTCCCCAGAACAATATCGAGAATTGCTGGAAAATGCTCCCTTGTGGCTAGACTGGCAATTGCAACAAATGCTCGTCAATCAAGATTTGAAGCAAGCCGATACTTCCCAGCAAGTCACCAAAAAAATAATTAATTTATTAACCAATATCACTGACGATAATCAGCTAGCACATTACCTGCAAAAGTGCGCCGAAATTCTAAGTAAAGGAGATTTTAGACTCACCAAAATGATCGCTGAAAACTTGCTCAATCAAGTAGTCAGCGATTGGGCAAAGCGGCAAAGTCAAGACGAATCTTTAACAATGCCCCTGTTAATTAGAAACAAGCTGAAGCCGAACAAACAATATAAAAAGCAGCGTGCAAGCGGCGAAAACAAAAACTCAAAATCCAGCTTATCTGCCGTAGCCCGCAGTCTTTTAGAAGAAGCAGAAGCGCAATTATTGCAGATTTATTTGCACTGTCCCGAATATCGCCAAGATGTCAGAGAAGCAATAGAAGCTAGAGACGTGCAGTTTAGCCTTTCCCACCACAGATTTTTGTGGCACCAGATTGTGAATGCAGAAATATTGCACAAAATGTCTTTACAAGTAGCGCCTTCAGAGTTAATATTGAAATTGCAAGATAGCTTCATTGAATATCCGAATCAACTAAATCAAATCTCGCATTTATTTCACTTAAATGAGTTCTCAGAAAGAAACGTTTATCGCGCACCTCTAGTCATTAGATCTGCCCTCGCCTGTATCGAGCAAATTATCAGCATGAAGCGCCGCCGAATTGCACTCAATATGTGGGAAAAAGCCAAGGCAGCTAGCAGTGGCGAAGAGGCTATAGAATATCACCAACTATTTTGTGCCGAACAAGAATGGCTCAAGGAATTAGAGCGACTGCGTCAAGTTAATTTTTACGATTTAACATCCGTGCCTTGGGGCTAATACCCTTTTAGATTTTAGGTTTTAGATTGGGGATGACTCGTTCGATATAGGTTGGAAGCTTGCCTGCGGTTACATTTTTTTAACTGATATAAGTAATAAAGTCCTTACTACAAACCTGTTTGTACTTAGGACTTTATTCCTTTATTTATTCAACCAGCCTTTTAATAATCGCAAAAAAGAGTTTCGCGAGTATCTCTACCCGTCACGGGATTAGTACCTTTTGCCACTTTACAAAGTTTTTCTATCATATCGTCTCGCAGCAGTGTATCAGTAAAATCAGCACCGTCAATGACTGCTCCTTCGAGTCTGGTATTGTAAGCGAAAGCACCCTCAAGGATAGCATTAGTTAAATTTGCTTTCATCATGCGAGCCAAATCTAAAGTAGCACCCGTGAAATTAGCGCCTTCTAAATTTGCTTCTTCCATATTGGCCGCAAAAAAGCTGACGCCCCGCAAATCTGCATTAGTAAAATTGCTGTTGCGAAGATTGGCTTTATTAAAGCTGTCGTCAGTCAGGACTTGGCCAGTAAAATCAGCGCCTACTAGGATTTCTTTATCGTGATCCAAAGCGAAAGCAGGTGCGGGATTAATGCCGATCGCCCCAGCGGCAATTACTGCTAAAATAACAAAACTCAGCAAGAAAGTATAAATATGTTGGCGAATTCGAGAAATCATCATACAAGTTCAAGCTAATGGGCAGTCGTGACAGTTCAGAATTGAATTCTACCAGAAAGAGCGATCGCCCGTTAGCGACGGCTGACTCCAATTGCCCCCAATCCCTAAACTCTCGGGATATCGGCACATTGGGAGAAAACTTAGTCGCTGACTGGTTGCAGCAGCAAGGTTGGGAAATCCTGCACCGGCAGTGGCACTGTCGCTGGGGAGAGATTGACATCATCGCACTCGGAAGAGAGGAAGAAAGCGCAAAAAACCGAGGTCTTCCCAATCACACATCCCCGACATTAGCATTTGTAGAGGTAAAAACTCGCCGCCGGGGAAATTGGGATGCTGGTGGAATGCTGGCTGTTACTACCACAAAACAAGCCAAACTTTGGCAAACAGCCGAAATATTTTTAAGCACTCATCCAGATTTAGCCAATAATTATTGTCGCTTTGATGTCGCTTTAGTCAGGTGCGAACCTTCACAACAAAACACTAAGCAAATATTACCACCATTAACAGCAGCGAACTCTCAATTCGCCGTTGCAGGAAACTACCGACTCACCCTGCAAGAATACATTCGCTCGGCTTTTAGCAATTAAAAATATATAATTAAAATTTAGAGGGTAAAATCTCATAGCAATGCCACTAGGTAATTTTTAATTATTAACTTGCCTAGGCTGTCGCGCATTTCTCTCTTGAGCTTTAACGGATCTGAAAAAAGCGTTAAATCTTCTCCCGCTTTCCCCTTCTCTCCCTCTCCTGTTCTGTCATCACAGTTAATTTATATGCGTAGCAATCTAGGCGAGAGTTTCCGGGCAATATCCCAGACCCTTGACAAACTGCTGGCGAAACGCTTCAATTTCTTTGCGGTCAGGGCTGCCGTGACAAACCACTGCCACCTGGTAGCGGCGCATCACGCTCAGTGGGGACTGTCCGGTTTCCAAACTCCAAAGCGCCATTTGCAAGCGAATTTCAGGATCGTAAGGAATCCCGAGTTCGTTCATAAAAGCCCGAAAATCCCCGTGCATTTCGGGAGTTAAATATTGGCTCATTTTCACCTTTACCACCCAGCCGTCAATTTGGTGAATAACAGTGATAAATTGCAAGGGAAGATGATGAGCCGTGCGTAGGTAATCCACGACTCTCAGAGTAAGGCTAGTATTGGCGATGTAGTAGAGGTATTCCATAACGATCCTTATGAGCAAAGCTGATGCTATACCTCTATCCTCGCGGGCTATATCCGCCACCACAAGGGGAAAAGCACCCGACTTTGGATGGGGGTTTTTACCCAATTTGTTACCCAGTTGACAGATCGATCGCACAGGAATTCACTCGATGACAGAGATGGACTGGTCTTTGGACGGCTATGACTACGAACTTCCGCCCTCACGCATTGCCCAAAATCCCGTAGTGCCGAGGGACAGTTCTCGCTTGCTGGCTGTAGATTCTCCCAGCAGCCACCAACACCGGATTTTTAGGGATTTACCCGATTTGCTGCAACCAGGCGACTTGCTGGTACTGAACAACACCCGCGTGCTGCCAGCGAGGCTCTACGGGCACAAACCCAACGGCCCGGCTGTGGAGATATTGTTGATGGAAGAACGGCAGCACAACTGTTGGCTGGCTTTGGTTAAACCGGGGAAACGCTTAAAGTTGGGAGCAAAAATTGAGTTTGATCCCATCGCCCCTCCCTGTGAGGACTCGACCACAGCTCCTTGCTGTTGCCTTCCCGATGCCACGATGCCGGATCGTCGTCGATTGACTGCAACAGTTATAGAGAGGGACGACGCAACAGGGGGACGGCTGTTGGAGTTTGACATCCCCACAGATGAGAATCTGGCGAAGTTTTTGGACGAATACGGTCACATACCCCTGCCGCCCTACATCGAAAATTCCCAAGCTTCAGCGGAACAGTACCAGACTGTTTATGCCGATCGGCTTGGGGCGGTGGCGGCCCCCACAGCAGGCCTGCACTTCACCGAAGAATTGTTCAGCCGCTTGGAACAGCGGGGAATAGAAAAAACTTTTGTCACCTTACACGTCGGAGTAGGGACGTTTCGCCCGGTGGAGGTGGCAGACGTGACGGCTCACAAAATGCACGGCGAATGGGTGGAAGTACCCGCCGTCACCGTTGAGAAAATCCGGGAAACTCAAGCCAGAGGCGGGCGGATCATTGCCGTGGGTACCACAGCAGTGCGAGCTTTAGAGGGAGCCGCCGCCGCGAGAGACGATTTTTCCTTGCAACCTTTTTGCGGCCCGACCAATTTGTTTATCTACCCGGGCTACAAGTGGCGGGTTGTAGAGGGGATGATTACCAATTTTCACTTGCCCCGCTCTACTTTGATGATGATGATAAGTGCAATGATTGGAAGGCCTCGGCTGTTGGATTTGTACCGAGAAGCGATCGAGCAACAGTACCGCTTTTATTCCTTTGGCGATGCCATGCTGATTTTACCAACAGCAAAAAAGGATTGATCGATCGGGCATCGGGTTCGCCCCATGCCCGGTACTCCGTTTCTATTCTTCCTCCTCTTCTTCATTGCCGGGATACACGAAGCTGTTGGAACGCCCAGTCAGAACAGATTTGCCCAGAGACAGAGCTTTCTGAGCTGCCACTACAGCTTTGCGCTTCCATGTGGCCTTACGCATATTCTTCTTGGATTTGGAGGTTTTCTTCTTAGGGACTGCCATGACGCTAAATACTTTCTGCTTGCTTATATAGACAAACAAACATTCTAGCCGATTTTGTCGGCAATGCTTACTCGAAAAACGGCAACAACTGCTCGGTCAGCAATATCAAGTAGTAGGGTGCGTCAGCGATTAGGTTCTGGAAAAATAGACAAAATCCCCTAGGTAACGCACCCGCAGCAGCTAAAGTTCGTGAAAGTGGTAGATCACGACGCCAGTTACGGCATCGTTCTCGATACTCACATAACCGGTTTTGAGCATTGCCGTGAAAGCCTCTTCCACTTCGGCAAAAGTAGCGCCGGTTGCCATCACCCCTTGGGTGACAGATAATCTTCCGTTCTTGGTATAAGCTGCCTTCAGGAGTTTAACCCCTAACTGGTGTGGAGTTTGCTTGGGGTATGTCGCGGCGATCGCCCCGCTGCTGGGATATAGCGGTATACCTTCGGGAGATACGCCGAGTTTGCCCCTGAGACTGGCATTGTGTTCGTCCACCATGTTCGGCAGCAGCAGCAAGTCAAACAATTGCCCAAACCCAAACAAACCAAAGGTAAACAGCCACAGCAAACCCGTACCAATCTTGCCGTTGTAGAGGCGGTGGAGTCCGAAGGGGCCGAAAAAACAAGCTGCCCATAAAAGGTAACTAACACCTAAATTGCTCATTTTCTGACCGTCCTGCCTGGTTATTCTAAGAATTGGAGTCCCTCTATACATTTTGTACTTTCTATGTGGTGTTTAAACAGTTTGACACCAGCAGATATTTGTGGATTGTCCGAAGTTATTGGTTATTTACTACCAATTCCCCAATTCCCCATGCCCCATGCCCCATGCCCCATGCCCCATAACCCATACCCATGCCCAGTGAGTAATTTTGCGTAGCAATTCTTAACGCCAGCAACATATTTGCGCGGGCGAGAGCTTGGTAAACTGGAGGGCGTGGAAATTACAGCAGCTTAGACCTAGATTCCACACGGAGCGCCAAAGCAAGCGCGCCGCCAGCGCTGGCCGGACATACACGAGCGCGATCGCCCGCAGTACCCGACAATGGAAACAAGCGAGTAGTTATAAGCAGAAATCCAATAAAAATATGGTAGATTCCCTCAAAAAACCCACTTTTGAAGAACTGCGGCCGGGAGTGAAAGCCCCAGCCAAAGAAACTATTCTCACGCCGAGATTTTACACAACAGACTTTGACGAGATGGCCAAAATGGACATCTCCGTAAATGAAGCCGAACTAAAAGCAATTATTGAAGAGTTCCGCGTTGACTACAACCGCAACCACTTCGTGCGTGATGCCGAGTTCGAGCAATCTTGGGAACACATCGACGGCGAAAAGCGCCAGTTGTTCATTGAGTTTCTGGAACGCTCTTGCACCGCTGAGTTTTCTGGCTTCTTGCTCTACAAAGAGTTAGCACGCAAGCTCAAGGACAAAAATCCACTGCTGGCCGAAGGTTTCTTGCTGATGTCCCGCGACGAAGCGCGGCACGCCGGATTCCTCAACAAAGCCCTGTCCGACTTTAATTTGTCCCTGGATTTGGGTTTCTTGACAAAGAGCCGCAGTTACACATTCTTTAAGCCGAAGTTTATTTTCTACGCGACTTACTTGTCTGAAAAGATCGGTTATTGGCGCTACATCACGATTTATCAGCACTTAAAAGCGCATCCTGAAGACCAGATTTATCCGATTTTCCGATTCTTTGAAAATTGGTGCCAAGATGAAAACCGCCACGGAGATTTCTTTGATGCGGTGATGAGAGCTCAGCCTCAGATGTTGAATGATTGGCGCGCTAAGCTTTGGTGCCGTTTCTTCTTGCTGTCAGTGTTCGCCACAATGTATCTCAATGATATCCAGCGTGCAGGTTTTTATCGATCGCTCGGACTCGATGCTCGCGAATACGACATTGAAGTCATCAAAAAGACCAACGAAACAGCAGGCCGCGTCTTCCCCGTGATGCTGGACGTGAACAACCCCGAGTTTTATGAACGCCTCGATGTTTGCCTCAAGAACAATCAGAAGTTGACCGCCATTGTTGCTTCTAATACTCCGAAATTCTTGCAGTTCTTCCAAAAATTGCCTTTGTATCTGTCGAACGGCTGGCAATTAGTGAAGCTGTACTTCATGAAAACAATTGAATCACCTTCAGTACAGGGCGCTGTGCGTTAAGTTTTGATTTTTCATCCTCTGTGACGGCGGTTCTGCGACAAGCGGAGCCGCTTTTTTTTGGTATCCAGATTCACCGCAAAAAGTTCTCGCCCGACTTACACTCGTCCGGAATTGGAATTAATGCTGGTTTTTTTCATAAAATTTATCGCCATTCCCCCTGAAGCGTAAAAGCCGCCCAATAATAAGGAGAACGCCACTCTTCCTGCTTCAACATTTCCAGTTGCGCCGCCCTTAAAGCCGCCGCTGGCGTTAACCCTTTTTGCAGCATTCCCTGATAAAAACTTGACATTAACGTAGCTGTTCCTTCATCATCCACATTCCACAAACTCACCACAACTCGCTGAGCCCCGGCATACATAAATCCCCGCGTTAATCCTACCATGCCCTCGCCTTTAATATTCTGTCCCATTCCCGTCTGACAAGCACTTAAAACCACTAAATTTGCTGACAGTTTCAAGTTGAAAATATCGGTCAGGCGCAAAAAACCATTAACAAGATTGCCCTTGTCATCTACGGTAGACATCACAATTCCTGACAGTTCGGGATTTTTGCTGTTGGCAAGGCCGTGGGTGGCAAAGTGAACGATTTGATAATTAGCTAAACTGCCGTCGGTAGCATTAGTGCGATTGGCATCAAAATCAATCTTTTGACTGCTAGAAGCTGAGGGAAATAAGCTGGATATTGTTTGGGCTTCTTGGCGGGTAAATGCGAGGCGTTCTGGCGGCCATTGCCGATTAGAAGCACGAAGCGAGCGATTTAAATCGAGGTTATTTGCTTCTAATTTTTCTGTTGTTGCTTGGGTGATTTTTCCTTTAATTCTTTCATCGTCTGGACTGAAAACAGGATCGGCTAAAATTGCTAAAGTTCGGCTTGGGGGTTTTCTATCTCCGTAATTTTGCCTGAGAATGGCGAGAGTTGAGGCAGAAGGCAGAGTGATAATTTCATGTTCGCTAATTAAGGGAACATTGGTATTTTGTGCCCTGGTTGGGTCAAGAGTTAAAGCTTGAAAAGGGGTATATTGCAACACGCCGTCGGGAACAATTAACAAGCGTTTATTGCCTAATTGGGCTGCTGCGGGTTGTAAAATCACTTGACCCAGATTTGCACTTGCTTGGGCAACTTGTTGGGGAATATCTCTCTGGATTGGGCTAGTTATTGCCTCTAGGAAGTCCTTAGCTGCTGTTTCAATGTCAACCTGTTTTGGTAATTCATAGCTGGTTACTCCGGTTGATGTCACAACCCACAAATAACTGCGGTATTTGCCGAGGTAATACTGCAATAAAATTGTGTTTTCATCGAGAATTTGTTTCTGAATTTCTGGCAGCGTTAAAGGTTGGGGTTGGGTGAGGGCAGCGTAGCGGGGGCTGGCGGTACGAATCAGAGTTTGAAGTTGCTGATATTGTTGCAAAAGTGCGAGGCGCCCAGAGTCGATTTCAGCGATTTTAGTGGGATTGGGGTTGGGGCTGCTGATTGCTTCGATGCGCTGCTTTTCAATGGCATCAAGTTGCTGTTGCAAGCTCTTTTCTTGTTGCAGTAAATCGGGGGAAATGCCTTCGCGAATGTTGGCGTTACTTTCTTGCAGAAGTTCGAGGAGACTGCGGGCGCGGGAACGTTCGCTGGCTTCAAAGGCTTTGGTATCATAACCAGATCTGGGTTGCGTTTTGTGCAGTTGCATTAACAGGTCAATGTAGAACTGGTAATAGTTTTGTACGGTGGCAAAGTATGAGGTGCGGAGTTCTGGGCTGGCAATTTTGGTGCGGAGGCTTTCAATAATTTTGATGGAGGCTTCAATGTTAGTGAGGGCTTCAGTGAGATTGCCTTGCTCACGTTTTGCATAAGCTATGTTGCTGAGGTTGTTCGCTTCTCCACTGCGATCGCCTACTGCACGACTTAGGGGAAGTGACTGGCTGTAATACTCTAGCGCTTTCTGTTTTTCTCCTAAATCTGAGTAGACACTGCCGATGTTGTTGAGGGTGCGAGCTTCCCCACGGCGATCGCCCACAGCCCGAAACAGGGGAAGCGACTGGCTGTAATACTCTAGCGCTTTCTGTTTTTCTTCCAAATCATCGTAGACACTGCCGATGTTGTTGAGGGTGGTAGCTTCCCCACGGCGATCGCCCACAGCCCGATACAGGGGAAGCGACTGACTGTAATACTCTAGCGCTTTCTGTTTTTCTCCCAAATCTAAGTAGACTAAGCCGATATTGTTGAGGGTGGTAGCTTCTCCATTGCGATCGCCTACTGCTCGATACAGGGGAAGGGACTGGTTGTAATACTCTCTTGCTTTCTGTTTTTCTCCCAAATCTGAGTAGACATTGCCGATGTTGCCGAGGGTGCGAGCTTCCTGTGGATCGCCTATTGCCCGACTCAGGGGAAGGGACTGACTGAAATACTCTAGCGCTTTCTGTTTTTCTCCCAAATCTGAGTAGACTAAGCCGATATTGTTGAGCGTGCTAGCTTCCCCACTGCGATCGCCTACTGCTCGATACAGGGGAAGCGACTGGTTGTAATACTCTAGCGCTTTCTGTTTTTCTCCCAAATCTGAGTAGACACTGCCGATGTTGTTGAGGGTGGCAGTTTCCCCCCTGCGATCGCCTATTGCCCGACTCAGGGCAAGCGACTGGCCCAAATACTCTAGTGCTTTCTGTTTTTCTCCCAATGCTGAGTAAACCGCGCCGATGCCGATAAGGGTGACAGCTTCTCCATTGCGATCGCCTATTTCCCGACTCAGGGGAAGGGACTGGCTGTAATACTCTAGCGCTTTCTGTTTTTCTCCTAAATCTGAGTAGACAGTGCCGATGTTGTTGAGGGTGCGAGCTTCCTGTTTGCGATCGCCTATTGCCCGACTCAGGGGAAGCGACTGGCTGTAATACTCTAGGGATTTCTGTTTTTCTCCCAAATCTGAGTAGACACTGCCGATATTGTTGAGGGTGGTGGCTTCCCCACCGCGCTCGCCTACTGCTCGAAACAGGGGAAGCGCCTGGCTGTAATACTCTAGGGATTTCTGTTTTTCTCCCAATGCTGAGTAGACAACGCCGATGTTTGTGAGGGTGCGAGCTTCCTGTGTGCGATCGCCTATTGCCCGACTCAGGGGAAGGGACTGGCTGTAATACTCTAGGGATTTCTGTTTTTCTCCCAATTCATCGTAGACTTTGCCGATGTTGTTGAGGGTAGTAGCTTCCCCACCGCGATCGCCTACTGCCCGAAACAGGGGAAGCGACTGGCTGTAATACTCTAGGGATTTCTGTTTTTCTCCCAAATCATCGTAGACTCTGCCAAGAACTAGGAGACTAACTGCTTGTGCTGAAGTGTCGCCCGCTTCTCGATACAGCTTTAATGCTTCTTCAAGCTTAGGGATCGCTTTTCTT